>JAJEAL010000122.1 GCA_022822785.1 Candidatus Poribacteria bacterium
CGCATCGCCGGTGATGACGCCGCGGTGAAGGGAATCTTCCACGCGGCGTGGCTCATATTCGACGACCGCTGGCTCAACATCCCGTCTCGCACCCTGACTCCGCCAGCAGCAGAAGGTGGGCTCAATGCTGTCAACGAGGCAGAGGGTATCCAACAGATTATCAATACCATTGAAACCCTTGACGTACAGTCGGTCGGTGGACAAGTGCTCGCATACCTTAACGCTGGCTACTCCGGTGATACCTTGCTCCATGCGCTCGGTAAAGCCATCCTATGGAACGACACCGCCACTGAAATCCTCCCGACGCTTCGTAGCGTGTTCGATGAGTGGAACCACTGCGCCGGGCACCCCGCCCGCAGTCAACTGCTCGTTGCACTTGCCCGCTACGCCACTGACATCCGCACAAATAAGGATAGCGAATCCGCTACAACCACGGCGATGCGTTTTGCGGAAGGGCGAACAACGGTAGAGGTGTTTGAGGATTAAGCCACTTGCGATATAAATGCTGAATTACATTATGTCAAGTACTCACAAGCGCATGAGATTTTTTGAAAAACGGTGCAAATAGAACAACAATGGAGAATTAATCATGTCGAACACACCATCCAACTTTGTCAAAGTCGCTGATCTGGATGAATTGGCTGAAGGAAAGCCTAGAGCGGTTAGGGTCGAAGGGCAGAGCGTTGCCCTATTCAAGCACAACGGTAACATCTATGCTACCGATAATCAGTGTCCACACATGGGGTATCCGCTAACACGCGGGCGTGTCCGTGGTGGTGTACTTACCTGTGATTGGCACGGCTGGAGTTACGATATGGGGGGCGGTGGCTGTTTCACCGGCGGTTGTGACGATCTATCGACCTTCCCCATCGAAGTCCGTGAAGACGAAATATACATTGATATTGCTGGGGGTGGAAACAAACGGGACGATGCCCACTTTCTCCTCCTTCAAGAAGGGCTATTGAGTGGCGATAATTGGACGCTCTCAAAGGCGGTTGCAATTATGCTCGCGAGAGGGGTTTCCGAAGAAGAGGTCCTGAACCGATTGGTACGGCATGGGGGACGACACTTTGTCACCGAACTTGAGGCAGGAAATGGCGGATGGCAACTTGCCTATCTGATCAACGGTGTTAAAGTCGCCAGCCAGTACGACCCGGAAGACCGGCTCATTCCACTGATGATGGCAGCGTCAGGGGCGTCGGGACGGGCAGGTGACCGCCCGGCTGTTACTCCACTGCCTGGAGAGATTACGTGGGAGAAGTTGGAGCGATGGATTCGCGTCTTCTCTGCCGATCGCGAGTGGGAAGGCATCGAAAAGTGCCTCATCACCGCGCGGCGGCTCGGCGGACACGACGACAAAATTATTCCGTTGGCGTATGAATGCGTTGTTGAACCGTTCTTCCTAGGACATAACGAGAGCTTACTCTATATCGGTTATCTCGCTGAACTGCTTGAACAGTTCGGTTGGGAGGTCGCCGAAGAATTAGTTTGTAATCTCGCCGCCAAAATACTCGGTCGGGGGCGTGGTGCCCCGGACGAAATTCGGCGGGAGGCAATCAGCAAACTGGAATCGCTAGAGGATTTTATCGCCGATTTAGCTGCCAATCCACCGGCTCAGACGACCGATTTTGACGAGGATGCATTCGCTGCAGGTCTTGTCAGTGGGGATCTCGACGACACATTCGATACTATCACTAAGGCACTGAAAAGCGGTGTCGAGATAAACCGTATCGCTTCGACAATGGTGCTTATAGGCGCAGATCGGATGGCACGCACCCCGGCAAGTATGAGTCCGGGCTGGTGGGAATTGGGACGGGAGATTTCCCTCGCCTCGTCCCTCCGTACAACCCTGCGATTCGCCGGTTTTCAAGTCGCTGCCAAAGCGCTCTACCACGTAGCATGGGAATTCTTCAGCAACCGCTGGCTTAACATCAGGCAGATGCCACTCAGCACATCCAGAGGCGCAACCACATCAAATGCCTCAAACGAGCAAGCAGCAATCGATGAGGTCATCAACACCATTGAAACAGTTCAAATTCAAGAAGTTGGGCGGATGACGCGACAATATCTCAACAGTGGCTTCTCTGCTGACCGATTATTGTCCGAGCTAGGACAGTGCATCCTCAAGGACGATAACGGCTGGGATATTCTCAATACTTTACGGACTGCTTTTGATGAGTGGAAACTGTGTCAAGGACATCCCGCGCGAACGCAGCTACTCGTTGGGCTAGCACGTTGGACGACCGATGTGCGCCAAAACACTAACAGCGATTCCGCTGCTAGAACTGCACAGCGATTCGCACGGGGTGAAACAGCGGTTGACCTATATGAACAGTAGAGATGCTGGATTGGGATGTGCTAGCCTCTCCCGAATTTCACATTTCAGTCTGATAAAAAAACTTACCTGTTGCCTAGTGGTGGTTGTCTTATTGCTAAGTCCTATCTCAACCGCTCACAGCATTAGTGTGAAAACTCAGGGGAAGCTAGCACTCGCGGCAATTTTAGGCGGTGTTGCAATCCTAACGAAATATCTCGTTGGTCGTGATCAGAGGACTGTTGAGGCGTTCCATGCCAAACTTGGTCCACCGGAGCGCATCATCAGGTTTGAGCGTGGCTTTGATCGGTGGAGAATCGAATGGTATGGAACCCAAAGATATATATTCCGAAATAATGTATTGCAGAACGAACCCCTTACCACACCGGGTGCAATCCCAAAATCGTTTTAAGCCGTTCAAAGGTTGGATCTGGCTCTTCCCAATCTGTGTTTTTACCCTAATGCTGATTGGCTGCGGCGGCGATGAAATTTTAACTGCTCCAATACGACATACTGTCGAGATTAGCGAACTAGTCCCAACAAGTCAGACGTTAGATCCGGGGGCGACCACAACAGTTGCCGTAACGTTTAATTATTCAGGAGATGAGGCAGATCTAATTTTTAGATGGGAGGCGAGCAGCGGACAGATTATTGGCAGCACATCAAGCGTAACCTACGTTGCATCGGACGTGCCCGGTGCACATACCATTACGCTAGAGTTGACCGACGGGTTCGCAGTGGCTGAAGAGTCTGTTACGGTTGAGGTCATTGCTCTACAGCCCCTCTTAATAGATTCTGATACCTATTGGGTGGGTCAAGGTGAAAGGCTTGTATTGAAATATCAGGTGAGTGTCGTGCGGATTTTGCATCAACCGGTGTTACTGCGATATAGTATCCTGCAAGATGAAGCTGAGGTTGGCGCCTTTCTGAGCCTTGAGGTCAATGGAAATTTGCTTGTTAGAGAAGCGGCGATTGGGGAAGTGCAACCTATTGAGAGCGGGCCCATCGTTGGAGAGGTCGATGTTTCAGGGATTATCACGGGACCGGCAACGTATGAGATAACAGTGACTCTATTTGTTCTGAACCCTGTTGAGCGTGGGTGGCTATTACAAAAGGCGGAGGTAATCGGTGTAGAGGGGTCATCCGTTCGGTTGTAGTAATAAGTAATATCACCACACTGTTTTGGGCGGGTACAAAACTGGGCCCTACACTAGATTGCTTCACGGCAGCCCCAGCACTTTCACTGAACCGTATGCCTCCCGGCCGTCGGCGACAGCGAAAGCCTGTCTAGGGCGTGTTGACATTTTGTTTTTGCTGTCGCCAGAAACCCTCAAATCACTGGAAAAGATGCCAGAAACCGAGTTTTTTCTTCAAAACTCGGTTTCTTGTCTGGGGTGTTACGTCAGTGAACCGATTTATGTCTCTCTATTATCTGGTTGCAATGAAATGTCAACAGAACCTAATTTCGTCGAGAGAAAAACGATGGGTGATTAGCGGAGTGGGGTCAAGTTTACCGGTGGCCATCAGGTTCAACTTATCAACATAGTGCCAGGACCAACGAGGAACACCATGGATTCAACGCAATCGAATCTTTATGTATACGTTTCCATCGCAGGTGAGAACAAAATTTCCATCTTCAAGATGTCGGCTGATACAGCAGTACTCACTCCCCACGGGGAGGTTGCGGTCTACAGTCCGCCTAGCATACTCACTGTCCATCCGACGCGAGATGTCCTGTACGCTGCAATTCGAGCCACGGGAGACATTATAAGTTTCCGGGTTGACCGAAGCACGGGTCAACTTGAATTGATGGATACGCGGGGAACAGGGTGGGAGGATCCAGCGTACCTTGAGATAGATAAGACAGGCAACTTTTTGATAATTCCCTACTACGTTCCAGGTAAAGTAACGGTCTATCCCCTTTTTCACAATGGGACGCTTCAAAGCGAACCGAGTGATACACACTCTACTGGTGAACACGCACATGGAGTCGCTATCGATCTGTCAAACAGTGCTGTATTTGTGTCCCACACCTGTCCTACCAATTCGATCTTTCAATTCCAGTTTGACGCCAGTGCTGGAACCCTCTCCTCCAACGCCACCCCTCAAGTTTTACCTGAAGGTGAAGATGGTCCACGCCACATCTGCTTCCATCCGAGCCAACCCTTCGTCTACGCAGATAACGAACAGGGAAGCAGCGTAACGGCCTATAAATTCAACGCCTCAGATGGTACTCTCAGTGCCTTCCAAACGCTCTCCACGCTACCCGAACGTTACGATGGCAGCAACTCCTGCGCTCGTTTGGAGATGCACCCGTCCGGAAAATTTTTGTACGCTGCGAATCGTGGGCACGATAGCATTGCCGGCTACGCTGTCAATCCCGACGGCTCATTAAACTCCATCGGCTACTTCCCGACAGAAAAGACCCCACGCTCCTTCAGGATTGATCCGAATGGCACATTTATGATTAGTGCGGGTCAGTCTTCCGACCGGCTGATATCATACCGCATCGACAAAGATGGGGGGTATCTCTACCCGTTGGATACTTACGATGTGGGCAAGGAGCCGTGGTGGGTGCTTATCGTGAAAGGAACGGGTTAGCCGGCAAATCGTTTGTTACTATAGCGAGGGATAATGTAGGGGGCGCAGGGTCAAAAGAGGGCTGCCTCGCATAACTGGTGATAGCGGGCCTCGATTTCAGATCGCGTCAGGCGACGTTGTCGGTTCAAACTGAAATCCTCAACGTTGAAGGACGCGACCACTGTTCCATAGATAATCGCTTTGCGGATTGCTGACTCTGAAGTTTCTCCGCCAGCCGCGAGGTGCCCCAAAAACCCGCCGGCGAAGCTATCCCCCGCGCCTGTTGGGTCAGATACTGATTCCAACGGATAGGCAGGCGCAGCAAAGAACGTGGAATCGGTCAAAGTAATTGCCCCGTGCTCCCCTTTTTTAATCACGACCCGATTTGGACCGTAGGTCAGAATCTGTCTTCCAGCGCGGATTAGATTGCTCTCGCCTGTCAAAAGGCGCGCTTCCCCATCATTCAAGATCAAGATGTCTACTCCATCCAGCGTTTGCATCAGTGCGTCAAGGCTGTTATTAATCCATAGATTCATCGTATCGCATACGATTAATCTCGGAGCAGTCGCCTGCCGAAGCACACTCAGTTGTAGGTCGGGGTTAATATTGGCCAAGAAAAGGTAGGGGGTATCTCTGTATGTCTCTGGCAATTTGGGATCGAAATCGCCGTACACATTCAGGTCTGTAAAGAGTGTGGTTGCAGCGTTTAGGTCGCTAGTGTAGTCGCCCCCCCAACGGAAGGTCTTCCCACCTTGAATCTGTTCTAAACCTTGAAGTTCAATCCCTCGTGCTTCTAGGAAGTCGAGATGTTCTTGGGGAAAATCATCGCCGACAACAGCGACTAGCCGGATAGAATCATAGAAGAAGCTCGCCGCGGTGGAGAAATAGATGGCGGACCCGCCCAGCGCATTTTCGACTTGGCCGGCGTGGGTCTTAACATCGTCCAATCCAACGGACCCGACGACTAAAATACTCATGGATTAGCCTCGCAACTATATCTGATGAAAGCTAGGATCATATGCGAAAGTGGATTTAGAAAGGAAAGGGCCCCTGACGGTTTTTGTTTTCACGTAGGGCGGCGATGACGCGCCGCACACGACGAACGAGGATAGCAACTAACACAACTACTAACACAAATTGTAGTATCTGATACAGGCGGAGCATCCCGTCAGACAATTGCGATGGATCGGATTTGAACATCCAGATTGGTACAAGTAAAATCGCTGACACAAGCAAAATGATACTTTCCCAGAGGTCTGAATTTTTCATAAGCCACCCTTTTTCTGTTAAGTTCCCATCGTCCAAGAATTGAGATAGGTCTGCTGCTCTTCTGTTAACTTATCAATTGCAACGCCGAGGGCATGTAGCTTCAATTTTGCGATAGACGCATCCAATTCCTCCGGCACGTCATATACGCGGTTTTCCATCTCCTCATGGTTTTTAACAACATATTCTGCAGATAGTGCCTGATTTGCAAAGCTCATATCCATAACGCTAGCGGGGTGGCCCTCCGCCGAAGCAAGATTTATAAGCCTTCCCTCGCCCAGAAGGTAGAGCTTGCGTCCATCTTTTAGCGAATATTCCTCGACCAATGACCGTGTTGTTATCACTTCAGTGCTTAAATCTTTGAGATCCGGGATGTTGATCTCGACATTGAAATGCCCAGAATTACAAATAATCGCGCCATCCTTCATCGCTTCAAAGTGTTCACGCCGCAACACATGAATATTGCCCGTCAGTGTAACAACGAGATCGGCTTCGGCGACGGCTTCGATCATGGGCAAAACGCGGAAGCCGTCCATCACTGCTTCCAATGCATTCAAGGGGTCAACCTCTGTGACGATGACATTTGCGCCTAAGCCGCGCGCCCGATCCGCAAAACCGCGGCCACACCAGCCGTAACCCGCGACAGCGACTGTAGTGCCAGCGATAAGCAAGTTGGTTGCGCGAATGATGCCGTCTAGTGTGCTTTGTCCTGTCCCGTAGCGATTATCAAAGAAATGTTTGGTCTTGGCATCGTTTACGGCGACAATTGGATACCTGAGAACTCCTTCGGCAGCCATACTCTTGAGACGGATTACCCCGGTGGTCGTCTCCTCCGTTCCCGCGATGACGCTCTCTACGTACGCAGGATTTGCATCTTCTGCATGTAGACGAGAAACCAAATCTGCTCCATCGTCCATAGTGATTGCGGGCTTAAAGTTGACCGCTTCATCGATGTGCTGGTAGTAGGTTTCGGTGTCCTCTCCCTTGATTGCAAAAACGGGGATACCTTCATGGCTTACAAGCGACGCAGCAACGTCGTCTTGAGTACTCAACGGGTTAGAAGCACATAGGAGTACGTCGGCACCACCAGCTTTCAGTGCTCGGGCTAAGTTTGCTGTTTCTGTGGTAACATGCAAACATGCGGAAATCCGGGCTCCTTCTAGGGGACGTTCCTTTTCAAATCGTTGGCGAATCAAACGCAGGACAGGCATGAAACGGTCCGCCCAGTCAATTCGCCGCTTTCCATCATCTGCGAGTTCTTGATCTTTTATATCGTGATTCATAATTTCTCCTTCTACACACCTGCCTCTGATTTCAACACATCTACGTGGTCTGTCAATTCCCATGTGAAGCCAGGCTCTTCGCGTCCGAAATGCCCATAGGCTGCCGTTGCCGAATAAATCGGGTTGCGGAGCTCAAGACGGTCAATAATCCCGGCTGGTGTCAAATCGAAATGTTTTTTCACAAGCTGCGTTAGTTTCTCGTCAGGGATTGTACCTGTACCGAAAGTTTCGAGCATGATTGAAATCGGTTCAACGACGCCGATGGCGTAGGAGATTTGCACTTCGCACTGGTCCGCTAAACCGGCGGCAACGATATTTTTTGCAGCGTGTCTAGCTGCATACGCCGCGCTTCGATCTACTTTCGTTGGATCTTTACCAGAAAACGCGCCCCCACCGTGTCGGCCCATACCTCCATAAGTATCGGCAATAATCTTTCGCCCCGTTAATCCACAATCACCTTGAGGGCCCCCAACAACAAAACGTCCCGTTGGATTGACATGGTAGGTAATGTCAGATAGATTTGCATCTCGGCCGAGCGCTTTAGAAATGATCGGTTTGATAACTTCTTCGATGACAGCTTCTCTTAGCTCCTCGTTTGTGACTTCTGGGGCATGTTGAGTGGAAATCACCACAGTATTAACGCCTACCGGTTGTCCATCAACGTATTCAACAGTTACCTGCGATTTTCCGTCGGGCCGAAGAAAGTCTAATATACCCTCTTTCCGTACCTGTGCAAGCCGGCGTGTCAATCTATGTGCCAATATAATCGGCATTGGCATTAGCTCCGGTGTCTCGCGGCAAGCATAACCGAACATCATTCCTTGATCTCCCGCCCCGAGTCGATCTACTCCCATCGCAATATCAGGTGATTGCTCATCAATTGCAGTTAGCAGTGCACTGTGCTCATAGTCAAAGCCATAGGTTGCCTTCGTGTAACCGACCCGCTGGATAGTCTTACGCACTAAGGCGGGTATATCAATGAAATTGGCACTAGTTGTCATTTCACCGGTGATAAGCGCGAGCCCTGTGGTTACCAATGTTTCGCAGGCAACCCGCCCCATCGGATCTTCTTGCATCACCGCATCAAGCACAGCATCAGAAATTTGATCTGCAAGTTTGTCGGGGTGTCCTTCAGTTACGGATTCAGATGTAAATACATAGTTTTGAGCCAATTGAGTACTCCTGGTTAAATTCTGTTATGGACTGAAAAAGGGATATATTAGAACTACGATTCAATCTACTAGTGTGCACAGAAAGCTTATCCTAAATCCGCTGAACGGGAGCTTATCGCTGCATGAGAAAACCTCCACGAGACCTGTTTTTGAGCAGCGTCAAGGTTTTAGGAACCGATTCGCTTTGATGTTGGAGATATGCGTTCCTTTTCCAGATCCGAGGTCATATACCACTCCCATTAGTTAGAATGGGTTTCCCGCGTTTCCATCAATAGTCGTGCGAGCGGCAGCCCGCCAAGTCAGTGCTGATAACCTTACTCCTTCTAACCTAGACCACAAGCACCCCTGCGCGCGGTCTGATAAGTGGTAGGTATCGATATACCACACTATAGTGAAGCGATGAAAATCTCGTATCGCTAGAGCCAGAAGTTATTTCCAAACACAAGGGCATAGCCAACCACGCATTAACCATCTTGGTCTGTTGGACAGAAAACGCATGAAGTTTCTCGAAAGGCTTTAAGCAACAGGGAAAGGATGGCGGCAGGGAATTGGATGCCTTTACAGGAAATATTGTGCTATCACGTAACCCATAAACAGCGCGATGTCAGCTGAAGCCGGGCGTGAGAAGTGAGGTGTAACAGTAGCCTATCACACCTTATTTCTCATGCCGGCAGTAGATGGAAGCCATCAAAGAAACCTTCTCTGAAGGTTAAGTGGCAGCAAATTTGGTTTGCAACGAGATTAAACTGTGCGATACCAGATGTGTGAATCGGTCAAGAACGGAGAGAGAGTTTACCTATATCAACACTTACCTATTAATCATCTTCAGAACCCGATTTATTTAGTTCTTCCTTTAGCAATCCTCCAAACGCTGTTAATTCTTCCCGGCCCTTTTGTTGCTCTTGGGGCCGTTCTTGTTGCTCTTGTTGATACTGAGTGATGGTCGCGCGTTCCTGCTCAGCCTGCGCGGCTTTCAATGACAGCCCAATTCGACGTTCAGTTGTATCTAAGTGAATGACCTTCAGGTTAAGTTCTTCACCAACTGAAACGATATCTTCAGGCTTTTCAATTCGCTGTTCAGCAAGCTCAGAGATGTGGATTAACCCTTCGATGTCATCTTCAAGCTGTGCGAACACGCCAAAACTGGTTATGTTCACAACCTTACCCCGCACCACGGATCCGATTTTATATCTGGTCGGAACTTCTATCCATGGATCGGGTTCAATCTGTTTGAGGCCTAAAGAAATTTTCTGCTGCATTGAATCAATGCTTAAAACCATGACCTCAACTTCATCACCTTCTTTGAGTACCTCGCGCGGGTCGACAATTCGTTTCAACCACGAGAGATCGGAAATATGGATTAAACCATCAATTCCCTCTTCAATTTCAACGAAGGCACCAAAGTTGGTCAGGTTACGCACACGTCCCGTGATTTTTGTCCCGATAGGATATTTAGTTTCCAAAAGCTCCCACGGATTGGGCGTGAGCTGCTTCAATCCAAGAGATAGCTTCTGATTATCCTTATCAATATCTAGGACAACTGCGTCGATAACATCATCCTTTGCAACCACCTTTGAGGGGGCAATGTTTCGTCGAGTCCAAGACATCTCCGATATATGGATAAGTCCTTCAACACCCTCCTCAAGCTCAAGAAACGCGCCGTAGTTGACAATGCCGACCACTTTACCGTTAACGGTGGAGCCGATAGGATATTTCTCTTCAACGGATTCCCACGGGTCCGTCGTTTTCTGTTTTAATCCGAGAGAAACCTTTTCAGCATCTTGGTCAACAGAGATAACCATTACCTCGATTTCATCCCCTACCGAAACAACCTCAGACGGGTGATTGACTCGACGCCACGACATATCTGTTTTGTGGAGTAGTCCATCAATACCACCAAGGTCAACAAACGCACCAAAGGTCGTGAGGCTTTTGACCACACCGGGGCGAATCTGATTCGTTTCAAGCGTCTCAAGTAGTGCGGCTTTTTGCGTTGCTAGCGCTTCCTCAAGAATCACACGACGCGACAGCACAATATTGCGGCGACGCTTACTAAGTTTGACAACCTTTGCTTCAAGTGTCTGACCGATATATTGGTCGAAATCTTGTGGAGGCCGTAGTTCAATCTGAGATGCCGGCAGGAAAGCCCGCAATTTGCCGAGATCTACTTGCAGCCCGCCCTTAATCCGCTGCACAACGGTTCCTTCCACAACGCGACCCGCTTCGTAAGCCTCTGTAATCTCGTCCCAAACCATTTTCTGGTCGGCAATCTCCTTGGATAGAACGAGCTGTCCTTCGGCATCTTCCCTGCGGACGATGTACACATCGATTTGGTCACCAACATCTACGGTAGGTGTACTATCGTCCCTAATTGGGAATTCCGAAACTGGGATATATCCCTCTGACTTGAACCCAATATCAATCATAACTTCGTCATGATCGACATTGATTACTGTACCCTTAACAATTTCTCCTTCCGAAAAGGCTTTAAGGGAATTGTCATAGGCTTCTTCAAGGGATTCAATTTCAGCGATCTCTGGTGTTGCTTCCGGCGCATCAGCAGAAGGGGTTTCGTCGGTCGCTTGGGCTTCGTCCGATTCACCCGCAGACAGAGAGACACCCTCACCATTTTCCTCCACCTCTGCTGCCGGCTGCCCGTCTTGTTGCTCATCTTGTGGTTGATCCGCTGCAGCAGGCTGCTCCTCTGGCTGAATGTCCTCATCACTCACCGGGGCAGCGTCCACATTTTCTTCAGTTTCAACTGCATCGGTGGTTTGCACTTCGACTGTGGGCTGATCTGTTGTTTCCTGTTCCTTTTTTGAATCGTCGTTCATCACGTAACTGGCTTGATATCAAAAACCGATGACGGCATTAAATTTGATAGATTTGATTCACCAGCTCCTCCTTTTTTCAAGGTCACTATTGACCTAGATAGGCAAAAATCCTGACACAGGTTAATCATATATAGTATATCATAAACAGATAGAAAGACGCAATGGAATTTCAGATGGATATTTTTTTCATTGCAGCGGGGGTAAAAGTGCGCTAAAATTAGGAAGGCGGTTATCTGCAAATAACTCCCACTTCTAAGGGTGCTACCCTTGATTGGGAAATGGTTTGGAAGTCGGTCCATTATAACTATGTCCATCTACAAGGCACATTTAAATAAACGGATAATTATCGTCGGCGGCGGAGTAATCGGACTCGGTATTGGGTGGCAACTTGCAAAGGCGGGTTGTATCGTCTCAATATACGAACGAAACCTAGCCGGGCGTGCGGCATCGTGGGCAGCTGCTGGGATGTTAGCCCCGCACGCGGAAGTCCATTTTGAGGAACGCGCCCTTCTTAAGCTGGGTGTCCAGAGCTGTCGGATGTATCCGGAATGGGTTGCTGAGCTCGAAACCGATAGTCAGATGAATGTCGGTTACCGGGCGGAAGGCACACTCATTGTCGGGGTAGATCGAGATGATGCGCGAGAGTTGGAACACCTCTATGAATCTCAACAACTCTTAGAATTGAAAGTAGAGTGGCTGACCGGCATAGAAGCGCGTGAGATGGAGCCCCTACTTTCTCCCAAAATCACGGCAGCTATCTGGAGCAAGGATGACCATCAGGTTGACAACCGGGCAATGGTTGGTGCACTGACCCACGCATATCGGAATGCAGGCGGAACCCTACACGAAAATATAACCGTTGAGAAAATTGAAATCGTCCATGGCAAGGCAAAGGGGATTTGGGTTAAAGATAAGCTGGAAGAAGCCGATACCATCGTGCTCGCAGCAGGCTGCTGGTCGAGCGATATTGACGGCTTACCGGAAACTGTGAAACCACCTGTCCGTCCGGTCAAAGGGCAGATGCTCGCATTGCAGATGGAAGAGGGTATTTTTCTGCAAAAAGTTATCCGGGCGCCACGTGCCAAGTATCCGACAGATGTCTATTTGGTCCCGAAGGCTGACGGTCGGTTGATAATCGGGGCGACGAGCGAGGAGATGGGGTTTGACACGCGACTAACAGCCGGTGGCTTGTTTGAACTTCTCAGAGGCACTTGGGAAGCTGTTCCGGGAATATACGACCTTCCCGTAATAGAGACGTGGGCAGGTCTGCGTCCCGCTAGTCGGGACAACGCACCGATTCTGGGCGAAACGGACGTTGAAAATCTCATCATGGCAACGGGACATTATCGCAATGGCATCCTGCTTACACCCGTCACCGCCCGTGAAATCGCCTCGCTCGTTTTAACAGGGGAAACATCAGATACTATTAAGCCCTTTCAACTCTCTCGGTTTGTATAATCACGGAGGGAACACATGAAAATAAAAGTAAACGGCGAAGCCAAAGAAGTTTCACCGGGATTAACCCTCCATCAGCTGCTTCTCGATCTGGAAATAGACCCTTCTCGACCGGGGATTGCTGCCGCAATCGATCAAGAAGTGATTCCTAGAACACAGTGGGCGGAAACGGCAATTCAACCGGAAAGTGAGATCGAGATTATTCGTGCAGCGCAAGGGGGATAGGCGCTCAATCCGAAATGAGAAAGTTATGGAAGCGTTGGAAAAAGGAAATCATCTGATAATTTGGGGAGATACACTTGAAGCCTTGTCCAGCAAAATCCCTGATGGTTCAGTAGACTTAATTTTTGCAGACCCTCCCTACAACATCGGTAAAAACTTCAATGGCAGAAAGGATAAGTGGATTTCTGAAAAGGCGTACCTCGAATGGTGCTATAGATGGATTGATCTTTGTCTCCGTAAGCTGAAAGATAAAGGTAGTTTCTATCTCATGGCTGCCACCCAAAATATGCCCTACTTTGACATCTACCTTCGGGATAAAATCTGCATCCTTTCCCGTATTGTTTGGTCTTATGATAGTTCAGGGGTCCAAGCCAAGAAGTATTACGGTTCTCTATATGAACCGATTCTTTTTTGTGTGAAAGATAAACAGCGATACACTTTCAACGCAGACGACATCCTTGTTGAGGCAAAGACAGGCGCCAAACGCAAATTAATCGATTATCGAAAGCCGATTCCTACACAATACAATTCAAGAAAGGTTCCAGGTAATGTTTGGGAATTTCCGCGTGTACGCTACAGAATGGATGAGTACGAGAAACATCCAACCCAGAAGCCTGTTGCGCTGCTTGAACGAATTGTCCGCGCAAGTTCAAATCCTGGATCCCTCGTTCTAGATCCTTTCGCGGGTACATTTACAACATCTTTTGTTGCAAAAAAATTGGGGCGTCAATCAATTGGGATAGAGATAGAAGAAGATTACGTCAAAATTGGGTTGAGGAGGCTTCAAATAATGACACATTATGGGGGAGAAGAATTGAAACGAGAGCCTCGCTCCTATGAGAAACAGGCGATCCCAACCCAACAGACCCTCAAGTTATTCGAGGGAAACTAAATGGAACACGAATTTACGCAGCAAATTCAGACTGTTTTGCGGTCCGATTTTGGGAATGCAGCAGAGGACATTTTTGAGAAAAGCGAACTCTTGCAGTATCTAAACATCAAAACTATATCCGCAACACGTGGATCAAAAGCAAGAGGTAGTTTCGCAAACCTTTACGCACTCTATGTGCTGATCGAAGACTATCTCCTCCACGGATTTGATGAAAAAGGCGACTACTCGAATTATCATGGGGCAATATTTACAGATTTATTCAGGCGTCAGAGAGAATTGCCTTTTGGTAATAAGCTGCAAAATCATGCGCTCAACCATCGCATGAACAGCGACTTTCGGAAGTATTTTCCACAAACCGAGTATATTCCAATTTTACGCGATGTTGAAGCAAAACGTTATTGGATCAATGAAAACCTCCTAAAAATTTCTGCTGTGGGTAATTGGCACAATATCGCTAGATCTGTCATCAGTATTGTGGATCGCTATATTGAGACGAAGCGAAGTGCATTTGAGGCGTTTATCCAAACCTGCGAACGCTTAAAAAGAATTAATGGAGAAAGTAACGAAAATGTAGAAGCATTTATTGTAAGTCTTCTCGGACCAAATGCTGACGCGCGTATTTTTGAAATTGTTAGTTATGCCATCCTGAAGTATTACTATAGCAATCAAAGTATTTATTTCGGTTTTGATCTGGAAAGTGTAGAGGAAGAAAGTCTCAAACTCTATAAAACTGGTCGCACCAATGCAAACGATGGCGGTATAGACTTTGTTATGCGCCCTTTGGGTAGATTCTTTCAAGTGACAGAAACCCTAGACGTAAAAAAATACTTTCTGGATATCGATAAAATTGAACGCTATCCCATATCCTTCGTCATTAAGTCCGAGGAGCCTGTCGATATTCTTGGGCAAAAACTTCAGGCAGGAGCAAAAAAACAATACCTCATAACAACTATAGTCAGGAAATACATGAATTGCGTTGAAGAAATTATCAATATTCCTATTCTGAAAAATCGCTTTAATGAAACAGTGCAGGAAGGGCATTTGCAGAACATTCTTGATGAGGTTATTAAACAAAGTAAAGTTGAATTTAATTACGAGGAACCGGGCGATACCAACTGAATTAGCCTTACGACTATAGAGCGTCTAATAACCCTGCAACGGATCGGACTGCCAACGAAATTCTCAAGAAATTGAAAAAAGAACGAGAAAGAGGAAAAAATGGAAGGACTCAAAATTGGTGATACCGTTTATAAATCACGACTGCTAATCGGCACAGCCGGTTATCCCAACTTCGACCTGATGATGCGGTCACTTGAAGCGAGTGGTGCGGAAATTGCCACTGTTGCCATGCGTCGAGTAAAACTTGGGGACGGTTCGGGGGAAAATCTATTCGACCTCCTCCGCGAGAAGGGATATACGATCTTACCAAACACCTCAGGTTGCTTCACAGCAAAGGACGCTGTGTTGACGGCACAACTGGCGCGTGAGGCACTCGACACGTCACTTGTCAAGTTAGAGGTCATCGGTGACGATCAGACCCTGTTTCCCGATGTGGAGCAGCTGTTACCTGCAGCGGCGACGTTGGTTAAAGATGGGTTCACGGTGATGCCGTACTGCAACGATGATCCGATCACCTGTAAAAAATTGGAGGACATCGGGTGCGCGACGGTGATGCCGCTGGGGGCACCGATTGGGTCGGGCATGGGTATCCGCAATCCGTACAATATTCAGATTATCCGCGACATCGTCAGTGTCCCCGTCATCGTTGATGCGGGGGTCGGGACCGCTTCCGACGCAGCTATCGCGATGGAACTCGGCTGCGACGGTGTTCTACTCAGTACGGCGGTCGCCAAAGCGCGTCAGCCGGTACTAATGGCAACCGCCATGCGAAAAGCAGTCGAGGCGGGTAGGGCAGCATTTCTTGCGGGACGGATTCCGAGAAAACTCTACGCGACAGCTTCGAGTCCTTTGGAAGGTATGATTGGTGAAGCATGATAGGGTAAAGGAAAATCTCCATGCAAGATAATCGCACATCCCTCGAAAATCAACAGACCGAATCCGAAAAACAAACACCGGAGACAGAAACGTTAAAGCAATTGCGACAACTTGCCGAAAGGGGAGATCCTGCTGCTCAGAATGACCTCGGTTGGATGTATCAAAATGGGAGGGGTGTCCCGCAAGACGATGCAGAGGCAATCAAGTGGTATCGAAAAGCTGCCGGACAAGGATATGCAATAGCCCAAGACAACCTCGGTTGGATGTACCAACACGGCAGAGGCGTACCTCAAAGTGATGCGGAGGCGGTCAAATGGTATCAAAGGGCTGCTGAAAGTGGCAATCTCGCAAAAGCCCAAGATAATCTTGGCTGGATGTATCAGCATGGCAGAGGCGTACCTCAAAGTGATGCGGAGGCGGTCAAATGGTATCGAAGGGCTGCTGAAAGTGGCTATTCCGCAGCCCAAAATAATTTGGATTGGATGTATCAAAACGGCAGGGGCAATGAAGGAAGGTAACGGATTATGCAAATATTTTTAAATAGGATTTACACAGTTGAATGGTCAAAATCCTGATGTGGATATCCCCTCTAACTTCCCCGCAAGCGGCGAAGAACCATCAGACTAGCGCAACAATAAAGAGCGGGGAGGGAGGAAGGAGAAAACCAAAATTTGCGTAAGTCCTCTTCTTGTAAAAAAGGAAAATCCCAATGCAAGACCGCACATCAACAGAATATCAACAATGGAGACAAAATGTCAGACAGCGCGATGGAAATACTTGTCGTCGATGCGGATTTGATACCAATCTTGAAGTTCATCACATAAAGCCTGAAGTGCCATCGCTAATTTGGGCCACAAATCATGGACTTTAAGCCAAGTATTGTTGTTCAAATTCAACGGGTGTCAAATATCCTAACGCCGAATGGGGTCTTTTGTGGTTATAGACCTGTTCAATAAAATGTCCGAAAGGACGCTGCGAGATTCACTGAAGAATTTCTGGCTTATCAATTCTCATCCCCTTTTACCGCAAATCGCTCGGTGGACCCGCCTGCTGATGCGTAGAGGTAATTGATTGGGGGTATGATAGTTATGGAAAAACAAGCAGGCATCTACGCACGCTACAGCCCCGGCAGAGACCGAAGGAACATAGTGTAGGACTGGCAGCCGCAAGGGTTGATGACTAGGGCGTGTTGACATTTTGTTTTTGCTGTCGCGAGAAACCCTCAAATCACTGGAAAAGATGCCAGAAACCGAGTTTTTTCTTCAAAACTCGGTTTCTTGTCTGGGGTGTTACGTCAGTGAACCGATTTAGGTCTCTCTATTATCTGGTTGCAATGAAATGTCAACAGAACCTAGGACAATCTAACAGGAAGGGGTAACTGAACTTTTTCGTCAGAAGGGAAGTCGTTACCAACTTTGAAGGGGGACAATCAATATGAGCGACCATGTTACCGAAACACAAGAAACGACGATCACCTTGACTGTTGAGCAGTTAGAGGGCATCATTCGCAAAGTGGTGCGTGAAGAAATCATGGAGTTCGCCACGGAGGGCTTCTTCGACCTCGATAAAGACTCTCCACTTTACGAGGATATGAAAGATATTCTTGAACGAGAAAAAACCAATCAGTTGAAATTTCATACCCACGCGGAAGTTTGGAATGAATGAACACCAAGCCTTTTATGAAGGCCGATTTGTCCGAAATCTTGCTCGCTACTCCAGTTTACGCCAACGTATCCAGCGGAGAGTTGAACAGATCCTCAACGCACAGAACGTCTTAGGCGGATTCCTGGAGGATTAGATTTACGGGGCTATCGCAGTGCGCGAGTGGATAGAAACTTTCGGATGATTTTCCTTATTTGTCAAGAATATCGGCATTTCCAAGAACGTCAATATCCTAGGTGCGAAGGTCAAGCAGATGAAACGGTGGTTTTCTTGACTGTTGGGCCACACGATCGGGCTTATGCGTTGAGATGAAATGTCTATCGAGGTAAGAAACTGAATTTTCACGTTAGGAGTATACCTAATATGGAAAAACAGGCGGATATCTACGCACGCTATAGTCCCAGCAGAGACCGAGACCAGACACTGGAGGCAGCAAACCTCGACGAGCCAACCAACGTTGACTTATAATCGTAGGAACAAAAGGGATTTAGTGGTGAATTAACAACCCAAATTCGTAAAGCCAACGAGCGATAACTGATAAGAGATTGCCAACAATTGACTTGTAAGAATAAATATCATGGCTAAAACTGTAGAAGCTCTCATTACGCCGGAAGTTCTCAAGTGGGGGCGCGAAAGACGCATCAGGCTGTCTATTGAGTATGCAGCGGAAAAATTAAATGTGAAACCTGCACGGCTAAGGGCGTGGGAGACTGGAACAGAGAAGCCCACCTTCGCGCAATTAAAAAAGATTGCGAAGCTATATAAAACCCACATCTCTGTTTTCTATTTGCCAGAGCCGCCTACTAATTTTACACTCGTTGCAGATTATCGGAAATTACCAGAATCTCTCACGACTGATGAAGAACAAGCATATAAATTAAATGCCAATATCATCGAAGCCTACGAAAGGCGAGAGGCACTACTTGAATTTTACGAATTGTTGGAAGAACCTCCGTTTGAAGTGACATTGGAACTGAGTGAAGATGACACACCGGAGCATGCTGCCCAAGAAATAAGTAACTTTCTCCAGTTGGACAGAGAATTACTGCATCAAACCGATGACCAATATGCCGCGTTGAAATTTTGGAAACGAACCGTCGAAGCGAGAGGCATTCTTGTCTGCCAAACTTCTGCCAACTCGCATCTCTCCATTGACCTAGAAACTGTGCGTGGGTTTTGCATTGTCCAGAAACCGTTTCCAGTGATTATAATAAACCCCAAAGACAGTCCTTACGGCCGCATTTTTACGATTATTCACGAGTTAGTTCACATTGCGCTTGGGAAAAGTATCGTTCAGCCCATGGGAGATAAAGAAGACAGCCCCCAGGATTGGAGTCAGACCGAAGTTTTTTGCAATGACGTAGCTGGTGCAGTTTTAGTCCCTGCAGATGAATTATCAGAGATAGTGAATCTGCACACGCTTGCAACCGATCTTCCTCAAATCTCGAAACACTTTCGTGCAAGCTCTGAAGTCATTATGAGGCGATTAGCAACACTCGCTTATATTTCTCGGGAAGATTACCAAGAGTACAGAAATAGTCTACTGGACAAATACCTAGATAGTTCGCCCACCGGCGGGTTTGTACCGTATCATAATAAGCTTCTTAACACTTCCGGGGAGCACTTCGCGCGAACCGCTTTTACGGCTTATCATGAGCAGAAAATTACACTCGCTGATCTATCCGCTGTCTTTTCTAGGTGCGACACAAAACACCTACCTAAAATTGAGAGCGTTATCTTCGCATGAATTCATTGTTTAATCAAAATCAGGTCGTTTATAGCCTTGATTCTAGCACACTGTTTGACGCGTTTAAGTGGTATCCAATCGACAACTTCCCCGCTTTTTGGTACAAGATTGAGGAATTGATCGCAAGCGATAGACTAAAGATGGCAGAAGTTGCTTTTGATGAAGTCATGAAAGACGAAAGAGTACGAGAATGGTGTAATCAGCACCAATTAATACCTAGTTTGAAATGGGAAACTGATGCTGCCATACAGAACAAGGCTAGCGAGGTGTTATTAGAATTTCCAAGACTAGTAGACGCTCGAACTGGAAAATCTGCCGCGGATCCGTGGGTTGTTGCTTTAGCAATGATGTCCGAAAATTGTATAGTGCTAACGGAAGAAGATCCGACAAATGCACCCCACAGACCCAAAATCCCTGAGGCTTATAATCATTTTGACGTTGAATACATTAAGTTAGTCGAGTTGATAAGAACAGAAAACTGGGTTTTTAACGCCGAAGTGGGTAGGTGAGATATGGAAAAACAAGGAAGTATCTACGCACGCTATTCGCCCGGCAGGGACCGTGACCAGACCTCAACGATAGAGGCCCAGGTCGCCATGTGCCGTGAGAAAGCCAAGGCTGACGCGATAACCGTTGCCCCCGATCACATCTACGTCGACCGAGGCGTAAGTGGCGGCACCGTCCAGCGTGACGGGTTTCAGGCGATGCTCGCCGCCATCAAAGCCGGCGACCTCCCAGGGATCCTATACGCCAAAGACGACAAGCGTCTGTTCCGGAACGAGCGCGAGGCAGGCAGACTCATTGAATGGATATGGGAGCAAGATGTCGAAATCCGATACTGCCTCATGGACTTTGGCGATCCACGCGAGAACGATGAGCAGTGGTTCATGCAGCGTCAGTTCCACATTATCGCCGAACTGGAACGCCGGCGGAAACGCGCAGAGGTGTTCGAGCATCAACGGCAGAACGCACTCGCGGGCTACAGCAATGGCGGTATCCCGCCCTACGGCTACCGGCGCAAGGAGATTGTGACCGAGGAGAAGCAACAGAAGGTGATATGGGAGGTTGATCCGAAGGAGTTTGAAGCGGTCCGACTCGCGTTTGAGTGGCATTTGCAGGGGGTGGGTATCAAAGCCGTTGCGGATGCACTGACCGACAAGGGCTTTCGCTCCCGCCGCGGTGCCCCCATGAACAAACAAACTATCGGTGAATGGTTTCGGAATCCCTACCCCTTTGCTGGCTGCATCGTCTGGAACACACGCAACAAACAGCTGCGCCCCAAGCCACAGAAGGAGTGGGTCATCGTCGAGGATGCGTATCCCGGCATCATTTCGATGGAGGTTGCTGATCAGGTATTTCAGAAAGCCGAAGCCCGGCGGCTTGGACGCACACCGAAAAAGAAAGGGGTCTACCTGCTCTCTGGCATGATGCGGTGCAGTGAATGTGGCGCGAACTTCATTATCCACAGCAATCGCAAACAGAATCAGGCGTTCTATGTATGCGGCACCCGCCAGCGTCAAAAAGACGGATGCACCAACAAGCTCATGCTCCACCAGCGCGAAGCAGAACGTCAGATCATCGACTGGATTAAGCAGACCTTCCTTGACTCCGATTTTCTCAAGGACTATTTCGAGCAGGTTGTGGATACCTCGCGGGCCCTGTTGAAAGAGAGCCAATCGAATATCGCCGGGCTCACCGCGAATATCGCCTCCCTCGACCGTCAGATCGACCGGCTCACCGATGCCTTTGCCGAGGGTGCCATCCCCGCGGACATCGTAAAGCCAAAGATTGATCAGGCACTATCGGACAAGCGCGAAGTCGAAGCCGAGATCCGACGACAGGCACAGCCCCTTCCCAAACTCCCGGATATTGATACCTTCCAAGCGGAACTCCTCGACGCCCTCGCCTCACCAGAAATGCAAAAAGCCGCTATCAGTGGACTAATCGACGAAATCACAGTCCATCTGACGGCGGCTTTAGAGGTGCATTGCAGCTTTTCAAACTTGTTTTCTAACGATAGCGCTACGGGGAATCGAACCCCGGTTTGATGGCTGAGAACCACCCGTCCTAACCCCTAGACGATAGCGCCATTAGGTGGCTGCCGGGGAAGGACTCGAACCCTCGTAACATGGGCCAGAACCATGTGTCCTACCATTAGACGACCCGGCAAAATTAGATAGCGAAATTATAACAGGATATTATGTGTCTGTCAAGGATTTTGTGGGGACTTTTTTGTTTGACGGATAGGGCTAGCTATGCTATCATGCTTTTTCAGTCCCCTTTTCATCGGGGAAACAGTTGTAACATGGGCCAGAACCAGGCGTCCTACTATTAGACGGCCCGGCAACGCCAAGTGATAAAATTATAACAGCATATTAGTTGGTTGTAGAAGATTTTATCGGGAGGGAACGCAACATGGCTGACAAAAGAAAGGTTCTTGTCACAGGGGCATCAGGATATATCGCGGGAAGAATGTTACCCACCTTTCGTGAACGGTATGAGCTTGTGTTACTCGATGTCAAGACGACCAATCGAGCGGGAGAGACAGTCGATGGGATTCAGATTGCGGACTTAACCGACCCGGACCGAGACAAATACCGTGCTTATTTCAGGGGTATTGACGCTGTTGTTCATTGTGCTTTTAAGGGTGGCAGCTTTGAGAACGAATTGGCGAACGTTCAGATGGCGTATAATCTCTACCAGACCTGTTTGGAGGAAGAGGTGGGCCGAGCGGTTATCTGTAGTTCTAATCATGCGGCGGACTACTATGAAAATCTAATTTGGAGTGATAAATGGGATGTGGTGACACCCGATATGCGTCCGTTATCTGACAACTTCTACGGCTGGGCGAAGGAGACCTACGAACATCTCGGCTTTGTGTTTGCGACCGGACACGTTGATGATAAGAAACTCGAAAACGTGCAGGTCCGGATCGGTGCGCCCCGTGAAACGATTCTTGATGCCGCGGATCCGAATGACCTGAAATACATTCATCGTGAGCTGGGTGCCTATTTGAGTGCGAAGGATCAGACCCAACTCTTCGTCAAAAGTATTGAGACACCAAACATCGAAGATGAAAATGGGGTGCCGTTCCAGATCTTCTATGGAATCAGTGACAATTCGCACAGCTTCTGGAGTATCGTGAACGCTCGAAAAGTGATTGACTATCAACCCGAAGATAATAGTGCACTCAGGTTTGCCAAACGGCTTGGTGACTTAATGAAGGCTGCAAGGGATGGTTGATAAAGACGATCACAATGCAGAAAGCCGGAGGGCAGGTTGATTCCGGAAATCATGGTTAAACTGAGGACGGCCTTGGAGTTTCAGCGTAGCTTTCGATTCTTTCTGAACCGATTAGCGCTACGAGGAATTCAACCCCGGTTTGATGGCTGAGAACCACCCGTCCTAACCCCTAGACGATGACACCACTAGATGGCTGCCGGGGAGGAACTTCTCATAACATGGGTCAGCACCGTGTATCCTACTATTAGGCGTTCCGGCTTAGATGCTGAAACCGTAAAAAATATCATTAATTTATTCAGATTGATTCCAATCATCAGGAGGATAGGAATGAGATTGACAGAGGGCACAATCCACCTTTTGTGCTTGGTACTTATTGTGATGGGGGTTGTGGCACCGCTGGATAGTGATGCGAATCCAATGTCTCCACAAGTGGTCACACCAACACTCACTCGTGTTGAACCGGACAATGACACGATCACAGGTGGGGCAACTGTTCAGATAATCGGAGAAAACTTTCAGGATGGGGCAACCGTTACAATTGGCGGGAATGCCGTGTCAAATGTGATTTTCGTTTCACCGACCGAGTTGATGGTCGAGGTGCCAGCGGGATCGGCGGGAAGTACCGATGTCGTTGTGACCAATCCTGACGGTAACTCGGATACGCTTGTGGACGGTTTCACATATACCCCGGAGTCTTCGCCCTACGATGTCACCCAAGATGGGGCGATCAACATCCTCGACCTTGTTCGCACAGCCAGCCAGTTGGGAGAAACTGGCGAAGGACTGTCGGGCGATGTCAATGAAGATGGCGTCGTGAACATCCTGGATCTGGTTGCTGTTGCCAACCAGTTTAGCCAGGGCTGAACGAGTGAACTTAACGGACGGGTCCATTGGTGCATTGAACTGATGTACTAGCGCCGTGGCACATTAACTGAAGGAAAGAGAAATGTTAGACCCTACAAGGGAGATAAGGCAGCTGAAGGCGGGAATGTTCAAGGTCTGGACTGTTTGGATCGCGATGTTCTTGACGTTAGTGCTGGCGCTGATATTCACATTGCTACTTGGTAACAGGGTTGAGCAGATGCACCATCCACGAACTATTAGACAGATAACACAAATCCTATACGGGGTGTCAATCGTTGGGCTAATCTTCGCTTATTTCATACGGAAGTATATGTTACACCGAGCTGCTTCCAAACCGCTTCCTGAGCAGACGGAAAATACACCGAGCTATATTTCTCCATACATTGCCAGATATAAGCCTGCTGTGGTTGTTTCGCTTGCGATCGCAGAGAGCATTGCGGCTTTCGGATTAACAATTTTTTTTATGAATGGCAATATGAGCACATTTCTGATATTCCTGGCGATCGCACTCATTGGGCTCTTTCTGTATCGTCCCAGATTTGATGAGATAGAGCAATTAGCCATCTCTATTAAGCAGCATTCTGATCCGTAAGAAAACAGAGTTGGAATACTTAGTTCGCACACTACTCCTCACCGAGTACCCACCGGAGAGTTGCGATATCTACGTTCGCGCCGCTCATAATCATCACAACGTCTTGGTTTGAGAGGTCCCTCCTCAGTTTACGAGCGGCGGCAATCGGTGCCGCGGCAGCGCCTTCTATCAGATTGTGTGTATACCGCAACGCCATCCGAATCGCCTCTCGAATTTCCGCTTCACTCACCAATACAATCTGGCTAATCCCATCTTTGAGGATTGAAAACGGCAAATCGAATGTTACACGGGTGGCTAGCCCGTCAGCGACTGTATCTGCTGAATCCGTCTCAATCTTTTCCCCCGCCTTCCATGAACGATAAACCGATGGCGCGTTTGCTGCTTGCACGCCGATGACCTTTACATCTGGGTTAATCGCTTTCGCCACGGTAATCGCTCCACACGCACCGCTCCCCGCTCCGATAGGCACAATGATCGTATCCACTGCCGGCAGATCCTCAAAAACCTCAAGAGAGTAGGTCCCGACCCCGTGAACAAGTGGGGGCTCGTTGGCAGGATGAACATAACGGAACCCACGTTCGGTTTGCAGCTTTTCGCACAACTCACGTGATTCATCAAAATCAACGCCGTGCTCGATCAGTTCCGCGCCGAAGGCACGCATTGCGCTGTTCTTTTCTGGATTATTGCGGTGTGGAACAACAATCGTAGCGTGAACGCCGAACTGCTTTGCCGCATACGCGATAGATCCACCATGATTCCCCCGCGTTGCCGTTATCACACCGCGCTTCCGCTGATCTGCCGGCAGTTGGCTCATAAAATTCAAGCCACCCCGTACCTTAAAGCTCCCCGTCGGTTGATGGTTCTCGTGCTTGATGTAAGCCTGAAAGCCGAATATCTCTGATAGCTCTGGATAGCGAATTAACGGCGTCGGTTTCAGAAACTGATAGACGATACGGCGCGCAGCCAAAACGCCTTGGAACGTAACAGGATTCAAAAGTTTTCTCCTTTGAAGTCAAGGGCGGCATCCAATTCTTTGATCGTAGTGCTAAGCGATGATTCTTTTTAGGAGTACGGACATCACGAGAGGTTTTGGAGATCGATTCGCGCCAAACTGCCAACGTTAAATTGGTGAAAACCGCCATGCACCCGCGCATCGGGACCAATGAGCGATCGCCTGATTAGAATACCTTGTATCTCTGCATTCGGGTGAATAATGGCATCCTTGATAATTGCATTGATGACCCGGGTCCCGCTGCCAATCGAAACATAGGGACCGATAATAGCGCTCTCAATAACTGTGCCCCCGCCAATAGAAACCGGCGGGATAATCACACTGTTGGGAAAGCGATAGATTTGTGATGCCCGTTGTTCCAGAATAGACCGATTGGCGTCCAACAGTTGGTCAGGTGTGCCGCAATGCAGCGAATCAACGAACTCAACCTTCATCTGCTCACCATATTCTAACATCAACTGCAATCCATCTGTCAACTGATATTCGTTGTGGGTACGGACGTCCTTTTCAATAATTTCGTCTAAACAGTGGAACAGAAGTTCGCTATTTTGGATGTAGTATACACCTTCAATAACAAGGTTTGTGGGTGGGGTTTCAGGCTTCTCAATAAGGCGCGTAATGAATTCGCCATCGGTCTCAACGATGCCAACCGCCTGCGGGTTCTCGACCATTTTAACACCGATAACCGTGTAAGGATTCTGGAGGAGCTTTTGGTAGCCGCCCCGATAAGATCGGTTCCGTTCCGAGAATCCCGATGTGTCGGGAGATTCAAAGCAACATTCAAAGATTTTATCACCTAGCAGAATAAGAAGCGGTTCTCCATTGTCGCGTTCCTTTGCTAGCGAGATAGCGTGTCCAAGTCCCTTCCGTTCATTTTGCCAGAGATACGTTGTCCGCAGATCGTAGCGCCTTTCGACATATGCGTGAATCTGTTCTCCCTTATCGCCAACGACAAAAATCAGCTCGGAAAGATTGGGAAGTTCTACAAGCGGTTCGAGGATATAATCGAGGACGGGGCGTCCTGCGACGTGCAGAAGGGGCTTAGGAAAAGCGTAAGTGTGAGGTCGGAGTCGTGTGCCACTGCCGGCGATAGGGATAATGACTTTCATTGAGATTGCTTCCTTCGATAATCTGACTGCCTTGCCCTTCAAAATGGAATTCCAATTGCGAGAGCCCTAAATCCGCAAGTGCCCCGGTTACAGTCCCCTGTCTCTCTGTGAGAACATAAAACAGAAAGTAGCCGCCACCACCTGCCCCCAGAATTTTGCCTCCTAGCGCACCCGCATCGACTGCACGCTCATAGATAGTATCCAACATTGGGCTCAAAATACTGCCGCAGAGGGACCGCTTCAACTCCCAAGCACGGTGTAACAGATGTCCAACCTTGGAGAAACAATCTGGGGGGGTGCGCTTTACAAGAACATTGTAAAATGCGGGGACAAGCTCCTTGATTTGCAGCAACGTCTGAGGACTCGCAGAACGTTTCTGTTTATGCAAGATGGTTTCGGCGCGGCGTTGAATCCCGGTATAGAATAGCGTGAAGTTCTCTTTCAAACGCGATATCGTTCCGGGGGTTGCTGGAATTTCTTGTGTGTGGACACTTTCATCGCTGTTGAACTGAATCCGTCTCAACCCACCGTATGCGGCGATATACTGATCCTGCTTTCCGATAGGCTGGTTCAGGCGTTCTATCTCAATCTCGCACGCTTGCTGTGCAAGGATCTCCGCGGACATTTCGATCCCCCGATAGGTGTACAACGCATTGAGCAATCCAACAGTTAATGCACTTGACGACCCCAACCCACAGCCGCGCGAGGGGATATCGGAGGTAACTGTGATAGACACACCCCCGGTCACCCCCGTTTTTCGCATCGCCTCTCGAATCAGAGGGTGCTGAATGTACTCAAGGTGAGAAACCGTTTCACAGCGGTTTGGGGTGTTGATAGCAATTTGAGAGTTCGATCGTTTTGTGATACGGACGAAGATGAATTTATCGATAGCGGTGCTGATGACTTCGCCCCTGCTGGTAGAAGCTGGGAATGTCGGTTCCGCCCCCGACAAAACTGATGCGTATCGGTGTCTGTGAAATAATCATGCGCCCTCTCTGACAGATGTGGGAAAGACCGTCGACAGCGAACGGCAATATGGAACGGTTTGTTCTAAACCCTCTTGGAGCGGAATCTGAGGCAGCCACCCCAAATCCCTCTGAATTTTCTCAGGACTGAGTGCGATTCGATGAATTTCGCCAAGCCGTGGCTCGGCATATACCGGAGACATTTCAAAAATCCCCTCGCGTCCCGTAATTGAACCGATAATCCCCTTCAGTCTGCAAAACAGTTCCTCAAGATTAATCTGTTCTCCATTGCTGACATGATAAATCTCTCGGTCACCACCCGATAGCGCGAGCAGATTCGCCTCAACCGCATCCGAAATAAAGAGGTAATCGCGTGTCGAGCTGCCATCCCCAAAGATAGTTGGCGGCTCTCCCTTCAGCATTGAATCTGCGAAAATGGCGATGACTCCCGAACCCCCGCGTGAATGTTGACGCGGGCCGTAGATATTGGCGTAACGTAGGACGGTGTAGTTGAGATCCGCGTTGGCGGATGCGAGAAACAGGTAATGCTCTACCGTGTGTTTGCTAATTCCGTAAGGGGAGATAGGGGCAATAGGGTGTGCTTCATCTACCGGAAGGTAGGTTGGTTCCCCGTAGACGGTGCCGCCGCTGGAAGCGTAAATCACCTTTTTCACGCCGTATTTGATACAGTGCTGAATGAGACGGATTGAGCCGATGATATTATGTTGTGCATCAAAAATCGGATCTGTGTTGGACCTGCGGACATCGTTTTGCGCTGCATGGTGGCTGACAATATCCGGTTTCTCTCGCTGAAAAATCTCACCGAGCCCCGGATCCAAGAGGGGCGCTTCGTAAAATTTAGCACACGGGTTAAGATTATGTCTGTATCCGGTCGTCAAGTTGTCAACAACGACTACCTCGTGTCCGATTTCGAGCAATCTATCCACCAGATGCGAACCGATGAATCCGGCACCCCCGGTCACTAAAATTTTCATGCACCCCTCCTTATCACCTGTCCAGTTTGATGATACATCGCCCTGTGAGTTCCCCAGCCATTGAAACCGAGTTTTTTTTGAAAACTCGGTTTCTTTCTTCCACGCTCCTGTAGTGTTACCTCTATACAACTATCTAAACAGATTCTTAGCTTGCGTCTAGTTGTATAATACACCTTCCTATCAGTCTCCCATCCCGCATCTTTTCCACCACCGAATTAATGTCGTCGAGCGAAGCGGACTCGGTTATCAGTTCTCGGAGTTTCAGCTTCCCTGCGTTTGCCAGCTTGATGTAGCGTGGGATTTGATGGTGGGGACGGCTTTCAGTAATGACCTGAAATCCCATGACAGTTCGTCCAAAGTGCAGCGGCTCTGGATTCAACGATACGTTGTACCCCGCTTTTGGACCGGAAATCAACATTGTCACACCGTCGGTGCGTGTCAGCTGATATGCCATTTCAAATAGTTCAACATTCCCCGTGCTGTCGATGACGACATCAGCTAAGGTGTCTCCAACGATCCGAGGAATCTCACGAGTTAGATCACACCCTTTGGCATTGATGCAATGGGTGGCACCGAGTTGACGGGCGAGATGAAGTTTCTGATCGGACAGATCGACTGCGACGATGGGATGGGCAGAAACTAGCGCAGCACCTTGAATCAGATTCAGCCCAACACCCCCGGCGCCAAGAATCACCACGGAACTCCCCGGCTCAATTCCCGCTTTACTGATAGCACCGAGTCCGGTGAGGGTCGCACACCCGAACAATGGTGCGAGTCTCAAATCGAAATCTGCGGGGATAGTCGTCAACCGATTCTCCGAAACAACGGCGTATTCGTTAAAGGTAGTTACCCAACCAGCGTTGAGGTGTTTTCCGTTCCACCGATAGTTGGGTGTGTCGGATTCGATCCCGTCCCCGATTCCACAATGCAAGACGACACAATCACCTTGCGCCACCGTTCTCACACCGGGTCCCACCGCCTCAACCGTTCCTGAGCCCTCATGTCCGAGCAGGTGCGGCAGATATGGGTCTTTTCCCCGTTTTCCGTCAATCATAGCGACCTGTGAGCCGCAGACACTGGTATAGTGAGTTTTGACAAGGACTTGACCGGGGGAGAGATCCCCCGGCAGTTGAACCGAGTCTATGACCAACGGCTCTCCCTGTGCAGCCAGAATTGCGGCTTTCATCTCCATTGTTTTATCTCTCCTCATCTCTACATGCTGCTAAACAGTGAGTATCCGTTACTTCAATTGAGCGAGCAGATTCCGCCAGAAATGCCTGATCGGAGTGTCGATGAAACGAGAGTTCAGAGCGGATAACCGAAAATCCCATACGGGTATAGAGTCCAACCGCCCGAAGGTTCTTGGCTTGTGTTCCGACTTGGATCTCGGAGGTCTGCCCTTGGTAGTGCCTAATAGCCTCCGTGACCAACGCCTTACCAATTCCCCTGCCGTGAAACGCTGGCTCAACTGCAATCAGTTCAATTTCCCCCACCTTCTCCGCCTCCCTTTTTGATCGGAGCAGCACAAACCCAACCAATTCCTGTTCGACTTCCGCGACATAGATAGCCTCGGCGCGTCCTTTGAATCCGTTACGGACCCATTCGCGACGCGAATGACGAGCGCGCAATTCAGTGATTTGTGGATCGACCCGTAAACGGAACGATTCAAAGGCACGATAAGCAATGGCTGCGACCGTTTCCATTTCGCCCGGCTGTGCAAGGCGGATATAAAAATCAGATTTGCTGACAAACGGAATCTCATCGGCAGTCTGGCGACCAAAGGTCAGGAACGATTCGATAATCCTGAATCCCACCGCCTCGACTGCATGGAGTGCTGCTAACGCACCTTCAGGGAGGCGCGTCGACAGAAAGCGAACACCGTGCCCCTCTGCATCCGCAATGCACGCCCTCAGGACCATCTTCAGCCGACTGCACTGTTCTGCATAGTCACCCTCCGCCCACAATCCCCCAACTGAACCCGACGGACATCCAAGCACTTGGCTATCCCATGGCAAGGATCGCCAACCTGCCAACCCCTGTAACCAATCCAATCGTAGCATTGACCACACACGGGTGTTTGGGACGTTTGCATAATCGAGCGCCGAGTTCAATAGAGGATAACGATCATTATTCCTTGAGCTAAAAGCCTTCAAACACTCCCGACTGGTGAGTTGGACCATTTCCCTTGGTTGTGCCTTATTGTTGGGTTGTGCCTTCAAGGGATTCTTCAATCTCTCTCCTTCATAGTGCCTCAGTTCCCTTCAATGACGAGATGTTTCATGTTTTCGATGAGATCTGTGTGATTCGTAAGGGTGGCGTCAAACTGGATTTCTAAGGGCGAGAGGAGGTATTGGAAATGGGGACTGAGTAGGATTATTGCGTAGTCCTCCTGTAGAATTGACATAATCCTCTGTCCAATCATGCCTCTTTGCGCTACGTCCACCGTTCCAGCCAATTGAGAGAGCAGCGCATCCACCTCGGGGTTGTTGTAAGCAAAGGAGTTGTTCCTCCCTTGAGAGTGAAAGTATCGGGACAATCGACTGTAATGAGATCCAAAAGAAATTCGGCTTAAGAGAACATCCCCCACTTCCCACATGTTATGCGGCACACCTTCCTCAAGAAAAACAGGGTTAATAGTCAATGCCCCGACCGATTTACCGACGAGGGTTGCCAAATAGGGAGCCGTTGGCGATTCTCGGGGATAAATTATCCTCAGGTTAAGCGAAGAATGAGTCGGAGCCTTCATTGTTTTTTTATCAATATGCTGTCCGCCGTGGAGATAACGGTTAATCGCCCGGTAATCAATGGCCTCCTTCAGCCAGCAGCAGTTATTTTCATCTGATAGTAATCCGTCACGACGGTTGAGGAACATCAGATGGTAGGCTTCATTAAAAAAAGGTGCCTGCTGCAACGGAAGTTCATTTGAGATCTGGTACAGTGGCTGCAGCGTATCGATGGGTATAAAATCGATTTTCTGGCGGAGAAGGGCTGTAATTGCACGAGCAGGATACTGGAAACGTTTAATGGTAATCCAATCAATTCCGCCTTTCTGTTCTTGATAGTAATCTGGGTTACGAACAAGTCGAAAGTTGACTGCTTGCCGTCGGAAGTTCTTCAAGCGATAGGCCCCCGAAGTAACTCGATATGGTTGGAGCGAATGGGACGGGCGGATGGGCAGACTCGCGAGGCGTTGCGGAAATATCGGTTCTGCCCTTGCCAACCGGATATGGATCTGATCTGCGCCCTCGGTTTTTATCTCCTCAATCAGCGATGCAAGGTGGTTTTCCGAAATTGTCTGGATAACATCCTCTCGGATAATAGGCTTTCCGTCGCTCCAGCGGAGATCTGTCCTCAAGGTGATTGACCAAGTTAAAAAGTCCTCCGACGGTTCGACCGCGGTCGCGAGCCGTGGTTCAATTTCTCCGCTCCGATGGACCCTAAAAAGGAAATCATAACAGAGTCGATCCAGCGAAAACTGAAGTGCCGGAGGGAAGTAGTCTAAGGACCCTTTGGTAGAGGGAATTAACTCTCCGATGGAGAGTCCCCCAACCGGTGGCTTCTCGTTCGGACGTACCATGCGGAGGGCACCGGTGTAAGGGGAAAGGTTCAAGTATTTTTGGAGTTCTCGGTGGACCTCCCCTTGATAGGGGGCACCTTGGTCAAGTTTCGACAGCAAAAAATAGATCTGATCCGCCTCCAGAGACGGGGCTAGATGTTGTTTGAGGAGGTTGAGCTCTCCCAAGCATTGATTCAGATATTGCGGCGTGATTCCGACGCCTTGGGCGGTCTGCTTCTTGTTCGATTCCGGGTGTTGTTTTTGATAGTTAATGAGACTGATAAGGGTATCAACTTTGGACATTTTTGTGTGGAAATTTCCCTTCCCTTTGAGTGTTAGGTCTTTAAGGGAAGGTCCACTGTCTTAACCCTTCCCTTGGACAATTGATTTGTGGTGTGCCTTAATCAGTTCCGGCACAATCAGATCATATTCCGCCTCTTTCGGGTTTGCTTCGTTGATCTTCCCCGTCTGGTGGAGAGCATCGGCGCGGCAGTCCGCACAGATCGGAAGATATCGACAGGAGAGACACTTTTCCGAGCGTTGATAACTCTCCTTTAGGACGGTATCAATCCCACCAAATCCGGTGGCGATATGCCCTGCCTCATATTTTGCGTCCCGACCGATGAAATTTGGGCAAGTATATAGTTTGCCGGAAGGTTCTAAGATAAAGTTCCGTCCGTCGTGCCGCTGCATCGCGCACCATGTGTGCCTTGGAAGGAGATTCTCAAGAAGGCCTCGCTCTGCGGCATAGATTGAGAGTTTCGCAATTTCGACGAGGATTTCTCTCTCCGCAGCCATCTTTTGACCTTGGTCAACATACAGTTGAGAGGCGGAGATGGTTGCGTTGTCGTTGGTCTCCATCACCGGCGAAAATGTCACGCGAACCCTTCTTTCCCCATAGCCTTCATCCACCAAGGTGTCAATCAGTTCATAAGCGGCAGCTACACGCGACTCGTCGAGAACACAGAGGACATCGGTACGAATCAGTCCCGCGTACTCGGCGAGGTTTTTCATGATTGTCCTGTAGGTGCCTTTGCCGCTCTGAAAGGGGCGGGAGGCGTCGTGCGTCTCCTGATTTCCGTCAATCGTTATCTGCGCTTGGGTGAAGCCGAGAGGGTGCAAGGTTTCGACCACCTTCCGCGTCAACAGTACGCCGCTGGTCACCATCCCGAAACGGAAACGGATCCCTCTCTGTTCGCAGAACTGTTTCAACTCCGTCGCAGTTGAGACAATGGCCTGCAAATTGGAGAGCGGTTCACTGCCGTAATAACTGATAAAGAGACGTTCCGCCTCCACCTTTTCGCACTGAGCCTTGATAAACGCAAGGCATTCGTCCGAAAGATCTCCCTCCAAACGTCCGCCGTCGTGCGTTCCCTGCTGGTAGCAGTAGCCGCATGCCAAGGGACATCGCTGCAGATTCGTCAGTAACGTGACGCTGACCTCTCCGCCTTTTTGGTCAGGAGATTGGTTGAGGTATTCGAGAAACCGTTCTCCCTCTTTAATCTCTTTTGGGACCAGAAACCCCTGATCTCGAAGCGGTTCGATGATTGTGTGCCACTGATGCTCAGTCGGAACGTCTTTCGATAGGTTTTGTAGCACATCCCATTCCGCTTTGTCAATCTGAATCAACGCACGGGACAGCGTGTTGTACAGTAGATGTTGATCTGGTTTCGGGTAATCATTCACAACGACGGTAAACTGAGATAACTTCATAGAACCTCCAATTGATGGTTAATACACGACGAGAAACCGAGTTTTTTCGGAAAAACTCGGTTTCTGATCTGTTAATTTGTAGGGAACAACGATCGTTGTTCCTTACTATACTGTTCCGCCTGTCCCGATCTTATCAGGGAGCAGCCCGAGAATCAGGGCTTTCTCACTTTCAGTTGAGGTCGTTGGGTTTCACGGTTCCCGTTCAACCCAATCTACGTTGAACCACTCCTTATTGTTTGCCGATCGCGGCTTTGAATGTCTGTTGAGTTAAGTTAGAGTAGAACTTACCGAATTGCCGCCGGAGATCTGTCGCTCCCGGGGAGGACGAAAGAACCCCTCCCGCCGAAAGCCGTTTATGTTGCTCACCGAGTCGGGCGAGGAGTTCCGTCTGCTCTCGGTACGGTGCGGGGAGATCTTCATGCTGGGGACAAGGTCCTTCCTCATTGACAGCCAATACCCCCTCCCAAAGTTGCAGCAATGGATCGTTCGGCGCGAGACGCAGCCCCTTTTCCAACTCCCTTTTGGCAAGCGGGGTGCCTCCACCGAATTCCCCACTTTTCTGTAGATAGATCGCCGCGCGGAGTGCATAGGCGTGTGGTTCGGATTGAAGGTTGGGGATCAGTACGTCCAGAGGGGTGGATTCTATCTGTTCACGGGTAAAATTGAGGATATCCCGTTCCATTTTCGCTCGATTGGCTTTGATGTTGATAGAACTACCCGAATGCTGTCGATACTCCGTCAACGGGAGGTTGATAGTCTCAACCTTAAACTTCTTTGCGATTCGAATCCACATCTCGTAATCTTGCGCTTTGATATCTCGATAGGCCCCCACCTTTTGGTGGACGAGAGAGCGCACCATCACCCCCGCGCAGGTGGAGATGCACCCCATCAGCATATTGAATAACCGTCTGGAATCCGGGCACCGACGGGGTGGAAAGGTATGGATCCGTTTTCCCGCCGTGTTGATGTGGTAGTAACCTGTAGCGACCAATCCGACCTTCGGCTGGGCTTCAAACACTTCGACGGAGCGGGTAATCTTCTCCGGTAAGAGGCGATCGTCGTCATCCAGCCTCTGAATATATTCCCCTTGCGCCAACGCCAACCCTCGGTTCACGGCAGAGGTCAATCCGCTGTTTTTCTGGTACAGATAGGTGACTTTGTGCTTCTGAGGGGAGGAGGAACTTAGCGAAAGGTAGGGCTTGAGGGCAAATTTTGTGGCGGCACCCTCGTCCGAAGATCCATCATCGATAATCAAGATTTCGATGAGCGGATAGGTCTGGGCGAAGACGCTATCGACTGCCTCCCGTAGATAGTCTGGACGGTTGTGAGTTGGAATAATCGCAGACACGAGTCCCGGAATCATCGCCTTTCTCCCTGAAGGTCTAGGGTACGAGGGAGAAGGTAAAGGTGAAGCGGACTAACGTCGTTCTTCACCTTTCCTAATTCTCCCAACCCACACTGGCTGGGGGTTATCTTCTTCACACGTTGCTATCTTCTTCCCAATCAGCCTCAATAGCATTAACGTAGTTATGATACGAACAACAGAGGAGGGATATCCACGCAAATTCGTCTTCGGTTTCCGCCTCTGTCTCAACTGTCAAGGGACTCATCGGGAACTCGGTATCTACCGGGTTGATGATTTGAACTGCCATGCTAACCTCCTTCGGCGATGGACGCCGGGTCGTTGTTACATAAGGGTTTATCGGTTAAAACCGATCTATTTATAAACAATGTTTTCAATGTTTACAAATCTAAAGCATACCCAATCGTTTTTTAATATGCAAATCTATTTTCTTTAATTTGAAACTAATAGTTTCAAACTGCAAAAAATAAATTTGCGCCCTATTTCTCTCGTCTTGTATTCTTTAGTATTATAGATCGGAAATCGGTTCAATCTGCCGATTTCAAACCTAACAACCTTTAACCCTATAGGAGTCTAAAGTGAATTCCTCCCCTCCCTTGAAGAAAAACAATCGTTCTGCTAATGGAAACGGGAATCAGTCTGATGCAGAACGGCGTTATACACGCTCGCTTATAAAAGGTGAGGTGACACGGCACACCTATTATGCCCGTGTGGACCTGCTTGAAAAACTTCGGGGATACGCCTACTGGGAGCGATACGGTATTTCGGAGTTGATAAACCAGATATTGGAGGAATTCTTTGAGGATAAGGAGGTCAAGCCCAAGCCGCCTCGGAAGCGATCGAGCTATCGCCGGTAGGCGTGGGGTCGATTTTCAAACATTTATTCACGCAGGAGGATGCATATGGATACCTATAAAAATCTTGGTGGAAATTCCGGAGTCGACGCTTATGAAATTGGACCGGATTTCATCAAAGTCCAGTTTTCTGATGGCTCAGTTTACATGTACACCTATGCAAGTGCAGGTCCTGGAAACATTGAACAGATGAAGCAATTAGCTATAAATGGTCAAGGGTTAAATTCATTCATCAGTACGACCGTTCGCAATGACTATGCTTGGAAAGAGCGTTAGTGTGCGGCGGCAGCAATTGAACTCCTATGAGAACTATGAAACTTTCGATCACTGCTCAACACTGTTTTTCGGATGGCAACTTAGGTTAATTTACCTGAGGGGTGCTCATAAATCGCTTTCAACGCGTTCGCTTATCGGGAAACGGATCTTCCACCCCTGTAGGAGAGGCTTTCTAGCCTTGATGCCTACTATTGCGATTCAGACAATATTCACATGTCGCCCCGCTGGGGCTTTGGTGTTTGGTGGCTGCGGTGTTCTATAAACATATCGCCCCGCTGGGGCTAAAAGATTGGATCGTCTTGTTTTTCATCCGCGTAATCGTTTAATCTGTGTTAATCCGTGATTCAGACAAATGGCACATGCCGCCCCGCCCCGATAAATTCCCAATGAATCGGGACAGGCGGGATTCAAAGCAACTGGGGCTAAGTGAACCAACGAACCTTTTCCCGTTTTCACGCATCACGTATTTTATCCTGAAAATCCTTAAATCCTGAAAATCCTGATTCAGACAATAATTATGAGCACCCCTGATTTACCTAAAAAGGAGGGTTTTATGCGAGAACCTACACCAAAGGTGTTTCTGTCTTGCAGCATAGGAGCGGTCATAGTTACCTTGATACTCCTATTTGATGGAGGTGGGGTATTCTCCCACAGTGGTCGCACGGACAGCAGCGGCGGACACTATAATCGTAAGACCGGAACATACCACTACCACGGAACCCCCAAGTCTTCCACGTCAACCTATTCTAGAACAACCCCAAGCAGTGGAACGCAGAGTAGCACAGTGCAGAGTAGCACAGTCCAAAGTAGTGAAATCGCAGAATTAGCGAGTGAGATGAAGAGATTGCGCGCTGCAGTAGAAGCGTTGGATGCTTCCGTGCAAAAGCTAATCGCAAAGGCAGAAGTGACATCCACTGATACTGATTCCACGGTTTACATTACCCGAACCGGAAAGAAGTACCATCGTGGCAGTTGTAGCTATTTGAGGTATAGCAAGATTTCCATCTCATTGACAGATGCCAAGAAACAGTATTCTCCTTGCTCGGTCTGCGAGCCATGAGTTGTAGCCTGAATATCTTTTTTCCGTAGAGAGTAGCCCTAACAAAGTGAAAAGAGGAAGTTAATGAGTCGAGATGAGCTGTTAGCACAATGTGGATCGCCAATAGAAGAAATGCTGTTGGAGGCACTGTATCCTCGCTTGAGGATAAAGGAACGAGATCTGTTATGTGCACAATACGAATTTTCTATGGATCGAGTACGGAAGCCAGATTTTGCATTTCCTCAGTTACAAATTGCGATCTATTGTGATGGCTGGGAGTATCATCAGGACAAGCCTGCATTCCATCAGGATCGTTCTGAATCGAGGCTATTGCAGTCGATGGGGTGGAGGGTGTTAAGGTTCACAGGCGGTGAGATTTATAATGATGTCAATGGAGTTGTCAATGAGATCTTGGCGTTTCTTTATAAGATGCCCGAATCTTTTGATTCTAATTCTGTTGAGGCTCATAGTGGGGGATCTGAGACGAATAAGGTCATTGTTTATCACGAGGCGGCTAACGCTTACTATGAAAAAGGCGATTATGACAACGCCCTTGATGCTTACAACCATGTTATAGAACTTGATTCTAACTTTATCCCTGCGTATTGGGGACGTGGAGCGACTTACGCGAAGATGAACAATCGTGGCAGTGCTGATGAAGACTATGAAATGGCAAAATTACTTGAGGAAAATACATAAAGTTATAGTTATTTGTTGATCTAATTGAATGGTATTAAAGGAAAAAACGATGAAGCCCAACAGGGTTGTTGTTTGCTTAATCCGAGATACGGAAGTGACACTAGGAAGGAAAATATGAACTACTATTACATCAATACCGATACCGATGCCCTCGGTTACAGCCCCCATGCGAAGTGGATTAAACATGATCGCGCATTCACTTCAGGAGACTATCAAGAATTTGGTGAGGGGGTACTTGGAAAGCTTGAGCCGGGTGATATTCTTTTCATGTATGCTAATCAGCGCGGCGTTGTGGCTGCCGGTCGCGTTTCTGAGCCTTGGACTGGCTCGTCTTACAAGGGCGCGGATCGATTGGTATATCAGTATACGGAATATACAGAATATCGAATCCGTGTCGACTGGTATCTCCCGGTTGTTCACAATCCGATTCATCCGGAGGATTTGAGAGAGATTATCGGTTGGACACCCCCAAGAACGTTACAGTCCATTACAGATACTAACAAAGCCAAGCGACTTCTTAGGGAAATACGGAGCCGGGCATGACGGGACTTCCGCCCTTAAAAAAGGAGTCACAGAAACCGAATATGGGACCCGAAGATGTAGTAGTACAGGAAGTTGTCCGTTACTTCTCTACACCTCGATTTAAGCGATTTTCTACAGAAGAAGAACACGCAATCCAGATAGGTAGTTACAGGGGGCGAGCGGACGTTGCGCTGATTGATAAGGATGAATCACTCGCTGCTATTGTAGAGTGCAAAAGAAGCGGATACGAAGGCAGTGGACGCGACCAACTGAAATCCTACCTCTCGGCAACGGATACACCACTCGGTGTGTTTGCTAATGAGATTGATCCCGCCAGTTGGCAATTTTACGAAAACTTAGGACAGAACCAGTTTAAGCCAATCGGGCGTTCCCGATTTGAGGCGCGGCTGCTTAAAAGAAGCGTCATTAGGACGTTGCGCGAGTCTGTGCGATTACTTTTCCGGCGACAGCGCGAGGAATCATCCCCTATCAAACCGCCTTCCCCCGAATCGTTTAATCCACCAACAAATACCCCTGATCGTCTTAACATTACCCATATAGCAGGAGACCGATCTTTGCAAAACGATAATAACACAGATCTTGATCCAAGTTTGAATGGCAACCCCTATTATAGTGAAGCCAGCGGCTTCTATTGGGCGGCAAACCACCATGGAATCCCTGAGTGTGTACCGCAGCACGTTAAGCGCATCATCTCTGACGAGGAGCTGCGGGCACAGTTCAATCGAGAACAGCTCCAAGCAGAAATTGACGAGTTAGTTCAAGAGAAAAACGGATTGGAAGCACAGCAGCGCGAGTACGAACAGGAAATCAGACAGAGATCCCAAGAACTTCGACAAAAGAAGGAAGAGTTGGCGGGACTTGAAGTTCAGTTGGGTGCACCAACGGAAACTGAATTAAACCCATCACCTGTTGAAACTCTTGATCAAGATGACGCCAAACAGCAGCTTAACGCAGAAATAAGCCAGTTACGTGAAGAAAAAGGCAATGTGGAACAAGAGATCGAGCAGAAATCCCAGAATCTTGCACGAAAGAGGGAGGAGTTGGTAGGGCTTGAAGTTCAATTGGGTGCACCCACGGAAACCGAGTTAACCCCGGCACCCGAATCAGTCCCTCAAGTACACGCCAAAAAGTGGTACGCATGGCTGTCTCGTGTTCCTACTACAATCGTTGCGTCTGTCGCTACTGTGGTACTTATCGCTCTGGCTGTTTACCTCTTCATTTTTTATGCTTCAGCTGTCGATAAAGCCTTCTTTTTGAACGAAGATAAAATACAACAGCAGGTGGAGGAAGGCACCTATGCTGGCGTACAGGACATTGTTAATCCTAAGGCGTTGTTTATAGCATGGCAAAAAGGAGATCAAGGTAGGAATTACTTTGTCCTTTTCTTCCCTTGGGTATTCTTAGCTTTTGCACTTGCACTCGATCACTTTTGGGAATCTAGGGAAAAAGGGTGGGTAATCGGGTTGGTGGTTTTCACACTTATGTTTGATCTGTTACTTGCAATCCACATTTCGCATAAGATATATCTAGCCGAGCGTTACATCGGTATTCGGATAGGGGAAGAAATTGGAGCATGGACACCCCTAGGCTTTGACAATCTCCTCACTATCGCGACCGTTCTTTTTTGCGGTTTTGTCGCCTCCTTATTAGTCAGCGTTCTCTATAACGTGACCCGTGACCGATGGAAGCAGGTAAAACAACTCCAACCCCGATCTAAAGAGCAGGAGATACGTGAGATTCAAATAAGAGATGAAAAGGTACAACGCGACGCCCAAATCGCTGTCTTAAGAACCGAGATGGAAAATGTAGAAGGTGAGATTGGGCCACTCCAAGGCGAGATCGGTAGACTCAACGAAAAAGTTAGAACCACTCAACAGAAAATTGATGAATGGTCGAGGGCGCAACTAGAGGATCGAATAAGAGCGGAGAGGAATCCAATTGAGGCTCGAATTGCCTGCCTAAATGTTGAGATGGAAACCCTGCAAAGTGAGATTAATCAACTCAACGACAAGGTTAGAAGCACTCAACAGCGCATTGACCGCGGTCAGACAAAAATTGAGGAGTTGTCGGCTCTCCGAAATAAACGGGTCATCAACGGTCATCAAATGGAATTGCGGGTCAACCGATTCTTGAACGGTTGGTGCAGGTTTGTCGCAAACAGCGAAGACGGGGAAACCGATATGTCCCCCCAAATCAACCAAATTAAGCAGATCGCATACGAGACAATAAACCAATACTACGAAGGCTCACGGGATGATTCCCCTAATCTTGACGCCACTCCGTTGTAGGGAGCGTCAACAAAGGAGACAATTCAATTGAAGGGATGTTATATGGAAAAGACGAAGATTCTCGGAATTATCATCGTTGTTTTTTTTATTTTAATAGTGGGAAGGGAATCGGACGGACAGGAATCAAAATCGTCCCCTTCCCAATCCATAAATATCGTTGTTATCCTCGATACTTCCGATCGGGTGTCTAAAGAGAGAAATCCTAATCAGGCTGCCAAAGATATCGAAATTGCTAAGGATCTCGTTAATTTTTATTACGAGGGAGCCCGTCGAAAGATGTTCAGTACCCAAAACTGTCTCGCTTTCGTTGTTCCGAATCAACCCGAGGTGCCTCCAATTTCACCAGAAATTATAAGGAATCTGAAAATTTGGCCCACGAGGAAGGATCAGCGGATTGGGGAAAAGGCGTTTACACAAATGAAGGAGGACTTGCTCACGGCAATTGATGAGTTATACCAACTGCTTGAAAAGCAGAAAGAATTTACAGGCTCGGATATTTGGAAGTGGTTTCGGGCAAGCGGAGAAGCATATTTAAAGAAAGATATGCAGAACTACGTTATCTGTATCTCAGATGGCTACCTCGATTTTAACAAGAAGATTCAAGATAAACGTCCCAAGATAGGCAAAAAAACGAGCTATATTCCCTATATTCAGGTCGTTCAATTTCGCAAGGATCCCAACTGGGAGTCGAGATTTGACGGCGAAGGACACGGCTTATTGGAAATTGGGAAAGATTTTAGTTCTTACAATGTGAGGTTCTTAATGGTTGAGATCAAACTCCGGCACATGCTTGATCTGCTTATTCTTGAAAAATACTGGCGAACATGGCTTGAATCAATGGGGATCAATGATTCGGAGTTTATGGAGGCGCAGCCCGACCCGCAAATCGTGAAAGAGAAAATTGCGGCGTTTGTCTCGCAGAACCGGTAATCCCTTGATCTAATAGGACTAAATAAGAATATGCAATTCGCAGAGGAACACATGAACTACTACTACATCAACACCGATACCGATGCCCTCCGTTACAGTCCCCATGCGAAGTGGATTAAACACAACCGTGCGTTTACTTCGGGATATATACCAGACGACTATAAGACCTACGGCGAGCAAGTCCTTGGAAAACTCAGCCCCGGCGATATGCTTTTCATGTATGTCAACGGGTGCGGCGTTGTGGCTGCGGGGTGGGTCTGCGAGTTTTGGGATCGCTGCGCTTACAGGGGCAGCGACCGGTTGATATATCAGGATACCCCCTATACAGAATATCGGATCGGCGTTGACTGGTGCCGCAACATTACGGACAATCCGATGCCCCCAACGGATTTGAGAGAGATTATTGGCTGGACACCCCTACGAACCCTGCAGCGGATTAGAGATGCTGACAAAGCCGAGCGACTCTTTGAGGAAATACGGGACCGGACGTAAAATCAATCATCCGGGATTGGGGAACGACTCAATCCATATTCGCAGCCCCCACTTTGATACGAGTATGCTTCAATCGGAAAGGCAGAAGTAAATATGCTCCTTGGCAAAAGTCCTGCCATGCAAACCATTCACACAACTATCCACCAACTCAGCAACAACAGCAAGGGGACAGTTTTGATTATGGGTGAAACCGGTGTCGGTAAAGAATTGGTCGCCCAAGCCATTCATTTTGGAGGACACCAAGCGTCAAAACCGTTTATCCCTGTCAATTGCGGTGCGACTCCCTCCGCACTCTGGGAGTCCACTTTTTTTGGCCATGTGCAAGGTGCCTTCACCGGAGCGACAGGGGATCATAAAGGCTATTTTGAAACAGCCGATGGCGGAACGCTGTTTCTCGACGAAATTGGCGATATGCCAATCGAAACCCAAGCTAAACTCCTCCGCGTGCTCGAGGGTGAGGCCATCACGCCGCTCGGTGCAACGGTAGGCAAAAAGGTGGATATCCGAGTGCTATCAGCCACCAATGCGGACATCCCAGCGAAGAGGGCAGCCGGACTGTTTCGATCAGATCTATACTATCGCTTGGCTGGCACGGTGATTTGGATACCACCGCTACGCGAGCGAACAGAGGATATTCCCCTCATTGCTGAATACTACTTGAGTCAGTTTGCGACTCAAATGCAGGTGCCAACTCCACCATTGACGCCTGAAGCCTCGGCGGCTTTGGAAACATACCCCTTCCCGGGCAATGTACGCGAACTGATAAACATCATCGAAGGTGCCGTGATTGTAAGTGAAGGCGCAGCGATCGAACCCAAACATCTCCATTTTGAACCCCCTTCCGTTGACCTACCTTCCTCTCCAGTAACACAAATTGATGAACCCCGCCCGTCAAATGCCCCTGATTCTGTTCCCCACCCGGACGCTGAGACAGATATGAGTGAAGCCCCCTTCCTACCATTGAACGAGGCTTTGACCCGTTATGAACGGCAGTATCTCTGTCAGGTGTTGGAATGGACAGGTGGGAATAAGGCAGCAGCGGCGCGTCTGTTGAATATCCCCCGGCGCACCCTTTATCGCAAATTAACCAAGTACCATTTGTGAGCAAGGCGTGTGCCAAAAAAGGGCAGGTGGTGTGACAAAATCAGACATATAGTGCCCTTTCTTGGCACACTATCCCCTCCTGAATGCGGTGCCTATTTATCCCCTTAACAAAAAAAATAAAGGTGGTGCGGTAGTCGCTTTGATTCAGTCACTGCAAGGATCTCAAGCGTCAGGTCGCGGCATGGTGATGACAGAAACCGGGGCCAAAAAGGAGAGGTGGCACAGGAATTGCCCATTACGAGTTCAGTTGCTATTTGAATTACGCGCCATAGAGGAGGTATTCTCATTGATGAAGCTAATCTTTCCTTTTCTGATTTTAGCCCTAATCGGTTTGGTACTACGGTTGGCATCAAGTTCCCAATCCATGCGCCCAACCGAAGTTGAATCTGGTCCCAACCTGACGCTGCTAATCAGTGGAGCGGAGTTGGGGTATCTTGAGCCTTGTGGTTGTGCAGAAGGTCAACTCGGTGGATTTCCCAGACGAGACAGCGTGATTCAACAGCTTGCGCTCAAAGGCAAAACGCTCCTGCCGGTTGCCAACGGCAATTTGATTGACGATGCGAGTCGCCAATCGGAGTTAAAGGCAGAGATTGGATTTGCTGCTCTAAAAGAGATGGGCTACGTCGCCTATAACGTTGGCGAGCGAGATTTGCTGCTGGGGATAGAGCGATTGAAGTATTTACAAAGGGCGTCAGGGATTCCATTTCTGTCCGCGAATCTGTTTCACGGAGAAAACCGGGTCTTTCAGCCCTTTGTGCTTCACACAGTCAATCTCCAAGGCAATCAGATACAAGTAGCAATTATAGGGATTCTCTCCCAATCGTTTGAAGTTCACGTTGAAAATGCAGGCGTGGGTTTGAGATTGGAAGATCCAATTATTGTGCTGAGGGGTTTAGTGGAGAAGTTGGATCAAGCCACGGATCTTATCGTTTTGTTGGCTCATGCAGATTTCACTGAATCGGAAGGGTTGGCGTCCACCTTCCCTCAAATTGATGTCGTTGTCTCTGGACATGAGGGGGAGGAGTTGCACGAAACTCCGGTTTTCATTGAGAATACCGTACTATTGAATACTGGAACGAAGGGCAAAGCCTTCGGACAACTTGATATCCGATGGAGTGACGATAAAGCGATTCCAGATTATGAATTTCAAGCCCTGTCCCTTTCGGAACGCCTTCCTGATTCACCACGGATGGTTGAGTTGCTGACGTTGTATCAACAGATGTTGTCCGCTGAAAACCTATCAGTCGATTTGGAGCGCGAATCCCCCGCGACGGGCGGGATGTATGTGGGAAGCGCGAGTTGCAAGGGGTGCCACGCTGAAGCTTATGCAATCTGGAAGAGAAGTAAACACGCCCACGCTTATGAAACGCTAGTTTCGCACGGACACGCCGCGGACCCGGAGTGTTTGACATGCCACACAGTGGGGTTCGGATTTCAGACCGGGTTTGTCAACATGGAGACAACACCTAATCTGCCGGATGTGGGGTGTGAAAACTGTCACGGTGTCGGCGGCAATCACGCGAAGAATCCGCAAAAAGGGTATGGACAAGCTACCAAAGCGGATTGCTTGACGTGCCATACGGCGCAAAATAGTCCGAAATTCGATTACAAGTTCTATCTTCCGAAGATTCGGCATTGGAAAGGAGACAAAACATGAAAAAGAAACACTTTCTCTGGTTAGCGGTTATCTCCCTTGTGTTTGGAGTACTGATTACTTTTGTTTTTGGGTTTCGGCCCTTGGATTCAACCAAGACCCCTAAAATTGCTTTTGATGAGCGGGTCTATGATTTTGGCGTGGTAGAGCCTGAAGATAGGCCTCATCACTATTTCACCTTCAAGAATATCGGTCAAGCAGATTTGGTTATTTCCAAAGTGAAGTCCTCCTGTGGTTGTACCGCTGCCCTACTATCTGAAGAGCGAATTCCACCCGGTGAACTAGGAAAAATCGAGGTAAAATTTGATCCGCGAGGTCGGCGAGGCAAACAACAGAAAACTGTTTCCATACATTCCAACGCTGAGAACGAATCTGTTATCCAATTGACAATTCAAGGGGTGGTCAAAGCCTCCGTGGAGGTTGCGCCCGAGCAGATTTTTTTCGGTAGCGTTAACAACCAAGAGGTATATGAAAAGCGCATCCGTGTCTTAGGAGCAGGAGATGGAAAGTTGAAGATTACGCATGTCGAGACCTCTTCGGCGTTCCTTACCGGTGAAATTTCGTCTCCGCAACCGGGTGAGGTAATTACCTATGAAGTGAAAATCGTCCTGCACTCAGGGGCACCGGTGGGAAAATTTGAAGAAACCTTGACGATTCACACAAACAACGAGACTCGTCCTCGTCTCAACGTTTCGATTGAAGGCAATGTGTTGGGCCCCATCTCTGTTCACCCAGAGCAACTATTCCTTGGATTCATCAATGCCGGAGAAGTCATCCAGCGCGATATCCTACTCACCAAAATGGGTCCGGCCGATATGAAGATTTTGGAAGTAAAGCATCAGTCTCCGTTTATTTCAACAGAGGTAGCTCCTGTCGAAAGCGGAGGGAAGGTTCGGATTCGTGTGAGGCTAGACGAAAACACGCCTATAGGTGCTTTCCGCGACATCTTAGAGATTCACACGAACAATAGGGAACAATCAGCGGTTCGGGTGCCGTTACATGCCTTGGTGAGAGAATGATGTGCTTTCATATCGGGGCACTCCTCTCTGCACATTCTTCGTTCGGAAGGGGGTGATAGAGGAAGTACAAAAATCGGGGATTGGATATTTTCAAATCCTATATCCCGGAATGACTCGTGAATCCATATCTACACTCAGTTCTGAGTTGTGAATAATCAATTCTAACTCAGTATAGAGTGCCGTAACTTTTAACTTTATTACGACTTAGATAAGGAGAAAAATCATGTTTGCGAAATTAGGTCAACGCTCCATCTCCTGGTGGATCTGTGTAACGATTACCGGTGTCTTTGCAGCTAGCCTCTTAACGGTTGTGGCATATCCCGTTTACGCGATATGTGCATCTGTATGTGTTAACAAAGACTGTGGCGGAAAGGGCCCACCGAATTTTTGTAGTACTTGTAATACTGGGCTCAATGGAGGGGAATTTAGACACGAAGCAGCACTTAACACTTTCGCCATGTGGCTAGATGCAGGGACTAGTAGCTGTTTCGCTAGACTAAGTACATATCACTCGGTCGAGGTCGATAATCAGTCGAGTAACGACCGAACACTCACAATTCGCCATAAATCGCTTATGAAGTTGGGGGATAATTTTGATCCTGGTAATTGTCCTGCTCATAGCGAAAACATACCTAACGGTACATGGGAAAGAGACATAACAGTTGATGCCGGTGACAGCCTCAACCACAGACGCACACAAACGGTCACCTACCGACTTGCTGACCCCTCCTGGCTGTGTGAATATGGGGGACAGGCTGTGACACAAGTTTGGTATGGAGGTGACGCCTTCAATGCAGACGTACATTGTGCTGGGCCGAAGAATACCGTTGTTTGTAGCGATGATTTGGAATATACTGAAATTTGGTGAATAAGTTCTGGCGAATTAAATATATGAAGTGGCAGAGGAGGGTTATTTTAGCTGAACCATCCTCTGCCACTTTAAATTCATCTCTGTCGGACTGAATACGAGACCACTGAACTCTGTAGCATCTAGAATGGTAATCTAACAGGAAAGGAAAGGAGCAATAACGATGAAGAAGATGGCATTCGCCGCGATTCTGGGAATCCTATTTCATTTAGGTGGCGTGTTATGCCAGACATTCGCCTCCCGAATTGCGTTTCTCTGTGAGGAGGCGATGGAGGTGTGTACAGTAAACCCCGATGGCGGTGATCGCAGAAAGATTACCCGATCGCCAGAAAGACGAGAGTGGTGGCCCGCTTGGTCACCGGATGGAAAAAAGGTTGCCTTTTCCACCTTTGATCCTAGCCATCTTGTGATGACAGATCCCACGGGACGTAATGAAACGCTGCTGAAAGAGCATTACTGGAGCAGTTCTCGTCCTGCTTGGTCGCCAGGAGGCACAAAAATAGCTTGGGTAGAGTGGGAATCGGTTCATATTCTTAATATCGTTACTGGAGAAGAAGAACAATTCTTCCCCCTTCATGGTAAAGGGTTTGGGGCTCTTGACGGCTTCCGTGACCCGGCTTGGTCGCCAGACGGACGTGAAATTGTATTTACCAACCGGCACGCCGGGCAGCGGGATATCTATGTCATGAATATCGATGGAGACCAAGTGCGCCGGTTGACTAACAATCCTGCTGAAGATCACGCCCCGGCTTGGTCTCCCGATGGACGAAAAATCGCCTTTTATTCAAATCGGAATGAGTTCCACGGCATCTTCGTGATGGATGCGGATGGTGCCAATCTCAGACGGCTGACCACCGGCCTGCACGATTACCCCACTTGGTCGCCGGATGGCACTCGGATTGCTTTCCATATAGTTGGTAATCCAGCGATTGGTGAACCCGCACGAATTGCGGTTATGAAGGCTAATGGACAGGGATTAAAGGCTGTAGCAGATGGTGCTTATCCATCTTGGCAGCCAGCCGGTGTCGCAGCAGCGGTAGAACCGATGGGGAAATTACCATCGATTTGGGGCTTGTTGAAGTCGAGATTGTCTCTCCCACAATTTTACTTGAGTCAATAAATGGCAACTGACGATTTCTATTTTATGCTTCAAGTGGCTGCATCCCAACTGTCATTTGGACGAAGGTAGGAATTATAGTAGATGTTAGAATTAATGAGATACTCCAAATCCCGATTCATCGAGGATGCTCGACGAGTCGGCACCGGTGCGGTTAGGGAACCGCCCCTACCGTTCTCCCGTTTGGTAGGCACTGTTTCCAACTGTGCCAATGCGGTGCGGTTAGAAACCGCACCTACCGGGGGGCGAAAGTGTTTATTTATTTTTAGAATTCACTATAAAAGGGAAAAAATGCAGACAACAAACGGGTGGAGAGTGGGAATAACACTATTTCTTGTTATCAGTCTTGCAATCTCAAGCGGTGTCGTAACGGTTGTCATCCTCAGAGAGAATATAAAAAAAGGGCAATCGATCGCGAAAGGCTTATTTGTGGCTGATCCTTTGGCGCGTCAAGGGGAGGCACTTCCGCAAGATTTGGTGACTGCTCACATTCAGCAGGACGATTTTCCTGAACACGATTTTATTGTGTCAGCGCTCGTGACTCAATACGTATCGCCCGGGCAATCAACTCAGAAGATTCAAACAGACACACTATTGAAGATCAGTCATGCCAAACGGCCCAGAACATCTATTGATGAAGAGATAGTTCAAGCACTCCAAGCCGAACTCACAGCCAATCCACCACAACAACGGCGGCGGGCTATCCAAGACCAGCTCGAACGTATTTCTGCTGAAACAATCACCAGTGCCGAGACTCATAGAATTAGCCGATATCAATAATCTGCTATGAAACGATCAAATCATCTTTATTTGGTTTTTACAATATTGTTGTTAAGTTCAACGTTAGGCGTGGCTATCCGTCTGGTAAACATCCCGTTGCTTCAGGGTGATGTGTTTGGTCCCGACTCCGCCCGGTATCTCCGCCAAGCCAAACTTATCGTTGAAGATGGAGAATTGCCAGAGGTTGATCACATGCGCTGGGCTCCCATCGGTGTTCAAACCAACCAACGCCTGATCCTCTTTCCTGCTATTCTAGCTGGCTTGTTTAACTTACTCTCTTGGTTCATACCCTCTCTGACCCTTGAATATTTTGCTGTTCTATTTCCCGTCATCTTCTCTGTTTTCGGCGGTTGGCTGCTTTATCCTCTCATCCGTAGGCTAAACGATGAATATACTGCACTACTTACAGTCAATATCTCCCTGATTTCTTGGCCATGGGTAGCCAGAACCCTCTCAGGATATGCGGATCGGGACGCCTTTGTACTCTGTTTGGCAATTGCTTCTTACTATTTTTATGTCTGTTCTTGCCAAACCCTCAACCTGAAAAAACAGTGGCTACTTCGTTTTACCTCCGGCTTCTTGATGGCTCTAATCGGTTTGACGTGGGAAGGTGTCGGGCTTCTGATTGCCGTAATTGTTGGGGTTGAACTCATCCAGTTTGCCACCAGACGTACCACCAAACAAGAATTCTACAATTATCTACTTTGGATTTTACCCATTTGGGTTGGCTTCATCTTCTTCACGCAGACCTATTGGTCCCGACTATTTCAGCCATTCTCACTGCTTGCCTTTGGGGCACCGACCTCCCTGTTTTTTTTAATACTTGCCAGTCTGATCACCCGGCGTTTTCCTTCTTTGAAGAGGAAGTTGACCTTTAAGGATCGTTATCCATTGGGGCTGTCGCTCATATTTTGGGGGGTAATCGGTGCAACTCTTGTCTTCACAGTTCTTAGCATACATACCAAGTCTGTTTTATCTGTTCTTGGTAGCCTATGGAACAACTTTCTTTCCCCATTTGAACGGACTCGCCTGACTGCTGCCATTGTCGAACTACAGTTACAGGGAACTGTCGACTGGATTGCTTGGCCCGGAATCTTTTTTGCTTTTACTGTAGTGGGGGTGTTTTTATTGGCTCGCCGATTGGCTGAGAGCCTTCAGTTAAACGTCTGGTTGAGTGTTGCCCTGTTTGAACTGCTCTTAGCAGGGACTGTTCTAACCCGTCTTCTTTCCGGACATTTTTTAGGCAAAGATACTACTCTTACAAACACGATTTATGTCCTTTCAATTCTCGTTTTCTTAATAGGCATGGGAGCAATTTACCTTGTTGCCTATCAGAAACGTGAGAGGCCTGAAAAAGAGAAGAATCAGAAATTCGATTTCAATTCTCTCTTTCTATTGGTATGGCTTTTCCTGATGTTGTTTTGTGCGAGGGGGGCCACCCGGTTTGAATTTTTCCTTGTACCAGTAGCAATCGGTGTTGGCAGTTACGCGCTAATCGTATTTTTTCAATGGTTGGCAACAGGCAGAACCTTTCATCGTTGGATGTGGATTCTCTTTTTAATTATGCTTGTTTGGGAATTCTTCGCTGTAAGTGGTTCTCTTGGAGTCTTCACTGAGTCCTTTGTTGGTAACGCCAATCTCAGTTTAACCATCGTTATCGGGCTTACAATTCTTCTACTTGGAGTGGGAGTTTTTGAGGTTCTCAAAAACATCTCCGAGAAACGTTTGAGACGACTCATACTATTGCCAATCCTGACGCTATGTCTGGCATTTATCGTTGGTTCCCCATTTACCGTGTTACGTGGCTATGCGGCGACGAGTGCGGACCGCGCACAACAACCTTCATTTCTTGATAGTTCAATGCGTCGAGCATTTAACTGGATGGAGGAAAACCTGCCTCAAAAGGCTGTCATTGCGGCTTCATGGGAATATGGCAGTTTTCTGAATCTCCATGCGAACCGGGCGACGATTATTGATGAAGAACAGATCTCCCATTGGGTACACCTGATGAATCGGCATGTGATGCTTGGCCAGACCGAGGAGGAAGCTCTCGAATTCCTCAAAACGCACCACGCAACCCATTTGCTGATAACTCAGAGGGCTATCAAACTGCTGCCAACGCTTTCCAAATTGGGATCGGATGAGAACTTTGATCGTCGTTGTGCCCTCTTTCAGTTTGGGGGGCATGTCGAAAACATTCTGATTGAACCTTCCGGTGAGAGTTGTTATCGCTATCTTATCCCTGGCTCCAAAGCGACGATGGATGAGCCACTACAATGGGAAGAAGAAATATATCCACAGGGAGACTGGCAAGTGAGCAGCGTGTATCTTCAAGTAGATCGCGAAAATCAGAGTCTCTCAAGACTCAAGGCAGCACTGGTCGAAGTGGAGGCTGGCAAGCAGACATTCCGCCTGCGCCCGGAAGCAATTTTTATTAACGGACAATGGATTCGCCAAGAGGGAAGTACACTTCCATGTACGTTGCTCATCCATACTTCAAGCAGTAACCCGTCAGATTGGCATGTGCTCTATTTATCACACCGGGCACGTCAGAGCCTCATGATTCGACTGTATTTGTTCAACGAGTCTTCCGAGTTCTTCACACCAATCTATCCCCCAACAAACGGTCCATCAACCAATTATGAAGCTCGGCTATGGGAGATTAACTATCCCCCCGATGTGAAACCGAATCCGAAATATCTCTTGACCCAATTTCCAGACTCCAAGCTTTACCGTTCATGGATGAAGGGAGGAGATTGATGCGAGTGTGGTATATCAGGGCAAGATGGCTGCTACCGATTATAGGCACTATCGCGTTAGTTTGCCTTTTGTGCCACCGCATTGATCTACATCGAATCGCCAATCTCCGACAAGATGCAGATTGGAGTGTCTTGCTGATAGCAGCGTTGTTGACACTGCCGTTTGTGCTCCTCAAAGCATTCAAATGGCATCAGCTGCTAAAGACCAGTCAACCACAAACCACCTATACGCTCGCGCTTCGTTCTTTTCTCATCGGTATGGGAGCAAGCCTTTTCACCCCTGCGCGGTTGGGTGAACTTGCTCGGATAGTCTGTTTCCCAAAACGACGCCTAGAAGTCTTTACGTTGGTGATTGCCGATAAGTTTATTGATATGAGCGCGTTGTTGGGGGTATTTTTACTCAGTCTTATGCTGTTATCACCGTGGATAGGACTGGTTGGTTTCTTCGGTGTGGGGTGTTCGTGGATATTGATATACACCGGGTTTAAGTTTACAAAAAGCGCGAAATGGATTTCACAAAAATCGTGGCTTGCCGAGCGTATCCGTCTATTGCGCCAACTACCTCGACACCTCATCGTTCTCAACGCTTGCTTTGCCTGCATCTGTTTTGGGTTGATGTCCCTTCAATTCTATCTCTTACTTTCTAGCCTGCAGCCTGTTGGTTGGCAGGTGGGGTTGACGCTTCCCATCATCTTAGTTGTGAGCAGCCTCCCCATTTCTATCATGGGGTTGGGGTTGCGAGAGGGAACGGCAGCACTGCTCCTGGGCAGTTACGGTGTACCGATGGAGGCTGCGGTTGCCGCAGCGTTTTCGATTTTTGTGATTAACACACTGCTCCCCGGTCTTGTTGGGCTTGCACTGTCACCTACACTCATGAAGGGGCACAAAGGACAGAAAAAGGTGAAGAAAAATAGAAGGCGGGAAGAGATGGGAAGAGTGGAAGCAAGGATGACTGGACAGAGTTGAAAGGTTTATTTTACGCATCACGTTTCACGTTTCAGAAAAGATTCATTTCACGTATCACCTATCGGGGCAGGTCCCGTTTCGAGGACTCCGATGAATCGGAGGATGCCCCTCCCACTCAGACTGGAGATGTTAATAATGGCTGATTCAGAAACGCTGACACCGCTTCACGATAATAATCAAGAAATCGAAGTTTCAGTTGTTATCCCCTGCCTCAACGAAGCCCAGAGCGTTGGGATCTGTGTGAAAAAAGCGCGAAACGCTCTCAAGCGGCTTGGGATTCATGGAGAGGTGGTTGTTGCTGATAACGGGTCAACAGATGGGTCGGCGGCTATTGCCGAGCGTGAAGGTGCCCGCGTCGTTCATCAACCGATTCGTGGATATGGGAGCGCGTATCTGGCGGGAATTGGGGCAGCGCAGGGAAAATATATCATCATGGGAGACGCCGATGATACCTACGATTTTTCAAGTCTTGAACCGTTCATCACACCGCTACGGGACGGCTTCGATTTCGTTATTGGCTCCCGGTTTCAAGGGAATATCCACCCCGGCGCGATGAGTTGGTCGCATCGGTATGTGGGCAATCCAATCCTGTCGGGGATACTGAATCTGTTTTTGGGGCGGGCATCTCCGACTCCCACTGCGGGATGCGGAGTTTCACACGAGAAGCCTTTGGGCGGATGAAACTTCAGACCCTCGGCATGGAATTCGCCTCTGAGATGGTGATGCGTGCTATCAAAGGAGGGCTAAAAGTGTTAGAAATTCCGATTGACTACTACCCCAGAAAAGGGGAGTCGAAGCTCAATTCATTTCGGGATGCGTGGCGACATCTACGCTTCATGTTGCTCTATAGTCCCACCTATCTGTTTCTGATGCCCGGTGCGCTGCTGTTCCTGTTGGGTCTGTTGTGCACTTTTCTGCTACTGCCGGGTCCGGTCAAAATCGGCGGGCACGCCTACGATGTGCATGTCATGACCGTGACCAGTCTCCTCACGCTGTTAGGCTATCAAATTCTTCACGTTGGGATTTATGCAAAGACCTACGCACTGCGGTGTGGGTTTGAAGAGGACGATAGATTTATCTCAGGACTTTATCAGATTTTTAATCTGGAAAGAGGGTTGGTTGTCGGGGGTCTCCTCTTTTTGTTCGGGTTCGCGATGGATGCGCGAATTGCTTATCAGTGGGTGCAGAGCGGGTTTGGTCCCCTCGACCAGATTCGTCCTGCAATTTTGGCTTCAGTCTTTATGGTTCTGGGGGTGCAAACCCTCTTTTCCGCTTTCTTTCTCAGCATGTTGGGAATTCAGACCCGACACCGTCCGCACAAGGACCCTAATTCATCAGATGAGCGATAAGATGCAAACTCCTTTCATTTCTATAGTTATTCCCGCTCGAAACGCCCAGCGGACCCTGAAAGACTGTCTTGACAGCCTCAGGAGCCTCAACTATCCCAAAGAGCGGATGGAGATTCTGCTCGTTGATGGACTTTCAACGGATGGCACGCGAGAAATTGCAGCATCTTACGATCTCACTATTGTGGATAATCCCCAAAGGTCGCATCGAACGGGTGTCAACTGTGGGTTCGCACATGCAAAAGGAGAACTGGTCGCTTATGCAGATGCGGATTGTATTGTTGACGAGAATTGGCTCCAAAACTGTGTCAAGTATTTTGAGGCGAATCCACAAGTCGCCGGTCTCACTGGACCGATTCATCTTCCTCCCCAACAGAGCGCATTTGCCAAAGCGGTTGGTTTCCTGTTCTGGCTCGCTGTGACTTTGGGAAAATCAAGCCACAAAGAGGCGCAGCAGACGGTGGAAGTCGTTAAAGACTTCCCAACCTGCAACGCCATTTATCGGAAAGCAGCGTTAAACGCTGTCATGCCGTTGGCGGAGCATCTGTTAGGCGGGGCAGATGTTGAACTGAATTACCTGCTTAGGGGACGGGGATTTTTACTCCTCTCCACACCGGATGTCCAAGTTTGGCATTACAAACGGGAAACGCCGCGAAGATTTTTTCGACAGATGTATCGGTATGCTATTATGCGTTTACAATTGGGGAAGAAGTGGCGTCCACTCCTTAACGTGACCCACATTGTGGTCGGTCTGAGTGTTCCGCTTTTCCTCCTTTGGTTGAGTCTCTGCTTCTGGATTAATCTAAACTTTATTCTCTTTTTTCTCGGATTGATTACAACAGCGTTACTGCTAATCTGCCCTTTCGCTTTTTTGAAAACGAAATCATTTTCAGCTACCCTATGTGTTCCACTGGCTATCACCCTTGCTGTTACGGGGTGGTCTGTCGGATTTTGTCGGGAACTGATTTTCCCGGTGTCATGATAAGTATAGTTAAACTTCAATTACCTGATTTTTCCACAGGCAAACCATTTCAGTCTTTCCTAGACCAGTATAGGAGGAACTCATGATTATCTCACGCACACCGATACGAATCAGTTTAGTGGGAGGCAGCACCGACATCGCCAACTTTTATCGACAATACGGAGGCGAGGTCATCAGCACTGCTATCGATAAATACATCTCCGTCCGTGTAGCAAAACGAACCAACTCCCAAATTGCAATCAACACCCTAGACCACCGTGAAACGGTTTCTCACCTTGAGCACATTCAGCATTCTCTGATTCGAGAGGCGATGCGAAAAACCGGCGTGACTAGCGGCGTATCCATCACAGTGATCTCCGATATCCCTTCACGCGGTTGTGGGTTGGGATCGTCGAGCGCGTTAACCGTCGGGCTGCTCAATGCCCTCTACGCCTATCAGGGAATCGAAATGCCCGCAGAAGCCCTTGCACAGCAAGCGTGCGAGATTGAGATTGAACGCCTGAACCAGCCCATCGGGAAACAAGATCAGTATATCGCCGCCTACGGTGGATTGAGACGGATTCAGTTCAACAGCGATGAGAGTGTCCACACACAAGAAATCGCAGTAACCCCCGAAACAATAGCGCGTTTGGAACAGAATTTCACCCTATTCTACACAGGGATTCAACGCCGCGCCGAGACCATCTTACACGAACAGAAACGTTCTGCGAGTCCCCAAACGCTTCTGCAAATCAAGGAGCTTGTGCCAGCGTTTTACGATGTCCTCGTAAACGGCAACCGCGAAGATCACCTCTGCGAGGTCGGCTATTTATTAGATCGCGCTTGGCAGCTAAAACGTTCCCTCTGTGATAGCATTTCAAACCCGATGTTAGATACCACCTATGAGCGTGCCATCGCTGCGGGTGCGTTGGGCGGTAAGATTCTGGGAGCAGGCGGCGGCGGGTACTTTCTGTTCTATGTTCCCAAGGCGAAACAAGGGGCTGTAACAACCGCCCTTTCTGACTTGGGACTCTCACGATTGGAATTCCGTTTTGAACCGAGAGGCAGCCAAGTCCTCGAAGGTAAGTCAATCGAACCGGTGATCGAGAGACAACCCCCGCAGGTCCTAGACAGAATCTCTACCGTAGACATTAACTCCCTCCGCTAGCCTAAGGCCTTTTGAGGAACCGTGTGTGAATCTGTGAACGCACAAGTCACCCGGTTCTCCACTCATTTTCCCACCACAATAACCCCGTTACGGACTTCGACCTGATCGCCCGATTGCAGCCGAATCTGGTAGATGTAGGGACCGATACGCACGATTTCCCCCGCCTCATCTCTGCCGTCCCATTCGACGCTCATCGCATTAGAACTCACTACGGTCCGATTGACCAACGTGCGTATAAGTTTATTGTGAAGATCAAAGATTTCAACCACCGGCTCTGTCCCCCCGATATGCGATACATTGGTATTGACGATTGTGAGCCGGGTCCGATCGGCGATACCGTTTCCATCCGGTGAGAAGGGGTTAAAACTCCACGCTGCCTGAATCTGTGATGCTGCTGCTTGAAACAGGGCAACTTGAGAGATGAAGTTGAGCTCCAACCGCACGACCTGCCGATTCAGGTCAATTTCGCCGCCCACCAACTGCCATTCTTGTGCGGGCGCATCCCAAGCAAAGATTCGCAGGTCCGCCTCTCGCCTAATGTTTGCAACCGTTAAATCTGACGTGTGATAGCCCAATTCAAGTAGGGCAGGACGTTCAAGGATTAGGTAGTCCAAGGCGTCAAATGCCACAATTTTTACGCCTGAGACATCGAAAAACTCGACCTCATTGAGCTGGAGATTGTTCACCTGTTTGCTCTCGGTAATTTCGAGACGAAAGTAGCGGGCGGACGGTCGTGTCGGTAGATCGATGGAAGTGACGCGGTCGTCGAACGCTGTGATTTCAAGCACAGTTGTGAAATTTTCGTTGTCGTTCGATGTGAGGAGGGTCGCACGTTGAGGAGCGAAAGATGTGTCCCCTTCCACGTTAGCGTGTACCATCATGCGGCTAACCGTGTGTCGGCCCTCAAGGTCAATCGTCAGACTGATGGGCAACGGGACCAATCCGGCGACCCATGTGGACGGTGGTTCCAAGATGCCGTCCGCAACGAAGGTCGGGGGTTGATCGGGCAACGCGCTTGTCGCTTCGGCAGCAAAGGTGCCTTGGCGAAGTGCTTCAAAACGGTACACCACCACCGGCCCCGTTCCCCTGACAATGCGGTTGTTTCCTCGATAGGATAGTGGGGCGACGTTTTCAGGGGGCACCCGAAAAAACTGTAATTTCTTAATCTGTCCATCAAAGGCATCCGCCGGAATGACAATGGTCGCTCGGTCGCCGTCGCTCAAGGTGAATACCCCGTCCGCTGCCGTTTCGGGTTGTAATGCTGCAAGATAAAAGAGGATAAGTGTTTCTCTATCCACGATATTCGGTGCATCCGGGTTTGGTGGTACTAGCTCCCTAGCTGCTAGCGAAAGCCGGTTCTCTCCCGCCTTGAGGGTGACTTCTATCGAAAAAGGGGCACAGTAGGGGCCAGCCAGATTTGGCGGGCAAGCATCTGTTACCGGAACCCGAACTGCGACGGATTGAGCCTGTCCTTGTATCGCCTGATCGTTCGTATCTATAAACTGAATTGACTCAATCGCAATCGGTCCAATCTGCCACCCTTCGATCATCTCAATTTGAATGAACCGCGCGGAGGTAACTGCGGGAAAATCTACGACAGCGCTGCGGAAATTGGGATTTATACCCGACGGAACGTTCAAGGGTTCTCCCTCTGAGAAGTCAGATCCGTTTCCAGCAAAAGCGATGCGTATCAATCGCGGACCGCGCGGGAACCCACCATCTGCCACCGGACGAATCAGTAGCCTATTGAGGCTCTGCACGCTTCCGAGATCTACCACTACCCCATAGATTGAATGTCTCAGTTCTGTAAGATTTGGAATGCCGCCGGGCGTATTGATCGAAACGATAACTTCCCCTTGGACAGAGGACTGCACGATTCCCTCGATCTGCACGGTTTGGTTGTTTGTTGTGAAGTCCGTGGTTGGCTTGATGATAGAAAGGTCTATCCGAGCGACTAGTTCGTCTGCCCTTAGAAGGAGAAGGAGGATTGAGAGAAAGGAAAGGTAAAATCGCATATTTCTTTTGAAACGTGATACAGTCAGAGTGCTTGTTGGTAGAGGTGAATCATATCCGTCTCACTACACGGACGGGGATTGGTCAGGTGACACCCATCCGCCATCGCCTGTCGCGCGAGGCGAGGAATCATCTCTGCCGCCACATTCACCTCCCGCAAGCGGGACGGAATACCGATATCTCTGCACAGCTGCGCCACCTGATCGATTCCAGCTTGTGCCCCATCCTCCGGTGACAACCCGTGAATATTCACGCCGAATGCCGCAGCGATATCCTTCAGCTGATCTGCTGCTGCCTCACGGTTAAACGCCATTGTATACGGTAGCAGAATCGCGTTTGCTAGCCCGTGATGTAGGTCCGCAACGGTCGAAAGCGGATGCGCTAACGAATGGGTGACACCCAGCTCCTTCTGAAACGCGATAGCACCCATCATCGCTGCCATCATCATCGCGCCACGCGCTTCGAGGTCTCCCCCATTTTCAACGGCACGCCTCAGATTTTGAGCAACTAGCTTTACACCGGCAAGCGCAATCGCATCGCAAATTGGGTGATAAACGGTTGAAAGATAGGATTCGAGGTTGTGAGTAAGCGCGTCCATCCCCGTTGCGGCGGTCAAGGTTTTGGGCAATCCCACGGTCAATTCCGGATCGACGATTGCGACTTTGGGCAGTAGATAGGGACTAAACACCAACGCCTTGCGGTCTAGCGATTTGATGGTCACAACCGCGCCACGTCCAACTTCACTCCCTGTCCCCGCGGCGGTAGGAATAGCAAGCATTGATGGAAGGTCAGACGAAATTCTGTCCAATCCGCCGTTAAGCACTTCGTATTCCTCTAGTGCTAGTGGATGGGTTGCCTTTAGGCAGATTAGTTTGGCGACATCGAGCGGGCTTCCACCCCCCATGCCGACTACAAAATCGCAACCCTCCCGCTGGAAAACCTCAGCGCCCTCGAACACATCCGCTTCGACGGGGTTGCCGTGAACACCATCGAAGATGGCATAGTCAATTCGAGCTGCTTCGAGCCGCTGCGTGACTTTATCTGCTAGTCCTACTTCGCGAATCCCCTTGTCCGTTACCAACAGAACTCTATCGGGCGAGAACGCCGAGAGTTGTTCGGCGAGCGTGTTAATCGTTCCGACACCGAAGATGATTTTGTTAGGAAAACTAAAGATGGAGGGAGACATATACGTTTCCTTTTGCTCGTGTATAGCGCCGAATATGTGCATTCAATAGTCCGCTAATCGTAGCTCTGCGGTTGTTTTCCCACCATGTTCGACTAGCACCTCAATAACGGCTTCATTTCCTTTCCGAATTGCATCGTCCAACGCGGTTTGGTCACGATCGCCCGTTGCTTGGCGATTAATATCTACGCTGTGTGTTATGAGCAACAGAGCAGTTCTGCGATAGGCATCTGCGTTCTCCTGTCCGCTTGTTGAACCGCCTTGAGCTACGGCGTGGAGTGCTGTCGTCATGCCGAACGCATCCCCGTTGACATCTGCCCCATGTCTGAGCAGTAATTCAACCGTCTCAGCACACCCTGCATCCGCCGCCCAAGCAAGCGGCGTTCGCCACCACTGGGCGTTACCTGCGTTGGTGTCCGATCCTGATGCAATCAGCTTCTCACACAGATTGGTCATATTCCTGTGGGCTGCCCAATGCAGCGGTGTTGCACCTCGGAGAACACTCTCTCTGAGCGATTCGCCGATGGCGAGTGCGGGGTGTTGTTCGATCAGTTCTTGTGCGGTTCGTTCATCCCTGTTCTCAATTGCATCGATCAGTTCATCTACGGACGCCATACCTTACTCCGATAAAACTCTGGTTCTTATTCGCGTGATTTGCAGCCCCTAATTGTCATCTACGAATCTTCACCACTTGGTGCGAATGTTTATTGTCAGTGTTTTGACATACTCCCCGCCCTGAAGGACGGGGCTTCTTTTGTCCTTTAGGAACGTGAATTGTGCTATCAACGAAGTTAGCCCCCGCAGGTGGTCTCACAACTTCTTCTGCAAGGGTTGATGCCCCAACCCTATGGATATTAACCGCGGCGTTGCGATCTCTATCCAACTGTGTGTGGCAGTTTGGACACTGCCATGTGCTATCACGTAGGTTTAGGTCTTGATTGACTGCACCGCAG
>JAJEAL010000069.1 GCA_022822785.1 Candidatus Poribacteria bacterium
GTTTGGGCGTCATTGAGCGCTTCCCCTCAAGAGAGATGGACGATGTCCTGTTTAACTATTTCTTTGGTATGTTGGAACCCCGCCGATTCGACTAGCTCAAGTGTCTCTGGCGATAGCCGGTCCAGAATCGGTTGCGGGAACCTATGCGTCCCCATATACTGCGGCTTGTAGCGGAGGACCAGTATACGGCGATCTCGGTCCGTCGGTTTCCATCGTAAGACACCGTGGGTAAGAAGCTCAGAAATAATAATAACATCACCTGCTCGTGCGGTGATATTTGTAAAAACCGGATCTGACGCTGGATCGAATCCATCGGCTTCGTCGAGTGTCAACAGATCTTTGGGACGTTGAAACTCACTTTTGTGAGAACCGGGAATTACAATCAACCCACCATCGCCGGGGTAGACATCGGTAAAATAGAAGAAGGCGACAAAGTCATCACAATAGATCCGTCCATCCTTGACCTTATAAAGGGTGCTATACCAACCGTAGTCATCACGGGCGCAGTGCAGCCCGCCCGGATTTGTTCGGGCACGCTCGTCTTCTTTCCAATCGGTGTGCTGCTCTCGTTTGAGTGATCCCCTGGCGAAACGCGGTTTGTCGAAGGTCAGCTCCTTGACAATGGGCCAAGTGGCTGGATGGAGCGTCAACGCTTCGAGGCATTTATCGAACGCAAAGCCGTGTTGATGGAGGCCTCTAATTTCAAACCCAGGGGGCAGCTCATCCTCCGGGGTATGGATATATCGATCAATCGCTTCTTGGGTTTGTTGCAATGTATCGCCCGTGAGCACATTTTCCAAGTGTAAATATCCAGTAACATCAAACAGGTATCTCTGTTCAGGTGTCATTACTGAAAACCTCCGTTGATTCTATCAGACATGACAGGTTAGACAACCCGCCACTACGAGATTTTTCACCATTTGGCAGGGAGGGCGAAACGAGGCATTCGTCCAACATTTTGACTCCCGGAATGTGCACAGAAGACGTGGTAGAAGAGCACATCACCACGCTTGGGCGTTAATTCCACGTGATCTCCTAGTTCTTCACGATCGTATTCCCGATTGAGTACCCACATATATTCATAGCGGTCAGGGTCACTGCGCGCTAAAGCCTCAATTTTGTGACGGGACCGGGGCCAAACAATTGTACCCCCGCTATACGGTTCTACATCGGTCAGATAGGTGAGAGTCGCAACACGAAAGGCAGGCGGAAACGTTTTGTGCCCATGCTCCTTAATTGCATGGTCAATATGGGAATGGGGTGGCGTCCATTCACCCGTTTGCGGGAAGACATTGATGGGTCGTATCCGCTTCGGCGGACGATAAACATCCGGAGCCATATCGCCTTCACCAAGCTGTGCGGCGGCGGCCAAGAGTTGTGGCGTATAGACGGCAAGGACCTCTGGGGCCTCACAAGCGTCCGGTGGCTGCACATTTTCCCACGACTCCGGATTATCAGGTTGAAGCCCCAGCCACTGCCACATTGCTGCTTCTGCTTGTTCCGCGATAGTATCCGGAATCAGACCTGATACGAGTAAGAAGTTGTCCATGCAATACTGCTGGATCTGCTGACGTGAGAGAACGGGGGTGAGTGCCATGTAGATTTCCTTTCAACATATGAATTAATGCTGTGAAGCTTTCAAATTTTCGGACGGTTGATGGCGTCCTTGATTCTCTTTGTAAAACTGTATTCGGTCCTACCCTAAGGAACAAAATAGTGCGACATTACGAACCACTATCCAAATTTGCCAACAATGTTTCCACTAGCTTCGTTGCAAACACATCGTCATTGATATGGTTATCCATCTCAATCAACGTAACGTTGTCTCCAAGATTCGCCTTTAGATTCTCGATCCACGCAGCCTCCGCTTCCGCTGAATAGAAGGGTTGCCCGTCCATATCAATTGCCGAGACGCCCTGTTTTGGAATGACTACCGTTGTGGGCCCTTTAGCTTGGCTTAACTTCTGTCCCATAATTTTTCCCAATTCTGCATTTTCCTCAATGGTCGTTCGCATCAGCGTCACGGTTGGGTTGTGTTGGTAGAATGTCCTATCCTTGAACTGCTCCGGCACCGTGTCAGGGGGGCCAAAATTGACCATATCCAACGCGCCCGGCGCAACCACCTGTGGTACCCCGAATTTACCCGCTGCTTCTAAGCGATCTGGCCCCGCGCTCAAAACACCACCGACCAATTCATCGGCGAGTTCCGTCGTCGTTACATCAAGGACACCAACGATAAATCCACCTTTGACTAGGTCCTCCATAGCACGCCCCCCGGTGCCGGTGGCGTGGAAAACAAGGACTTCGTAACCGGCATTTTCAAGGAGTTCGCGCGCTTTCGTCACACACGGCGTAGTTACCCCAAACATCGTGGCACCGATCAAGGGTTTATCCTCTCCCGCCGGTGCTTCCGCGTTGACCATCCCTACAATCGCGCCGGCTGCGTTTGCTAAAATCTGTCGGGAGAGACTGTTGATTCCCGCAATATCCACGACGGAGTACATCATCGAAATATCCTTGGTATCCACGTAGGGGCTTGTATCGCCGGAGGCTAAGGTTGAAACCATCACTTTCGGCACACCCACAGGAACAGCACGCATCGCTGTTGTTCCGATTGTCGTTCCGGCTGAACCGCCGAGCGAGATTACCCCATCAATCTTTCCATCATTCTGCAAACCCGCGATAATCTTCGATGCACCCTCCGCCATTGCAGCGACAGCCACACCACGATCCCCTCCATCCTGGAGGGCTTGCAGTGATGTGCCCGCTGCTGCTGCGACATCGCTGGCGGAAACATCTGGTTCAAGGCCTGGCTCTCCCAGAATGCCTGTATTGACAACACATGTCAAGGTGCCGGTCGCTTCAATCTGCTCTTTGATAAACTGAAATTCCATCCCTTTTGTGTCCAACGTTCCAACGATGCCAACTGTTTTTGCCATTGATGTTCCCCTCTTGCTGAATTGATTTGTCTAGGGCAGATATAAGTGTAGTTGCATCATATCATATCACCTGTCACTGAGCAATAAAAAAACGTCAGTTTCGTGGGGTGCATACTGCTCAACGCTGATTCGAGAAACGCCATTTGCACTTCAGTACAAGCAAACAGCAAGCGATAGAAACAGGTGAGAGATGCTAGATGCAGAGAAGTAATTCAACTTTATATTCACCTATCGCACATCATTCTACCCTTATCTAATGTACCTGCCCATCATTACCAACTGCATTTCCTGTTGACATCAATAGTCTTGCGCGTATAATGGTTACATCCATTTGTCGCAAGCACAGAAATTTGGAGCAGTGTGAGAACCGGGGACACAGACAATCATAGGAATTTATCCATTTTACAAGAGAGGAGTAGGGCACATGAAACTCGGTATTAACACATTTTTCATCATGAAGTTCGGGTTTGAAGCGGGACTCAAATTTTGCCAAGATCTTGGGGTCAAAGCAGTCGAGGTAGATGCGACCGAGTCGGACACCAAGCGATACTGCGATGTAGACACGTTAGTGGCAAACGAAGGGGAACGTCACCGCTGGCTTGACACGTATGCGAGTTACGGACTCGAAATCTACTCCTTCGCGGCACATGGTGCACCGTTGTCACCAGACAAACAGGTCGCTGCAGAATACTCGCGCCAATTTCGACAAGCTTGCACGTTGATGGAAAAGATTGATGTCACCCGCTTGGTGGTGGTTGCCGGAGTGCCAGAGGGTGCGGAAGGGGACAAATCGCCGAACTGGGTTGTCAACACCGATAAGGATGGTTTTCCTGAAGTGCTCGAATGGCAGTGGGAGCAAAGGCTAATCCCGTACTGGAGAGAGCACGGGAAAATTGCTGCAGATCACGGTGTAACGCTGTGCTTCGAGATGCAGATCCTCGACATGATTCACACACCGGCGAAACTTATGCGGCTGCGCGACGCAATCGGTCCCGTTGTTGCGTGTAACTTCGATATTTCGCACATGTGGGTACAGGGGATAGATCCCTTTGCAGCGATGCGCTATCTCGGCGATCTAATCCAAAATGTCCATCTCAAGGACACCCTTATCCACGAACCCAACGCCCGGCTCCACGGTCTATTTGACACCACAGATTCAATTTATCCCGAACAACGCAGCTGGTCATTCACGCTGCCCGGCTGGGGACACGATGACCAGACATGGCGCGAGGTTATTACAACATTGCGCTTTCTGGGATACGAAGGCATCCTCTCCCTCGAAATGGAGAGCGAGTACATCGAAATTGAGGAGGGATTGAAAAAGACAGCGGCATTTATTCAACCAATGGTGCTGGAGCAGCCGAAGGGACCATCATGGTGGCAAGCTGAAGAATTGCATAAACAGTGGAAGTCGGGCAAGCCCTGACCTGATTTCTGCTGATTCATGGACGTTTCAAAGAGAAGATATGCTAGACAAAGAAGTGCAAACACAGGTAATCGTCGTCGGTGCAGGCAACGCTGCGCTTTCAGCGGCGGTAGCGGCTCGAGAGCGTGGAGCAGATGTCGTCGTCCTAGAGAAGGCACCACGCCAACACCGAGGTGGTAACAGCGCGCTAACCGTGCACATGCGGTTCCCCTATGACGGCATGGCCGATTTGACACCGTTGTTGTCCGGTGTATCTTCGGCGGACCTCCGACGTATGACTGACCGGGTCGGCAGATACACCCGTGCTGACTACTACGACGATATTATGACCGTAACGGAGGGTAAGAGCGACCCGGAACTCGCGGAGGTTTTGGTCGCTGAAGCTGCCTCGGCTGTCCGGTGGATGAGTTCCTATGGGCATACCTGGATTCCAACCTATACAAACCCGGTTTCTGCCAACGTAGTATCATTCAACGGCGGCGGCTATGGGCTCCAAGAACAGTGGTTCAGGACGACTGGAAAGCTAGGAATCTCCGTGCATTACGACACCAGTGCAATAGGGTTGCTTCATGACTCCCGAGACAGTATAACAGGTGTACGGACAAAAACGACGCAAGGCTACTGTAATTTCCGCGGTAAAGCGGTGGTTTTGGCGTGTGGCAGCTTCGAGTCCAATCCGGAAATGCGTGCCCGGCACCTTGGTCGCAGCTGGCAGAACGTCAAGCTGCGGGGTGTCCCCTACAACACAGGCGACGGGCTCACTATGGCGATGGAGAGTGGGGCATTGCCCTACGGGAGTTGGTCGAGCTGCCACGCCTCACCTCAAGATCTGAACCGTCCAGCGTTCGACGTCCCCGGTCCCGATATCAGAGGAGATTTCTGGAGCCGCTACTCCTATCCCTTTGGGATAATGGTCAACCTCAACGGGCATCGCTTCATAGACGAAGGAGAGACTTGGCGGGGGCTCACGTATGCGAAGATTGGGAGAGCCATACTCGCTCAACCGCAAGGCATAGCGTTCCAAATTTTTGACCGTAAGCATCGACAGATGGAGGTTATCCGAGGATACGAAGAAGCTACCGGCTTCAAGGCAAACACGCTAGAAAATCTAGCAAGACAGTTAGGCATTTTGGACATCGCCGGATTCCTCTATACTGTGGGCGAATTTAACACCGCTATCCAGCCAGGCGAATTTAATCCCTTTCGGTTAGACGGAAAAAGCGCTATCGGTATCACCCCACCCCGAAGTAACTGGGCACTTCCCATAGATACACCTCCTTTTGAGGGTTTTCCGGTGGTCTGTGGGATGACTTTCACGTTTGGTGGTCTGCGGATCACACCCGAAGCGCAGGTAGTCCACACCTTGGGGCACCCGATCCCCGGTCTCTACGCTGCCGGGGAGATGGTGGGCGGCCTATGGCATGGAAATTATCCCTCCGGCGCAGGCATGATGGCTGGGACGGTTTTCGGGCGCATCTCCGGAACCAACGCCGCCGAGGAAGCACTTCAAAATAACAAATGAGCGAAAAGCCTTATGATCCTCACATTGGGACTTATTGCAAAGTTGCCCATCTCCCCGGATCGGAAGCGCTAAAGGGCCAACCAGACCCGCCAACGACGTGGTATTCGTCCTTCTTTCCACAGAGCCAGTAGAACATCTCCGCCACCCGCAACACCGATTGCCACTTCCGCGTCGGACCGCACAAGTAGCTGTTGGTATAAGAATAGTCCGCATTGGCAAAATCGAAGTCGTGATCCACAACCCAATCCCGTTTGGGCGGAACCGTGCGCCAGAACTCCCACTTCAGTAGGTTGCGAGTTGACTGATCGATCTTTTCGGATTGTCGGTGCCAAATTGAATAGGCGGTAAAAAACACCGAGCCCGCGGGTACAACGGTTGCCGTCTGACCTGCTAAATGACCGAAGTGATCCAATTCTTCCCTCGCAATGGGGACGATGTGAGAGCCCGGCAAAAATAGGGTCGGTCCCATCTCTTTGGTGTTCGATTGAGGGATATAGAAAACCTGCAACAAATTGCATAATCGCTCAAATCCAGAGCCACCATCAACATGCCATTGCTTCGCTGGCGTTGGTCCAACGAGGCGATGGTTTGCCATCCAGTCCGGCAGTTGGAAATTCGCTCCGAGAAGCGATCGCGCTGCGCCTGCGACCTCTGGATGCAACAGCACCTCCTCAATGTACCTTTCATCCATAACCAAGACGTTCGGGTTGGCATTCTCTTGGTCTAGGTAATCGGTTACCCATTGGTTGGTTGTCTCCGGGATCACTCCTTCTAGCAAGAGCAAACCCGTTTTACAGAAGTCGAGAACCGCTTGGTCTGTCATTGTAGGCTTAACGTCGCTCGCTGCACGTTGTATCTCCGATGTCATTTGGTTTACTCCCATTTTTCGAGGATGAATTCGCAGGTGATATGTGTGTCTTGGGTATGACCAACAGGTAGCTGAACAGGAAACCGGATAATCCGCCAGCCTTCGTTGATAGCGTATAGAACAGTTTTGTAGGGCCAATCGGCATAATCTAGAGGTCCATCGGAAACCGCTCCATCATTGACCATCAGCATCCCAATAACCTCAGAAGTTACTGCGGTGGTTGCGGTTTGTAAATATAGCAGGTGCTGCTGTTTGGTCTGGTCTGTCACTATAGCTGAACCCAAATCACGCAGATGCGCTTCGGTTAATCTACCTTGTCTCAACCGCTCGATACATTCTCCCAAGAGTCGCATGACATTGGCACCCATAGGATTCCTCCTGCATCAAATTAAAATCAACATCGCTGATAAAGCATAGGCGGCAAATGCTCTCAGTAATGGATATTGTCTTGGACGTCCTTTCTCCGCTTCGGTTCAATCCGATTTAGACTATTCCTTGACTTTCGGAGGGGAGCATGGCAAAATAGGCAACCAAAAGTACCACGGCAACCTCAAAGTCACAACGGAGGAAAAGATGTCAGAGAAAAACATCGCAAGACGTATCTATGATGAAGCAGTTGTGATAGACGCGCTGAATGTCAGTAACTGGGAAAGTCCCGCCGTGTACCAGAGTTTACATACCGGTGGAATCACGGCTATCAATGCGACGAGTGCCGTGTGGGAAAACTATCCGCAAGCGATGGACAATATCGCAGCATGGTTGCGTCGGTTCAGAGAATACAAAGATATTCTGATGCCTGTTCAGACAGCAGATGACATCCTTCAAGCCAAGCAGGAGGGGAAGGTGGGTATCATACTGGGATGGCAGAACGCCTCCCCTATTGAAAATCATCTTTCCCGTCTCGACCTGTTTCATGCCTTGGGTGTGCGCATTATTCAGATTACCTATAACGAACGGAATTTACTCGGTAACGGCTGCTATGAGCGCACGGACGAAGGACTTACCAACTTTGGCATCGACGCTATCAAGGAGATGAACCGTTTAGGTATCTTGATTGATTTGTCCCACGTCGGTGACCGTACAACGCTGGAAGCAATTGAACACTCGGAAAAGCCTGTGGCGATAACCCACGCCAATGCCCGTGCCTTCGTGAACCACGTACGGAACAAAACTGATGAAGCGCTATCGCGACTGGTGGAAAAAGGTGGTGTCATCGGCGCGAATGCGTTCCCCGCTTTCTTTGAAAACACATTTGACGCGACGCTCTCGGATTATGCAGATGCGATAGATGACCTTGTGCAGCGCGTGGGGATTAACCATGTAGGGATTGGAACAGATTATACCCAAGACCAACCCCAGGCTTTCTTCGATTGGATTTTTTCACAACAAGGCACGAAATATAAAGAACGTCCGATCGTCTATCCGGATCCGCTGATTCACCCGCAAAGCATGGAGACGCCCGACAAGTTGCCGAACCTTGCGGACGAATTGCAGAGACGTGGATACACCGAGACAGATATGACGAAAATCCTAGGGGGTAACTGGCTCAATCTTTTTCAGCGGGTGTGGGAAGCATAAAGGATTGGAAGCGTGGAGGATTGGGCACCCATCCTCCATCCTTCCCTCCCCTTGCTCTTCCACCTCTTCCTCATGCGAATCACCCATGAATTACCCTTTTAACAAAGGAGCATATCATGCCCTCGATTGAAATTCTTGATACAGGCTGGATAGATAGACGCGATTCAGCGTTTCCCCAGGCGGTGCAATTGCCTAGCGGCGACATTCTCTGCTCGTTCAATGTCGGCGGCGGCCCAAATGTTCACGGCGGCACAGATTGGGCTCGGTCTACCGATGGCGGCGTAACTTGGAGGCTGGAAGGCACCATTTTGCCGCTAACGAGAAATCCTGATGCAACCAGCGCGCTCAAGCTTTCATGTTCCGGCAACGGTGAGACGGTTTTTGCCTATGGGTCGCGTAGCTATCGTCAACCTGAGGAGAAGTTCGGAGAGGGACACAACGAACCGGTGCTCTGCCGCTCTACCGACGGCGGACATACATGGTCAACCCCGCAAGTGGTGCCTATGCCGGCAGACTGCCCGCTGGAGATTTCCCACGGAGTGCTCCCGCTCGCTTCTGGTCGTCTTTTGGCACCGGCGGCGACGCTTCCGTCCCAAGATCGTTTGGGAGAGCAGGTCTTACTGGCTATCTCTGACGATGGTGGACAGAGTTGGCAACATACCGTGGCATTCCAAGACCCGAACGGAAAGCATGGCTACTTTGAACAGAAGTTTGCGGAGATCGCTCCGGACTTTGTTATGGGAGTTTGCTGGACTGTGACGTTGGGAGATGTCGTTGATCAGCCGGATAGTTTTGTACTTTCGCACGATGGTGGGATAACGTGGGGACCGCCCCATTCAACAGGAATCCAGGGGCAGACGATGACCCCCATCCCGCTCGGTAACGACCGATTAATCGTACTCTATAACCGGCGCTACGGCGAACAGGCTATCGTGATGTGTTTGGTAACGTTCACAGAAGACACATGGGTACTCCACTATGAGGATGTATTGTACGACGCAGGAACAACGCGTCAACGACCGGAGGATATCGATTCTGGTGTGGAGGAGTTGTATAGCTTCATGTTCGGTTTCCCGACTGCGATTCGGCTGCAGGATGGGACGTATCTGGCAACGCATTGGTGTCAGGAAGATGGCCCCTTCGGTGTCCGTTGGACAAAGCTGCGGGTCGACTGGTGAGCTAAGCACCCTAATTGACTAAACCTCTTCGAGGATTGCCCCCTCGATGCCCCGATGGTTATCCGGGTAGTGGTGCCAGTAGACGACTAGGACTCGACCATCGTTGAGCTCCACCGACCATGGATAGCCGCAGTCTGCGCTCAATCCGTTGGCCTCTATCACAAACTCAGGGGCGGTATCTAAATTGTTCCCTTCAGAGTCTAACACCCTACCGACGCAGCCGCGCTGCCCCTCCCACCGAGTGCCTACTGTAAGGAAAATACGTCCATCCCTCAATCCGAGCATGTGTCCCGGACTGCCGTGAACCATAGTCGGACGCCACGGAGACCATGTTTCTCCGCCGTCATCAGAGTAGACCAACACGAGGAGACGACCGACAAACTGCGGATCATCTATGAAGGGGCCTTCAAACCCTTGATCTCGAACGATGTCAGGTCCCAATCGCCCCGGATGACAGCGGAAGAGGACCAAGATGCGACTACTCGGCGTCCGGTGGATCGTTGGTTCGCTGAAATGGGCAACGGGATCTTCCGCAATCCGCCCACCATATTCCCACGTCTCACCCATGTCCCTCGACACGCGTAACATTCCGAAATAACGGAACTCGCCCGTGGTGAGATCGGTTGCCTTGCTCGGCATAAGTAGGCGACCATCTGGAAGCGCCAGCAAACCACTCCGACTCACTCCAGAGTGCTGTGCGGGGTGACCCCAGACCGCATCGGGCAGAGGTGGAAAGCGCGTGGGAGCACTCCACGTATACCCATCATCACGGGACCGCACCCAGAACGGTTTACCGTGCCGCACTACCCAGCTGCCTCCATGTTCCACCGCATCCTCCGCAGGAATCAGTTCGGTGCAAGATGAGTGTAGAAAGATACTTCCGTCCGGAAGGGTGTGGACGCCACGATCCATAACTCCTCCACGGGGATCAACGGTTACGAGATGGGGGCCGCTCCAAGTCTGTCCTTCGTCCTCAGACCGGCACGCCTGCACATTGAACAGCGGATGTTCATGATGGGAATACCCCAGATGGGTCGCCCTCTGGAAGGTCACCAACAAACTGCCGGAGGGGGTCCGTGTCACCGTGGGACTCAGGGCATACATTCCGGATTCATGGTATATTGTCATGCGGTCTACAACTTGCCAACCCATGATGCTGTCCTTCCTCTATCGTCTAGCTGCCCACACAACGCCGCGTTGTGGGAATAGAATACTTTTTTGTTGCTCAATGGAGTCAAACGGATGGACACCATACTTTTCGTGATACTCTCGGTGCATCTGCTCTTCGTACCCCGTCATGTCGGTCAACGGCAGATCAATCGGTTCCCCACCGTTCCGCGCAGATTCACGAATAGCAATGAGAATCTCTTGGTCTGTGCGCCCATTGATCGCACCGTATTCCGGTTCCGCGCCTTCAACAATTGCTTGGTAGATACTGTGCAGCGCTGCCCCACGGGCGACATCGTCCGCATTCTCCAAGCCAAACACCTTAAGCGGGTTTTCCCAGATTACCGGCGGATCGGTATCCACGCGAGCATGATCGACCACCGACACGCCATCTACCTCCGTTGTGACCGTTTGGATCGAATAGGTCTCTGTATCCGACCCTCGGTAAAGCACCAAATCGTTACCAACAAGTGCGCCCGATGTGCCATCAATCTCCCAGTAGTTGCCGCGTCGGCGCGTTGGAAATTCGTAAACGAGCGAAACCCCGTTCTCAAATTCGACGATACCGATCTCCCATGATCTGTCACCAATCTCCTTAGCGTGTCCAACGGCGCGCACAGCTTGACTGCCGACAAGTGTCCTAATAGCGTTCATGCCGTGATACGATCCGGAGGTGTACCAGAGATGGGCGTGGGTAATTTCGCCGATCAAGCCTGCATCGACAATCTTTCGTTTGAGCCGTTCATGGGGCCAACGCCAAACGTTTTCAGCGACCTCTAGTTTAACACCATAGCGCGCAGCCGCACCAATCATCCGATCCGCACAAGGTAGGCTTGTCGAAATCGGCGTCTCTGTGATAGCATGAACGCCGTGCGACGCTGCGACCTCTGTGATGACATGATGACCATCAGGGGGCACTGTGATTAAAATCACGTCTGGCGATTCCGCTTCAATCAGCGTCTCAATATCTGTATAGCCAGACACTGTCATCTGTTGAGCGACCTCTGTAGCGCGATTTTCGTCAATGTCACAAACACCAACTAGTTCATAAATCGGTTCTAATTTGGGTAGTGTGTTTAGGTGTGCCCTCGCGCGGCCTCCTGTACCCACTACAGCTATCTTTAGCTTTGTCATGGTAAACTCCTTGAAACAACTTTGGAAATCCGCAAATGATGTGTAAAGTTTTGACCGTCAAACGGGCAAACGATTCTAGTAGGTCGAGATTCATACCTCGACGCAAGAATGTCGATTTTGGAAAAGCGACCTACAATATCGGCAATCCTTTGGGAAATTTCTGCCTTCAAAACTTTAACTCGGCCGAGATAAAATCCGATGCGAAATCAGGTTCAAAGATACGAGCATAGTCGATTCGTATCCATCGCCAATCGAATCCACATCCCAGCGTCCACGCCTGATTCGATTGTCCACCCCGCACACGGATAAAGCGGTGTGGCTTCCACTCAATACCGTAATAAAGCCCAGTCTCATTCAGGGCACCTCGTGGCACTATCAGGTCAACCACAAATAATAGATTTTCCCATTGATACGCGGCACCGAGCGTTAGCCAGCGGATCCCACGTTCACGGGGTAAATGTACTGCAAGCAGTCCAAATTTGAGAGTAGCAGTCCATTTGATGAGTAACCCCAAATCGTAGGAGGGGAACTCCCCGAAAAATTGGTAATAATCGCTTGGGTGTTTACGTTTGAACTTCAGACTCGCGCCAACCGCGACATGGGAGTGAATCTGGTGCGCGAGGGAATAGTAGTTGAAATCCGGTGTCCCGGACTCAACACCGAGTGCGATTTTGTTTCCCCAGAATAGGCCGTATCCACGATACGCATACCCAATCCCTTTCGGATCAAAGCCGTAGTCGGATCTATTGTGGAACTTATTCACGCCAAAAAGCCTTACGCCCTGCCACTGAATCAACCCGGCGGGGTTCCAGAAACCTGCCGTAGCATCATCAGCGACCGCAGTAAACGCATTGCCCATCCCCAAAGCTCTTGCACCAACGTAGAGCGGACGCGCCTCCTCAAACGGAAACTCTGCCGGAAAGGCGGGGGAGGCAGCAAGCAATAGCCCAATAAATGTAACGAGTGAAACGGACAACGTGAGGGGTAAGGCGTAGTATGTTGCACCCTTGAATACCATCGTCTTTGAATTCCTGTCTTTATTGCGCTTTTGGATCGAGACGGGATAACGACAGATCCGCGGCTTCCAACACATCTTTGACGGTAATATCGTCCATGCTCTCGCGAGCAATTATTGTATGCGGATCCCAATGCGGTCCCCATTGCTGCGGCTTCGACGCACCAAACAAGGCAATCGTTGGGGTTTGGACCGCCGTGCTCATGTGCATTGGACCTGTGTCGTTGCTGATATAGAGGTGACACTTTTGGAGTATTGCTCCGAGCTGCATCGGAGTTATGCCTGAGAGGATAATCGGCGAACAAGACATCAGATCTGCGACTTCGTGCGGCAGACTTCCCTCTGCACTGCCGGCGGTGATAACAATTTGGGCATCATATTTCTGATGTAGTTGGTCTCCCACCTGAGCAAATCCTGCCTTTGACCAACGACGCGACTCAGAACCCGACCCAGGGTTCAAACCGATTAGCGGTCGATCCGCGGAAACACCGACCCCTGTGAGGAAATAGTCAGCCCACCGTTGTGCCGCTGGGTTCACAAACATCTCAGGTTCCTCGCTATCCGGCTCAATCCCGATTCCGCGCACAACGTCAAGGTATCTATCGGTTTCGTGTTGATCAATGTTATTGGGAACAGCGACATGCAGCAAACGTGCTTTACCGGAGTTGGTCTCAAAGCCGATCCGAAATGGGATGCGTGCGAGAAATGTGTGTAATACAAGCCGAAACGTCGGTTGAAGGATGACCACCATCTGGAATGATCTTTTCGCCATCCCGTAAATTAGCTTGGGAATCGACACGCTGTAAGTGATCACCTCATCCAGATGTGGGTTTTCAGAAACGAGATCTTCGCGCCCCGGGGCGACCATGTAAGCGATGTAAGTGTCTGGAAAACGTCGCCGCAGTGCACGAATAACAGGTGTCGTCAGGAGCGTCTCGCCGAGCGGTCCCATGCGCAGAATCAGGATGCGCCGAATTTGATTCAGATTGAATTGTTTTCTGGGTTGTTTAGAACGATGTTCCGAGATTGACATGGATTTTCCCTTCCAAAGCGGAGCGTCCTTCGGCGAGTCCGTAATCCATCCGGAGCAGTCCACCCTTTGATTCCAACCGCATACCAAGTCCGTAACCTACACGGAGCGGGTCAAAGACAGCGGGTTGAGCTACTTGGGAAACTGTCCCCAGATCCGTGAACACAAAGAACTGCGATGTGTGCCCGACCAGAAGCCGGTATTCGAGGTTCGCATAGACCCGGCGGGGACCAAAAAACCAATCTTCGTCGTAGCCGCGCAAGGTATTCGCTCCACCGAGATAGAAAAGCTCTGTTGGTGGAATATTATCTCCCCACGCTGCAGCGCCGTGCAAACCGACCGCGATGACCTGCCGATGCCATGTTGGGTAGTAGCCTTGCAGATCAATCCACAGTCTGCGCAGCTTAAAATCTCCTCTCGAAAATTCAAACGCCACACCGTCACGGCGACCGCGGGTTGGATTCAGAAAGTAATCCCTGCTATCGCGAGTCAACCCTAAAGTCACACCGTATTTCACACCGCTTTGCGATGCTGGGTACGGTACATCTGTGATTGGTGAGTGGACAGATGGTGAGGGAACGGGGAGAAAGGGGTCGTTTGTAGGGAGACCGATTCGTTTATAGGAAAACCCGATCGAACTTTCAAATAAACGCCGAAAACGGGCGGCAACAGTTACTGATGCGGCATTCTCATCTGACTCAGCATCGGTGAACTGGTTTCTCTGCTTCAGCTGCCAGTATTCGACGCCGATTTTGACCGGCTTTCCAAACGCCCACGGTTCCGTGTAACCTATCCTTAACGTCCGAAGTAACCCAGATTTCCACAGAAAATTTACACCCCGTCCCGTGCCCAAGAGATTGGTTTCCGTCGCTTCAATCACGCCTGTCAGTTGTGGCGCACCCTCAAATTCCGTAGTCGGCGGTGCATATCCGATGACGCCGCTGAACCTGCCGGTCCGCGCCTCTGTTACCCGCGCATTAAAGATGATCCCCTCCGGTGTCGTGCCTTCTTCAAGCAGGAAGGGACTGACCTCATAAAAATAGCCGAGGTTCACCAAGCGGTGAAAACTCTGATCGATTTTACGCTGGTCAAAAACGTCGCTCGCCTGAACCGGCAACTCACGGAGCACCACTTCAGGTTTTGTTTTCTGTAAACCGGTTAATTTCACCGATTCAATCCGAACTTGATTCCCTTCCCGAATTTGTAGGCGCAGGTCAACCTTTCCTAGTTCCTCCGACAGATGAAAGTCGATCGGCTCAATTTCGGCTTTGGGATAGCCACGCTCGCTGTATAGAGCCAAAATCTTGTCAATCCCACCCTCAAACGCGTCTGGGATAAAAGGTGCCCCTGTATGCAAGCCAAGCGCACGGCGAAGGTCGTGCGTCGAAAGCAGACGATTGCCTGTGATAGTAATTTTGCCTGTGCGGGCTCGCGTTCCCTCGTGGATGTGGAGGCGGATCTGCACCTGATCGGGCGGGAGGGTCGTAACTTCGGGTTCGATTGAGGCGAACACAAAGCCATCTTCGCGGTATCTTTCCAACACCCGATTAAGCCCGACGATTATTCCCGCTGGAAGATAGGGTTGACCTACAGTTGTGCCGATCAGCTCGGATAGTTGTTTCCGACTTAGGTGTTCCCCCCCTTCAAAGGTAATTTGACGAATGAGATAGGACGTTTTGGCGGTATCAGAGGAGTTAACGAGTTGCTGCTCCGACTCGCCAGTTACAAACGATGGCAAGGATAGGTAGAACAACATGTGAAATGTAAGGGAAATTCGGCAAATTGGACTCATAACGGCGCACCTTTTAGTGAACCTCAAGCAGTTGCCCCTAAAGACTCGCGCTCAACCGCTGTGGGATGGGAATGCTGTACATTTTGGCGAGGAAGGACACCCGTCTAGCCACAACAGTCGTCAACTGGCGTAAATCCTAGGACGATCCGCAGGTCTTCACCTGTCCCACGACGCAAAAACGCGACTTTTAACGGCATCCCAATCTTGATTGTCTCAGGACGGAGCGTGTCCACCCCTTCAATGCGAGCGACTACCCGTGGTCCCTCTGCTAATTCGACTGCCCCCGTACAATAGGGATTATTCCGATTATACCCCTCTTCAATCATCGCAGGAGGGCCGATTGCAATACAGGTAAAGGCGGCAAGTTTGCCTTCTCCCTTTGTTTCCACCCATTCCATCGCTGAGCCATGACATTGGGTACAGATGGCACGTGGCGGCACGAAAAGTGTCCCACACGCAGTGCATCGAGCCCCCATCAGTTTTTCTTTCTCCAGAAACCGCTCAAACTGGTAATCACTTATCGGTCTATCCACCACGGTTACCTCCGCTCCAAAATAGTAAATGTACAGGTGCCGCCGGTTCCGCCCAAATTATGAGCGGCGCCGATTCGCAGACCTTCAATCGGTACACCTCTATTTCCCGCTTTGTTCCTCAACTGCTCCCAGACCTCTATTAACTGCGCTGCACCCGTTGCTCCAACCGGATGTCCCTTACACTTGAGTCCCCCGGAGGTGTTAATCGGCTTCGGGCCATCTAATCTTGTTAGACCGTCCGCCACCGCTTTGTAACTCTCTCCCGGCTCAAAAAATCCGAGGTCTTCCATATGCAGAAGCTCTACAATTGAGAAGCAGTCGTGCACTTCTGCAAATTGAATATCCGCCGGCGTCAACCCGGACATCTGGTACGCCTCCTTTGCGGCGGATCGCGTTGCTTCAAAGTATGTTAGATCATCGGCGGCATTCAGCCCTCGTCCACTCGCTTGACCGATACCAGCAACGTATAGCGGTTCATCAGTAAAGTGCTTGGCAATCTCTTCCCCAACCAAGAGAATGCACGCCGCGCCATCGCTGATTGGACAACAATCAAAGAGGTGCAGGGGCCAGGCAATAGTAGGATTGGCAATTGGGTCACGCAAGAAATCCTTCTCATCGCTCCAATCCGGCACGGCACCCCCTTTCTCTTTCGCCCGTTTGATTTTCGCACCCATCATCTCACGAATCGTGACCTGATACTGCGCCTTGGGGTTGAGTGGTGCATTATCGTGGCTCTTTATGGTAATGTTCATTAGGTCTTCACGAGATGCACCATACTTTTCAAAATATGCGGTTGCAATCGCGGCGAAAATACCTGGAAACGTAAATCCCGCCTTTCGCTCGTAGGGACTTGCCGCTAGTGCCAAGCCTTCAGCCACAGTTTCGGTGTTCCCTTTTGACATATCTTCAACACCACCAACCAAGACGACATCGTAGAAACCGGAGGCTATGGCAAAGACGCCCTCTCGAAAAGCGAGTGCGCTGGAAGCACAGGCACCCTCAACCCGTGTCGCCGGTTTGGGAATGAGCCCGAGAGAGTCCGACAGGATTGCGCCCCAATGCGACTGATGTGCGAAAAAGTCGTTAGTGAAATTGCCGATGTAGAGTGCGTCGATATCATTTGGATCGAGCCCTTTATCCACAGAGTCGCCCATTTGAAGGAACGCTTCGGCAAACAGGTCCTTTGAATCCCGATCCGTGAACATATCGAACTTTGACATTCCCGCACCGACCATTGCGACACCGCGTCCCAACTTCCGTTTTTTATTCATCTCAATCTCCTTTTTTATTGTCAAATCACATGGCTCGCTTTCCCTTCCCAATACTTTGCTCTCAACTCCCGCTTGACGATTTTTCCGTAGTTATTCTTGGGCAACTCCTCCACAAAATCGACCGATTTTGGTCGTTTGTAGCGCGCGATATGCTCTGTGCAAAAGTCGATCAGTTCTCCCTGAGTGACCTCCCGGTTAGGTACAAGGGAGACGACCGCCTTAATCGACTCGCCCCACACCGGGTCGGGAACGCCGATGACAGCAACCTCTCGAATCGCGGGATGCTGGACAATGACCTCCTCGATTTCACGGGGATAGATATTTTCCCCTCCGCTGATAATCAGATCTTTCGACCGATCCATCAAGAACAGGTAGCCGTGGTCATCCACGTAACCTATGTCCCCCGTATGCAGCCACCCGTTTCGTAACGTCTCAGCGGTGGCTTCGGGATCGCGCCAGTAGCCCCTCATCACCAGATCTGAGCGGGTAACAATCTCTCCCATCTCGCCGGGCGGGACTTCATTGTCATCGGAATCAACAATTCTCACCTCGACATCGGTGCGTGGCATTCCCGCTGAAGCAAGTCGCCTCATCCGATCCGAATCTCCGTCGAGGCGGTGATCCGCATGAGGAAGATAGGTGATGGTCATCGGAGATTCTGCCTGTCCGTAGAGCTGAACAAGGCAAGGCCCCAGTTTTTCCATCGCTTGCATCAGGTCATCGACCAACATCGGTGCACCGCCGTAGTTTAGCGCTTTCAGCGAACTATGATCATATTTGTCTATTGCCGGACAGTCTATCAACAGCTTGATCATGGTCGGTGCAGCGAACATATTCGTTACGTGGTGCGACTCAATCGTTTTTAATACCTGTTCGGGGTTAAAGGATTTTTCCTCCAAGATAACGTTAGCCGCTGCCTTGCCAATGTTCGGCAGCGCATAGCACCCGCTCCCGTGCGATAAGGGAGCGGCGTGGAGAGCAACGTCGTTGGGCCCGAATCCCGGACACATATCTGCGTAGAAATTCATTGTCATAGCGAGTAAATTACGGTGCGTTAGCATCGCACCCTTGGGCAGACCGGTGGTGCCGGAGGTATAAAAAAGCCACGCTACATCGTCGGGCGCGACCTCCACATCTTCAAACTGATCCGATTCAGCAGATAGCACCCTTTCGTAAGCTAGAAATGGTTCTGGTACTGTGGACACGGTGAGAATATCGCTCACCCGCGGGAGGTCGCCATGCACATCAACCATCGCCTCGCTGAATTCAGACGAGATAATTACCACTTTCGCTTCAGAATGGTCAATGATGAAGGCAAACTCTCTGGGGTGTAAACGGAAATTGATAGGTATGACCCCGCAACCTGCCTTGAAACAGGCAAACATTGATTCCAACATTTCCGGGCAGTTATACATGAGCACTGCCACATTATCTCCCGGCCGGACGCCGAGCCTGTTAAGTCCATTTGCCAAGCGATTGGCTCGGTCGTTAAATTCGGCGTATGTCAGTTCCTTCGTGCCGCATGTGATTGCGAGGTTTTCGGGAAAAGTTCGAGCAGATTTTGTCAGTAATTTACCTATGTTCATGACTTGTTCCACCGATATTTGCGATTCACTTGCCCGTCATTCTCTCTTATCCAGGGCAACTCATTACCCATCAGGCACTACTTCTAGCACAGACCCCGCAGTCACCTCAGCGCGAGAGGCTTTGACTTCGATTCTATCTGTACCCGCCTGATGAAAAATTCTAACAACGACCACATCACCGCCAATCTGGCATCGGATCGCGTTCCCGACTACCAGTACGGATTCTGGGTTCCATGCAATCTCGGAACGTTCAGCGTATGCTGCTAGCACTGCATGGATTGTCTCTTCGGCGGTTCCGCCCCTCAGGAGGGTGCCGCGACCAACGTGGGCTGCCTCGTTTGCTGCACCCACCAAGCGGTCCTGTTCCGATTCACGCGTACGTTGACTCTCCTGACCTTCACCACGTAACACCATATAGAAAATCGCCCCCAACGCAATAACAAATCCGGCTGTAACGAAGACCACCGTTAACCGCATCTCGTCTTTGCGGAAATCGTCGCGGTGATGGGGGTAAAACGCATCATGAGCGTACGCCAAATACGCTGAAAAGGTTAAGATCAGCGTTGTAAGTCCAATAATGAAACATAATTTTTTAGTCATCACGTTGACTCCTCTGTATACTACTATAAACAGCAAAAAAGATGAGAATCGGGTGAAATTCAGTATATCATACTATGGAAAAAATAATCAATTTCAAATGTGCCGGACCTTGAGACAAATCCCCTCCTGTGGGAAGGGGTAAATACGCTGTTGAAAGCCCTTAAGAGATATGCTATACTAATTTCAGTTGTTGGTTGTTCCGGTGCTTGTGCGAATCATGAGACGTGATGCGTGAGCAGTTTGTTATGGATGCACCGCTTCTTTGTTCGTTAATTGACCTGCTCAATGTTATACGTGCGGAAACAGGTCAACGAATGATACAATAGGGGTTACGGCATACGGAGTACACCCACAACTTGCGTTATACCAATCGTGGGGAGGCGAGACCTGAGGAAACGAGGACAACCGGTGAGCCCTTGGATAAAGGAGAAAAGGGAAAAATACTTGCATGGCTGGGACCGGCGGGCGACAATCATCTTACTAGGCACATCCGCCCTGTTGACGTTGTACCGATTTATCGGGCGCAGGGGGGCATTCACCCAGCTTTTTGGGAAATTCTTTATTCAGCATCCGCTCAAGCGGATTTTTCCGTATTTCTATTGGTTTTGGATGAGCGCCGTCACCCTGTTAGTGCTGCCAATCCTTGTCATTAAATTCGCCATAAAGGACAGCATCCGCGACTACGGTTTTCGGTTGACCCACGGAAAATTGGGATGGGGATTCGTCCTGGGTGGATGGCTGCTTATGCTGCCATTAATCGCTCTAGCGTTACAGTTCTTTCCCGCCTTCCAGCAGAAATATCCGCTCTCTGACGTCGCTGGAACCAACTGGAAGGTATTTATCGCGTATGAACTTTCTTACGGCATATATATGTTCTGTTGGGAGTTTTTCTTCCGCGGTTTCATGCTGTTCGGACTGGAAAAACGGTTTGGCAACTACAGTATTCTCATCCAAACCATCCCGTTCGTCGTCAAACACGCTAGTAAACCCTTTGCCGAAGCGACGGGCTCCATTGCTACAGGGATTTTGCTCGGTGCCCTCGCTCTGGAGACCCGCTCTTTTATCTACGGCGCGGCAGTTCACTGGCTGGTCGCCATGTCAATGGACCTGCTTGCGCTCGCGTGGAAGTGAGGAAAAACGATGAAAGTTGTTACCGCACAACAGATGCGTCAAATTGATCAGCAAACTATCGAGCAAATTGGCATCCCTGGTGCGGTTTTAATGGAACACGCAGGAAGCGCTGTTGTTCAAACAATACGCCAACGCTTCCCTGAATGCCGACGTATCGCGGTGGTTGTAGGTAAAGGAAACAATGGCGGCGATGGATTGGTCGTCGCGAGACAATTGGCACTTGCCGGTCAACCGGTTGAGGTAATCCTCGTTTCACCTCCAGACCACTTTGCCGGAGATGCGTTGACCAATCTACAAATAGCACAAAATTTGGAGGTGCCAATCACCTCGGTTCTGTCTGAAGACGAACTAGAAGTGGCGAAAAACCAACTTGCATCCTCCGATCTCATCGTCGATTCCATTTTTGGGACTGGCTTGCGCGGCGGCGTACAAGGTTTTGTTGCACGTGTTATTGAGTGTATCAATGAGACGGGTCGACCGGTCGTTGCCATCGATCTCCCGTCCGGGTTAGCGGCGGATACAGGCATAGCGGAAGGGGCATGCATCCAAGCGGCCTACACGGCAACGATGGGACTTCCGAAGCGAGGCAACCTTATCCATCCGGGGGCGACCTTCACCGGACAGCTCGAAGTCGCCGACATCGGTTTCCCACCGAGCGTTATCGACGCCCAAAATATTGAGGTCAATTGGACGCAACCGTCTGATGCGGCACGACTTCTGCCCACGCGCCCAACACATTCGCACAAAGGCACCTATGGACGTGTTTTTGTGACTGCTGCCTCCACCGGTATGACCGGTGCAGCAGCCTTGACGAGCGCGGGTGCATTGCGCGTTGGGGCAGGCTTGGTGACACTCGGGACGCCAAAAAGTCTCAACCCGATTTTGGAAGTGAAACTGACTGAAGTAATGACGCTTCCGCTTCCTGAAACAGTGGAAGGTTCTTTGGCGCTAGAAGCAAAATCATACATCCTCGAAGCGGTCGAGCGGACGAAATCGGTTCTTGCGATTGGTCCCGGGCTTTCACAGCACCCCGAAACCGTTGCACTGGTCCACAGCTTGGTTCGTGAAAGCGATGCTCCAACTGTTATCGACGCCGACGGGATAAATGCCCTCTCAAAATCAAAGGATATTCTCTCCTCGCTATCGCCTCAAACGGTTCTCACTCCGCATCCCGGGGAAATGGCAAGGCTTATCGATGAAACCGTGGGAGCGTTAGAACGAGATCGGATTGGAATTGCTCAACGATTTGCCGAAACGCATAATCTCACATTGGTACTGAAAGGGGCACCAACGGTCATTGCAGGCAGCAATGGGGAGGTGTGGATTAATTCGACCGGTAATGCGGGTATGGCGACCGGCGGTATGGGAGATGTGTTGACAGGCCTGATTGCAGGACTGATAGCCCAAGGAGCGTCCTCTTTCGACGCGGCTGTGTTAGGTGTCTATCTCCACGGACTTGCAGGCGACATCGTCGCCGAGTCGATTGGAATGCACGGATTAATGGCGGGAGATGTATTGGACAGCGTTCCGAAAGCGATACAGCTATGCAGTGGAGAATCTCAAGCCTGAGAGCGTAAAAACAGGTCGTCTGAAACCGATGGAAGTCTTAACACTCAGAAAGAAAGGATTCACTATGAAAATTATTGTCCATCGTTTAAGTGAAGAACAGCTCGGGACTGCTCGTGCAATCGCACCCGGGGTCAATTTCGTAACACCGACAACGGACGAAGAGCTGCATCAAGAGATTGAGGAGGCGGACGCTATTTTTGGTGGTGCAACCCCTGAACTCATCCGGCGCGCCAAGAAACTCCGTTGGATTCAAACCGGAAATGTTGGCGTTGAAGGGCTTAGGTTTCCTGAGCTGATTAACAGCGACATTGTCCTTGCAAACGCGCGTGGCACAACCGCGGTCAACATTGCCGAGCATGTCATGGCACTAATCCTCGGCTTTGCGCGTACGCTCAATATCACGATTAAACGGCAGATGGAGAAGGTATGGGAGAGTCGCGCTAATATGCCGGTGCTTGAAATTGCTGGAGAAACAATTGGCATCCTCGGTCTCGGCAGCATTGGCCTTGAAGTCGCCAAGCGTGCAGCCGCTTTTGATATGCACATCCTCGCCGTAGATCCGACACAGACGCACAAACCTGACTACGTTGAATCCCTCTGGCAGGCAGATAGGTTGCACGACATGCTAAGCCAATCAGATTGGGTTGCTATCTGCTGTCCACTCACGACGGAAACAGAGGGGATCATGAGCACAGATGAGTTTCGTGCCATGAAATCAACGGCATTCCTAATTAACATCGCAAGGGGAAGGATTGTTGACCAAGCGGCATTGGTCGAAGCACTGCGAGCGAAAGAACTCGCTGGAGCGGGACTAGATGCTTTGACTCCGGAACCGCTTCCGCAGGATAGTCCGCTATGGGAAATGGAAAACGTCATCATCACGCCACATCACGCAGGTCAATCGCCAAAAGCACCCAACCGGGTCTTTGAACTCTTCTGCGAGAACCTTAAGCGCTTCGTAGCGGGTGACCCGTTGGTCAATGTAGTCGATAAAACACGGTGGTACTAAGATATAGAGACTAAAGGGGAGAACCCTCCCGATATGAAAAGTGAGATATTACCGACAATTGCAATCACCACCGGCGATCCAGCAGGTATCGGGCCTGAGGTCGTGCTTAAAGCATTGACAGATCAGGCACTGGTAAACACCGCACGCTGGGTGGTCGTCGGCGATGCAGCGATTCTGAAAATGGTGGGCAAGCAGATTGGATTGCAGCCGCCGGATAGCATCTTCCAAGATAGGGAAGAGATTGCTGTCCAGTGGTTGGGCAATACCACCGCGCAGGTGTGTCTGTTGGATTCACACCAACTGGACTCTGCCCAGTTTACGGTAGGGAAACTGAGTGCTGTCTGCGGCCGGGCCGCCCTCGAATACGTGCGGACGGCGACGCAGCTCTGCCTTGATGGTCAAGCGGACGCTATGGTTACCGCCCCTTTGAATAAAGAGGCAGTGACCTTAACTGGACAAAGCTTCACAGGCCACACGGAATTTATCGCTGATTTGTCAGGCGCGACAGAGTCACGGATGTTACTTGTCAACGATTATCTCCGGGTCATCCACGTTTCCACCCACTGCCCATTGCGGAATGCCTGTGAGTTGGAGGTCCCTAGAATTTTGCGTACCATTCAGCTCGGCAACGAGGCGCTACGATCACTTGGGTTTGCTCAACCACGAATCGCCGTGTGCGGGCTCAATCCACACGCCGGGGAGAATGGATTATTTGGAAATGAAGATCAGGAATTAATCGTCCCGGCAATCCGATCTGCCCAAGAGCTGGGGATGATATGCGAGGGTCCATTCCCCGCCGACACTATTTTTATGAAGGCGGTCAGAGGGGCATTTGACCTAGTAGTCGCGATGTATCATGATCAGGGGCATGTTCCCATGAAGTTGCTGGACTTTGAGCACACCATCAATGTCTCTCTGGGACTTCCGATTATTCGGACCTCCGTCGATCACGGGACGGCCTTCGATATCGCCGGCAAAAATCAGGCAGATCCCAGTAGCTTGAAAGCAGCGATGAAATTAGCGCTTACTATGTCTCTAAATCAGCGCCAAGGTTGTACCTCTGTTTAATTGCACTGTTACCGTGGGAAAGGAAAAGACAGATGAAATCAGCGACGCCAATCCTATTTCGATGCCTACTGCTAGTTCTAATACCTTCAATCGTGACACCTACGATTGCGGCAGGACGCGAACCGCGGCGTGAAGCAGTTGAAAAGGATTACGGGAAGGTACTGAAAGAGAAAAAGCCTGAAAAACAGATTCAGAAGCATCGAGATTTGGTCAACAAGTGGAAAGCGGAAGGGCAGCTTGCACTCCTGATTTCTCTCTACGAAAATGATGTGGAAACAGAGCACACCAACGCCGGTTTACACTACGGACTAGGCTACGCTTACGCGACGCAAGGAAGGCTAGATACGGCACGGACCGCGACCCTGTTTGCAAAAGCGGAGAACCAATTTGAGCAAGCTACGTCGCTCGCCCCCAACTTAGCACAGGCGTATTTCAGTCTCGGCGCAGTCTATCAAGCGCAGGAAAAATTAGGGATCGCAGCCCAAGCAATGCAAAGGTGCTTGGAACTGAACCCTAAGTATTATCCCGCCTACTATCGACTTGGTGAAATCTATCTTCAACAGGATAATCCCGAAGCAGCACTTGAGTCGTTTCAGTCAGCACAGAAAATGAACAAAAAGTGGGCGCCCCCTTACTACGGGATTGGGAGGGCGCATTTTGAACAGGGGAATGATAGCCTTGCGAGAGAGGCTTTTGAGGAAGCGATTTACCGTGATTCCACATTTGCTCCTGCCCATTTCAAACTTGCTCAAGTGCTTGCAAAGGAAGGCTTTTTCGATGAGGCATGGGCAGAATATGAGGTGGGACAGCAATACCAACCTTACAGTATAATGGACCTGTATCAACTCGCCGCGATTTTCGCTGAAGCGGGAAACCGAGAGGGCGCAATCCCTATATTTCGACGTATTATCGACAATATTGATCCGACCCACACAGCCACACTTCTTCAACTCGGCGAAATCTATTATGCCACCGGGGAAGAAGCGTTTGCGATCGAGCACTACAAACAGGCAATCGCAGCAGATGCGTCCCTTAAGGATTACTTTATGGAACAGCTTGCCCCCTATCGCGCTGGCTTGATGGGACGGGAGGAGGCGAGATCCATTCTGAAACGGTTTTTGGCCGTTAGTCCTGATGATCCACGGGCTGTATTTTACTCCGCTGAGATTGAGGTGGATTCAGGGAACTTAGCTACCGCGATCCAATACTATGAGAAGACTATCGCGTTGATTAACTCTGGCGAGTCATCTCCGGAGGTCGAATTCGCACCGGAACACCTTCTGGACACCTATACATTTCTGGGAGATGCCTACTACCAACAAGGCGCTCACGAAAAAGCAAGGACGTCCTATAAGCACGCAATCGAGTTGGATTCGGGATTGGAGCGGCATTTCTTTAATCAGGGTAGATCAGCTTTCGATGCCGAACAGTTTGATCTAGCAATTGAACCACTTAGCAAGTTTCTGCTAATTTATCCGGAGGACACCGAAGCGACATATCTACTGGGACGCAGCCACGAAGCGCTAGAAGATACGGATAACGCGCTGTACTTCTATGCACGGACCCTTGAACTGGACGTGGATCATCGGGCAGCGCTGACACGTTCAGCACAAATCTATCACGCTAAGGATGAGCCACAAAACGCACTGACGATGTTGGTCAAGTTAATCACAATCGAGCCAACGAATGTCCAAGCGCACTATCTTTCAGGCATCTCGCACGTGAAATTGGGACGTTCCGAAGAAGCTCTCAATGCTTTCTTGGCAACCACCGAGCTCAATCCGGATCATCTTAACGCACATCATCAAATAGCCGCCTTGTACGAACAGCTAGGAGATACTGATAACCTGATTGAGCGCTATGAAACCATAATTGCACTCGATCCATCTAATGCAGGGCCGTTCTTGCGCCTTGGGAAACTTTATCTGCAGCGCGGCGATAAAGATAACGTTATCCGTTTGTATGAACCCGGTCTAGAGATTGAACCGGACCATCCGCAAGCACAGTATGACCTTGCACTACTCTTTGAAGAACGCGAGGAAACCGAAAAAGCCATCAAACACTTCGGCCTTGCGAACCAATATGAGGATACACACTTTGATTGGTATTTCCGTTACGCCCGATTGTTAGATCGTTATGCTGAGACGTTGGAGGACTACGAAACCTATGCAGCGATGGCGGTTGAGGCATATAATAAAACCATTGACCTGAAGGACGATTATGCACCGGCGTATTTCCACCGGGGACTCATTACCCGTCGTTACAAACAAATTGGTAACACACTCTACCGAAACAGCCAGATTGCGGAAGATTTCAAAAAGGTAATCGCACTTCAACCGAACAATTCCGATGCCTATTATCACCTAGGTATGATATATGTAGATCTGGATCAACGCCAAGCAGCTAAAGAGATACTACTGAAGACCCTCGAATTCAATAAAGCGTACAAAGGCATATCCCTTCAACTTGGGTTGATTGCGGAATCGGAGGGGGAATATGACCAAGCGATTCGCTATTTTGAAAAGGAGCTCGAAATAGATTCAGAATCGGTCACAACCTATCAGCGGCTTGGCGATCTCTACAGCAATTATACTACAGATTTTGGGCGTGCCAAGGAGACATTGGAAAAGGCGTTGGAGTTCCAACCGAATCACGTGTCAACGCTGCTTAGCTACGCTAGCACACTCTACTATCTGGACCAGCTCGGTGCAGCAACAGAGCAGTTTGAGATTGTGGTTCAGCTAAAGCCCAAAGATTTAACGGCAAACTATAATCTCGCCTTGATGTATGAGTACAGGGGTAAAACACAACAAGCAATTAACCGATGGAAAAAATTCCTTGAACTGGATCCACCCGCTGAATGGAAAGAGGATGCCGAAGAACATTTACGACAACTTCAGCCCT
>JAJEAL010000104.1 GCA_022822785.1 Candidatus Poribacteria bacterium
GCTTCCATATCTTATTACCCCCGAAGAATATAACGATTTGAAAGCAGAGATGCTGAAGATTTTTCGAGGGGATTATACGTGTGAGGTGATCCCACCGATAGTGGGGCGAGCTGTCCCGTCTACAATTTTAATGGTGAGTGGACTGTAAACGTGCCTTTACAGTCCCTTGCTTCAAGGTTCCCCAGAGTGTTGCTCGCGTGTCTGCGTTTGGCGAAACGGATAGCTCTCCCGGGACCCATGCAGGGGAGAATTCCAAGCCCGGCTCTTGTGTCAACTGCTCGATCACCCCATCCCCTGCACGGAGAAGATGAATGTCTTTGTTGCCGCCCTGAGTTGCCACATAGACAATCCACTGTCCATCAGGCGACGCGGCGGGATCTTCGCAGGTGTGTGCAGGATTTACCAACTTCCGGGGGTTTCCGCCATCAACATCTACGGCAAACAAGGTAGGGAGCTCTACATTGTCAAGCATATCGCTAGAAAAGTAGATCTCTTTGCCGTCAGCCGCCCAAGCGGGGTTTGTCGCGGATACCTGCGTGAGGGCGCGCTGTTTTTTTCCATCGGCGTTCATCAGATGGATGCCACCGATGCCATCTAGTGTCGATCGAAATGCAATCCACTCTCCATCCGGCGACCACGCCGGTGTCGAATTATGTCCCCCCTTGTTGGTGAGTTGTTTTGCCTTCTTGCCGTTTGGGTCCATGATATAGATGTCAGTATCCGCTGCGTGCTCCCTATGTTGGTTGGAAGCAAATGCAATCCAACGTCCATCCGGCGACCACGCCGGATCAATGTCGGTCGCTTGATTGTTTGTCAGTCGCCGAGATTCCTTGGCCCGCATATCCATTACGTAAATCTCTGGATTTCCATCTCGGCGTGAAACATAGGCGAAAGCACTCCCATCTGGGGCCCACGTCGGAGAAGTATCGTCCGCAGGATGGTTGGTCAGATTGACTGGATTTTTGCGATTGATATCCATGATGTAGATATCAAGATTCCCAGTCAGATCTGCAGTGAAGGAAATCGTCTTACTTCCCCAAGCATTTATCGTCAGCAGACTGCTCCCTATCAACAATATTTTCCAAACTAATTTTTGTTTCATAGATTAAATCTTTCCTCTCTTCTTGCACTTTTCGGTCAATCAGGACATACTGCTACTTTGTGAAAACGTGACGGAAATACCCAATGTTGGCGGAATCGACAGCAGCGGCTCTTCATCAATTTCGTACGCGAGCAACACACCTGTCTCTTCGTCTCGCTTCTCACTGAACTCCTACTGGTCAACATTAAGACGTAAATTGACATTAAAAGGAGTAGGCATATCCCGTTCCGAGGACTCCGATGAATCCTCGACATGTCGGGAGATTCAAAGCAATATGCCGTAAATCAGCGAACAAAGTTTCTGACCTCGCTCGTTCACAGTATTAGGAGTTTGGAAATTGAGTGATTTTATTCAAGGGTGTTCATAATTCAGTCAATAGCCTATGCAGACACAGACAACTGTGAGAGGGAAATCCTTTTCCCGATTGTTGCCAAAATTAAGGGGCGTCGTGGCAAGGATGCCACTCTCACAGAGAATATTCATGAACACCCCTCATTTTATTTCGCAACAATCATCCGGCGCGTTGTCTGATAATCCCCTACCACTAGCGTGTAGAAATACACCCCGCTGCTGACCACTTCCCCCATGTCATTACGTCCATCCCAGTATGCCGCTTGTTCTCGTGCCAGATAACTGCCGGCAGACTTGGTGCCCAGATTCAACGTCCTCACCAAATCCCCAATGACATCATAAATATGAATCTTGACATGGGCAGCCTCCGCCAGTTGATAGGGTATCCACGTTTCGGGGTTGAAAGGGTTAGGATAGTTTGGCAGCAATTTTGTTTCCGTGACCAACGGTTTCACTTGGGCTAACCACGCTTTGAGCAGGTCGTGGGCGAGGCGTGCTCCACGCGAGGGGTTTACCTGTGCTTCTAAAGCTGCAAGGGCTTGGAATTGACGCTTGACATTTGATGAGTGATAACTGGCAGTTAAGTTTGAATCGCCAACAGATGGTGCAGGTGCTGCAAAATTTTCGCTTAAACCCACGCTGATAAGTATCAAATCGGCCACATCCACGGTCCCGTTGCCATTGACATCTCCAGCGAGATTGGTGCCAACTTGGCCGAATTGAAGGGCAGCCTGTACCAAATCTAGAATGTTCACGACTCCATCCCGATTAACGTCCGGGGGTGGGAAGGAATCTCCTGGGGGAATTGGAGGCTCGACCTCCGTTTCGTTATTTGGGTTGTTCTTGGCCCCCTCATTGATCCAGTCAATAATGAGTTGCATCTGCGCTGCCGGTAAAGGTGGACCACCCGGGGGCATTTTACCCTCAACAATCTGTTTGACCAGTTCACTCTCTCCCGCATTGCCTGCAATAACGATAGCACCCGTACTGCCTCCGGCAATCACGGCATCATACGTGCGGAGATCTATACCGCCTGGTCCTCCAGCGACATGACACCCTGCAAAGGCACATCGGTTCGTAAGGATAGGTAAAATATCATCCTGAAAAGAGGGACTGGGGCTACCAGCATCTGTGGGATTATTAGATGCCGCAGTCGTTTCATTATTTGAGTTGTTTTTAGCACCCTCATTAATCCAATCAATAATGAGTTGCATCTGAGCTACCGGCAGAGGTGGACCACCCGGGGGCATTTCGCCCTCAACAATTACTTCAACCAGTTCGCTCCTTCGCGCATTGCCTGCAATAACAATAGGGCCCTCATAGCCTCCGGCAATCACGGCATCATACGTACGGAGATCTATACGGTACGGTCCGCCGGCGACATGACACCCTGCAAAGGCACATCGGTTCGTAAGGATAGGTAAAATATCATCCTGAAAAGAGGGACTGGGTCTACCGGCATCTGTAGGATCATCAAAGAACACATTACCATAATGGTAATAGTCATCATCATAGTCATCGTCATCATCATCATCGTCATCATCATCATCGTCATGGTCATCGTCGTCATAGTCATAGTCATCGTCATAGTCATCGTCATCATCGTCGTCGTCATCATCGTCATCGTGGTCTTGTGCACGCTGACTATACATATTGTAACCCGGCTTTTGGGCTGTTGGGTAAATCACTGCCCTATTGCTAGAATCACTTAGATTAACGTTTATTGCTCCGTTTACACCCAAGTGGTCCTGCTCCCACCCGGCCTTTTGAAAACCTTTTGTGTTACCGGTTTTCTTTAGATTTTCATCGTCGAAAGTATCCAAGTTAGCATCGTAAGTTGAGGAGCTATGCGGCTCACCTTTCTCATTTGTATCCAAACGGTCAAATCCTTGGTGTTTGGTTGTGCAACTTATTACGATAAAGAAAAACAGACATGTTGTAATACTTAGATATTTGTTTAATTTTGTAGACATCAACTATTGCCTCCAGTTATAGTGAATTCTAAAAATAAGTAGACACTTTTCCAGCCTGCCCCCGGACGGGATAGACATTGTAGCAGTGCCGCCTTGTAGGAGGGATTTCCTAATCCCGATACGTATAAACGGGGCTAGTCCCGTTACACGAGAATTCCGATGAAATCGGAAGAAACCCCTCCCAGGCGTGGGCGAGCTGATACGGTATCCATGCCTCTGGATTAAACGGATTGGGGTAGTTGTGCAACAGTGCCGTCTCCGCCGGTATCTCGTATGCAACCAACGCTGGCAATTGAATCCAACCTTGTCTTATATCTTCAGCCGTTACTGTATACACCAACGGTTCGACAACAGTTAACGACTGTGAGTATTGCGCTGAGATGCCGAGAATAGCCCCAATCGTAGCGGTTCGCTTTGTCTCCAAATCAAGGTCAGTGAGTTGATAGCCGACTCTCCCTGCTCCACACATAGTCGGGCGAGAGAGGGAGACCCACCTCTTGTTACCGTGGCGACCGATCTACCAGTTGAACGGTTCTTTACGGTGACGCGGAAGTTTGTGTGGCTTAAGTCCCTGTCTTGGTCAATGATCTAACCTCTCAACGCCAAAATAGGCGTCACATTACCGCCCTCAATGCCGGTCAGTGCTACCGGGGCGGTAGCTGTGCCCGGGGAGTAGTCCACCCGACACCAGAGACATGGACCGTTGCTGCCTGCCCAGCGTTCAAGATAAAGGATTGTCCGCCGGCGATGGCTATATCGCCAGGATCGCCTGCCTGTCCGACCAGCTTGAACTCTCCGCCATCGGTAAGGATAATCCCGGGGACATTGCCACCAATCCCGTCGAGCGTGAATAGGTCGCTCACGCGCGTTATCCGTGAATCGTTCAACGGCAGCCCCACAAGGTTGAGCCCTTGGGTTAAGGTGATGGCACTAGTGCCATTTGTTCCTAGCGCGCTGCCGCGCAGTCGAACGGAGACAGGGTTTCTCAGTCGGGCGACAACGCCTTTGTCGTCAGTCAAGTTTGCGTCTGCGGAACCCCCTCTGTCCGAAGGAACGAAAAAGCTGTGCCATTCCTGCGTTTGGGAGTCATAGGTGATGAGGAAGTCGACGGCATTTGTGCCGCCGAGGGCGTCGTAGAGGTCAGCTACAGATCCGATGGTTTGTGCCACATCATCAACGGTTGTTACCTTCAGAGGGACATGGATTAGACTCATACCCGCAGGTATTGACAAGAGGTATTCTATGGTTAGAGTGATAGTCGTCCCTGTAACCGATGTGAGTGCAATAGGTTGTGCCGCTCGATCGACGATTTTAACATCCTCAAGTCCTATCGTTGTTTCTGTCTCGGCTAAGACCTTAAACTTGGCTATAGCGAGGGTCCCATTGCCTTCACCTGTCCCTGTCAGAGCGGCCACAACAAATTTCACGGAACCGTCCTCAGGTTCGATTGGTTGGACAAACAGCTCTCCCGTGAGGTAGTTTGAATTTTCAATACTTATAAATTCAAGTTCAGTCGAGTCAAACGTGAGCCGAAACTCATAGCCAGCGACATTAGAACCTCCGGCGATATTGATGGAGACCTCAATTTGGTGGCCCACAGCGGGATTATTTGCGCTAGGCACGACAGAGATTTCCACTTGCGCTGCTGCTGTTAATATAACTGACAGGCACATCAACACGAATAGGATGAAACGAAAACGTTGTTTGTTCATAGATTTGCTCCTTTGCGATTAAAGTGAGTAATACGGAGATATGCTCAGCGACTGCCACTGATTTGTTCTCTTCAACCTCCTCGCTCTGATAGGGCTATTCTGTTTGCGGGTTTTTTGCTATTTTGTTCGAGAAGTCGCAATCGAAATGCTCGTGGGAACGGCATCGGGATTCCGTTTAACGGAACCCAATTTATTGGGGCGTATCTACCGGACCGAAAGCGTTTGCAACCAAAATCAGGTCATGAACATCAACGATACCATCGGCGTTTATATCGGCATTGGTCGTGCCGGACACACCCAATTGTTCTGCGACTAACCGCAGATCCGCAATGTCGACGACGCCGTCATCGTTCACATCAGCTCTCAAGGACCCCTGTTTCTCACTACTGGTATCCGAAGTGGGTGACCGGTTTCCTTGTGCATTGACTGTAACGCTGTTCACTGTAACAATGAATTCTTGGGTAGCAGTCAAGCCACTGGGATCCGTCGCTGTCACGGTTATCCTAGCGATTCCGACATCAATACCGGCAATGGTTAACGTTGAACTTGACACACTGACGGTTGCCCGGCTGATGTAACCTGAGGTAGCGGCGTAGGTCAATGTATCGTTGTCAGGGTCGCTGAAGTAACCGCCAAGACTTACAGTGGTACTCGACCCGACGTCCACCGTTTGGGCGGGAATGGTCCCCACAGCAACAGGAGCCCGGTTTCCCTGTGCATTGACTGTAACAATGAATGTCTGGGTGGCAGTCAAGCCACCGGGGTCGGTCGCTGTGGCACTTATCTGAGCGATTCCCGTCGCCACCCCGTTGATAGTTAAGGTTGAACCTGACACACTGACGGTTGCCCTACTCGTGTAACCCGAGGTAGCGGTGTAGGTCAACGTATCGTTGTCAGGGTCACTGAAGTAACCGCCAAGACTTACAGTGGTACTCGACCCGACGGTCACGGTTTGACTGGAAATTGTTCCCACAGTGGTGGGGGACCGGTTTCCTCGTGCATTGACTGTAACGGTGAATGTCTGGGTGGCAGTCAAGCCACCGGGGTCAGTCGCTGTGGCACTTATCTGAGCGATTCCCGTCGCTATCCCGTTGATAGTTAACGTTGAACCTGACACACTGACAGTTGCCCGGCTGGTATAAAACGAGGTAGCGGCGTAAGTCAATGTATCGTTGTCAGGGTCACTGAAGTAACCGCCAAGACTTACAGTGGTACTCGACCCGACAGTCACGGTTTGACTGGAAATTGTTCCCACAGTGGTGGGGGACCGGTTTCCTTGTGCATGGTCATCATCGTCATCATCGTCGTCATCGTGTCCAGGTCCATGGTCATCATCGTCATCATCGTCGTCGTCGTGTCCAGGTCCATGGTCATCATCGTCATCATCATCGTCGTCGTCATCATCGTCGTCGTGGTCGTCATCATCGTCGTCGTGGTCGTCATCGTCGTCATCATCATCATCGTCGCTATCTTGCTTGCGATAATTATAGATGTCGTCCGCCTTCATTTGGGCGGTTGGGCCGATGGCTTCCCTATTGTCAAGACCCCTTGGACTATAGCCTGTTGCGCCGTCTTCAGGGTGGTCTGGATTCTCATCGTCTGGCACAGCCAGCAGAACACCATCAGAGGAAGGTTGCTGCTGCACACCTTCCTCATTTGTATCCAAACGATTAGAGCCTCGATGTTTGATTGCACAGCCCATCAATACAAAAAGCAGACATGTCGTAATACTCAGATATTTCTTTAATCCTGTAGACATCAGTTATTCCCTCCAATCGGTTGATTCGTATTCTTTCTACAAAAGGTCTACTGAAACGGAACATGTTGGATACGGTTCAGTTATTTTTAGCACCCTCGTTAATCCAATCAATAATGAGTTGGAACTGAGCTGCCGGCAATGGGGGGCCACCCGGGGGCATCTCGCCTTCCAGGATTACTTCAACGAGTTCACTCTCTCTCGCATCGCCTGCGATGACGGTATCATCATCTCCTCCTCCGGCAATCACGGCGTTGTATGTGCGGAGGTCTATACCGTCCGGTCCCCCGGCGACATGGCACCCTGCGAAGGCACAGCGGTTTGTAAGGATGGGCAAAATATCATCCTTAAAAGAAGGACTCGGTCTGCCAGCACGTACGGGATTGTCAAACACCACATCGCGGCGATTAATATCATCGTCATCATCCTCGTCATCATCCTCGTCATCCTCGTCCTCGTCATCCTCGTCATCATCATCGTCGTCGTCCTCATCGTCCTCATCGTCCTCATCATCAACTCCATCCCGATTAACTTCCGGGGTTGGGAACGAATCTGGAGGAATTGGGGGAGTGCCATCTGTTTCACTATCCAGATTGTTCTTGGCGCCCTCATTAATCCAATCGGTGATGAGTTGAATCTGAGCTGCCGGCAAAGGTGGACCACCAGGGGGCATTTTACCCTCAACAATCTGTGTAACCAGTTCGCTCTCTCCCGCATCGCCGGCAATAACGATAGCACCCTTACTACCTCCTGCCATCACCACATCATACGTGCGAAGGTCTATACCGTCCGGTCCCCCGGCGACATGGCACCCTGCAAATGCACATCGGTTTATGAGAATAGGCAAAATATCTGCGTTAAAAGAGGGAATTGGTCCACCGGCATCTGTAGGATTATCAGATAACACACTATCTAACCCCTCGTCACCACAACCAACTAACCCACTCGAAATCATTAATACAATTAGAAATAAGATTTTAGCGATATGTAACGGTTTCACTGTTTGAAGCCCCTGTATTGCGAATATGCTGTTTTAGACCAATTGCTGCCGTCCAAACAGAGTAGGCAGAGCAAATAGGATACATTAGTGAATACTTCTATCTTTGCTTGAATGCTCTCAAATCTCTCATTCTGTAGACTATAAAAAAATCACTTATACACGTAACGGCGTGCCAAAATAACTGCGTGCATCTGATGCTGGGTCACATCAATTCGCAAAGGAGATTCGCGGTAATGGTTTTGTACCCCGCCTATAGCGAGCGGATTATTTGTCGGACGGCTGCGTATAAACCGGTTCATCAGTGGGCTACCGACCTGCCACGATGTCAACTTTTTTAAGCCCACCTCAATAACACGGGCAAATTTCTGGATATGCGCTATATCGTTACGCTGCACCGCCAACTGATAGGCATGGATAATTCCTTCGTACGCATACGCCGTATTGCGTGACTTTGTCAGCGTCTTGTGAACGTCTATCATCCAGTTGGCAAGGTCAATGACATAATCACCATACTTCTCCGTACCGGACCACCCAGCGGTAGCAATTTCAAAAAAAATCATCGAACTCCACTGATAATACCCCTTCGTTGTAGATGAATCTGGGTCTTCCTGAAGGGCGTCTTCGATATTGTGGCGATAACCAGCATCGGCAGAAGCGATAATGATGGGCTGCAGATCTGCGTGTCCCATGTACTTTGCTGCTTTAACCAGCGCAAGCAGGGACTCACCATCGAAGTAGGGAGATGGTTTCCCGTGCGGGTGTCCACCGACGATGCTGTAGCTTTTATGCCAGAGCCCCGCGGTTGGTCCCGTCTGTATGCGCGCGCTGATGAGAAAGTCAAGATACTCTGCGAGCAGTTGCCGGTAGTGTTGGAATTTCTCTTCGGAAATCCGGGATCGGGCAGCGCGTAAGTAATCAATATGGGCAAGCGCGCAAAGGGCGACGGTCCCTATACGTCCAGTTTCCTCCCCCGGATAAGTTATATAGCGGCGACCATCGTCAGTAAGTTCTGAATTTCCGGCGAAGAAATCCATCGCCTTCTCAACCGCTGCACCGACTTCCGAATTCGGCGAATCGCCATATATCACCGCCAACCCCCACATCGTTCCAGCCTGCCGCACCGGATTGTCGCCGTATTCATACGTCTCTTTCACCCAATCGTAGATGTAGGTAAAATTACCCGCTGGCTTCTGATGATTGAGTAAAAACTGGGTTCCCAGTTCAAGCGAATTGCCCAGAAGCGTACGGGTTAATGGGTTTGGCTCCGTGGCAGGTGGTCTCTCATAAATGTAGCGTAATCCCTTTGCAAAACTGCTAATCGCATGTTGCGTGTTATCAATTCGTAATTGAGAGTCATTTAGAGTCTTACGGAAACCGCCTCGTGTCATAGATGGACGCTCCACAGCAGCCGCTTCAGATTCCCCGTACTGCAGCTCAAATAACCAACGATACCCTATTTTTGCACGTTCCTGGTAGACTCTCAATCGTCGCTCATCTCCCGTTAAGCGTGCAACATGGATGGCGTCTCCGAGACCCTCCATGTAACCTCCCGTATTCGCAGACGGATTGCTGTGAAAGCTGCCGTAAGCCTCGTCGTTATAATCCACGTTCTGCTTTGTCAGAAGTTGGTCTCCTAAAAAGAAAACATAGTCAGCGTACCGCTGTTCGTCGGTCTGCTCGTACAGCGACGCAAAAGCGGATATGGTCCACGGGAGAAACGCGTGCGACTTCCATTTTTCTCCATAGTAGAAATCTAATGCCCAGTCCATACTCTCTTTATAGCGGAGATCCCCAAAAGCCTGATACATACCCGCTAAGGCGTAAAGTGCTTCACCGGGGTAGATCTTCGATTCCCAGCCGGAGGTCTTCTCATACTCATAATCGCCGCGATATACATAAGTGCTTTTATATTGACCCGTGTTATATTTTTCCTGCAGCAACAGAATCATGTTTGCCAGTTTGGTCAAGGTTGTATCGTATTCAGTTGTTCCTGTTAGCTGACGGATTTTGAGCATAGTCAACATGGGCAGGCTAATACCCCCGAGTTTCGCTTTCTTGCGGAACAGAAAGTACGCTTTGTCGGTATCGAGTGACTCAGTGAAAGTCAACAGATACCGAATGCTCTCTCGTGCTGCCTCAAGATAGCGCGGTTCTCCCGTCATTTCATAAACCAATGCCAGCGAAAATGAAGTCCCCGCCTGACGGAGAAAGTTATCATCACTTCTTTTACTAAACTTATTACTAACGGGATCATACCAGTACTTGAACCGCCCGTGATGTTCTTGCATATTGACAATCCAATCGGCGCCGAGACGCATTGAGCGCTCCAGCGTTCCCGCGGTCACGTGCGCGTAGCGTTCAGGGCGTGGTGCCGGAAGGAAAACATCCTCCCAGACCCGGTTTATCTCTAAGTTAATGTCTCGGTGCGTATCTGATTCTGGCTGGTTTTTCCCGTAATCTTCCTCCTGAGGATACTGATACTTTGCGGAGTTGCAGGCTCCAACTCCGAGGATCAGTAAGACTAAGAGGGGTATACTTAGCATTCTGAACTTACAGGGTGATTGATAGATTCTCATGGATTCTCCTATGATGTGTTTTCCTCTGTTTTTAGAACTTATGTGGCTTAATCAACTCCTCCTGTCGATTCCTTAACATTTCACTTGTAAAGATTGTGTCGAAGTTAAGCACTTTTGATAAGGTCTAGTTATTCTTGGCTCCCTCATTGATCCAATCAATGATAAGTTGGATTTGAGCTGCCGGCAAGGGTGGACTGTTAGGAGGCATCTCGCCCTCAACAATTTCTTCGACCAGTTCGCTCCTTCGCGCATTGCCTGCAATGACGGTATCATCATCATCATCTTCTTCTTCTTCTCCTGCAATCACGGCATCATAGGTACGGAGATCTATACCGTCCGGACCTCCGGCAACATGGCACCCTGCGAAGGCACACCGGCTTGTAAGGATAGGCAAAATATCCGCGTTAAAAGAGGGACTCGGTCTACCCGCAGCCGCGGGGTTGTCAAACACCACATTGAGCCCCCTGATGAAATCATCATCATCGTAGTAGTCGTCATCGTAATTGAGCCCCCTGATGAGATCATCATTGTAGTCGTCATCATAGTCTTCACCACAACTGATCAACCCGATCGAAACTAATAATAGTAATGTAATCAGAAACAAAATTTTAGCAATATGTAACAGTTTCATCATTTGAACTCCTTTGAGAGTTTGCTTGACAATCATTGCAAATTCGATTATCTTAATTAATGCAGAAAAGGCGGCAGACAAAAAACACCCCGCTGCGAGAAATCGGAGATAGGTGTGTCGAGTCAATTGTCACCTAGGAATTTGCTAACAATTGGCGTTGGGAGCGTTTCCTATGTGACTTTGGACGCCTTTTCTGCGATTATACCGAACCGCTTTGGATTCGGTTTTCTCAATAAAAGATGCCTAACCTACTATTATAGTGTTGAGTTTCATGTTCTGGTTCACACCTATGTGCTGATTTACAGAGATTACGGCATACAGCACCTCATGATAACGGGGTGCTAGGTCAGTCCCTGCTGATTGTCACGGTCGGTATCCATCCATTACATTACAGATACCTTTCAGTTATCCTCACCGTTCCGGACGATTAAAATCGGTTATCAAGACTGACAATTATGTTGAAACCCGGCGAGTTGATGCCGGAGCCGTGTTCACGATACCGTTTATCGAGCAGATTCTCAAGTGCGAGGGTGAGCCGGTTGTATCGGGTCACCTGTAGGCCACCGCGGAGGTTTAACGTTATCCACCCCGGCGAACCTTGCCCGATCGCTGCACCGTTGGCGTCAAACTGTACTTCACCTGTGTCACGGGTGGTTCCCGGTATCCGTGGATCCCGAATATCGCTCCGATTTAACCGTCTCTGCTCGGTTGCACCACGGACAAAGAATTCCGCCCAGAATCGTTGAGTAGGTGGCTCCCAGCGTAAACCAATCATACCGTTAAGGGGCGGTTCCCGCCGAATCCGTTCTTCCCACGGCTTGTCGGGATCGGGTGCCCCGCCGTTGATGGTCAGCACCTTTCCACGCGTGAACATCGCGTTACCGTACAGCGACAAGCCGCTTTGAATCGGAATTGGAATCATCCCAACAAACTCAACGCCTTGGATCTGCACTTCATCCACGTTGTCGAACACATAGACATCAATACCCGGATTATTTTTCTGGATCTCCTGAATCAGGCTTGGAAGCGATTCTCCAGCGTAAGCATCTTCGACTGGGATCCGGGTGACTAAATCGCTAACGCGACCATGAAAAAGAGTGAACGAACCGATAAACCACGGGTAACGTGCCTTAAAACCACCTTCTGCGGTCCACCCACTCTCCGATTTGAGGTCCGGCGAAGGAGAATCAATACCTTCATTGGTGACCTCGACGGCGGTTGTATCATTCAAGGAAGGTGCGCGGAACGATGTGGCAAAGTTACCGACGAGGTTCAACCCGTCAGTGATGCTTGCGACTAGACCTGCACTGTAGGTCAATGCGTTCCCCGATTCGTTAAAATCACCAAACTGATCGGAACGCACCGAAAGATCCGCATTTGTGTTGTAAAGTGTATATCGTCCGCCGAGCGTCAGTTCGAGGAGTTCGTGCAGTTCAATTTCGTCCTGGATGTAGAGGTTTACATCCCAGAATTGCGAACCGTCAATAAATCTACCTTTCGTGTCGTCAACCTTTTCAGTGCCAGTATTGATGTCAGTTTTTATCGTCTGGCTTGAAACAGTATCAAAGTAGAATTCACCCCCTGCGACAAGCCGTTGATTCGGGAACGATAAATTGACTGCCTGTGTACTGAATCCCACTGTGTTGACGGTGTCGAACCGTTCACGTCGTTCCGTTGCATCGCGTAAGAGTTCATTCCGTCCTTCTTTTTGACGGTGAAATGAGGTGGTGAATTGAATCTGGTCAATCGCTACAGTTGCCGGTTTGGAGAGATAAGTCGCGTAAAGCAGGTCTCGATCCTGCGGTTGAAAGAAAAATTCATCAAACTCACGCGGTGCAATTTTGTCGTAGCGCGGTGTTTGCGGCTGTCGCCAGAGCTGGTAGGCGAGATTCACTGTGTTGGTGTCATTCAGTTTGTAAGAGAGCTTGGCATCGCCGTCATAAGCGTTCCAACCGAGGGGGCCCTCAGAATCAATCAGCCAGCGGTCCGGGACCTCCTTGGGGGGACCGTCAGAAACTCCCACCCCTGCCGGTTTGTCGGTGACAATCTCAAATTTTCGGTTCGCGTAGTGCAGGTCGTAGCCGCTGCCGGGGTTAATGTTGCCAAACCATCGTGCGGAGCCCCCAACCGAAAATCCGAGCTGCTTTTGACCCCCGACGACCTCAAGCCGTCCAAGCCGCTCGGCACTTCCCGAAGCGAATCGGGTAAAGGCACGCGATTGGATCTGCCAATTTTCTGTTGAGTCGTCGAGGATAGTGTCTTTGGTGAACATGCTGATGACGCCGCCCATCGCGCCACTGCCGTATAACATAGAACCGGCACCACGCAGCACCTCAATCCGGTCGAGATTGTCCGGACTGATTGTCGCCAAATACTGGTTCGGACCGGAACGGAAGGTGGAATTATTGAGTCTCACCCCATCAATCGCAAGGAAGGCTTGATAGCCGGTAAGTCCACGCAGCAACGGTGAGCCTTGACCGACCGTGGTTTGTTGCGCCCAAACCCCCTCCGTTTCACGCAGGATTCGAGGGGTCGTTGGTGCATTCATACGCTCAATCTGCTCCCGGTTGACGACAGAGACCGCGTTCGGCGTGTTAAAGGTGTCCTTTTCGACGCGAGTGATAACAGTAACTTCGTCAAGTTCGATAGGAGGCGATTGTGTTCGATCTTCTTGGGTATACGCAAAGTTAATGTTAACTAAGAAAAGACTTAAACATATCCATATCGGTTTCTGTCTGACTTTCATAAGATTGCCCCTTTTTCAATGCGGTTTATGAGTTGTTATTGAACTTATGAAACTGATTGTACAAAAGGCAATTTCCATGCCAAAGCGATACAGCTAAGCAATTGAGTCTATACAGGAATTTCTGAGTAATCTAGCCCAACTAGACACTTCTTACTGTTCAACTTCTGAACAGTCGTGTTTACCTTTTGGACAATTTGCTATAGTCAGGACACACTGATTTGAGCTATAATAAGCCAAGCTGCTAGCCGTCAAACCCAATCTGACACTGTTTTCAAAAGGTAGGAGCTACCGATCCATTGAGATTGTCATTCTGCTGCTAGCTCACCCTATAACGGTCAACCTGCCAATATTGGCACCAATGCCGCCAAAAAAATCCTAGCATGTGTTAGATTCTGTTAGGTGATTGTAGATCACTTACAAATTGACCTGCTCCAACGTACCACACATGTCCTTCTGCTAGGATAAGTCGGTTCCGAATTAAGTTGACATACTCCCTAACCTAGTGGCACAATAATTATAAAACCACTTCCGGCGAAAGGAAGGCTGTAAAAACCATGAAGCTTCCAGATTCACATACGATAAAAGCCGTTGTGTCTAACCTGCTACTCCTACCACTTGTTATGTTTATAGGATGTATGACGCTAGTGCCCGATAACCCCAATGTGCCGTTGGACGGGTTCCATTCGGATTCACCCGGCAAAAAGACGTGGCGGGTAGAACGGAAACTTGTCAGTAACGAAGTCAACTGTATTGCTGCTGATTCACACAATATCTGGTTTGCAACCCAAGCCGGTGTTTCACGCTGGGAACGTAACCAGGACCAGTGGTTCCACTACACGATGGAGGATGGACTGTCCAACGATGCGGTAAACGCCGTCGCAATTGATGGGCAGTGGGTGTGGTTTGCTACAGAGGAGGGAGTCAGCCGCTACGACACTCAGACAAGCGCTTTCTCGACCTACCGTACGATTGACGGATTGGCGAGCGATCAGGTATCATCGATTGCCGTAGACGGAAACTATGTGTGGTTTGGTACATCTAACGGTTTAAATCGTTATGACAAAACCATCGACAGTTGGGCGGTACGTACCCGTAAAGATGGACTGGTCAGCAAGGTGATAACAACGATTGCGGTCGAACCCGAGTACGTGTGGGTCGGTACAGACAGGGAGATAAATCCCGACCCCCACGGCTGGGAAGATGACCCCCGGTTTAGCAAAGGTGGAGTGAGCCGCTATCACCGGGATACCGACTCTTGGAATAACTATCAGAAATCGGATGGCTTAATAGACAATGAGATTGCGACTATCGCGGTAGACGAGAATAGCGTGTGGTTTGGAACGCAAGACGAAGGTGTTAGCCAATACAATCAAGTTGACCAAGCCTTCATCACGACGTATACCAAGACCGATCTGCTCAAAAGCAATATGATTTCCTGTATCCGGGCGGATGGATTCCAAGTGTGGTTTGGTACTGCGAATGCCGGTGTTCATCGCTTCATTAAGCCGGTCAACACATGGGTGCATTACACCAAAGCAGACGGACTGACAAGCAATCATGTAAGTTGGATTACGACACAAGCCAATGATGTTTGGTTTGGGAGCAAAGAGGATGGGGTGAGTCGCTTTGATAAGATTACCGGTCAATGGACGCAATACAAGCAAGCCGATTTTCTCGCCGATAACGATGTCCGGGGTATAACCCGTGATGCGGAAGGCAACCTCTGGATGGCAACCGTGTCGGGAATCTCGATTTATAACCCTTCAAAGCGCAGTTGGGAAGTCATCTCCAAGGAGGATGGGCTTCCAACGCCCTATATGATGTCAATATATGTTGCTTCTCAATCGCCTAAACCGGGACAAAACGATCCGATTGAAAGCTCGACTGCCGGTAAAACTAGCGCACACGTCTGGATCGGTACTGACCGAGGACTTGGCACACGATCCTACGCGGGAGGTGAATGGACATTTTATTCTCCGCTTCAATCACAGACGAAAGGGGAAGCTTATGTAACGGCAATTACTGCCGATGAGGGCAGCCTTTGGCTCGGAACAAGTTCGGGGCCCGCGATGTATAACACCATTTCTCAAGAATGGGGGCAACTCCACACGCCTGAGGCCCCCACAGATACGCTCGTGTTATCCGCAATTACGTTTGATGGAATGGTCTGGTTTGGTGGCGCGGAGGGTGTTTGGCGATATTCGATTTCCGATAAGAAGATGTACCACATTATTGAAGGACTGCCGGATACCTACGTTAATGTGCTATTTTCTACTGGGGAGGCCCTTTGGGCGGGAACACGCGGTGGAGTTGCACGATACGACGCTTCTCAAGAGCAGTGGATACCAATGCCGTTTAACAAGCAGCTGCCTGTTTCCAATGTTACCGCACTCGACTTTCGAGATGGCATCCTCTGGATAGGAACAGCACAAGGGTTGGGAAGCTATACAGTTGCTTCCGATACTTGGAGTGTTGTTTCGGAGGTATCGTACGCTATCCGGGACATCCTGTGCGGTGCGAATGAAACGCTCTGGTTAGCGACAGCCGTTGGTCTAGTCGAACATCGTACCTCAGATGGAGGGGTAGTACTCCATCAGTCGCGTCCGGTGCGAGAACCGTTCCTTGAAACAAAAGTCTCAAATATCAAATTCGATGGGGATTACATCTGGTTCAATAACTGGGCTTCCTCACCAAACGGAGGGATTATACGATTTCATCGGCCCACGGAAACCTGGCAGCGTTTTACACGTTTAGATATTCTTCAATCCACGCAGAAAAGGTCAATGACTACCGTGCGTTGGAGCTACGTAGATACAGATGCAGTTTGGTTCACTACGGACTACGGGGTACTCCGGTACGATAAAACCACCGATACGTGGCAACATTTTACAATAGAGGATGGACTTTCGACGAACGATGCGGATAAAATTGCTGTGAGCCAACACAGCGTATGGGTGATTCCGATGATTGGCGTCGAATTGAGTCATTATAGTAAAAAAACTGGCAAATGGAACGTGATTGCCCCTAGAGGTGATATGCAGATTGAGCGGCTGAATGCGTTAGCAGTCGATGGCCCAGAAGTCTGGTTCGGTTCAGGACGTGGACTCCACCGATACAATGAGTTTACTAGTGAATGGCGCGATTTCATGCCTAGGGACGGATTGGCAGGCCGGGGCGCCGAATGGATTACCGCAGACGAAGATTTCATCTGGGTCGCCCGGTCTGAGTGGGACAGAGACAGTAAGCGTCCGTTGTCACGATACAATAAGAAAACACAGAAGTGGGACACATTTTCAACGAGTGATGTGCTTGCTTCGGACAACGTTAGGCGAATTATTGCTACTAAGGACGATGTCTGGATACTTTACAGACCGTGGGATAAGTCCGGGGTCACCCGCTACGATAGGCGCACTGGTGAGTGGACTACGATTAAATCAGGGAATGGGACACTTGAGCTAGCTGTAGACGACGATTACCTCTGGCTAGCCGCACCCAACAATGGACTTAGGCGATTTCATTTTGCCTCTGGAACTTGGACAGTGTTTAGAGATATCAAAGGACTGTTACATAATCATGTGGATGAGTATGGACTTGCTGTTGATGAGGACTATGTATGGGTAGGAACGTTGCGTGGGCTGTCTCGCTACGACAAGCAGAAGGAGTCGTGGACCCCCTTCACAGCGATACCGACCCTTTCTGGACGCACTATCCGGACGGTAGATACAGATGAGCGTTTTGTCTGGGTCGGTACTGACAACGGCATGTCTCGTTACGATAAGGAATTGGGCACTTGGAAGCAGTATCAGCAGGAAGGCGGCTCCGAGGAGATAGCCACTCACGGTGGACATTGGCACCGATGGCGACCCAAAACCCGAGATACGCTGTCCGATAATTCGGTCAGTTCGATTGTGATTGATGAACAGTACGTCTGGGTTGGCACCCGAGATGGTGCAAACCGTTTTGATAAACTCGCGCTACGCTGGGACCAATACAAAACCGGGCACGGCTTGCCTGCCAATAATGTGACCTCCGTTAGCAGCGACGGCAATAACATTTGGGCTGGCACTAACTCCGGGATTGGTAAGTATCCCAGAACCGCGGATGATCTAAACGCTTGGATTGCCTACACCTCCGGCACCGAGATTCAGCCAGCCTCCGTGTCTAAAGAGTTCGCAGAATCGTTAGTTACCGATGAGATCTGGTGCATCGCTAGCAGCAAAAAATATGTATGGGTCGGTACACGGCGCGGTGTCAGCAAGTATGACATCGGGAAGGATACTTGGAAAACTATCACAACAGCGGATGGTTTGGCGAGCAATGAGATTAGCTGCATCGCTATTGATGCCGAGCGCGTTTGGTTCGGAACCGATCGCGGTGTGACTGTTTACGACGATGAAACAGAAGTGTGGACTTCTTATACAACGCAAGATGGACTCGCTAGCAATAAGGTGACTTCGATTGATGTTGATGGCGCAGCGGTGTGGATCGGAACATATAATGCAGGAGTGAGCCGATTTGATCCATCGGGGAATAACTGGACAACCTATACCCGGGAAGAGGGCTTGGCACATAACGGAATCCTGTCGATCGCTGTCGGAGATACTTATGTGTGGTTTGGCACCTATCGCGGCTTGAGCCGTTTCGATAAACACACGGGCATCTGGACAACTTTCACTGAGTCCTATGGACCTGAAGATCTTTGAGAGGAAGCAACTTGAATTTTTCTAATTTGATGTATCTTCCGTGATTTTATACCTATGTATACCTCCTTCTGACCAACTTACCTCATACAAACTCTTTAAGCTAAGGGAGAATTAACTTTAATGTTTTCAAATCCAGCACAACAATCTGGATCTGCCTCCAGCGGCGCTATACAGGGGCACGGTTTCGGCACTGCCCCTGTGTTCCTTACCTCAATTTGTACAATTCTCGGTGCGATACTGTTCTTGCGGTTTGGTTACGCTGTTGGACACGTTGGCCTCTGGGGCAGCCTGGCAATCATTGCTCTGGGCCATTTGGTGACTATTCCCACAGTGCTAGCAGTGTCAGAGATTGCAACGAACCGTCGCGTGGCTGGCGGCGGGGCGTACTACATTGTCAGCCGTTCTTTTGGCCCAAGCATCGGGGGTACAATCGGGATTACCCTCTACCTTTCCCAAGCAATTTCGATTGCCTTCTATATGGTTGCGTTCGCAGAAGCGTGGGAGCCTATATTCAACTGGGTCGCTACCAGCTATGACTTGAAACTCGACCGCCGCTGGATAAGTATTCCTTTTACGCTCCTGCTTATCGCGCTCATGTTGACAAAGGGAGCAGATATAGGAGTATGGGGACTGTGGGGAGTCAGCGCAATCCTAGCCGCGTCAATCGGTGCATTCTTCTTGGGCGAGGGGCCCATGGATATACGTCCAGAGGGGTTAAACATCACGGCACGCATCACAGATGGGGACAGCTTCAGCATCGTCTTTGCGACCTGTTTCCCCGCTTTCACAGGCATGATTGCGGGCCTCGGACTATCCGGGGACCTAAGGAACCCTCAGCGGAGTATACCGCTTGGAACGATTGCCGCAACGGTCGCGGGGATGGTCATATACGCGCTCGTGGCTGTCAAACTTGCCCAGAGTGCTACACCTGAAGCCCTTGCCGAAGATCAATTTCTTATGACAAAGATTGCTCTCTGGGGCCCCGCAATCTACATTGGATTGGGTGCAGCAGCACTATCCTCCGCGCTCGGCTCAATCTTAGTCGCACCCAGAACGCTTCAGATGCTTGGACGTGACAATGTGCTACCGTTTTCCCAGCTAAATCGTCTGATGGAAAAGGGGGTGGGACAGAACCAGGAGCCGGTGTATGCCACCTTCGTTTCGGGCGCAATCGCAATTGTATTTGTGGTGGCTGGCGATGTAGATTTTATTGCTCGAATCCTCACGATGTTCTTCATCGTGACGTACGGTGTTCTGTGTGCAGTATCGTTCCTAGAACACTTCGCAGGCAATCCGTCTTACCGTCCTACGTTTCATTCTCGCTGGTATCTGTCGTTGATTGGCACTGTGATGTGTGGTCTAATGATGATTCAGATAAACGTGCTGTACGCGTCTATCTCGATCATTCTTATGTTGGCAATCTACCTTGGCCTCCGCCACAGCCACAAAGGGCAGCGGGACTTGACCGCAATTTTCCAAGGAACAATGTTCCAGCTCACCCGGTGGCTGCAAATTACACTACAAAGAAACCGCGGGGTCTCACCCGAAGGTGGGTGGCGCCCCTCAATCGTTGCAGTAACCCGATTTGGAGAGCGCCGGCTCGGGCATTTTGACCTGCTCCGCTGGATCTGCCACCGACACGGGTTTGGCCACTTCATTCAAGTCTTCCACGGAGACTACTCGTTTCTTGACGAAATTGATGCCCGTATCCATGTTGACGAATTAATTCAACGGACAGAGGTCAGTAGAGCGGGCATCTTTGTTGATACCTTGATTTGCCCAACATTCCAACTCGCTATCGCGCAGACGCTGCAGATGCCGGGGATTTCTGGCTTGCCGAATAACTCCATTCTTTTTGAGTTCGATCGGGAAAATCCTGATGAGATCAATGAAGTAGGACAAGGGGCCCGGCTCGCTTCCAATTCGATGTTCAATGTGCTCATCCTGCGATCGACGAAGTACCGATTCGGTTATAGGTCATCGATTCATGTCTGGGTGACAGAGGAAAATTTGGCGAATGCGCCCATGATGCTACTACTCGCGTATATCATTGTGGGGCACCCGGAATGGCGACGCGCCGAGATTCAGCTCTTTGCGTGCTTCGACTCTGTGGACGCTGAGCGCGAAGCAAACCGACTTTCGACGTGGATGCAGGAAGGACGGCTGCCAATTTCCACACAGAACGTAACCTCTGTGTCATGCAGTAGCGGGGAAGCCTTGGAAGAGGAGGTAACCCAGCACTCTTCTCAGGCTGATTTAGTCATTGCAGGCTTAATCTCAGAGAATCTCGATCCAGAAACAGTGGACCAAGCGCTGCGGCAGTACGAGGGAGCAAACGATGTACTGTTTGTCCATGCGATTGAACGAATATCAATTGACTAGCGGAATAACCCCATCTTTCAATCGAAAAAATACCGTGCTGCTAGGAGTAGAGATTATAGAGGTAAACGATAAAAAAATATGCCCGTTTGTAGGAGCAGGTACGCCTTATCATGTCCATACTGTACCCCGGCAAGAACTCAACTGGTTCTTACGATTGATCTGTCATGCAACATATTTTGGATGAACAACATGTAAAGGATATGAATGACGCAAGAGCATGTTATACTCGTTGACCGTACGGGAAAAGAAATCGGCACCGAAGAAAAGTTAAAAGCACATCACGAAGGCAAGCTGCATCGCGCATTTTCGATTTTCGTTTTCAACACACTAGGAGAATTGCTGCTTCAAAAACGATCGAAGACAAAATATCACTCTAGTGGACTTTGGACGAATACTTGCTGTAGCCACCCTCGTCCTGGCGAAAATCGTCACCGTGCAGCTAGACGGCGGCTTAATGAGGAGATGGGCTTTGACTGTGAATTAACTGAACTTTTTAGCTTTATCTATCATACCAAGCTAGAGAATAACCTATTTGAGTATGAATTGGACCACGTCTATGTTGGACACTATGACGGCCAACCGATCCCAAATCCTGATGAAGTCGATGATTGGAAGTGGTTGGGAATTGATAAACTACGGCAGGATGTTGGAGAAAATCCCAATCACTATACGTACTGGTTCAAGTTAGTACTCAACCGTGTCATCACACAGTACGAAAAATTCCGTTCTCACAATGAAACCTAATCGATTCGGGTGCGTCCATTTTATAGGGGCGATACTTTTCTCACTGTCTTTTTTCTCACTGTCTATTAATGACCGTGCCGCAGCTGGCGAAGCACCAGATGAAATCCTGAAGCGTGCACGAAAGCAGTTTTACGTCGCAATCGAAGAGAAAAAGCAGATTGATCCGACAATCAAGCTGTTTAAACAAATTGCACAAATGAAACCGAAATACGCTGGACGTACGCAGGTCTACGTCGGTGCGCTTACTGCTCTCAAGGGAAAACATGCATTTTTCCCCCATGCAAAGCTCAAGTGGACAAGGCGTGGTCTAGCAATCATGGATAAGGGGTTAAAGCAAAGTCCAAGTGATATTGAAGCCTTGTTCATCCACGGCACAACCTGTTACTACCTTCCTTTCTTCTTCAGACGCTCTGACGATGCCCAGCGAGATTTCAAGGAAATTATCAAACGGATGCCGCTGGAAGTGGACACCTATGACCCGGTGTTAATCGCCCATGTCATTGCATTTCTGCTCGAAAACGGAAGTTTGACAGGTGATGAGCAGGCATATCTTCAGACACTCAAAACCAAATTGGAACTTCAACATCCAGTCGTCCATCAATGAAATATGAATACCTTCTGTTTAACTTCGTTGTTGTTGCCGGGCCGATAGCCGCCCAATTCAACCGTCAGATCCGGCACATTTCCCGTTGGAAATTGAAGTTACTGACAAATGGAATTGTGATGATTCCTTATGTGATTTGGGATGTGCTTGTTACCGGTTCACATTGGCGGTTCAACGCGACCTATACACTCGACCTCCGGCTGCTCGGTTTGCCGATTGAAGAGTGGCTCTTTTTTATAACGGTTCCGTTTGGGTGTTTGTTGGTGTGGGAGACATTGCCGCAGTTAAACGCGACAACACAGGTGAAATTCTTTCGGCATGTCAGAACGATTCTATACATGGCGCTGCCACTCGCAGTATGGATTTTCAGCACTGGGAAACAGTATACAGGTCTAGTTCTATTCTGTGTTGGACTGGTTGGATTAGCGGATATGCTGTTGAGCATCAATCTGTTCCTGCGACCGAAAACCTATCTTTATCTCGTGGTTGTCTCCGGTCTAATTCTGCTATTCAACGGCTATCTCACAGCACGCCCGGTTGTGCTGTACGGCGAAGCATATCAGATCGGTTACCGGATTCTATCTATTCCTGTTGAAGATTTCGGATACGGATTCACCTTAATGCTGTTTAACGCAATCCTCTACGAAAAACTAAGGACGCCTCAACATGGAAAATAAGCGGGTGGCGGTTATTGGCGGTGGGTTGGGTGCATTAAGTGGCGCAATCCGTCTAGCGCGAATGGGATTCTCAGTACATCTCTTCGAGAAAAACTCAAAAATCGGTGGCAAGGTCAACGAGGTCGTTTTGGGCGCCTACCGATTTGACACCGGCGCATCATTATTGACGATGCCTTCTGTAATCGATGAGTTGTTCAGTTTCGCCAACGCCAATCGCTCAGATTATCTGGACTTTGTGCCAGTAGATCCGATATGCCGGTACTTTTTTGCGGATGATTCGACCATCGACACAAGCGCAGATAAAGCGAAGATGAAAGCTGCTATTAGCCGGCTATCGCCCACCGATGGGGAAGCATATGAATGTTTCTTAAACTACGCAGAGCGGATACACTCCTTAACAGCCGAAATTTTTATGTTCACGCCGATTCATGAATTTCAGAAGCTGATGAAGCTTCGACATATGCAAACGCTGTTCAGGTTACATCAAATTGATCCATTTCGGACAGTACATCAGAGCGTGTCCCGTTTTTTCTCTGATCCCCGCCTCATCCAACTTTTTGACCGCTACGCTACTTACAACGGTTCAGATCCGTTTCAAGCTCCTGCAACCCTCAACATAATCCCGTATGTTGAATACGGCCTGGGCGGTTACTACATCAAAGGGGGCATATATCGCTTGGTCGATGCCCTAGAAACTCTAGCCCACGAGCAAGGCGTCCACATTCACACATCGGTCAAAGTTGAAAAGATTTGTCAAGATGGCAAGCGGGTCAGCGGGGTGAGAGCCAACGGACAAAAGATTCCTGCTGATTATGTATTGTGTGGAGCGGACGTTGTGATAGCACACAATGAACTTATTGACGGACATCCGAATCAGCGCAAAAGACTAAACCAATTGGAGCCATCGCTGTCCGGCATGGTATTCCTTTGGGGTATTCGGGGCAAGTATCCACAATTAGCACACCACAACATTATCTTCTCTAGTGATTACGGGGCGGAATTTCGGCAAATTTTCAAACACCTACAGGTCCCGGCTGAACCTACTATTTACATCGCCATAACAAGCAAAGTGGATTCAGCCCATGCTCCTGCCTGTGGGGAAAATTGGTTTGTGCTACTAAATATGCCCTATCTTACACAAGAACAAATGTGGGATAAAGAGGTCGTTCGGGTGCGGAACTTTGTTCTGAAGAAACTAAAACAGCTTAATCTCGACATCGAAAATCGAATCGAGATGGAGCAGATTTACACTCCCCAGGATTTTGCCGAACTTTACGCTAGTAATCAAGGGAGTATCTACGGTATTTCCTCCAATAGCAAAACCACCGCTTTCAAACGTCCACCGAACCGGAGTCGTATACTTGATGGACTCTACTTCGCGGGCGGTTCGGTGCACCCGGGTGGCGGCATTCCGCTAGTTATGTTGTCTGGGAAAATGGCGGCGACCTTAATTTCAGCAGATAATGGATTGAAGATTGACAACATCGTCGGTCCGCAAGTACAGGTATGAAACAGAAAATTGTTGTTATCGGCTCAGGGTTTGGTGGACTCGCAGCAGCGATCCGACTCCAATCGCACGGTCTCCAGGTTACTGTTCTGGAAAAGAGCGCGAAAGTTGGTGGCCAGGCCTCTCAACTGGTTAAAAACGGATACACTTTCGACATGGGTCCATCGATTCTCACCGCCCCCGATCTGATTCAACGCCTATTCAGATGTGCCGGAATGCGGATGGAAGATTATCTTGACTTAGTAAAACTAGATCCATTTTATCGTATATATTTCCATGATGGTTCATCAATCAATTATACAGATGATACCGAAAAAATGAAGCAGCAGATGGCACAGTTCAATGAGTCAGATGCTAGAAACTATGATCGTTTCATGGCGCACACCCGGCAACTCTATGATGCTGTTATCACGGACGGTTTAGGCTCAACCCCGTTTGACTTGCAGACTATGATTAGCTTTTTACCGCGTGCCTTACGACTGCGAGCATTGATGCCCGCGTACAAATTTGTACAACGATATTTCGACGACCCACGACACCGATTCACATTCTCGTTCCATCCACTGTTCATAGGCGGTAACCCGTTCCGAGCGCCATCGGTTTACCTAATGATTCCTTACCTAGAAAAATCGGGAGGTGTCTGGTTCTGTAAAGGTGGGATGTACAACCTTGTCAGGGCTTTAGAAGATATCTTAAAAGCGCTTGGCGGCATCGTCGAGACCGATGTAGAAGTGGAACAGATCGTTGTCGAAAATCGGAAGGCAAAAGGTGTTATTGCGAACGGGCAATTTTACGGAGCAGATGGCGTCATCTCTAACGCAGATATCGTACACACTTACGGCGAACTCATTAAGCCCAAACATCGTCGGAAATGGTCTGATAAAAAACTTGGGAAGACCCAGTATTCGATGAGTGCATTTTTACTCTACCTTGGTGTTCGCAAAAAATATCCGCAACTGCAGCATCACACACTAGTACTTTCCGAAAGATACAAAGGATTGATAGAGGATATTTTTGACATTAAGGTCCTTCCGGATGATTTTTCAATGTATCTGCACGTTCCATCGAGAACGGATCCGTTAATGGCACCAAAGGGTTGTGAAAGTATGTATGTGCTAGTCCCAGTTCCGAATTTGGAAGGTGCTATTGATTGGCAAAAGACAGAAAAAACGTATATGAAAAAGGTAGTGACATTTTTGGAACACGACTTTGGGTTAGCAGACCTAGGTGCTTCAATTGAGGTGATGGAAACCTTTACCCCTTTGGATTTTAAGCAGCAGCGGAACAACCATCTGGGCAGCGCCTGGGGAGTGGAGCCAAAACTGACGCAGACAGCGTATTTTCGACCAGGCAACCGAAGTGAAGATATACAAAAGCTTTACTTTGTCGGAGCAAGCACCCATCCCGGTGCGGGAGTGCCCGGTGTGCTGCTGACGGCTGAAACAACAGTAAAGTTAGTTGTCAACGATTTGATAAAATAACTCTTGATTTGAAGTTCTGAGACATTACCAAATAATACCCGGTATATTCTACAGGATGCTTGGCTCACTGAATTATCGTGGGGCCGAGTGCCCCTAAACAAAGTCGGACATCTAAAGCAACCAGAGCTGTGTTGAATTGATTACAACAGGAGGGAAGATCATGGGCCTGTGCAGTCTAGCAGACGCGGATCGAGCAGCCTTTGAGTACGCCCGTCAGATAACGGCGTACTACTCAAAAAGCTTTTATCTCTCAGCACGAATACTACCTCCGGACCGTCGTTTAGCGACGTACGCCTTATACGGTTTCTGCCGGCACTGCGATAATCTGATTGATACGCCCCGTCGGCGGACTAGATCGGAAATCTTCAGAGAAATTCAGTTCTTAACAGAAGAATTACAGATTGCTTACAATACCGGCGAGTCTGAGCACCCAGTCATCCGTGCCCTTATTATTGTTGCTATCCGTTACAGCATTCCTATTGAGTACCCCCTCGATCTTCTTAAAGGAATCACTATGGATATCCAACAGGCGCGATACGAAACATTCGACGAACTTACCTTTTTTTGCTACCGGGTGGCCGCCGTTGTTGGATTAATGATGACTCATGTCCTGGGATATAAGGATAAGCGTGCCTTCAAATACGCAAAGCAACTCGGGATTGCAATGCAGCTAACCAATATTCTGCGAGACATCAAAGAGGATAAGGAGATGGGACGAATCTATCTGCCTCAACAGGATTTAGCACGATTCGGTGTATCAGCCCAAGACATCTTCAACGAGCGGATGACGCCACAATTACGGGCCCTGATAAAGTTTCAAACTAGACGCGCTGATCGGTATTATTTTGAAGCAACCCCCGGCATCTCGCTACTCAGAACAGACTCACAATACGCAATCTATTCAGCTGCTAAAATTTATCAAGGCATTTTAAGGAAAATTGAAGCGCAGAACTATAACCCCTTCGTGGGACGAGTATTTGTACCACGATTTCAGAAAATCGGAATTCTGCTACACGAAGTGCTTCGAACGAAGCTTCTATCAGCGCAGGAGAAATTATGTCCGGTACACTCCGGAATAAACAGATGATTCGAGCACAGCACCGCCTTTGGGCGGATCTCATCTTTCAGCCCTACTTGACTTGGCTGTTGAAACGACATTTTCATACGGTTCAGATCTTGAGCCCATTGCCGGAAATCCCCGACCATTTACCCTTGATGTTACTTCCAAACCACAGCACATGGTGGGATGGATTTTTTGTCTACCTACTCAATAAACGGATTTTTCGCCGGACAGCGTATCTGATGATGCTTGAGGAACAGCTGTCCAAATACTGGTTTTTTGCGAAGATTGGTGCATACTCGATTGAGCCGAGAGATCGACGTCGCATTATCGAATCGTTGGAATATACTGTGCAATTGCTGCATGAACAGCTGCCGCTCGTTACCATTTTTCCACAGGGAGAACTACTACCATGGCATACGCGCCCCCTTGGTTACAAGCGGGGTGTTGAATGGATTCTACAGAAGTACCGAAAGCCGGTTGCCGTGCTTCCGTTAGCAATTCGCACAGAGTTTCTCGGTGAAAAATGTCCGAGCGCGTTTCTTCTATGTGGGGATGTACACCTCCTTGACGCAGAAACTTTTCGCGGAATGGATTGGCTCGAAGAGGCCGAAACTGTGTTGTTGGACGACGTGGCATTGCGGATTCTTCGGGGTGAAAAGGGAGAAAATCTGCTCTCTTGAAAGTGAAGTATGATACTGTTTACATGGCTGATCATCTCGGCAGTGCTGCTAACAGCGGTTCTGGGGGTAACCCTAGCTAACGCCGTGACCGCACCAATGCTCAAAAGGACGGGAAGTTATCAGAGCGGGCCATCCGTTTCAGTGTTGATTCCTGCACGGAACGAAGAGACTAATATCGGCGCTTGCATCGAAGGGATACTGGCTCAGGAGTACGATAACTTTGAGATACTTGTTCTTGACGACCAATCGACCGATTGTACGGAAGCGATTATTAGCAGGTTCAGTCAACAGCATCCTAAAGTGCAAGCGATTCAGGGACAACCACTCCCATCGGGTTGGACAGGGAAAAATTGGGCATGTCATCAACTAAGTCAGTATGCGACCGGAGATATACTTATCTTCACCGATGCTGATAACCGCCCCGCCCCTAACGCCATTGCGAATACCATCGCCTATATGCACCAGTTAGGGCTTGGACTGTTGTCAGCATTTCCACAGAAGGTGACAGTGACTTTAGCGGAAAAACTGGTGGTTCCGGTAGTTGATATGTTCGTTTATGCGGGGCTCCCTTTATGGTTTACCTACCTGAGTCGCTCACCATCACTGGCTGCTGCGAGTGGTCTGTGGATTGCCTTTACCCGTGAAGCGTATCAACAGATTGATGGGCATCAAGCGGTATCGAACCGCGTTGTAGAAGACGTTGAGCTGAGCCGGTTGGCAAAAAAGAGAGGGGTTAAAATCTTGACGTTGGCAGGCACTGATGCGGTCTCTTGTAGGATGTATCATTCCTTCAGTGAAGTATGGGAAGGATTCTCTAAGAATCTTTTTGGATTGGTCCGTTACCGAACAATCCCTTTCTTAATCCTAATTCTGGCGTTATTCACAATGTGTATGCTACCCTATATTACTGTCTGCTTCACCCCATTTAGGGAACTCTCATTCGTGGCAATCATTATGAATGTTGCTATGCGGTTGATATTATCAGTTAAATATAAATACCCCTTCTTTACAAGCGTTATTTTGCATCCGGTTGGCGTTCTACTAACCTTGCTGATAGGCGTTAACTCGTTCTATCAAGTAAGACACGGGCAATTGCAGTGGAAGGGACGTCAGATAGATCTGCAGCTGCACAAGTAAATGTACTGCCATCGGAAATTAGGGCCACTCCTTAAACCAAGATTGTGATACAATATCACTGCAATTGAAAGGAGCTATCCGATGGCAAAACGGCGCCGATTCACCGCTCAATTTAAGGCAGAAGTGGTTATAGAGGCCCTT
>JAJEAL010000088.1 GCA_022822785.1 Candidatus Poribacteria bacterium
CGTCGGTGGTCAATGGTCTGCTTGAGTTGTTCGTCAAAGGCTTGGAGAAACAGTTGTCTGCCACTTTCATTGAGATAGCAGCCCTCCATTTCGGTTTCAAAGTGCTTTGACTCCTTGAGCTGACCTCGATTGAAGAGCCGGAAAATGACTCGATCAATAATAATTGGCTTGAAGATTTCGGCGAGATCGAGGCTCAGAGAGAATCGACGTTCTCCCGGTTCATGGAGGAAGCTGATTGTTGGGTTGAGTTGCGTTCGATAGATTTCGGTCAGGCAGGCGGTATACATCAGGGAATTGCCGAACGAAATTGCAGCGTTGATGGGGTTATCGGGCGGTTGGCGGACGCGCTTCTCAAAAGGGGTTTGCAGGTTGATAATGGCGTTGAAGGCACTATAGTAGGTTTCGCGGATATTCCCTTCATACCCCATCAGTTCGTCAACCCGCTGCGCGTGTGGGATTTCGGCTTCGATAGACTCAATGATACTCAGCTGTTCGGCACAATCGGCGTCCCGATTTGCACGGTACCGTAGGTTTCGGAGGATATTCGCGACGGCGGCGGACACCAATTCGCGGGCGATCGGCAACCGTTTCGATTTCCGTTCATAATGCTGGACCTGCTTAACGGTGAGGAACCCAGAGTTCAGGTATTCGCGTGGATAGTAGGTGCCGGAATAGTAGCCGTAGTAGTTGAAGACGTGAAGGGGTATATGCTTCTGTGCGATGAAGTTGAGGATTCGCGTGTTTAGGTCCAGTTCGCCGTAGAGGTAGAATGCGTCTACATCTTCGACTGGGATGGGTACGCGCGACAGGTCCTCTTTTTCGAGGTAGATGGTGTTATCCTTTCGGCGTAATCTACCGGATTGGCTGATGTAGTAGTTGCGAGCCATGGTTGTTTTTCTCCTTAACTCATATAAAAAGAAGGTGCAAAATGTAAAGAGAAACCGAGTTTTTTCTTGAAAACTCGGTTTCTGATGCCTTTCAGCTCCAACACAATTCCATATAGCTGCACGATTTGCAGATTTTCATAAACGCTATATCTGGCGGTGTTGGCAAGTCAGAAATCCTTTTGACCTCTTGAATCGCCTCTTCGACTTCGTGCTCTTGCTCTGGTGTCAATTCGACTTCAACGGTTCGCCGTTGGCGCGGGTAGTTGATGACCCCCTTCCGATTGGGTGCCCCCTTCTGTTTGAGCAGATAGAGGTAGTAGAGCATTTGCATTTCGTGTGCTTTCTGCATTGACGGACTTGACTTCACATCGTGCAGGATACCGTCCTTGTCAATGAAGTCAACGAGGTTGCGCTCATCGATCGGACGTTCCTTCCGTTTTTCACGGTTGTAACTCTCTTCATGTAAGAGTTTACCCATGGAAACGAGGTCTGAGGTGTGTTCCATTTCGATGTGGTTCTGGAAGAACCAGAGCTCTCGTGGACAGACGTAGAGGTAGCCGATTGTTGTGCCGGTAACGCGAGCTGGGGTGCGTTCTTCGGTTTGCATAGATTTTCCTCGCATTCGGTCTAATGTAAATACAGTGAGTGGTTGGGGTTGATTATATTTTATAGTTAAGCTTAGAATTACTTGAACATTGCCGATGCACATGTACAGATTGGGAAATGTGTACTTACAAACAACCCCCCTACCCCCCTTGTCAGGGGGGAAACTGAGCAATATGGATTCAATCCACTAAAGGAGGACCCCCCCCTACCCCCCTTGTCAGGGGGAAACCCTATGTCAAAAGAGAGTGCAGAGCGACTTGGAGAACCCCCCTACCCCCCTTGTCAGGGGGGAAACCCATTGATTCCGTTTCATCTCTCGGATGCGTGATTCCCTCCACCCCCCTTGTCAGGGGGACGTGGGGAAATGTCCACTTATTTGTCTAATTCACCATAATTGGACACGCTGTACCGGCGAGGTTAGGAAATCTCGCCTACCGGGGATGGGAAAATCCGGCTATCACCCCGCATCGGCGCAGTTGGAAACAGCGCCTACCAAACGGAAGATTGGACGGCGCAGTGGGAAACAGCGACTACCATACGGAAGATTGGACAGCGTAGTGGGAAACAGCACCTACCATATGGGAGACCAGACGGCGCAGTGGGAAACAGCGACTACCAATTGCATTACCGTTGGCAGGCTGATCGATACACACAGCGTTTGCTGAATTCGCATTATCACAGCGATGCACTCCTACCATTTAGTCCAAACGTCAACAGGATAGAGCTACAGCAGATTGCTCGCTAGTTCATCAAGTGCCAATCCACGCTCAGGATCGTAGTGAGTCCGTACGAACCACTGACCGTCCTGCTTGTATAATTGACCTTCCTTGTGGAGTCGCGCGAATTGTTGTTCAGAAATTGAAGTAACGTAAGCCATCGCTTCGTAAAACTCCTTTGCTTTGATATGGGCTAGGAATTCCTCCTCATAATCCGCCGGCACAACCTCCACGCTTTTGAAGAGGCCGGTAAACTCCTCGCGCCCTGACCTATCTTCGATAAAGGGCACGACGTTCTGTAAATACTGACTGAAAAGTGTCCTAGCCTCATTGAACGTCTCCTGTTCCTTTGGGTCGTAGCCGTCACCGTAGACTCTGTCAATGAGGTCTTGGATCTGGGATTCGTACAAGATATCACCGTCGGCGAAAGCATCAAGCGTCTGTTTCACTCGCTCGGTGGAGTAGATATACTTATCGTTTTCGCTACCTTCACGGCAGATGCACACATCACAGATACCTTTTTCCCGCGCCCGGTTTACCCGTCCGAATCGCTGTATCAGCGCATCAATGGGCGCAGGCTCAGAAAACAGCACATCAAAATCGATGTCAAGTGAGACTTCAACGGCTTGTGTCCCAACAAGCAGGTCAGTGTCCGTTAGCTCCCTTTCAATACGCTCCCGGTCTCGAAGAATAAAACGACTATGGATTAGCTGCGGATTGGCAGCAATAGGTTGTAACTGCTCAAAGACCGTCTGCGCTTGTTTGACCGTATTGCAGACGACCAGTACCCGTTGACCGGCTTCCAACTGGTTGCTAATGTCTGGAATCACGTCGAGGATTTCCCCCTCAAGTAGACGAACCCGGTGGCGAGTAAACTGATCCCGCTTTTCAGAGGACATCTCAATTTCATCCAGTTCGCCGATAGCATCCACAAACATCTGTTTGAGAAATTTGGGCATGGTTGCGGTCATAACACAGAATTGCGAGCCGTAATCTCGGCGGAGTCGTTCAACCATCGTTAAAATGAGTGCGGTTGTGTGCGGGTCGTAGGCGTGAATTTCATCAAAGATAAACAAACCGCCTGCCATCTCGGCAAATTGCATCTCGAAGCCGCGCATACCGAAGAAGGCTTTAAGCAGTTGGAATGGAGTCAGCACTTTGTAGGGCCGATAAATTTTCCGGGTCAGATTTTGAGTGTCCCGTGTTTCTGCCCGCGCTGCATCTGGTGTGTATTCTCTATCGACCATTGAGCGATAGAGGAAGTAGTTCGCCTTGCCGTGTAGCAAACCGATTCGGTCATCAGAGACAAGATTGAGTAGCCGGTTGTACATGGCGTTGATGCTAGCGGTGTATGGCAGAACATAAAACACGCGCCGTCCAAGGGATGCACTCTCATTTGCATCAGCCCAGAGCATGGCAGCTTCAGTCTTGCCGGAACCCGTTGGCGCGGAGAGGAGAAGATTCCCGGCTGTTGTCGCTGCGGCATCTTGGAACTCATCCCAACCTCGAAAGCGCCGCCCTCTTTCTTCAATTTGACGGCAAAGATGTCCCTTCAACTCATCAAGCGCGCGGTAAATCTGCGTTCTTCCCGCCGATGCGAGATGGTCACACGCAATCATACACCCGCGGAGCAACATACCGTAACGGCCATGCAACGCTGTTAATTCGTGGTCTTCAAAATCGTTAAGATATGGCACGAGGAAGTCCCGGTCTCCGTTGATGAAACCGTCAAGTGAGGGTAGGGGCGTAAAGCAGCAATTCTCGCCCGGATACCATTGACAGACCTGTTCCTGAATCTGCATCAGGGGCTCCCAATTCGGTTCTAGTTCTGTGAGTCGCGCTTTCCATGTTTCATGTCCCGGCTGCTGGGTTGGGAAGCACGGATATTGTGCCCTAAGCGTTTGAATATCTTTGTGGTGGGTTAGAATTGTCAACCCGATGGCTCGTTTGGTTACCGGTGGGTAGTTTAATCCAGCCACAAATCCTGCCGATAAAATTTCGTGACGAAAGCCCCATCGCGCGGCTGCCGATAGGAGTTGTGCCTGAAATCCGGTTGCTGCCTTGCCGAAATCGTGCAAGGCAACCGCATAAAAAAGATGATCAAAGAAATCTGGCTCACCGGAGATCTCGACGAGAAAGGGCATTGTCTCCTGCAGACTGAAGTAGACCGACAGACAATTTTCGGTGTGTTCAATAAGCGTTTCGTGCGGATTGCCTTTAGCGAGTAGTTGGGTCATAATTTATGTCGCGTTTCCGTGCAGATAGACTCCCCATCCCATTGCCGTATCTTGTAACGCTGGGCCGCTATATAGAATTTGATCGGTCAGCATGTAAAACGGACGGATGCCTTGCGGACGACGGGGGCGTTCCGGTGTAAAGTGCGTTGGTAACGCCTGTATCTGACCGTAAATCTGTTCATTCGGAAATGGCAGGAGTGTATCGCGATAGGTGGTTTCGGATACCGCTTCCAACTCAACCTCTGCAATTGACACAACGGTTGCTAATTCTGTCGAACGTCCCAACAGCAGCGGATAGTGAGGAGATTCGAGGTGAGGTTTCAGCCATATTGCAGGCGTGTAGAGATAAAGTTCTGGTGCGACGAGAAATTCGCGTTTGCAGACGTTCGGTTTCGCCTTAAGCCGTGTCCGATCGAACTCGTAGACCGTTTCTAGGTCTACCGCTTTACCTCGGTTTTGAAAGATAAAGCCGACCGCCGCATCGTCAGGGGTCACCCAATCGCCCCGTGCAGCGGATAGCAAGCCGTAGAGGGTTGAAAGGGGTGGTACGGCAAGGGTGGGTTGGAATCCACTGATGAATAAAGGATTCCGAAATGATGCTACCCAACCGTTGATGTGAACCCGAAGGACCTTCATCATTCCCCTCCGAAGTGTTTTGAGAGCCCGGCTGCTAGCTGCGCCACAACCTTATTGGGAGAATCGTATACCACCAACCCATCTGCCGCCACCTGTTGTAAGGATTCGTCTAATTCGTCCATAAACCCTTCACGGCGCCCGATGTAAACCGAGTCAAGGAAACGATCCTCATAATCGGCAATAACCTGACGTAGGGCTGGAAGACTCAGTTCACCTTGCCCGTCACGTTCAACCATCACATTCATGAAGGGATGATTGCCACCGTTAAGAACGGAGAGAATAATTAACTTCGGTGTAACATCAGTGAGGTGTGAGGTCAGCTTCGCACCGCCGCTGAGAAGCGGTAGTGCCTCAAGCGTTTGACAGCAACGGCGTAGCCGAGTGTCTTGTGGCAGGACCCATGGTGATTTTTCGTCTGCCTGCTGTCCTCCGGTGAGTTCAATGGTTGGGATATGTGTATCGGTAATGTTTTTGTATCCCGTCTTATTGACGTTCCAGAAAGCGCCGACAGCGTTAAGGTCAAGGGAGAATACGCCCTTGAGGACACATGAATAAAACTGATGTTCGTAGGGTACGGGATCGCCCTCGTGTCTTGCCATGACACCGAAGTCGTCCGTGGGGCGTTGGGGCTCAATAGCAATCAGTGGCGAGGTTTTCAACGGTGAGAGTCGAGTCAACGTCTCCTTCTTGACCGCTCGCATGTAACCAAAAACGTCATCGTCATCGTAGAGGATGGGATCGGCAGCGGTGAAGGCAATTTTCTTGTCACGTTCAATTGGCGACAGCTCCCAATTAAACTCTTCGCCCAATGTCGTGCGCCACCAATTTCGCCACGCTTGCCCTGAAACATAGGGATATGTCTGATTTCCTTTGCGTAGTGTTTTGACGACCACGATGTTTTCTGTTGCTTGCGATGCTTCCGTTCCTGCATTATTGAGCGCAGAATGGGGCGCATCGATCAGTACCAAACCGATAACATGTTTCGACATAATTAATTTCCTTCCTGTAATTCATCTGTAGAGTGTTCGGTTTCGTCATCAATATCATCGGCGAAACCACTTGTAATCAACCAATCGTGAAGCGTTTCGTAAATCCGAAAAACAAGTAGGTCGCGGGTTTCTCGCCAAAATGTGGCCTGATCCGCTGATACTGGGAACAGCTGCTCGACGTAATCATCGAGCGAAAAGAGTGGCGTTTCTTCACCTTGCTGGATTCGGTCACGAATCACGAATCGCAAAATGTTTCGACATTCTCCGTAACTCCCCGCGGATTCCAGTTGTCGGAGCCGTCGCTCCCGTCCAGATTTACGGATGCTTTGGGCGATTGAATCGCCGACCTGCTTTATAGTATTAAGCCTTGATTCCTCCATGTTGCGAACCTCCTTTAGGTAAAGGGAAAGCAATTCCCAGTTGCTACGCACCTTCCGTGCTGGTCTATTGATAAAAAATCCGAGGATGGATCGACCTTGCAGCAAAAATTCGTAGACGAGATTGCGGCTGTTTTTGTAATCCTCCTCCGATTCGACTTTGTCCCAGTTGACCCACCGATAGCCGCTTCGGACGATCTGGTGCCATGCTCGGCTAAATTCGTTTTGATACGCGTAGCGCAGGAAGCGAAAGACCGGTGCCGGTAGATGGAAGATTTCCAGTTCTGGTCCTTGATTGTAGTTGGAAAAATAGAAAATTTGCATCGTGATATCTTCGGTCGCTCGACGTTCCTCATAGTCAATAAGTCGGCTCGCCATGTAAAACAGACCGTTACGTGGATTAATGTATCCCGGGTTAAAGCAGCCAGTAATTTCGTTCCGCGCAACACGACTTTGAATATCGGCAACGCAAATCTGTGTCCACTTCCTTTGAACCCGCCAAGCGTTTGAGTGCAACATAAGGAATTTACCGCCGCTAGAAACCAAGGAAAGCGGAGCAAACTGAACCGCCAAGGCACAAGCGGCGCAATATCCTTGTCCATCGCTAAATAACGGAAAGAAATTTCGTAGGCTGCCCGAACCTGTTAAGGGTACATCAGTTTTGGTAAGTAGTTTCTCCATTGTCACTCGACGGCCACATCCAAGGCAATCCCCCGCTTGACTCATTGGTTCGATTTTCTCACGCCAGTTCGACCATTTAGAAACCAGCTCTGCAACGGTATCCTTGTTTCTATAGGTCACAGGACTGTTTGGGAAAATTGAATAGAGGTTCTTAGTCCACGCAGAGGTACAATAAATTGGAGCGAACTGATTTATCATTATTTCCAAATCTTCAGTTGCGATCTCCTCCGGTTGAGTCCCTGGTCCCAGCCACTCACAAATCGCGCTCACACCCGTATCAACAAACGGATTGCCCATCAATTTTTCATAGATTGCCATTTTTATCCCTCCTTCCTTAAGACCCTAACCAAATGATATAACTATACATATGTTAAGTCAACATATTTTCATAGATTTTTCCTTAAAAGTTCCACCATCCCAAATCCCATGCTATTTTTATCGCCGAAGCCGCATGTGTAACCGATATGGATTAATTCCGGTGAACCGATGACGTGAAAAGGAGCAAGAACACCACGAATTTTTGTCCCTTTGAAATCAACCAAGCGTGTTACCCGCTCCTTCCTCTTATTTATGTAACCCTGATCGAAGGTCATGGCAAACGATTGCTCTTGCGGCGGGTGTTGGTATACGGCTTCGTATTTCCGAATCAGATTTTGTCGAACCAATTCGGAGAACTGGGGGTCGTCGGGGAGGCAGTAGTGTGTGACAAGTTGGTCGGCTCGTTCGCGTTTAGTGGACATCGTAATCGGGGAGAGGCAGCGAAAGGTCATCTGCGGTCCAAAACGGGGTTGACGCAACACTTCGACATCTTGCACCTGAAGCCTGTGACGTTCAACTTGTAGGAGCCCGTTCTGCATCAGGGCGGCGGCAAAGTTTGCCAAGAACTGCTCCTGAGAGGAGGAGACGTACCAGGTCAGCGGTGAACGGAAGTAGATCTGGTCGCCTCGGATTTCTCGCCGTTTTGCCATCAGCTGGGAGAAGGTAAACAGCTTGAAATGTCTGTTTTCTAATTCGTAGCCGTCTTGGTGGAGGAAGTGTGCATATTCGGGGTCGGATTCTTTGAGAAAACTGTAGATGGCACTTGCAAGGAAGTAGTTGTAGTTGATCGGTAAGCTGATGCCTTCGCCGATGTCGCAGGTAATTTTGATGCGCATGGGTTTATCTCCGTGTAATAGGGATCATTTTTTGTTTGGACTAACGCGCAATGAATTACGCTACTACGAACCTAATTGATTGACGAAAAGAAACCGAGTTTTCAAGAAAAAACTCGGTTTATGGTGTACGTAGGACTTACGCAGTTGAATGGTCAAAACCAACCCTGCATCTCCCAACGCCTGCGCTGTCGCACCTTCATACTTACGCAGTTGAATGGTCAAAACCAACCCCCCTGCCCCTTATCAAGGGGGTAGTTCGAGGCGTGATTGCCACAACAAAGATAGAGGGAACTTCCCCCTGCCCCCTTATCAAGGGGGTAGGTCGGCGATTCATCACCACTGGACACCGTTGCTAACGCCTGATAAATCAGGCAACTACAATCTGAAGTGCGTAACTCCTAGTACGATTTATTAACATGAGCGAAAATCAATTTTCAGGCGGGTGTGATTTGCACCCAGCCGAGCGGGGAGTTCGGTCTTTGCCGGTCATACAGAACTCGACGGGTCTTCGGGAATTCATCATCGTAGTAATCGCCCCCTGAGCGGCTTCTGCCCAGACGGTAGTGCCGCCGGAATTTCATCATCAGATCTTCATCGTTCCCGGTCAACAGGTCGGTGACCGTTTTCGTCAGGTACCCCGTTCCCCAACCGATCTGAAGGATGAATGCACCATCCGGTAGATTGCCGATCTGAGTCGAGAGTGATTCATAGAAATTAGCAAGTTCAGGCAACTTGTAGTAGTGGTAAAACTCCGCCTCAGCTGTGGCGAGCCCACCAGTCACGAAGTTACACATATCGGCGAGTTTTTCGGAGATTGTCCGCTCCTGCCGATCGGTATATCCGAGTTCGCGTTTTTCTCGCTGGCGGAAAAGGGTCGTGTCAATTGTGATTGAGAAGTCGAAGGGCTGGTCAGCGCGAATCTGTTCAACAAAGGTTTTGTATTCACGATTGCCCTCCCGTTTTGGGACGAGTTCGCCGTCCCGATTGAGTGTAACCGTCCATGCGGTGCCCATTTCCAAGGATTCAATCGAGATTGGCGCGGTGTCGCTGACCTGCACGGTTCGCATCAGGTCGTGGTTCGGATCCTTTCCAAACACACGCTGCTCAATCCCTTGTCCTGCCCAACTTCGATTCGGTCTTCGCTGTAGTTGCTCTTTCAAATAGTTGACCGAACCCTCAAAGGCCTCTTGGGCTTCTGAATTGTTATCATCCATGAGGCCCCACAGCAGTGCGGTGCGGATTGCGCCTTTGATGCTGCTGCCGGGGATCAGGGGCCGACCGGAAGGGTGTTTAATCGCCTCCCGGATTTCGGTTTCGCGTGGGTCTTCGGGGCACGGGAGGGTGTAAGCCGCTGCCGGTTGATTTGTTGGCAGGTATCTACCCCATTGAAAGTCGCGTCCCCCCATCGCAATCGTGAGCTGATTTAGTTCGGATTCGGGGATAGCTGCGAGCACGGCATCAAGGTCAATCCGATGCCATTGTCCGTTGTCGTAGAACCCGTCGATCTGGCTTAACCTTTCGCCTGTGCCGATGTGGACGGGTGTTATGGTTTTTAGTTGGTATTTCACAATTTCCCCCAATTGTATTGGTTCATTGGTTGATTGACGGAGCGGAAGACGTTTATAGTAAAGTTTAGAAGTAACGGGACACTCTATAACCGCGCAGTTGGAAACAGCGCCTACCAAATATGAGGAGCGGAAAACGTTTATAGTAAAGTTTAGAAGTAATAGGACACCCTATAACGGCGCAGTTAGAAACAGCGCCTACCGGGGCGTCCCGATGGAATCGGGACAGGCGGAACGGACACCTGATAAATCAGGCAACTACAAGCAGTTGGAAACAGCGCTTACCAAATATCATGATAGTTACATCTTTATGGGCCAGGCGTAGGCGTATCGCCATACCGGGTGTGGGCACGGATCCGGTTTTAGGTCAACGAGACGACCAACTCGTGCGCCATTCCCGCTCAATACTGAGCCCTCCCCAAACATCCAGATCTGTTGACGACGGAGACCGTTCCCCTCAGTAGAACAGATCCAACCGGAGCGTTCCTCTAAAGCATAGCCGACAGCGCCTTGGACGAGTCCATTTAACTCATCGGCATCTCGCGGGCAGACGGGTGAGAGGGTAACGAACCTGTCCGTTTCCGGCGCTGATTCGGGTTCGGCGGATTGAATACGGAGGTCAAAGAGACCGTATCCCGCACTCCGCTCGCCGCCAATGCCGGTGTCACCGAGTACATGGAGGAGGGTTTCGACATGCGTTTGAGTCTCCTTGGTATCGAATTGTGCGTCGAACCAGAGCCCGCACCCTTCGTGAAACTTTACGCCCCCTAAGTGCCAAATTTCCGAGGTGGACGATTGACGGTCAAGGGTCACCCGAGGCCGCTTGTCAATACTCCAAACTGTGGCTGGGCACTTGTCGTCGCTGTGAACCCAGAGTTGTCCACCGTTGATTAAGTCTTTCTCCTTTATTAAGTCAGCATCGTCAGATACCCTCAACTCACCGTTGACAACTTGACGAAAACGCTTCTCGGAGAGGTAGCGAACCTTCTTGATTTTTTTTCGGTCAGCGTCCGCATTGAGATTGAGATCGATTAGCGGTTTGGGGAAGCATCTGATGCCATCCGCAAAAGGGAAGGCGGAGGTCAACAGAAACGGTTCACCCCTTTCGTATTGCGCCAAAAAATCGGTGAGCCCTTCCTCTCCGTAAAACGTCCGCCACGTCTGACAGATTGCCGAAAAGAGGGTGTCCGCAGGGATTGAGGTTTCGGTTGCCTCTAACCCGACGCCGCGCCGACCGAGGTGGAGCGGCGATCGGAAGTTGAGATGGTAGGTGGCATGTATCGACATGAAGCCCCTCCTTATGCTCGGATTGCATCTGAAATCTGGCTTTGGTAATCCACACCCCGTAACGCTGCAACGCCATCCCCGTGGGCAAGCGTGGTAATAGGTACTGACCGCGGGTCTTCGTAATGCCTTCGGGATTTGAAGATTACCTTCAACTTACGGAAGGCGATTTTCCCGGAACCGCGCGAGCCCGAGCCGCCGAGATAGTCATCTTCAAGCAGTTCCATACCCGTCAACACCGTATCAAAAAGTGCGATTTCACGGTCAACGCTTCCCGTGGGATCGGTGTCAAGGGTGTAGAGGCTGTGGACCATTTCCAGCGGACCGAAGGTTGCTTCTGCGGGCACCCGCTCGTTTTGACGTGGGGTTGCCGCCGAAGTGATCCGATCAATTGCGACCTCAGTTTTGACCTCTGTGTACGGCATGTCGGTGTCGATGTTGTCGAAACGGTCCCTTGTCTCTGCGGTCAAAAGCGCGTCGCGGACAATCAGACGCGTGGGCATTGTGTCCTCCATACCGCGGGCCGGCGCGACACCGAACACTTGACAGACTGAACACTCGTTGTAGTCAGCCAACCTATCACACTCATGGACGCGAACCCGTGGGGGATTCCGACGGATGGGTTTATTCAGGGAACGGTTAAAGTGACGGTCAAGCAGAGAGCGCATCTTGCCGCGCAGCGATGAGCCGGGTATATACGGCTCACGGGTGAGTGGGTTCCGGATGACGGGGTTATCTACGCCGCCGATATCCAATTCGCCGGCGCTTCCACCGATGTGCAATCCCGTCGTCGTTTCGATTTCACCTGTAATAAAGATTTTTCCTTGCAGTTGAATACTTGCCATTTTTGTTCTCCTTCGGTTACGCTTACTAATCCCTTCCTCCGGCATCTTTGTGATATGCCAGAATTGCCTCAAAGAAATCAACAAACCGATTGAATCTCTTTAAATCGTTTCCTACATGGTCAATCGCCTGAGTCAGGACATCTTTCAGTGTTTCAACTCCGCCGCCGTGCCGCTTTGCGGCATAAGCGAGTTTCGGCTTGAGCATCAAGAGTTTATGCGTGTCAAGTTCGCCGCCTTTCATCTGCATCTTCTTGACCGCACCGTAGATATTGCGAATCTGAGATGTTGTGAGATTTCGGGCGAGTTGTTTGCCAAATTTCTCTGCCTCTTTTACCAAAATTTCACCGCCTTCAGTGATGACCTCTTTATTCAGCGTGACTCTCGTAGGTCCACGATTGCCTTGAGAACCACGATTATGCCTTTGTTGAGAATCGCGACTACCTCCCTGATGTTGTCTCATCTTTATCCTCCCTTGTTCGTAAGGTTGTCCAACGTACGATGACGCGGAGAAATTGAAGGAGTTCACCTTCTTCACTATGATTGCGAACCAACCTTTGACGCAGATCGTCAATCAGGTCGGTATGACTGCTGTACATCTGCTTGGCACGACCCAAGTGATAAATGAGTCGCCACGCCCATTTGCATTGGTTCTCTTTGTCGCTGTCGTAGAGATGATAAATCTCGCTCAAGCGTGTGAGAAAACTACTCGGCAACGGCTTTTCACCACGGACTGCATCAAACAATCGCTGATGCCATTGATCAACTCGGTTAAATTGTGCCCAGGGTATCCGCTTTTGTAGAAAACTGAGAGCGTCCTTTTCCTTCTGCTTTGCCTGATCATCAAGGGCATCGCCGGCGTCGGCCGCTAGTTGGTAGAGCGGATACTTTTTATGCTCGATTGCGATGCCCCCGGAAAGGGTGACATGGTCGCCGCCGACAAACGCACGAAATTCGTCCCGAATCTGCCGGGCGATTTGGGGGAGGGCACTCCATCCACCCACGAGAAACAGGTCATCGCCGCCCGCGTAGATTAATTCCAAAATTTCAGGCGTGTGATGGCTGTTGTAGTCTCGGCAGAGTTTTGGAACGTAGCTCTCAAAGAAGATTCGTACCGATTCGCTCAACGTGGACATCCGCGAAATGGTCGCACTTTCGCCAAGCCCATCCCTGAACAAGGCACCGAGATTATCCACATCCATCCGCAACACACCGAGCCACTTTACCCCCTCCGATGCGTCAGCGAGTTGGTCAAAGTCCGCAACCGCCTCGCCATCCGATCTGTGCGGGATAACTTGCGGTAGGGGGCGAAAATCGTAGCTGATGGGAAGACCTCCCCATCGGAAATTTTCGAGGATTTCGTCGGCGAGAAAATCGGTAGAATTGAGCCGATACACTATCCCCCGGGTTGCGTCAGCGGGTAACGCCGGTTTGTTTTCGGGTTTATCAACGAGATGAACCTCTAACCCAAAGCCGGTGATAATTTCACGCCAATCCGGTTTATCAGGAATCGGCTGCTCAGGAGCCTCAAAGGTGACGAGATATTGAGCCTCCCGTAATTGATTCCGACCAAGTTCTTGGAATCCGTAGAAGTCTGCCTCGGGCTTACCTTCCGGGGTAAAAGTCTCCCGTTCGTCGTCGGGTGTGAAAAAGAGGTCAAACATCTGCTCTTTCGGCAATTCTCGCCATTTTGTTTGCTTCTGCCGCTCAATCTCCTCCGAAACTCTTTTCCATTTGTCGGAAAAAGGTTTGTTTTCGTTGCCTGGCTTCTTTCTTGGATCATGGTCGAAATTTCTTGCTGTTACAGGGATACCTGCGAGAACAACCGAAAGTTCCTCCCGATGTGCCCTCCACAATTTTTCGGCAATTTCGGCACGGAGTGCGTCAATCCGTTCCCTAGATTCTCTATAGGGCAGGAGCAGGTAGAAGTGCCCGCCGCTTGCGAGCAGCAAGTTCGTTATCGGCAGGTCAAATCGTCGCAAGATCCACAGCGCAATCGCCTCCGTCAACAGTTGTAGGTAGAACGACCGGCCGCGCAGCTCCCGCGATGCGCCTTCGGACTGAATCCGGTAGAGGAAACTTTGTATCCCTGAAACATCGCCTTTGAGCAGGGTACACAAAGATTGTTTGGTGAATTCAGGGGATTTATGAAGATGACCGTCCAGATTATCGGGGGTAATTTCTCGGTAGATACACGTTGCAATTGCTGCCGTTGTGCGGAGATGGTCGTAGAGCGACACATCGGGAATAGTTCGCTCACCTCCGCTTTCCCACGGTGTAGCAGAGGGTATACGGACGGTGTATTTGTGTAAGAGCGCGACAAGCGTCTGATAGTCCGCCGATTGGTAGCCACGCTCACCTGCCAAGTGCCGCAGCTCTTGCGTGAATGCATCCCAAAGTTCCTTGTACCTGCTCGGATCGGCAGAGCCATCCTCTGTTGGAAAAATGGTTTCGCGGCGGCTGTCCAACGGATTGAGATTATATCGCAATTCCGTTGGCTGCGGCGTGCCATCAGTTTTCAGGCGTGACATAATCGAAACCAACGCGGCGTGGGAAGGCTGTTCTTGGTCACGCTGATCGCCCTCTCGCTCTTTGGCGGAGAGCCGGTCTGCCAGCGTTACCTGTTTTTCGATCTCCTTCGTCTGTCTGGGCGAATTATGATGGTTTAGAATTGCATCGCCCAAATCATTGCCGCACGGGTAGAAGAAGCCGCTAAAGTCCTCTGTGACAAACTCCCACCCCTGTTTTTGGTGAGACACAGTAGGTCCTGTAGTTCTCCGCTGCCGAAATTTGCCGATGTCATGGAGCAGTGCGGCGAGTTGTAGCCGTTCAATGTCTTGGAGCATGTGGTCACCTCTTGAGATTCCAGATTTTGATAGAAAATATATCCTCCGTTTTGCGAACCTTCAAGCATAAAAAGTCGGTTTTTATGGTAACAACTCAGTTTTTATCTTGGCTCATGCTAAGCAATAGTGGAAAGGAACCAAAACGTGATATTGGAAGGACCTTTTTTTCCTATTCTTCCATCCCCTTTTCTCTTCGCATTTTACACTTTCTTTTGATATGAACCTTTATCCTATGCTGGTAGTTGGAGGTGGATACGGTCTTTGGAAAGTACCAGTCCATAGCAGATCTCACCTTGGTTTGACGAAGGACTTGAAGTCTGAATTTGATAGTGAGTAGAATGGGATTCATCCAGACCCTCTTTAATTTTTTTGTTGATGTTAGATCGGGTTTGGGCAAAGCGGGAAATTGGATCGCTTTCCCAACCTTTCAACACTTGTAACCGGAGATCTCGCGCGGCAATTTGAGGTATAATCTCTCTGAGTGCATCTGTTAGAAGGCCCGTCTGAATTTCAGAGCGCGAAACAGAGTATTTTTCGTTTCCTTCTTCCTCTAACTGTCGTTGTGCAAAAAACAGATAGAGCCCGAGTTCAAGGGGGGTGAGATTGATAGTAATCTCTCCAATTTGTAAGCAACGGGAGAATGTATTGACAACGACAGGGGAGATTGCTTGCAACGCATTATACTCTCGTTGAGCGATCTCGATCAACTCCGTGTAGCCGGCATCAGCATGTTTCTCGATAAAAGGGATCTGCTCCCCAAGTAGCAAGAGCGGAATTTCTGCCAGCTCAAGTCGAATTTCATGGGCAGGAACTGTACGCCCATCGCTCAAAACAACGTCAGCACCGTTTGGCGGTGGGTAGAAAAACCCTTGATTTTCAAGTTCAGGGTTGACGAGGACATGGGACAGGGTATCGCCCGGTCTGCCGTAAAATTGCATAGCCAAGCCGATGTAAAACCCCATCGTTTTGCGCCCACCTGCGATAGAGGCGTGTAGACAGATATCGGTCGAAGCTGCCAGCTTTCGTATGAACGCAAAGAGCTGATCTGCAAGCGCTTCGTTGTCAATCACACTCGAAATGTCTTCTAATGGTTGTCCGTCTGCGTCCTTCAGGAGATGGATATTTGCCGTATCGAAGTGGATTGGTGGCAGTTTGTAGTCGTTGCAAAGGGACTTGAGTTTCCCGTCATTTCCGAGAAGCATATCCTCCAAAGCCTGTTTGCCATGCAGGGTAGTCAAGGCAAAAACTTCAGTGATTGGGATGGGTGGTGAAGCGAGGCACCAGTAGTAGTAGAGGGTCTCGGTGATGACTTGTGGTGAAAGTCCAACAACGCTGATGAGCACATGCTTTTGGGTGGTTTGTCGATCGGATGTTGTGTGCATTTTTTGGTTCTCCTTTACCCCTCGACCGAAACCTATCGAATCACAGCGATTTTTGTGCCTTTCGTTTGCGATTCACCGTCTGCGTCGGTTGCGGTGATACGGCAGATGTAGACGCCGGGTGCGACAAGTTCAAAGAAGTTGCGTCTGCCCTCCCACGTGAAGGCGTCGTTGGCGCCCAATCGACCGCCGTTGCTCCCTGCGAGAAACACGCTTTCAAGGACCTGCTCACCAACAGTGTCGTAGATGGATACGACGACTTCGGCATCGCGGCTCAGTAGATACGTCAGTTTGAGCGTAGCATTCGGCTGGTTGAGATGGAGCGGGTTTGGGTAAGCGATGATATTTTCGATGGTCACATTCGGGTTCGCCACGGTCAATTCGGTTTCGATCCGATTGTTGTTGAAATTGGACTCAAAGACACTTGTATCTTGGTTCAGTAGGGCACGGAGGGTGAGTACGCCCCATGTGGTGGGTGTGAAGCGAGCGGCAACCGTTTTGGACTGATTGACGTCTAGGTCTACGCTCCCTTCGGGTAAGGTTTCAGTGCTTCCATCAGGGTTGATAACGACGAACTGGACTGTGATGTTTTCAACGGGGATGGGCCCCGCATTTGTCACCTCCGCGGTGATGGTAACCTCATCACCTTTGGTGGGCGCGGGGTTAGAAACGGTGATGCCTTCAGATTCCCAGAAGATATCAGGGTTCAGTAAACTGCCTGATCCAACGATGGGCCGAGCGAGTTCAGCGAGTGTTGCTACGGCTAACTGAATAGCCAATTCGCCCAACAGCGGTATTGAGATTTTGGTCAAGTCATCCTCTTGACTATGGATATATGCGGTCGATTCGTCGGGCGCATCGAGTGACGATTCCTCTGCCACCATCACCGCGGGGATACCGATGTCCCAAAACGGGGAGTGATCGCTATAGATGAAACTGGGATCGTTTTTTAGGCGCAGATCGATTGGGATTTTGTATCGTTCGGCAGCGGCGCCGAACGCGTTGACAAGCCATTGTGATTGTTCGTCTCCGAGCACATGGATGTCCAAGTTCCCGTCCGGGTCATGCCCTAAGAGATCGAAGTTTAAGACACCGGCGATGTCGTCTCCGCGCTCCCGAACCAGTTGTGCATAGTGTTTGCTGCCGAATAGGAACAGTTCTTCACCCGAAAAGGCGATAAACCGGATGGTGAAGTCAAAGTCTTGCTGGCTCAGAATGCGTGCGGTTTCCAGCATTTCCATGACGCCTGACGCATTGTCGGCGGCCCCCGGCGCTGTCATCCTTCTCCACCCGGTGTCCCAGCCGGGGGTCTTGGAGGCGATGCTGTCATAATGCGCTACCATCAAGTAGATTCGGTCCTTGTTGGGCCCCTTACCTGGCAGTGTGGCGACCACATTCCGCATCACGTATTCGCCAATTAGGGCGCCAAGCGCGGATCGGCGCCGGTGGTCAAACGAATCAAATTCGACCTCCAGACCGTAGCTGCGAAACTGTTGGGCGATATATTCTGCGGAGTTATCGCACGCATGATCGGGTAGCGGATTGTCATCAAGCTGAACGGCATCACGGACTCGGAGAGCGTATCGGCTGCGGAAGAACTGCCCCGGCTGATGGAGGTCTTCATTCTCGACAAGAGCGATAACCCCCCAAAGCCATCGAAGGCCGTCCGCTTGATCGAGCAGCCCCTGAATGATTGATTGTGCTTGGGGCGATGCGGGTATACTGGGTGCGAACGCAGGAGGTTGGAGTTCCGGTAGAACAATATTGTCGGGCAGTTTCGCACGTTGATGAACTGGCAGATCTAGTAAAACCGATTCGAGCTTGGCGTGCAATTTGAGCAGGACAGACCCACCGAACTGGTATAGAATTTCCCCATACGCTTGGATAAGTGCTCGCTCATTCGCTGAAGGGAACCAGAGGACATAATAGTTGAACTCGGGGGTAACTGTATCCAAAATCTGTGAATCTGCCAACTCGGTTAGCAAATCTTGGCTCGCCCGACTGGAGCCGGATGTCAACGGAACTTGAACGATGGAAAAATCGGAGGTGCGATAGCGTAACTTGACTCCATGATGGGCTTGCAGAGGATAGAGTTCTCGGTTGGCAGTTTCAGGAATTTTGATGAGTAGATCTTCTTGGGCAAGGCTGTCTATCGAAATTAAGATTGAAAGGATACATGCACAGATAAGTTTCTTAGCCATTTGCAATTTTTGATGAGATAACGACTTGAAAAGCAGGGAGTAATTGTACTTGATTAAACGTCGCAGCGTTTTCAGCTGCGATTGTGGCTACGCTAAACCCCGGCGTCGGCGCAGTTGGAAACAGCGACTACTAAACGGGAGACAGGACGGCGCAGTTGGAAACAGCGACTACCAAGTTTTCAGCTGCGATTGTAGCTACGCTAAACCTGCAGGTAACATAATTAACTCGGGTACATACACCCGCGCTGGCAGCGAAGCAATCAGTAGACACGCATCGGCGACATCCTGTGGTTGCAGCGATTTTGCCATTACGTCGGGTGGAGTCGGTACTGGACGTTTGAGAACGATTGGCGTATCGGTTAAGCCGGGAAAGAGCATTGAGGTACGGATGCCGTTCTCTTTTTCTTCTTGGAATGTGCCGTGAGCGAGCCCGACCATCCCGTGCTTAGTAGCCTGATAGGAGACACCGGACACATCGGGACGTTGCACCGCTCCGCTGGAGACATAGATGATCACGCCATCCTTTTGACGACGCATCGTCGGCAGGACCGCTTTCGTGCAGTAAAACGCTCCGGTGAGGTTTGTCTGGATCATCATATCCCACGTTTCGTTGGATAGCACCTCAAGGCTCCGGTCGGGAATGTTTGTACCGGTGGCGTAGACGAGCACATCGATCCGTCCGAACTGTTCTAATGTTGTTTCAATAAGCTTATCCACAGCTCCCGCGTCTTGCACATCGGTCGGGCAGGCAACTGCATTCTCGCCAATCTCTTCCGCCAGCGCTGCGAGTGTCTCGGCACTTCGCGCCGCCAACACAACCTGTGCGCCCGCTTTAGCGAAAGTCACTGCGGTTGCCCTTCCCATGCCGCTGCTGCTGCCCACAACAATAGCAACCTTATCTGCCAATGAAAAACCCATAAGCTAATCTCCTTAGAAACCTAATATATGAATGCAGTACACCCGTTACTCTATTAGAACTTTGAAAAACAACCTGATTCCAGCTAAGGTCTTAGATACATCAATGCCATTTGGAAATCGCGACGTTCAGAGCAGTGTACACACCTCCACTGTGACGTGCTATCGGCTTGGTTTACCTGTAAAACCCACAGATGTCTGCAATTCACCCGTTGTCCCGATTGGGGGATTTGTTCCAAGTTATCCCATTCGCAATCTAGGCAAAACGCAGCTTCGTTTTTAAGCAGTTGTACTTTACCGCCGCATTTGGGACAGATCAATGTAGACGCCTCCTCCCATGACTAACTCAAAATGGCTGTTAGGCTTTAGTTTATGGGATTCACGATGGGTTGTCAAGTTTTATCTTTTCGATTCCATTCGTTTGGCTTGACGCTGCATCCGCTCTCTGCTAAACTACGATGCGTACATAATACCACTACTGACAAAGCATAGCGCCCTGCTGAAACGTGAAGCGCGCTGCGTGAAGAAGGCCTAATAATATACGTGGAGGGTTATATGAAAGTTGCGGTGATTGGATTAGCGGGAGTTGGTCGGGCCCATGTTGATCGGTGGGCGGCGAATGGCGACGCTGAGTTGGTTAGCGTTTGCGACATTGTCCCGCAGATAACGGAGGATTTTGCGTCACAATATGGTGTCAAAGGGTATACCTCTACTAAAGAGATGTTAGACACGGAGGCCTTGACGGCAATCAGCATCTGTACGCCACCGAAAGTTCATCTAGCGCTAACACGAATGGCAGCGGAGCGGGGTATTCATGTGCTATGCGAAAAACCGATGGCGAGCACCGTTTCAGATTGTCAGGAGATGATCGATGTGTGCAGATCGACGGGTGTGGTTTTACAGATTGGGCACAAGAAACGGTTTATCCCGCCGCTGCTCCGTTTGAAGGAGATGACGGAAGGTGAATTTGGACCGATTCAGTATATGGTTCACCGGTATCCGCATCCGGGGATGTCGAACAAGGATTGGTTCTGGGCAGAGGACGATGGCGGGGGGCCGATTCTTGAAAACGCTGTGCACGCGGCAGATATTCTCGGCTTTCTGATGGGGGACGTTGATCGGGTCTACGCCGAAGGTGGGACCTTCTTTGCACCGCACCGGAAGCCGCAGATTGACTGTGCGATGTTTACCTTGCGATTTAAGAGCGGCGCTATCGGAGTTGTCAATGCGGGGATGGTTTCGATGGGAGGATTCAACTTTGAGGATTTCTACGTCGCTAATGAAAACGGCGTCGCTGAAGTGACAGGCGGGTTCGATCGGGCGGAAACGTTGCGCTACTCGTTCCGAAACGATCCAGAGACTGTGGAGGAGGAAAACTACCCGAACTTTGATTCTTTCCGTGCAGAGATTGAGCACTTCATCGAGTGTATTCAGACAGGAAGCGAGCCGCGCGCAAGTGGTGAAGCGGGTATGAAAGCGGTGGCGATTTGCTGTGCGGTGAAGCGATCAGCGGAGATTGGGGAGCCGTTCACGTTGTAGAATTCGGAAGGAGGGCTATACTGACGTTTCTATATGTGTCAGATTTTGTTCCGGTGTTAGAGCCGTAACAAAATCTGTCGCTTCTTGGAAATGACTAGAGAAATGCAGCAGTCTAATTGAGAGCCGTGAAACTTGTCAAAGAGATTTGATACTGTCCTATAGATGAGATTTTCAGTTTTCAATTCTTTGATGTAATCATCTAGCGTTTTCATAGCTACCTCGTCAAGAATCAAAAGTTTGTTGTATGCGAAATATATCATCAAATACGGGTGCAAGTAAAGCAAAATTGAAACATTGAAGGAGAAGATGATGAAACTCACTCCACAACAGATTGAACAGTTTCAGGAGAAAGGGTATCTCAACATTCCGCATCGCCTCATTGCGGATGACCATCTCGACTTACTACGGGAGCATTACGACGCGCTGTTTGCGAAAAAACGGGGGACAAGCGGTGAGGGGCTGCGTAACCTCGCCGTGGTAGGTGAGTCGGAGCAGGCCGAGACCGTCGACCGTTCGGAGGAGATGCTGCAAATTATGGAGATGTGGCGCTACGATGAGGTGTATCGTGAGCTGCTTTATCACGCGCCACTGTTGGACATCGCTGAAAGTCTAATCGGTCCGAACATTCAACTGTTCCACGATCAAGCCCTCTACAAACCCGCCCGTCACGGGGGTGAGGTGCCGTGGCATCAGGACAACGGGTACTGGCGTTGTACGCCGGCGAACCTCGTGAGCATCTGGATGGCACTCGACGCCGCCGATGAAGATAATGGGTGCATGAATATCATCCCCGGTAGCCATCTGGAAGGTGCTCCAGATCATGACCGCGCTGTATCGGAAAAAGGGAGCCTTCCTGCGTTGCTGCAAGCAAACGTAGATGAAAATCGTGCGACACCTGTGCCGGTCAAAGCGGGACATGGGATGGTGCATCACTGTTTGATGCTGCATCAGACCCACCCGAATCGGTCACATCGTGGACGTCGGGCGATGGTTATTCACTATATGCCGACTGGCACACGTAACGGCAAAGGTGAGTTGATGGCTGATCACCTGCTGCTGCGTGGGGAATTGTAGAGTGGTACACAATCACTTTTGTCAGTCAATCTGTGTTGATGCGCGATGCCTATCCCGGACACGCGTCGGCAAACACGCGCAGGTGATTCTCCCCAAGAATCTTCCGGACTGATGTCGCCGAATAGCCGCGCTCTAGCAGCCCTTCAGTAATTTTCGGGAACTCCGTCGCATCCTTGAGCTGTTCACCGCCGCCATCGAAATCGGATCCGAGACCGACATGGTCGTCGCCGACTAGATTGACGATGTGATCGATATGGTCGAGATACCGGGTAAACGAGGGGGTGTTATCGTCAATGAACCACCTGACGAAGGTTGCACCGATGACGCCGCCGTTCTCAGCGATACGTTTAATCTGTTCGTCGGTCAGATTGCGCGGGTGACCGCAGAGCGCCTTACAGTTACTGTGGGAAGCGATTACTGGACGCTCGGCAACCTCTAGCACGTCCCAAAAACCGTGTTCACTGATGTGAGAGACATCGACGAGCATCCCCAGTCGATTCATCTCTTTTACGAGCTGGACGCCAAATCGGGTAAGCCCACCGCCGCTATCCGTTTCGCCGTTGCCGGCTGCGGCCCAAGAGGTGGGGTCGTGGGTCAGCCCAATAGAGCGGACGCCTAGGTGATGGAGGCTCTTTAGGATGTTCAGGCTGCGCTCCACACCATCGCTGTTCTCAATGACCAAAATCGCAGCAAGTTTGCCCGCTGCTTTTGCCTTCCGAATATCGTCGGCTGTCTTCGCAATAACAATTTCGTCGGTGTGAGTCTCGACTTCCGCTGCAAAAAAGCCGATAGCATCTAGGGCGTAGCTGAGATGATTTTTCCACGCTCGCGTCACATCAATAGCAAAAAAGGCAGCGTCAACCCCGCCCTGCCGCATCTTCGGTAGGTTAATCTGGACCGCTGTTTGTCTGGCCGCGGAATCGAGGGGACCTCGCATATAAGAAATTGTTCCGCTATGTCGGACGCGGTCGGGCGTCTCCCGGTCCGAGATACTAATGTTCCCTCGACGGATATGGCTGACAATGGTATCATTATGAGAATCGATGACGAGTGCTTCGTTATGCAAGTCTATGGACGACAATTTTGATGCCAAGGTTGTGGTCTCCTTATGCTAGACGATACTCTTATCGACGCTTCGTAAGTCAAAATGGTATAGTAGTAGCCACTTTTATATTCGACTGAGGGATAAAGAATAGGCAAACCGTTGAAGCAACTAACTACAAAGCAGTTATCGAAATTGTTCGCGATTGGCCTGCTGCTAGTCGCCTCTCACTCGTGCAAGATATTCTAATCCTGTCTGGACACCAACGGAGCTGTTGGCTCAACTTCATTGAATCTGATCAATCCCCATCATACATCAGCCACGCGCTGTGCTTTTACCCGCCGTTTCCTCTTGGATCGTTTTGAAGTCGAAGCAACTCGTAACCGCTCCCGCTGCTGTTTCCCCTGTTGCTCTGCCTTTTTCGTTTTTTCCGCTTCCTCTTTCGCTTGCATCGCCATCCGTTTTTGCTCCCGGATATGGGCTTCATATTCGGCGTAAGTCCCGATGAATAGCTGCGCTGTTCCATTCTCAAACACCAACAGCTTGTTGACAAGCTTGTTTAGGAAATACCGGTCATGAGAGATCATAAAAATGGTTGCCGGATACTCTGCCAACGCTTCTTCAAGGACTTCACGTGACGGTATGTCAAGGTGGTTGGTCGGCTCATCGAGCAACAGAACATTTGCGTTTTCGAGGAGCAGCTTGGCAAGCATGACGCGGCTCTGTTCTCCCCCGCTGAGGTCATCAATCCACTTGAACACCTCCTCCTCAGAGAAGAGGAACCGTCCAAGAAAACTGCGAATCTCGCCCTGTTTTTGTGTTGGACGCAATTCCCAAATCTCATCGACAATTGTGTTGTTTCGGTTGAGTCCTGCAAGTTCTTGGTCGTAATATCCAAAATGGAGGTTGTGCCCGACCTTCAACTCCCCCGACGTTGGTTTTTCGTCGCCTAGGATCATTCGGAACAGGGTTGTCTTTCCGACACCGTTGGGTCCAATGATGCCGACAACATCTTGACGATAGACCTCTAGATTAACGTTTTCAAAGATTTGTTTGTCGCCATATCGCTTTCCCAAATCTAGACACTTTAGAATATCGTTTCCGCCCCGTACCTCTGGTGTGAAGCGGAGTTTGATTGTTTTCTCACGAGTTTCCGGCTTCTCTACCCGTTCTAGTCGGTCAAGCAATTTCTGCCGTCCCTGTGCCTCCCGGGTGCGTTGTCCAGCCATGTTCCGACGGATGAACTCCTCTTCGTGAGCGATATGCCGTTGCTGCTTTTTATATTCCCGTTCCTGTGCAATCCTTTCTGTCTGTCTGATTTCGAGATATCTGGTGTAATTTCCGGGATACTCTTTGAGTTTGTGGTTTCGTAATTCCACAATTTTGCGGGTAACGCGGTCCAAAAAATACCGGTCGTGGGAGACAATGATAACCGCCCCTCGATATTCAGTATTCAGGAAGTTTTCTAACCACTCAATCGCTTTGATGTCGAGATGATTGGTGGGTTCGTCGAGTAGCAGCAGATCGGGGTCTTCGAGAAGTAGCTTCGCAAGCGCGGCTCGGCTTTTCTGTCCTCCGCTCAACACCCCAATTTTCAAATTGAACTCGCTATCATGGAATCCGAGCCCGCCCAGCGTTCGATTTGTTTGATATTCGTAGTCATATCCGCCCATTCGATCGTGCCGCTCTTGTAGCTGGGCATATTTATCAAGCAGATTGGGATCTGCCGCTAGCTCTTCACTGAGCAGAAGCATTTCATCCTCAAGGTCCCGCCGTTCCTGAAAGACCTTGAACATCTCTTGCCGGAGCGAGCAGCCAGCTTCCAGATTCGGCTCTTGGCTGATGTACCCGATTTGGAGTCGCTTCGCATACGCGATATTTCCTTTGAAATCCTCGATCACACCGGCGATAATTTCGATCAGCGTGGTTTTACCGGTTCCATTTTTTCCAATGAGTCCAATCCGATCGCCATGCTCGATTGACAGAGAGACTTCGTCGAGAACGAGGTAAGGGTCATACGTTTTTGTGACTTGGTCTAATCTGACTAATGACATAGGCATTCCTTGTTTCACAGCAAAAGAGTGGCAAGGCAATTAGGCGCGGGGCGTGTTGAGGCAGCTATCTGGGTTTCGGTTCAGGGAGGGGTAGATTAGTAATCCTCATCATCATCGTCGTAAAAATCTTCCTCATCCATGTATTCATCGTCTAGCTCTTCATCCTCATAGTCATTGTAATCATCGACATCCATCAAGATATTGAGTTCTCTAGCGCTCTCAATACTTATCCGACAGATCCAGCCATCCCCTTCAGGCGAATGATTAATCAGATCTGGATCTTCCTCCAAAATAGCGTTGATTTCTTTAATCTCTCCGGTAACCGGTGCATGGATAGGAAAGGTATCCCCATCACCAACTTCTGCCCTACCAAGCGGCTCATCTTGCTCATATTCATCGCCAACAGTGGGCAGTTCAACAAAGACAATATCTCCATACTCTAGCTGGATACGTTCGGTGATCCCAACGACGCCGTCGCTCTCGCCGACTTCAATCCATTCATGTGTAGTAGTAAATTTTTTGCCCTCGCTCAAGATTAGCCCTCCCATATTTCATGATGCCTACACAATCAAGATTTCAAATGGATAGATTATACAGTCATCGGATCAACAACGTCAATGTCAGAGTTGATTCTTCGCAGCGTTTTTTGAAAGTTTTCTGCTTCTCGCTGACGAATTTGTAGAAATACGGTTGCATGTTGACTATATTCGACGTTTATCACCTTCCCTCGCAATCTGTTACACAGGTTGAGGACCGAACCGATTCCTTCATAAGGTGTTTTGACCTGTAGGGACCGATAAACAATCCGTGTTTCGATTTTTGCACTCGCTAAACATTCCCTCGCAGACTGACCGTAAGCCCGAATCAGTCCGCCAATACCTAGATTGATACCACCGTAGTAACGGGTGACAACGCAAATCACGTTTGAGAGTTGGGAGGTAGTCACGGCTGTGAGGATTGGGGGGCCTGCGGAGTTTCTCGGCTCGCCGGCATCGGTAGCATACTCGCGTTTTTCACGTCCCCATCCGATGGTATATCCGTAGCAGTAGTGTGAGGCGTTAGGACACTGTTCTTGAGCTAGTACGAGGAACTGTTTTGACTCCTCTATTGTATCAACGGATGTCGCAAGCCCGAAGAAGCGAGATTTTTTGACCACTAGCTTTGATTCGGCTATCCCAACGATAGTTTTGTATTCGTCTGACATGGTGGGTGTGACGGGTGATGCGTGAAATTCCGATTTATAGGGATTCTCGGTAAATAGAACGGACCGTGAGAATGGTAGCGGCATCGGCTTCCGCATTGGGTTTCGCTAGTTAGAACTGCTGTCCAATTGAAAATGCGTATACAGATTTACCAGTTTCGATGCGAATCTGCTCTCCCTCATTTTCCATGGGTTGTATTTGGGGGGTATAGGCTGCGTTTATATAAATCCCTTTGACTTGTAAGCCAAGTCCCAGCGTCAATCCTTCAGCTTTCCAGAGTCTGCCCTGAAACTCAACTTGCCCTGTTTCGAGATTAAGGATTGAACCGAACTGTTTTTCCGTGTGACGCAGATAACCTAATCGTCCACCGATGAATTCACGATACCAAACGGTTCCACCGACGTCGGCTCGGATGCCATCTTCAAAGGGCGGATTCAAATCTATACCGATCTGAAAAACCATATCTTTATAGCGGCGTTGGTATCCGCCGCCCACAAGCAGATTTCGGTGGATGCGATCGGGGATAGCGTTATCAGTGAACGACAACCCGTTGCTTAGGTTCCGAATCACACCACCAATACGGAGGTGGTCGCCCAACTTCTGGATCAAGCCCAAATTATAGGCGTAACCGTGTCCAATATGCCTCTCACCTTCGGCCTCCTGCACTTTAGAGCGCAGCCACCTAGCATCGACACCGATTGCCAATCCTCGGAACGGCTTCCCCCCATAACCGATCCCAATCGCGAAATCGGTTTCAGGGAAGCTGTTGGTCGCTTTTCCAAGATGGTTGACGCGACTGAACAGTCCCTCATGCCCTATTGCGAAATCGAACCCAATGCCTCCCGTCTTTCCCAAGGGCATACTATAATTTATAAACTCAAGTCCCGATGCGTGCAGCGTGTGCTGACTGTGATCTTCATACCGTTCAAGATTGTTCATTTTCGCAATAGTGGCGACAGTGCGCGGGAATCGTGAGACGTGAGTGGTGAAACGCCCCTTATCAATAAAGCTGAGTCCGGCGGGATTGCTGTTGAGGGCATCTATCCCGGAAATGGTGTTGACGAAACTATCATCCATCCCCAGATATTCCGCTGAAGAGAGTCTCCGGAGGAAGGCATTTGCTGAGGCGCGAAACTCTTCATTAACGGCTTGTGCTGAAGCGTGGTTCCGTCCACCGAGGATTAGCAGCAATGTGATGAGTATCGCTGCAGCGCTGTAAAACATTAGCCTCGAAAAATAGTGGGATCTGTTTTTGTACATGACCTCTGCCTGTTCACAAGGAAGGCATTGAGGAACCGACTTATGACGGTGACCTCAAGAGTGCTAGCATGAACACCTATAATCGGTTTTCGTGTGATGCGTTTGTGATGCGTTTTTGAACGGTTACGTGCGGACGATGGGCTTTTCAGTTATTTGGGCGGGATTCTAATCTATGTCACGATAAATTGCATCTGTCATTTGGGCAACCTGACACATTGCCTTTACATCGTGAACGCGCACGACATCGGCACCATGGGTGATTGCCCACGCAACGGTTGCAGCAGTGCCCTGCATCCGATCGTCCGGATTGGGCAGATTGAGAATCCTCCCAATGAACGACTTTCTAGAGGTGCCAATAAGGATGGGCTTATCTAGGTTCCGAAACATATCAAGATGGCGTAAAATCTGCAGATTGTGCTCGGCAGTTTTACCGAATCCGATACCGGGGTCAACCATAATCCGGTCAGCACAAATCCCCTCTGCTTGCGCTTTATCGACCCGCTGCCTAAGAAAAGTTAGTACCTCATGGATGAGATTACGATATACCGGTGACCGCTGCATCGTCCGGGGAACGCCTTTCATGTGCATGAGGATTAGCCCGGCCTCCATCTCCGCAACCACCCGCGCCATCTCCGCATCGCCCAACGCGGTAATATCATTGACAATATGCGCTCCCGCTTGAAGCGCACGACGTGCGACAGCGGATTTATAGGTGTCAATCGAAATAAGCGTCGTCGTCCGATTTGAAAGTGCTTCAATCACTGGTAGCACACGGGCTAGCTCTTCATCGGTGGAGACTGGTGAGGCGCCCGGCCGAGAAGATTCACCGCCGATATCGATAATATCCGCTCCATCTTCGACCATCTGATAAGCGTAGGTGATTGCACGGTCCACATCAAGATAGCGTCCACCGTCAGAGAAGGAGTCCGGGGTAACGTTTAGAATACCCATAATCCGTGTACGTTTCCCGATAAGGAGCGACTTCCCTCGGCAATCCATCATGAAACCGAAGCGGTCTGGGGACGGGGGCCAAGTATTTCTTCAATATCTTCCGTAGTGAGTGTTTCGCGCTCCAGCAATCCGTCAGCGAGCTTCTTTAACCCGTCGAGATTCGTTTCAAGCAGATGCCTCGCTCGATTATAGCAATCCATAATAATGTTTTGGACAGCGGCATCAATTTCGATCGCCGTCTTTTCGCTATAATCTTGGTGATGTGCAATCTCTTTCCCCAAAAAGACCTGCTCTTCACGGTGACCGAAGGCGAGGGGTCCGAGCTCGCTCATCCCCCACTGTGTGACCATTTTACGTGCGATATCGGTTGCCTGCTCAAAATCATTTTGCGCGCCCGTGGTCAACTCATTAAAGATGAGTTCTTCAGCAACGCGTCCGCCGAGGGCAGTGGTAATATTGCCAAGCAGGTACTTTTTGTTGAAGTTTCGCCGTTCTTGGATAGGCAGTGAGACCGAAACGCCGAGCGATCGTCCCCGAGGGATAATGGTGGCTTTATAGTTGGGATCGTTTTCCGGAATGACATGTCGTAATAGGGCATGTCCCGCCTCATGGTACGCAGTGACCCGCTTATCATCATCACTAACAAAGAGACTCCGGCGTTCAGGGCCCATAAGCACTCGGTCTTTTGCTTCATCAAAACAGCTCATGTCAACAGAATCTTTTTCCTCTTTGGCTGCGAGTAATGCGGCTTCGTTGACCATATTTTCGATATCAGCCCCGGAAAAGTAGGGTGTCGCTTTCGCCAAAATCTCTAGATTCACATCGGCATTGACTTCAATGCTTTTTGTATGGACTTTGAAAATATCCTCACGTCCTCTGACATCAGGGAGATCGACGACGATTTGGCGATCGAAACGACCTGGCCGCAGGAGTGCCGGATCCAACACATCAGGACGGTTTGTTGCAGCGATGAGAATGACCCCCTCAGACGTATCAAACCCGTCCATTTCTACGAGCAGTTGGTTTAAGGTTTGCTCGCGTTCATCATGCCCACCCCCAATGCCTGCCCCCCGGTGTCGTCCCACGGCATCAAGTTCGTCAATAAAGATGATACACGGCGCATTCTTTTTCCCTGTCTCAAACAGGTCTCGGACCCGTGATGCGCCCACACCGACAAACATCTCAACAAAATCGGATCCACTGATGCTATAAAATGGCACATTTGCTTCCCCGGCAACGGCACGCGCCAGCAAGGTTTTTCCGGTGCCGGGGGGTCCCATTAAGAGGACCCCTTTTGGGATACGTCCACCGAGTCGCTGAAATTTCTTCGGGTCTTTGAGAAACTGGATTACCTCTTCTAGCCCTTCCTTCGCTTCATCGCAGCCGGCGACATTAGCGAAGGTAATTTTCGATTCACTTTCAGCATGGAGTCTGGCGCGGCTTTTTCCAAATGATAGCGCCCGATTACCTGTGCCCTGCATCTGCCTTGAAATAAAAATCATAATCCCGAGAAAGAGCAGAATTGGCAGGATTGTCGATCCGAAAATGACAATCCATTGTGGAACAGGCGATGAACGTTCGTTATCAAAGGGGATTTTATACTCAATCAACTTTTCTTGCAGTGGATATTCGGAGTAAACATCACGGCTTGTCCGAAACTCTTGGAACGTCATAGGTTCTCGTCCACCTCTGGGTCTTTCATCTAAAATCGCTTGTGGCTCTCTGAACTTTCCTTTAATCCATTCTTTACCGATGACGATCTTTCCTTCAAATAGGTCTTTGCTATTCTCTTCTAGAAGATATGCGTAAAACTCTGATGCCGCAAGCTGATAAACCCTTCCCTTGCCTGAACTTAAAAAGTGGTACATGGCATAAGCAACGAGTGATGCCATAAGTAACCAGACCACAATACTTTTCGCACTCTTATTCACAGCACTTAACCTCTCTTCTATGTCTACAAAAAATTCCGAAGTGAACACTTCTTGACGACGGACCACTCCGCACAGTTGAAGTATAACAAATCCATGTTCAAATATCAAATGAAATCAGAAAAGGGGCAACATTTCTAGAAGATTAAAGGAGCAGGCATCAGATCGTTGACGCTAAGCCTCGTGTTAGTATTTTCGACGCAGCGTTTGAAATTAAGTAGCAGTTGTCCTGTCGATAACTATTATTTCAACTTGTGTCAGCAATCTTCTACAACGGAATTGCAGGAGCTATCTGTGATGCTAGATAGCCCCTACAAAAAAGACTTGTTAGTCCGTCACGGCACAATTGCTAGCGCACGCACCTCGCCGAACTCATGTTCAAGTTTGGACCATGATGCGCCGTCATCAGTACTGCGGAACAGCTGACCGCTAACGCTACAAGCGAACAACCATCCGGGCACCGATGGTTGACGTGCTAAACACCAGATTGTGCTGTTGGCTGTTAGTCCGAGATCGGCTCGTTGCCACGATTTGCCGAGGTCATCGGTGTAGAAAAGTCCACCTTGATCTCCAGGGGGACCATTTCCCGCCCCGATATAGACTCGACCTGTGCCATTCATGGGCACATACATTGCCGCCCGACAGTAGGGCCAGGGGAAACCATCCTTGACGCTGAGCGGGGTCCACTCGTCCATATCTGTGGTGACACAGACATCGTTATTTGTCGCTGCAACGAGTGCTTTGGGCTGCCCAGGGACAACAGTTAGCCCATGAATGTCGAGGCTGCTTAGTCCCTCGCTTCGTTCTACCCATGTTTCGCCGCCATCAGTGGTGAGGCGCAGCCCGTCAATCTCAATCCCCACATAGACGGTCTGATCATCGTCTGGATCAATTGAGATTGATGTTACCCGCGGTACAATTGGTACCCCCTCACACTCCTCGGCGAGTTCAACATCGAGCTGGTTCCACGTATCTCCCTCATCGGTTGATTTGAAAAGCGCGGACGGACAGGTGCCAGCGTAGAGGATGTTAGGATTATTGGGATTGATAGCAATTGCCCAGATTTGCAGATTATCCATAGGGGAATTGATTTGTTCCCAATTATCGCCGCCATTTTTTGTCCGGAAAATACCGGCTTCTGTTCCGGCAAAGAGGACTGACGAATCGCTAGGATTTGCAGCAAGGGCACGAATATCTGCTTCGAGGAACATTCCGCTGCTTGCACGAGTCCACGAATCACCACCATCTTTGCTACGCCATACGCTTTGACCCACTGTTCCTGCATAAAAGGTTGGTGTTGCCATGTGTAACCTCCTTGAAGCGTAAAACGGGATGTGGAAAAGAAAAACGGGAAAGCCGGAAAATGGGAGTGCCCTGTTTTCGTTGGCTGCCGTTTTTCACTGTTAATTTAGGTTGATAGCTGCCTTATAATATGACACATGTGGGGTTCTGACTTATGTACAGGCTAGGACATGCCGAATATGCTTACGGCTAGCATGTCCCAGAACCGACCACCTCGCTGTTCGGGTCATAGCATCTTTGTGGTTAATTCAAACACACATTTATAGCGACTTATTGTACCGTTTTAAGTTTACCGGATCCAACCGGTTCGCCTAAGAAGGAAACTTCCCACCGGATGCTTTCGGGGGAGATTTCCGGAGAAAGATGAAGCGAATAGGTGTAGATGGCTCCATCTTGGATGGCTTTCATTGGGCTTGATGATACAATGGGCGCAGCGCCTTGCACAACCGTAATCCGTGGCGGATTTTCACCAATCGAATGGTCTGCAACCGCAATGATGTCCCAATACCTTGGATGGACCGGATTGGGTAAAACTGTTGTGCGAAACTCTACCTTTTCAACAATCTGCTCGGCACCATAGGCGTAAGATGATGTACTATCCACTGGCAAACCGTGCTCCGGTTGCACACTGGGGATAAGCGTAACCTTCTCGACACGCTGTCCAAAGTTTAGGATAAGCAGCCCCCCTTTTCCCATCTCGGTCAGCGGCATATCGTGTATCGCTGCCGGCTGTCCATCTCGAAACTCAATTGCCTTGACATCGTAAAATTGATGATTATCCCCCGTAAAGGAGAGACTTAGATTACCGTTTACCATGTTAGGATAGAACGGAATATAATCTGCTGCGTAGTTACCAAGCATGTTCTTGTTGACGGACACCGGGTACGAACGGTGCTCACGGCGGGGCGAGATGCTCAATTGTTCATTCTGATAACCGTATTTACCATCAGCGAAGTCGTTATTATCAAGATAATTTGCTACCTTCCAATCAGCATAAATCACGGGAAAGGACACTTCCACCCCACGTGAGCGCAAGGCATTGTTGACGCCGGCAATCCCGTTCGCTCGATCCTTTATGATTGCAGCAATTGTTTGTGAACCGCCGTAGTGCTCGTGGAGATAAAGCATCCATAAATACACCGCACCGTAGTGGGCAAGTTGGTTGACTGTGCCCCCCTGCCAATCTACGAGTGAAATATGCGGGTTCCGTTGAAACGCTGAGAGGTGGTTTTTCACTGAGTATCCACAGATAAATGTAGCATACTCAGCGCAGCCCTCATTGACCCAAATCGTTTCATTTATATCATGGCGCCAATGGATGAGATGCTGAAATTCGTGAGCAAGCACACCGAGCGCTTGTTGGCTTCCGGCATCTTGAGGATGGGTATCCAGATAGATCATATCCAGTTCATTACTACGGACTGGAAGCCCTATCCTTGGGTGTCTTAGAACCCCCCGATGCTGATTCACTGGACTGAAGAAACCGGCAACAAAGTTGTCGCCATCTTTTGCCTCGTCACGAATATCCAATAGAAGTAGATAGATTCGTTTGTCGCCATCAATATCAGGTGGTGCCCCAAAAAGTTGGGTTTGGATCTCATAGATTCCACGGTTTAAGTCAGCCGGTGTTGCGTCATCAAACGCTCGACGGATGGCGTTGACGGTCCTTTGACGTACTGTCCGTAGCCACTGTGAATCTTCAACGAAGATGTAACAGAACTCTCCAATCCCTCGTAGTGTCGCTTCAACAGTATATTGCTCACGAGTATCAAAATCGACTGCAAAGAAATCCTTGTGGTCTCCAAGCACGAGTTGAGGCGCATTGGGTTGAGCGGGTGCAGCGGGCACTTCAGAAACATGTTTTAGGGCAGGACCGAAGTGCTCATAAAAATAGGGAGTGCCATCGATCCAACCGTGGGCGGTTGACACTCCCAACAGAACGCAAAACACAATGGGCAAAACGTGAAGCCTGAAACGTGAAACCGACTTTCTATTCCACGCGCTCTGGACGCAACTCAATGAACTTGCAAACGATTGCCATCTTCTCATGTCCTGATGTCCTCAGTTTTCGCGGTTTATTCTTGTCCATACCTCCTCAGCTTCTCCAGAATGGCGGTATTATCCGGAGCCAATTGGATTGCCTTTTGCCACGCTGCAACCGCTTGTTTCTTGAGTCCCTTTTTGAGATAGACTTCTCCCAAATGATCTTGGATTTCTACACTATTGGGCATGTAGACCACCGCTTTTTCAAGTTGTTTCAGTGCATCATTCAACTTACCTTGTTTGAAATATACCCAACCGAGGCTATCCAAATAGGCACCATTGTTTGGTGATTTCTTTAGGGCTTTCTGGATTAATGCTACCGCTTCGTCTAAATTGGTTCCACTCTCGGCAAAGAAATAACCGAGCGCATTGTAAGCCTCCTCACGCTCGGGTGAGAGTGCAATGGTTCTTCGGAGATAATATTCTGCTTGTTCAAAATTCCCAATCCCTTGATAGGCAATTCCGAGCCAGTAGTTCGCGTCAGGGTCATCGGGCGCTGCTTCTAACGCTTTTTCTAAAACTTCAATTGCCTCATTTTCGCGTTGGAGCACGACATAAAGACTCCCAAGGCGGGCGCGAAACTGAGTTAATAACTCATTATCGTGTTTGTGATTCGCAGGTTGGGCAAGTCGTCGCAGTTCAGAATACGCGTAAATCGCCTTCTGGAGGTTTTCTGCCGCAGCGTCCAATCGGTCTTCTTCATAAAACCGATCATACTCCTCAATACACAGTTGCCACAGCGCGTCATACGCTCGCCATAGGTCACGATTAATTTTAATTGCACGCTCGTAAGCGGTAATAGCCTCCTGTTTCTCGCTTAACTGGTTATAGAGGCTGCCCAATCGCAGATAGAACGCTGGTTGATAGGGCATGATGCGAACCAGTTCTTTGAAAGCATCGGCAGCAGTTTGGTAATCTCCCATCAGTTCTGAAATTTCTCCAAGGTAGTAATATGCACTGAAGGGTCGTCCATTTCTTTCAAATCCATAATGGTCGGGATCCAGTTCAACGACTTTTTGGAAGGTCGCCACAATATCGCCCCATTTATCCTTATTTTTTGCGTTTCCATATCGCGAGATCATAATTTGCCCTAGCAAGTAATAGGGCATCGGTTGTTCGGGGTCAATTTCAATGGCTCTGTGACAGCTGCGCTCCGCGGTGGGGAGGTCGTACAGCTGCATACTGAGGCTTGCCAGTTGGGTATGTACGAAAGTTGAGGCTTCATGTTCGCGTAGAATCTGCTTATACCCTTCCTTAGCGGGAAATAGTTTAGTTCTTTGGCGCAGGTAGGTAGCGGCAATTAAATGCGCGTAGACCCGCTTCGCGCGTTCATACTCAGCACTTAAGGCGTTCTCAACAATCCGAATGTCATGGAGCGTTGATGTAGACGCTGCGGCGTTAGCAGCGTTCGGTTGTGCATTTAGATTTATCATTATGAAGATAACAAGTAGTGTTATTGATAGGCGCATCAGGGTAAGACCTCCCTATAGATAACTTATCAACCTTCATCACTTTAGACATTTTCACTATCTTGGGCGCCGCCATTTGGGGAGATTTTTCCGACATCAACAACAATCTCATCTTTACGTAGGGACATCAAGCGCACCCCTTGTGTATTTCTCCCGATTGTGCGGATATCCTTGGCCGCCATGCGCGTCACCATGCAGTTTGAATTCACAATAATCAGCTCATCATTGCCTGACACCATCTTCACTGCGACAACCGGCCCGTTGCGAGTGCTCGTTTTAATGGCAATTACCCCTTTTCCAGCGCGTCCCTGCAATCGATAATTTGCCATTAGGGTGCGTTTACCGTATCCGTTCTGTGTTACAATCAATAAGGTTTCTTTTTCATCCGCCCCGGCAACCATACCGACAACGAAATCGTCGTCTTCCAAACGGATTCCACGAACGCCTATTGCGGTCCGTCCCATGCTCCGGACCTCATTTTCATTGAACCGTATGGATAGTCCAGATCTGGTGACTAAGAGGATATTGTGATCGCCTTCGGTCAGCTGCACTCCAATGAGTTTGTCGCCGTCGTCAAGATTGATTGCAATAATGCCAGCAGAATAGGGTCTGCTAAAGACTTGGAGGCTACACTTCTTAACAACCCCCTTCGCGGTTGCCATGAAAACGAACCGTTCTTCATCAAACTCACGCACCGGGACAAACGCAGTAATCTTTTCGTCGTTTTCCAATCGTAGGAGATTAACGATTGACTGTCCTGCTGACGTCCGGCTCCGCTCTGGAATCTCAAAGACCTTCATCCAATAACACTTCCCTCGATCGGTAAAGAAGAGGATGTACTGATGCGCTGATGCGACAAAGACATGTTCGGGGTAATCCCCCTCCTTGTTCTGCATCCCGATTACACCAATCCCGCCTCGGTGTTGACGCCGGTAGGTGGTGATAGGCACTCGTTTGATGTAGCCTTCGTGGGAAATAACAACCACCATTTCTTCATCAGCGATTAGGTCCTCAATCTGAAATTCTGCTGCTGCATCAACGATTTGGGTTCGCCGCTCATCGGCGTATTTGTCTTTTAGCTCTAATAACTCCTCCTTAAGGATATTTGTAATGAGGAGCTCACTCTCCAGAATTGTGCGTAGCTCTTCAATCTGTTCAAGAAGATTTGTGTATTCATCGTTAATTTTCTGCCGTTCTAATCCTGTCAATTGACGCAGTGTCATAGTTAAGATTTCACTCGCCTGCACCTCTGAGAGGGTATAGTTCTCTATTAAGAGGTTTCGCGCGTCTTCGGGAGATTCTGCAGTTTGGACAATCTCGATCACGTCTTCAATGTTGTTCAACGCGATTCGATACCCTTCCAAAATATGGGCACGCCGTTCACAGAGGTTGAGATCGTATTGCGTCCGACGGCGAATGACCTCTCGACGATGGTCGAGGTAGTACTGCATAATCTCTTTCAAAGATAGGACTTTGGGCAACCCATCAACGAGGCACAGCATAATCGCACTATAGTTGGTCTGCATCTGCGTATGCTTATATAACTGATTCAAAATCACTTGCGCAATCTCGCCTCGCTTGAGTTCAACGATGACACGTATGTTTCGGTCTGATTCGTCGCGAATATCGGAGATTCCGGTTATCGTCTTACTGACAACTAAATCGTGCATCTTCTGAAGCAGCTGATTTTTCTTAATTTGGTATGGAATCTCTGTGATGAGGATTTGCTCTCGCCCGCCCCTTATTCGCTCAATAACCGCCTTACCTCGAACGGTGATCGACCCCCTACCTGCAGCGTATATATCGCGGATACCGGTGCGTCCAACAATTTCGCCCGCTGTAGGGAAGTCGGGACCAGGAATATGCGCCATGAGATCTTCAAGCGTTGCTTCTGGATTGTCTAGCATCAGAATCAACCCATCAACAATCTCCCCGAGATTATGTGGCGGAATACGTGTTAGGTATCCAACCCCGATACCGGTTGTCCCGTTGACAAGCAAGTTTGGTAATCGTGCCGGAAGCACGGTCGGTTCAGTTGTGGATTCTTTGTAATTTGGCTGGAAGTCAACGGTGTCTTTGTGGATGTCCGCCAACATCTCATCGGCAATCCGCATCAAACGGCATTCGGTGTAACGCATTGCCCCCGGTGGGTCATCATCAATCGAGCCAAAATTGCCCTGCCCGTCCACTAGCGGGTAACGCATGGCAAAATCTTGAACTAATCCGACCAATGTATCGTAGATTGGCCCATCACCGTGTGGATGGAAGTTCTTCATGACCTCGCCGACGACAGCGGCACATTTGTCATAGGAACGTCCTGCCGTAAGGTTCATCTCACCCATCGCATAGAGGATGCGCCGTGTACTGGGCTTTAAGCCATCTCTTAGGTCAGGAATCGCCCGATTCGTGTTGACGCTCATTGCGTAGGTGAGGTAGGATTCCCTTAATTCATCCTCAATATATCGCGTGACAATATTGGTATTTTCATCATTTCGTGTTAGCACGTTCTGCTTTACTCCTTAGTATAATTTACCGTCAAGTGAATGTTCTAAAACACTCCAATTTCTTGAACCGTGATTAGTATTTCCTCTCAAATTTTTCATCTTCGATCTGTCTTCCATCATTGTAGCGGAGAGGCAAGTAGATGTCCTATTTTTTTACTTGGACTAACAACGGTGTCTATCTCCTCAAATGGAAGTTGTTTCCCCCACAGTATTTGTAGATGTCGATCCGAAATCAGATAGATGTAATCCTGTGACACTCGCGTGACGGGTCCTTCTTGGCGTAACGATTTCCAAGTTTTGTGCCATGTTTGTCTAGGGATTTTTACTTTAATCATTTCTCTGTTCCCTTTACGGTTCAGGGTGGATTGGGTCAACCCAATAGACCTCCTCCGGTGGTTCTACCGGTTCAATATCTAAGTTGATAACCATCGGCTCTTGATCGCTCCGCACCAAAACGCAGGAGAGGGGGTGGTCTGTGCTGGCGTTAATTTCTTGGTGTGGTACGAAGGGCGGCACATAGATGAAATCGCCAGGGCCCGCCTCTGCGACGAACTCAAGCTGTTCGCCCCACCGCATACGTGCGCGCCCACTCACCACATAGATTACGCTCTCTAACGCTCCGTGATGGTGCGCGCCGGTTTTCGCGTTCGGCTGGATATTCACCGTGCCAGCCCAGAGTTTGTTAGCCCCAGTGGTCGCACGATTGATGGCAGCGGCACGGGTCATGCCGGGGGTTTGTGGCGTATTCATATCAAGCTGATTACTTCGGACGACCCTCACCCCATTGTCACGCCAATCGACCTCATCATTTGACATTTTATGCCCCGTACAGGTCAAGATTCACCTGATTCCCATATTTTTCGATAAAGACCCGTCGCGGATCGACATCATCGCCCATGAGCAAGGTAAACATCCGATCTGCCTCAACCGCATCCTCCAGTTTGACCTGAAGCAGAATTCGTGACTCACGGTCCATGGTCGTGTCCTTTAATTGCTCCGCGTTCATTTCCGCAAGCCCTTTGTAGCGAGTAATCGTGATACCGCGGCGCCCGATGTCCTCAATAGCGCCCAACATTTCCCAAACAGTATCCGATTTTCGCGGCTCACGGTCTCCATCTTGGATGATAAAGGTTGAATGACCGTTACTGCCCTCCACTCCATTGGAACGATCGAAATCGTGGGGCAAAATGTCATATCGGTTTAATTTCTGAATGAGACTATCCAACTCTCGGATTTCAGCCATATCTGAGACATCTTCAATTATGGCTTCGTCCGTCGCCCCGATATCTGTCAGCTCCAGTTGAGAATTTGTATTCTGTTGGATCAGCAGATCTACATCTTCATCCTCAAAGTGATAGAATTCTCCGCCATCCGTTTGAATTCGGAACAAGGGTACGGTTGTTTCACCCCGAAAACGTTGACCGAAAATCCGGTCCGTATCCACCCCTTTTCTTCCTAACTCAGTCAACGAGCGCTCAATTTCTCGGATGGCCTCAAGGATGGTCCGAAACTGTTTTTCCGTATAGGGCCTTTCACGTCGACTGTTGGTTAATTTCGCATTCTGCATCGACGCTTCCAAAAGATAATCGTTCATCTGTTCATCGCTTTGGAGGTATTGGGCACGGCGTCCTCTCCGGATTTGGTACAATGGTGGTTGAGCGATGTAGAGATGTCCATCCTGAATCAACTGGGGCATCTGCCGAAAAAAGAAAGTCAAAAGCAGGGTACGGATATGTGCGCCATCAACATCGGCATCAGCCATGATAATCACTTTGTTATAGCGCAGCTTTTCCAACGTAAAATCTTCTTGACCGATGCCCGTTCCCAACATAGTAACAATGTCGATAATCTGATCGTTCTTGAGAATCTTATCTAATCGTGCTTTGGCAACGTTGATACCTTTTCCCTTCAACGGCAATATCGCTTGATAGCGGCGGTCCCGTCCTTGTTTGGCTGTTCCACCGGCTGAATCCCCCTCAACGAGGAACGCTTCACATAGCGCTGGGTCACGTTCAGAACAGTCGGCAAGTTTACCGGGCATTGATGCGGAATCCAATATGCCTTTTCGACGGATAACTTCCCGTGCCCTTCGGGCGGCGTCGCGTGCTTGTGCCGCTTGAATACTTTTTTGGATGACCCTCTTGGCAATGTTTGGGTTTTCTTCGAGATAGGTCTTCAATTTTTCGTTGACGAGCGTCTGGACAATTCCTTCGACCTCAGTATTCCCCAATTTCTGTTTTGTCTGTCCTTCAAACTGTGGGTCAGGCACTTTGACACTAATTACAGCAGTCATCCCTTCACGAATATCCTCGCCTGACAAAGAAACTTTTGCGTTCTTTAGCAGATCGTACGTTTTCGCATAAGTGTTGAAGGTTCGCGTAAATGCGCTTTTGAACCCGCTCTCATGAAATCCACCTTCGGGGGTACGGACATTATTGGCGTAGGAGAAGAGGTTTTCGGAATAACCGGTATTGAATTGCAGCGCAATCTCGACGGCAACCTCTTCTTTGATTCCCTCTATGTAAATCGGATCTCTGTGGAGAACATCCTTGTTTTGATTATGATATTGGACAAACGACGAAATACCGCCTTCATACTGAAACACACGGGGTTCTCTCTCCCTATCGTCTTCCGTGCGTCGCTCATCCTTGAAAACAATCTTGATACCACGATTGAGAAACGCAAATTCGCGAAGGCGTTCTGCCAAGATATCATGCGAGAAATGGATGGTTTCAAAAATATCTGAATCTGGCATGAAGGTTGTCGTTGTCCCTGTTTTTTTACTCTTGCCGATAACTTCAACCTTTGTCAAGGGGATACCACGCTCATATTTTTGCTGATGTACCTTCCCATTCTGCCTAACTTGGACATGGACCCATTCTGATAGGGCATTTACAATGGAGGCACCGACGCCGTGCAACCCGCCAGCCGTTTTATATCCTGAGCTTGCGCGTCCGTCAAACTTTCCGCCGGCGTGCAATGTGGTCATGACAACCTGTAGAGCTGAAGCACCGCTTGCATGCTTACCGACGGGAATACCACGCCCCTCATCGCGCACCGTTGCACTCCCATCGGCATGGATGGTAACTTCCACCGTCGATCCGAAGCCGGCAGAGATTTCGTCAATTGAATTATCGACTAGCTCTTTGATTAGATGGTGCAGCCCTGTGGGTCCGGTGCTACCGATGTACATACTCGGTCGCTTGCGAACCGCTTCTAACCCTTTAAGTACTTGTATATTTTTTGCTGTGTAAGCGGAAGCGTCCCCCATATATTGTATACTCCTTTCTTAAGAGTTCACTATTCATCTTCAATTAAGGCACGCTGGCTCTGTTTGATAAACAGTCGCCTTAAGCGCGTCTTCAAGTCCGGATCCTCGACCGATGCAACGGTCTGATCAATACGCTTTAATGTCTCCGGAGCCAATTCAACTGTTTCTATTTTTAGACGTTTTGGACGGTGAAAACGTTGACTCTGTGGAGACTTTGATGAACCAATTGGCTTAACAGAAAACTCCAATGTTTTCACCGCAGGAAAGCTGACAGTGTTATTGATTTTGGCAATCACTTGCTTGCTCAACATTCGCAGTTCATTCACCCAGACGTGGGCAGCGGCGTAAACGGTTAATTTCCCCTCAACCAATGAAATTGTTTGGGTGTTCCGAGCAATAAGTGCCCCAACAGCCGCTTTCCATGCGGCAAAGACTTTCGCTTCAAGCACTTTGTGATCCATGCCATAATCACGAATCATCCTGTCAAGCATCAGATTGATTCGTTCTGTTTTCTCAGTTGACTTGTCCATTATGCACCGTAATTACACGACAATCTCCCATATCTGGCACCCACGCCTCCTGTCGCGTCGAAGTGATAAACGTTTGTGCATTCAATCGTCCCAACAACTCAAACAGGAAGGCTGAACGCTCCTCATCAAGTTCTGAGAAGACATCATCTAATAGAACGATGGGAGTTTTACCGGTGGTTTCACGTATTAATTCCAACTCTCCGAGTTTGAGAGCTAATGCGATAGTTCGTTGTTGCCCCTGCGATCCAAAAGCCTTTGCTTCTTGAAAATACATCGTTCCAGCCGACTGTGCTTCCAATATCAATTTGAAATCGTCCCGGTGTGGTCCTAATGAAGTGACTCCACGCAAGATATCGTAGGATCGGGAAGATTGCAGCCCACGGCGAAACCGCTCTTCCGCCTCCCCGGTCACGGAATCCTGTCGGCCTTGCTCCATCGCATTGTCAATTTTCTCGGGGGACGGTTGATATTTCAAATTGAGTATTTCACGATTTCCTGTCAACTCGGCGTGCTTGGCTTGAATATGTGTCTTTAACTCTGAAAAGGCTCTCACACGTGTTTGGATAATAGAGACACCTTCAGCAATGAGTATATCATCCCATGGATCGAGGAATTCAGGGCTAGCCTGTTTGGATCTAATCTGTTTCAGCAACTCGTTGCGCTGCTTGAGCGCAAATTGGTAATTTTGTAGAGCATTCAAGTATGCAGAATTAACCTGAGAGATTAGAATATCAATAAACCGTCGCCGGTCTGCGGGAGCGCCCTTAACTAGAGTGAGCGATTCTGGCGAGAAAAAAACGACGTTGAATTGCCCAATCCATTGAGAGAGTTTTTTCTGAAGCACACCGTTGAACTTGAAACGTTTCTTACCGCTCAACTCATTTGAGACTTCAACCGTCATCAGGTGTGATGGCTGTAGCTTGTGAGGTTCTAGATTGGTATGTGGTGAACTATCTATAGCAGCAATCAACCCCTTGAGGTAAAACCAGCTTTCATTATGCCGTATTAATTCATTATCTGGATAGGTTCGGTGTGATTTAGCTGTACTGAGGAAATAGATTGCTTCTAGTAGTGTTGTTTTCCCCTGTGCATTTTCCCCAACAATCAGGTTCACTCTATCGGTGAAATTGATTTCACAATCAGCATAACAACGGAAATTGCACAACACAAGTTGGTTTAGTCGCATTGTCGTGAGACATTCTTAGCATACGCGTGGACAGTCCTGTGCAGTTGCACAGTTAGATTACGCTGGTCAATGGCTTGGGATAAAGCCATTGACCAGAGCCCGTCCACTGCTTTGTTTTGGGAGCGGTCAAGATTCTAGTCGCATCGGCATGATTAAGCAGAGATGCCCATCTTCACCGACAGGTTTTAAGACCGCGGCGCTGAGAGAGTCTTTCAGTTCCAAACGGAAATCTTCGGTTTCAATATGTCCGACCGCTTCCACGAGGAAACGAGCATCAAAAGCGATTTGAATCTCCCCATCGCCATTTTTGACATCTACGGTTTCATAGGCTTCTCCCAATTCGGGTGTTCTGGCAGAAATCCTCGCTTGACCGTCCTGAATGTCTAAACGAATTGAATAGGTTTTGGGGTTAGACAACAGTGCAACTCGTCTCAAGCCTCCCAGCGTTTGGTCAACGCCAAGGGTCAGATGAATTTCATTATCACTAGGGATGATCTGTTGGTATTTAGGATATTCGCCCTCCACCAACCGCGAGGTCAAAGTGGAGTCATCATCGGCGAAAATAATCTGGTTTTCTAACAAACAGATTCTGACCTCGGCTGATTCTGCAAAGGTTTTAGTAATTTCCCGGACTGCCTTGAGTGGCACAATAACCCCCATAGGTTCCTGTGGTGGTGGCGTCAATGTATCACTCGACGCGATAGCAAGGCGCCGTCCGTCAGTAGCAACGACTTGAGTGATTTCAGGTGTCAGGTCGAAATAGAGCCCATTTAAAAAATACCGTGTTTCCTCTGTAGAAGCAGAAAACTCGGTTTTATCAATCATGGAACAGAGCGTGCCCCCATCAATGGTAAAGAATTCTCCAGCGATAGCGGGCAGTTCTGGAAATTCGTCATCGGGCAATCCGATAATTTTATACACGCCTGCCCCACAGGTAATTTCGATTCGATCATTTGCCGTTGTCGCCAGTCTGACTTCCTGATCGGGTAATTCACGTACAATTTCGGAAAGTTTCCGTGCAGAAACGGTAATAGCACCTTCCTCAATGATAGTACCGGGAACAGTTGTCTGAATGCTAATTTCAAGATCGGTAGCCGCAACTTCGATTTGTTCGTCCATTGCCCGGATGAGAACATTCGACAATATCGGAAGTGTATTTCTCCCTGCAGCTACACCTTGTAAAACTTGAATCCCTTTAAAGAGGTCTTCTTTTGTGAATATTAATTGCATATCTTCTCTCCTAAGAAAATTATATTTTTCAGGTTAAATTTTCATAAAGCCTTTTTGACAAATAACGGTTACATGTAATATTCTACTCTTTTACTTATTAATTAATATATTAATAATAGTAGTAGTAGGGGATGTGCATATGTGTATAACTTCCTTAACCCCGCGTCACGACTGGACAAAACCTTGTTCATAAGTTGTTCATAAGTTTTTAGGTTATACACAAGTTATACACAAGCCCAAGTTATTCACATTCCATAAACAGGTTATACACAAGTTATGAACCGAGTTATACACAAGTTATGCACATTAACGATTTAACAAATCTCTTTCTATTATTTAATATCTTCGATTAAGAAGTTAATTGTTTGGTAAAGCTCCGCATCTGTTTGGATGCTTTCCTCAATTCGGTTGTTAGCGTGCAATACCGTTGTATGGACTTCCCTACTAAAGGCATCTGCAATTTCCATTAGGGACAGGTTGGTTAGTTGACGACAAAGATACATAGCAATTTGTCGGGGCACAACAACCGCTTTTGTACGTGTGGAGGATTTGAGGTCGCTGATTTTGAGGTGAAAATAGTCCGCCACCGCTTTTTGAACATCTTCTGCTGTGATAGCTTTAGAATTAATCCGGGGCGGCGGGGTGGCGACGTCGCCTAAGACATTACGGGCAAAATCGACTGTTAATTCCTCATTAAAAAGGCTTGCTTCGGCGGCAACCCGAATGAGCGATCCCTCCAGATCTCGAATGTTAGTTTGAATCACTTCGGCAATGTAGCTCAACACAGAGTCATGAACATTTTCCAAGTTTTGGTCTTCGCACTTCTGGCGCAGTATAGCAATCCGTGTTTCAAATTGTGGCGGACTGATGTCAGCAACCATGCCCCATTCAAAACGGGATCGCAGTCGTTCTTCGACTGTTTCAAGGTTTTTGGGCGGCCGGTCGCTTGTCATCACAATATGATTTGAGTTTTGGTGAAGCTCATTAAAAGTATGGAAAAATTCTTCCTGAGTGCCCTCTTTACGTTGTAAAAATTGGATGTCATCGATAAGCAGCACGTCAACCGTTCGATATTTGCTTCGGAAGTCGAAGGCTGTTGTGCGGGTGATGATAGAGTCAATATATTCATTCATAAAGGTTTCGGAAGATATGTAGAGTACCTTCTGTTCAGGATGAATTTTTTGGATTCGATTCCCAATGGCGTGCAGCAGGTGGGTTTTCCCCAATCCTACGCCACCATAAATGAAGAGCGGATTATAAATCTTGCCTGGATTTTCCGATACCGCGAGTGAGGCGGCATGACTCAAACGATTACCTGTTCCTACAACAAACCGATCAAAGGTATATTCGGGGTTCAAACTCGCTTCGGTGGCAGGGGGCTCGTCGGGGGTGACTGGTTGTGGAGTCTGCGGTTCTTCAGAAGGTCTTTTGCCGTCCGACTGTGCAGCAATAATTTTGAGCCGGCAGCTTGCTCCAATCTGTTTCCCTAAGAGTGAATTAATGTCAGAGAGAAAACGGGTAGCAATTTGCTCCTGTGTATACACGCTCGGCACTGAAATTGTCAGTTCGCTTTCTGTGAGTGCCATCGGTTTGGCTTGACGCAGATAGACATCTTCACGAATAGTGTCGCCTAACTCAGACAGAATATGCAACCAGATTTGATCCGGGGTGTACCGCATCATAAATAAATTCCTATAGTCCTTCAGAGAAATTCAAGCGATATCGCAGCAATTTTTACGCTGATTAAGAATTGATGTGAAAAGGGAGGAAGTTATTTGCTTTAATCACAAGTTATCCACAAGTTATCTACAAAATGTTCACCTCGGAAAGGTGGGAATCGCTGAGTGCTGTCAGTCATTGCCCGGTAGGCGCTAGGTTTAGTTTCTTTCCCAGATGAATTGTGCTTTAGTATATCATGAAACGGGGTATGAATCAAGTTGAAAATCCTGCTATTGATGGGAAAAATGCTTGACAAATCGTAACCTGACAGACTATCATCCATCCGTTTTGAATAATTGCTGGAAATTCCAAAATTAGATTAGGAGCAGGTACTGATGAAGCGTACATATCAACCTCACCGTCGCAAACGAAAAAATAAATTCGGTTTCCGTAAACGGATGTCTACGCGGGATGGTCGCAAGATTCTCTCGCAACGTCGTGCGAGAGGTCGAAAAGTCCTCACCGCTTAACAGGACTCACACTCATGGTGTTGCCCCTCGGAAAACTCAAGATCGATCTGTTACAGCAGTTGTTACCTCAGTCGCATCGGGATGCTCGCGTTATTGTCGGTCCAGAAATTGGGGAGGACGCTGCTGTGATAGATTTCGGCGAATCGTATCTGGTTGCTAAGACGGATCCAATTACTTTTGCTACCGATGAAATTGGTTGGTATCTTATCTGTGTCAACAGCAACGATATTGCAACAATGGGGGCGGTTCCAAGGTGGTTGTTGACAACGATTCTGCTACCGGAGAACCGGACGACCGAAACAGTGGTGCGCCGGATCATGGAACAGATTAAGACCGCATGTGAGCATTTCGACATTACGCTGTGCGGCGGACATACCGAGATTACTTACGGTTTAGACCGCCCTATTGTCATTGGGCAAATGCTCGGTGAAGTCGAGAGGGATAAGCTAATCACTTCATCGGGAGCGCAGGCGGGAGATGATCTAATACTGACGAAAGGGCTTGGTATTGAGGCGACCTCAATCATCGCTCGTGAGTGTGAAACCGATCTGTTAGGGAAGTTTTCTTCCACTTTTCTTAACCGGGCAAAAGGATATTTGACCTCGCCGGGAATTTCAGTATTGGCGGAGGCACAGATTGCCGTTGGGACGGGTGGCGTCCATGCAATGCACGACCCAACGGAAGGTGGTGTCGCAACAGCCATTCACGAGCTTACACATGCTGCGAACTTGGGGGTAGTTGTTTGGCAAGATGCCCTGCTCATATCGGATGAGACAGCGCAGCTTTGTCGTGAATTGAATCTGAATCCGTTAGGGGTAATCTCCTCTGGTGCGTTGCTGATTGCAGCGGATTCGACAAAGAGCAAAGCGATTGTATCGGCGATTACCGAACGCAATATTCCTTGTGAGATTATCGGTCAGCTACTACCGCTAGAGAGCGGTCGTTGGATTGAATCAAATAGTCAACGCTTTCCACTCCCCATTTTTGAAACGGACGAGATTACAAAGGTCTTTGGCGACTAGCGGGAGGTGCCGGAATGAAGATGGTGTTTATTGCTTTTCTGATCGGAATCTGTCTTTTCTGTCTGGCTGTGATGTTCGGGCAAGTAGCGGTCAGGAGCCTATTGTTATCAACTCGCTCTATTGAACCGGAAGAAGTCTATGTTAGTAATATAGAAAACAAGGCAGTTGCCTTTAATATCAATCCTGTGGAAGCGTATAAGAATATTGGGGCTTCTCATCTTAAGCAGGGACAGCTTGACAAAGCCATTCTCGCGTTCAAACAGGCACTCCAAATCAACCCTCGTTCCGTCGAGGTGCACTACCTGCTTGCCGATAGCTATTCTATCAAAGGCGAAGGGGTGTTATCACGCATATTTCTTAATCAAGCGATGGCTTTGGAGGGTAGCTATATTATTGATACTAAGGTGATGCCGGAGATACAGCCTACCGTTGTAGAATTTCCTAGCCCAATACAACTTCCCCACTCTCCTGAATTTTTCCAACGTCCGGTTAGACAGATGGACGCACCCCCTAGGTAATTTTCGGAGTCTTAAACCAGTCAGTCAACTTAAATGGTGTGAGAAATGCCAAGAGCGTTTAACGTCCCACTTTTCTACCGAAGTCCTATCATCTCCGTCGTGAAGCAAGCGCGCCGGGTGACAGACCCTCGGAAACGTGATCTCACGCCTTCGGTATTGGACTTTGGTCCGGTACGTTTCAAGATAGCGCGTCATTTCGGCTTTTGTTACGGAGTTGAGAATGCGATCGAAATTGCGTACCGGACGCTGGATGAGAATCCGGATAAGCGAATTTTTCTGCTATCAGAGATGATTCACAATCCGCATGTCAACGCAGATCTGCGTGAGCGAGGGGTGCAATTCCTCTGTGACACGTCTGGAAAGGAATTGATTCCCTTTGAGGAATTGACGCTTGACGATGTGGTTATTGTGCCTGCCTTTGGAACAACGGTAGAGATTCAGTCCAAACTGAATGAACGTGGTATTAACCCTTACGCTTATAACACGACGTGCCCATTTGTGGAGAAAGTGTGGAAGAAAAGTGCGGAGATAGGAGGAGAAGACTACACAGTTGTTGTGCACGGCAAACGATACCACGAAGAAACGCGAGCAACGTTTTCCCATGCACAATTGGGGGCGCCTGTAGTGGTTGTGCTAAATATGGTTGAAGCGAAAAACCTCGCTAAAGTGATACGTGGCGAGGCGGACCGGGAGTTTTTCTTTGAGTTTTTTGCGGATGGCTACTCCCCTGGTTTTGAGCCGGATCGAGATCTTAAGCGTATCGGGGTTGTCAACCAGACTACGATGTTAGCGACCGAGACACAGGCAATTGCTGACCTACTTCGGCGGGCGATGGTGGACCGATACGGTGAGTCGTGCATTGATCAACATTTTGCTGATACGAAAGATACACTCTGCTATGCGACCAAAGAGAACCAAGATGCGACACTCGCGCTCATCGAAGACGGGAGCGACGTGGCTTTAGTCGTTGGTGGATATAACTCCTCCAATACTAGCCACCTTGTCGAGTTGTGTGATGCTCAACTGCCAACCTACTTTGTCTGTGACGCCGGTGAGATTGAATCACCTCGATTGATCCACCACTGGGACATTCACGCAAAAGCTGTGTGCGAAACGATCGATTGGCTGCCGATGAGATCTCATAATGATAAGCCTGTCGATATTATCCTGACCGCGGGGGCTTCTTGTCCTGATGCACTGCTTGATGATGTACTGTGCAAAATTGTCTCTTGGTTTCCCCACACCCGTTCAATTGACGATGTCCTTGCACCCTACCGGGAAAATACAGGTTCCGATTGATAACAGGTTGGGCGGGGTTCTGCATTGGCTTAGTTAGCACGAATGATTTTCCACACGCCATCGATTTCGGCGAGGACCAGCGAAAGGATGCCAGAAGTCTGTTTGGCTTTTCCGCTACCTGTCGGCGTATATTGGAGTGTGTAGGTACCATCAACAATAGCGGTATCGTCAATGACATTCCGGTAAATGTTTATCTCGGTCAATGTCATGTTGATTTGATGGTGTGTCTTAAAAAATTCAACAGCCCTCGCTTGGATATCGTTATATGTTCGCCCGTTAGAATTGTAGCTTGCTGAAAAACAAGACATGACCTTCTCAAGGTTGCCGGTGTCATATCCCTCCTCGTACTGCTTTAATACGCGCTTGATTAATTCGTCGTCACTTGCTGGTACTTCTGCCTGCGGAGCGAGTGCCTGAACTAGCTTTTGCGCCGTTTGACCCGTTGTGATTGGATACCCCCACACTTCCAGCTCCATGACTCGGGCAAACCCCTCGACTTCATAGACCGGTTTTTCCCGCGACATATACTGATAAATCCGCTCCGTATCATTTGTTGAGACAGGCACAAGCCGGACCTGTTGAGCAAACAGCTTGCCGCGAATGTCGTGCACCCGTTGCCCTTTGGTATTATCCCGTGCTGTGTACTGTCTATCTTTCGTATCGCCTGTTGGAATCAATCCCCAGCCGGTTCCATGCCAATATTCAATGCGGTAGTCCTTGAGACCGTATTTTTCGGCGGGATACTGTTCGGAATCGATGGTGTACATGACGATACGCCGGATGTCAGCGGGTTCAGCAAGATTGATTTGCACGTAAGGGCGTTTATTTAGATCTGAGGTGCGTAGATGCTCTAAAGTACAGCCCCAGCCACTGCCTTCATCCCACGTTTCGGAGGAGGCATCTCCATCGATTACCTCTTCAGGTAGGTGATTGGGAAGATGTTGTGACGCTTCAGCGACCGCACCTTTGCTAAGGAGCGCGAAATTGCGTAGTTCTGGCGACGGTTCAAAGAGTGGATTTTGCAAGGTTTGCGTTTGGCAACTGACCACCGTAATGAGTAACAGTCCAACGCCGAGGCACAAGTAGGTTTTAGATAACATTGTCCTCAATCCTTTCAATCGCAAACGGTACGCTTTTTTAGAGTGTGGAGCTTTTAGCCCGTAAACCCTACTCCTTTAGGTTTGGGATATAAGCTGTGCTTTAGCCGTTTTTGGTTGATTTCTGTAGTTAAATATGGTATGCTTATTCTGTCTTTCAGTGAGAGATTATCACCCCCAACGCCTTGTTGGGGTCTCTCACAATTCTGTGATAAGAATATGAAAGACTGAAAGGCAATCCCCGTGTATACAACTAAAAAAGTGAAGTTTGACGAGCTGGCTAAACTCGACCAACCTGCCCGTGAAGCGGGGCGTGTATATTCCAAAATTGTATCCCTTATACCGTCGCAGCTTATAGCAGAATGCCGATCCGCTAAAATGGATAACACTCATTATAACGGGCAAACTAGATGTTGTCCATTAGAATCTATTCTCACGGTGATTTCCGTGGGATAGGTTGTCATCTGATGCTATTTCCGCGTTGAGCTAAAAACGGTTGATAAAGCAGGTGGATTATGATATAATATTACGAATCTCTGCTCCATAATTGACTGATTGTGCATTGTTATGAGGGAGCTGCAGGGAAATTTTCTTCTGCGGGTAAACATCAGTCAAAACCCAAATTGGAGCCATACGTCCAAAGGGAGGTAGAAAATTGTTGCGTCAATACGAAACTATTTTTATTATTAATCCGGATTTGGATGAGAGCCAAACAAACGAAGTTATTGAGGGTGTCAAGACGGCTATCGAATCTGGTGGAGGCAAGGTTCTAAAGGTAGATCCATGGGGAAAAAGAAGGCTCGCTTATGCGGTTAAGCAGTACAGCGATGGCTATTATGTGCTCGTGGTGTTTGAGAGTAGCCCTGAATTTGTCAGTCAATTAAACGGGCACTATCGAATTACGGAACGGATTATCAAGCATATCGTTGTCCTGTTTGAAGGGGATCTGGCCGCGCTTGCTTCAAGCCATACGTCGGATTCATCGGCAGCAGCGGGTGACTCGACAAGGGCTCGTCCTTTTGAAGATTCTGAGAGCGAAGACGAAGACTTTTGATGTTAATGATATTGCTGATAGGATATAGTATCAGATTAAGCATAAGGAGACAATAATCATGGCAAGTTACAATAGGGTCATACTCATGGGAAACCTTACCCGAGATCCAGAGTTACAGTACCTTCCAAGCGGCACGGCTGTGGCAAGAATCGGTCTCGCTGTCAACCGTGTTTACAATGACCGGCAGTCTGGTGAGAGAAAAGAAGAGGTCTGTTTTGTGGATCTTGATGCCTTTGGAAGAACAGCTGAAGTCATCAACGAATACTGTCAAAAAGGTAGTCCGCTATTGGTTGAAGGTCGTCTGAGATTTCAGAGCTGGGAAACCGATGATGGTCAAAGGCGAAGCAAACATAGCGTTTTGGTGGATCGGTTCCAATTTGTGGGTGGTCGTCAAGATGGTGACGGTGGGGGCGCTTACGATCAAGCAGCCCCTGCACCAGCCGCAGCAGCACCTGAGTTTTCAGGGGAACAAGGTCCGCCTGCAACCACTGACGACGATATTCCTTTCTAAGATTGATTGTTGCATAAAATTATTAACGGATATTGAGAATGAAAAGCGGGCGTATTTGATGCCCGCTTTTTCTTCGTTACTACAGATTGGAGGATTAGCATTTTGGCAAGGGAACAACGAGGTAATACAAGAGATACTCGCCGGGGCAACTTCAGAGATTCGCGGGAAACTCCCTATCGGAGAGGACGCCGCAAACGATGTCGTTTCTGTATGGACAAGACAGATTTCATCGATTATAAGAGCGTTGAAATACTCCGAAGTTTCGTGACAGACCGTGGTAAAATTCTGCCACGACGGGTATCGGGTAACTGCGCGAAACATCAGAGAGAAGTGACCAGAGCAATTAAACGTGCGCGTAACATCGCTCTTGTGCCTTTTACGACACAACAGTAGGTCATGGAGGGGGGGAAGGGCATCGCACAGCTTCCCCATCTGGATTTATCCATTATGACTATTCGCTAGTTATAAGAATCGAGAGGCATTTTATGGAAGTTATTTTAAAAAAAACGGTGGACACCCTTGGAGATGAAGGGGACATTTTAACAGTAGCCAATGGCTATGCACGCAATTATTTAATCCCGATGCAGCTTGCGGTTCGAGCAACAGAGAAAAATCGGCGGATGCTTGAACATGAGCGGCGATTGCTAGCAGCTCAAGGTGAAAAAGCGAAAGTAAGGGCTGAAGAGCTTGCAAGCCGTATCTCGGAAGTAACTTGTACGATTGGAAGGCGTGCTGGGGAAAACGATCGGCTTTTTGGATCTATTACCTCGATGGATATTGCGGAGGCGCTTGCGAGCCAAGATATTGAGGTTGATCGGCGGAATATTGAATTAGACGAGCCCATCAGAGAGTTAGGGGTTTTCATGGTTCCTATCCGCTTCCACGCTGACGTTACCGCAAATATTCAGGTTGTTGTCGTTCGTGACGAGACACCTTGACGCTCATATTTCACAATCTGTAAACTCCGAGTTTGAACAATGAATACCAACACGATGGAGCCCCTCCACGATAGGGAATCAGAGCAAGCCGTGCTTGGGGCGATGATGGTAGATAGCGCGGTGATTCCCCGTGTGATCGCTATCCTTGGTCATACTTCGGAGAATTTTTTTACCGCTGATCACCAACTCATCTATACGGCAATTCTTGGCGTATATGAACGTCATAATCGGGTGGATGCCCTCCTTGTATCCGACGAGCTCGACAGAACAAACGATCTGAATCGAGCGGGCGGAGATTTGTACCTCTATGATCTCCAAGCCCGGATTGTCGAAACGGACAGCACCGAATTTTATGCACAGATTGTTCGAGAAAAATCGACACGCCGGCAATTGGTGCAAGCAGGAGAGCAGATTAGCAATCTGGCACGTGATCAGGAACAAAATCTTCGGGATGTTTTGGATCAATCTCAGGAAGGCATTTTCCGTCTCGGTCAAGTGGACAATGACCAAGGGTTCGTTTCGGTCAGTTCAATTGTCAAGGAAACCTTGGCAGATATCGAAGAACTGTCCCATAAGCGTGAGCAGTTTATTGGCATACCGACGGGCTTTACCGATTTTGATTTAATGACATCGGGGTTGCAGCGTGGTGATTTGATTATTATTGCGGCCCGGCCTAGCATGGGTAAAAGCACGCTGGTGTTGAATATGGCGCAGAATATTGCGATTGAACAGGAACTGCCGGTTGCGATATTCAGTTTAGAAATGCCCACGCAACAGGTGCTCATGCGGATGCTAGCTGCGGAAGCCCGGATTAGCTTTAGTAACCTTCGTACTGGAAGCTTGACAGACGAGGATTGGGGCGGCTTGACACGGGCAGTCAGTAGCCTAATGTCGGTGCCCATTTTTGTTAATGATACGAGAGGGGTCACAGTACAAACGTTGCGGGCGGAAGGTCGTCGCTTGAAGGGGGAGCACAATAATCTCGCGGTAATTATCGTGGATTATTTACAGCTGCTGAGTGGTTCGGGTCGATATGCCGGGCGGGTGGAAGAGATTTCAGATATTTCCCGAGCACTCAAAACTCTCGCTTGGGAACTTGATACACCCATTATCGCGTGTTCTCAGCTGAGTCGTGAAGTTGAAAAACGTCCGGATAAGCGTCCGCTGTTATCCGATTTACGAGAATCCGGTGCTATTGAGCAGGATGCCGATTTAGTTGCCTTCTTATATCGCGAAGACTATTACGACGAGGTCGCGGATGACCAAGGGACTGCCGATCTAATTATCAAGAAGCAGCGTAACGGTCCAACAGGGACAGTCAGGTTGGAATTCTATAGAACACAGATGCGATTCGCCAATATATCATATTAGCGAGGGAGAACTGTTGACCCCTGTCTGGGCGACCTTTATATCGTGTGCTACCTATGCATAATCAACCGTCTATCCGACGCCAAACGCTATATGATTCCCGCAACTTCTTAATCCGCTTTGTTGATTTTGCAGGTGGTCGAGCTCTGAATGGCATATCTGGGCTTGGGAATGCGACCATGCTGGTTTGGGAGACTTGGTCGTTAGCTTTTAGACCTCCATTTCAACTTAAACTGCTGGTTCATCAGTTGTTTTTGATTGGCGTCAATTCGATATCAGTTGTACTAATCTCTGGACTTTTTACTGGTATGGTATTGGCGACACAGGGATACTATCAGCTTATCCAGCTATCAGCAGAAGGCACACTGGGCAAATTTGTCACTGTATCAGTGGTTAAAGAGCTTGGACCGATGGTCACTGCATTTGTACTTGCTGGGAGAATCGGTGCGTCGATTACGGCGGAGCTGGGTACCATGAAAGTAACCGAGCAGATAGATGCCCTTGAGGTTATGGCGACTAATCCGGTCAAGTACCTCGTTGTTCCTCGGTTTCTTGCTTGTGCAATCATGCTACCGATTTTGACGCTTTTTGCGATTGTTTTTGGAATTGCAGGTGGCTATCTCTCAGCTATTACCCTATTTGATATGAATGGTCTCTTTTTTCTTAAGCTCGCCCAAGCCAATTTGTTTATCGACAGTATTATTACCAGTCTTGTTAAAGCATCAGCGTTTGGGATGGCGATTGCTTCGATCGGTTGTTACAAAGGTTTTACAATATCTTCAGCGGGTGGTGCCGAAGGGGTTGGCAAGTCCACAACAGGTTCAGCGGTAACTTCGCTGGTTACTATCTTGGCTCTGGATGTTTTGTTAAACCAAATGCTTCATGTGGTGTTCGGGGTGCAATAGTCGGCGGAATGGAGTAAAGGGCGAGGTGTATCAGTGCTATATTGGTCTCTAAATTGTGCAGCGGCTCTGCGGTAAGTAAAATGATTTGGATTGAAAATCTTTGGAAAAATTTTGAAAATAAAGAGGTTCTCACCGGTCTTGAATTGTACATCCCTCGTGGTGAGACATTGGTCATCATGGGGCGAAGTGGGTGTGGGAAAAGTGTGTTGCTCAAAATGATTACCGGATTGATGAAGCCGGATCAGGGGCAAATCTGGATTGATGGTGAAGATATCACGACGCTTACGCGGAAACCCTTGGATCGTACTCGTCAAAAGCTCGGTATGCTTTTCCAATCAGCTGCCCTTTTTGACTCGATGACTGTTGAGGAAAATGTTGGGTTTATGGTTGCTCAGCATACGAAACTCAGCAAACGTGAAATTGACGAAATCGTTGCCGAAAAGCTACATTTAGTCCAACTTGATGGCACTCAGCATCTGAGACCGGCGGAACTCAGCGGGGGTATGCGAAAACGGGTCGGGCTCGCCCGCGCTATTGCCTACAACCCAGAGGTGATACTATATGATGAGCCGACAACCGGATTGGATCCGATTACAGCCTTAGAAATTAACCGACTCATACGTGACTTGCATCAGAAGCTCCAAGTAACTTCTGTTGTTGTGACACACGACATGGATAGCGCATTTTCAGTCGGGACAAGGATGGCAATGATACACCAAGGTCAGGTGATTGCTCACGGAACCCCAGATGAAATTTGGAAGATTGATAACCCGGTTTTACAGCAATTTATCACTAATGAAAACCGTTATCAGAACTGATGATGGTAGGTGAGGTGACTGATGGGGGCATGGAGTGTGCAGCTCAAGGTGGGGCTTGTTGTCATCATTGGCATTGTTCTCCTTATTGTTCTGATAGTAAATGCCGCCAACTCCCCGTGGAGCGTGAGTGGTGAGTTGTTACAGGTAAACTTTAATAATGCCGGAGATCTCCGCGTGGGTGCGAAGGTTCAACTTGCCGGTGTACAGGTCGGCAAAGTCACGAGCGTTGAACTGAATCAAGACGGCACCCGTGTTGAGGTTCAGATGCGTGTCAAGGACGCTTTTCAACGGCTGCGCCAAGGTTGTCAAGTCAAAGTGGGCATCATCGGCTTTGTCGGCGAAGCGTATATTCATTTAACGAATGGTCCCGTTGGGAATCCAAACTTGAAACCGGTGGACCTTCCGCTGACGGGGAAAGATTCGATTGACCTTTCGGAACTCGCTACCCGAGGAGATTATATTGTTAGGCAGGGCACACAATTTCTTGAATCAGCAAACCAGCTTCTAGGAGCGAATCAAGAGAACATTAGCACAGGTATTGTCGAAATGAAAGCGCTTATTGAGCAAACCAACCGCGCTTTAACCGATATAGTTGAAGTTGTGGATGCAACCGCCCAAAACCTAAATCGTATTGCACAGGAGAACGATTTTCGCTTGGGTCAAACCTATAAACGGTTCGACCGTCTGATGGACAGATTAGAAAGTGATGCTTTACTAATCAGCAGCCAGATTGGCGATATTAATCGAACGGTGCTTGAGTTGGTGGATCGTAACTCTTCCCCTGTGGAACAGATGGTCACTGATTTACAAATGGGTGCTACGAATTTTCGTCAGCTGTCTGAGGAGTTAGATCAAGATCTCGCTGAATTAACATCGGGGCTTTCGGATTTGATTGCACAAAGCCGGGGGGTTATTGAAACTGAAACGCCTAAAGTCGACCAACTGCTTGAAAACCTTACTGATGCAACCCAAGAATTGGATGGGCTGCGTGATAATGTGAACCAACTGCTTCATACCGTGCAGCATGGGGAAGGCAGCATCGCTCAGTTGTTGAATAAACCGGACACGCTCAATGAAATGCGAAATACAATGAAAACGGTCAACGAAACACTGATCGGATTTCAAGATTTATCTCGGTTGTTGGATCAGGGATCGGAGCAATTCAAGATACCTGTATTCGGTTGGGATTACGAACTCAGATATTTAAGCCTTGAAGAAAGCCTGCACAACGAGTTAGGTGTTTTGCTAATTGCCTCGGATAGGCAGCGATACCGACTCGGTTTAGGAACGCGTGAAGAGGAGATAAAGCTGGACTTCCAGTACGGTTATGACTTCACAAACAATCTGCGAGGTCGCGTTGGGTTCATGCGATCTAACGTTGGTGTGGGATTTGACGTGTGGCTGCTCTCTCGGAAACTTGGTATTAGCTTGGAAGGCACACATCTGACCAGCAAAAGTCCAGAACTCGGTACAGAAGTGGCGTGGCGGTTTTTTCGGAATGGACAGATTATTATTGGCGCAGAAGATCTAATATCGGGTAATATCCGCTATACAGCAGGGCTTCGGTTTTTGTCGAAAAACTGGTAAGCTAGCTTAGAGGTTGGGACGTCAAATGGCAAAAGCGAGTCGTCAATTTGTTTGTCAGGAATGTGGTCACTCCTCGATCAGATGGCTTGGTCGCTGTCCAGGTTGTGAGGAGTGGAACACTTTCGTTGAGGAGATTGAGGAAGCGAGTACCACTCATCCTCGGCTCATAGCACAGCCGGCGAGCGATCCGGCGCCTATCACACGGGTTGCTGCGAGTGAATCAGACCGGCACCTGACAGGAATTAGTGAATTTGATCGAGTCCTCGGTGGCGGCGTTGTGCCGGGATCTGTCGTGTTAATCGGTGGCGATCCGGGAATTGGCAAATCGACGATACTGTTACAAGCAAGTGATGCACTGAGTCGCAGTTATGGACAAGTACTGTATGTATCGGGTGAAGAGTCTGTTGCCCAAACAAAGCTGCGAGCAAACCGGCTCGGTATCACTTCGGATCAGCTATACGTCCTGTGTGAAAATAGCTTGGAACAGATTGAATCCCATATTACACAGCTCAACCCTTGTTTGGTTGTTATCGATTCGATTCAAGCAGTTCACCTTTCCGGATTACAATCGGCGCCGGGTAGTGTAGCGCAGGTTCGTGAAAGCGCAGCACACTTATTGGTTATCGCTAAAAGTAAAAATATCCCGATCATCCTCGTTGGACATGTGACCAAAGAAGGTTCTCTGGCGGGTCCCCGTGTATTAGAACATATGGTTGATACAGTCCTCTATTTTGAGGGTGAGAGTCAGCATATTTACCGTGTTCTGCGTGCCGTAAAGAACCGATTTGGCTCGACTAACGAGATTGGCATTTTTGAGATGCTAAGCCAAGGTCTTGTTGAGGTCAAAAATCCATCGGCGTTGTTTATTAGTGAACGCCAGGAGAATACCTCCGGATCCGTTGTGGTATCGAGTATGGAGGGCACCCGTCCATTGCTATTAGAGCTTCAAGCCTTGGTTTCTCCGTCAAGCTTCGGTTTTCCCCGCAATACGACAGCGGGGGTAGATCGCCAGCGGATAGCCTTATTGATAGCGGTACTACAGAAACGGGTTGGACTTGACATCGGTGATGCGGATGTATTTGTCAATATTACAGGTGGGATGCGCGCGGATGAGCCAGGTATTGACTTGGGTACAGCGATAGCGATAACGTCGAGCCACCGAGATATCGCTATCGATCCGCGGACTATAGTGATTGGGGAGGTCGGTCTGGGCGGGGAGGTCCGTGCTGTTGCCCATATTGATAAACGGTTAATAGAGGCGGCAAAGTTAGGTTTTAATCGTGCAATTTTCCCTGAGTCTAATCGTAAGGGCTTAGAATTGAAGGAAGATATTGACTTGGTTGGTGTCAAAGACCTTTACGGTGCACTAGGTGCACTACTCTGAATATATGCTTATTATACCCATGGAAGACGTGAAAACGAGATAACGGGAAAAGGAGATAAGGAGAAAAATAATCCTGTTTTGTTCTTTAATTCCCGATTCCGTTGTGTAATCCCAGTTTCCGATGTGCTAAGGCTTGGTATAAGCCAAACACATCGTGGATTCTTGGTGAAACCAAAACCTGAACATTCTTAAATCCCGATTAAGAAAGGGGGTGGCTCGGGTGCAAATTTGGATTATCCGTATCGCTTTTACGTTGTTTGGTGGAGCGTTGGGGTTTATCATTAGCGATTTAACAGGAGGTGTTATCGGTTTTTTTGTTACTGTCATTTTGGTAGGTATTGAGTCGTCAATCTCGCGCCCATTACTGCGCGATTTGTTTGCGTGCTTCGCTGGACTGACGTTCGGGTTAATTGTAGCTGGTCTTATTATTTATATCATTCGAACAACGACTGGCGCGATTCTCCCGGAGGTAACAGCAGGCATTGTTCTGTCATGTGGTTATGTGGGGACAATGATTGTTTATCGCAGGCGAGATGCTTTTGCGCTGTTTTCACTCACAACGCACGGCTTACAATCGAAGTCTCCAACGATTAAAATCCTGGATACTAGCGTTATTATTGATGGGCGTATTCTGGATATTTGCCAAACTGGATTTATTGATGGCATGTTTGTGATTCCCCGGTTTGTTTTAAATGAGTTGCAACATATCGCTGATTCTTCCGATCTGCTTCGTCGTAACAAGGGACGGCGCGGTTTCGAGATTTTGCGATTAATGCAAAACAATCCTGATATTGATGTTGAGGTGACCGAAGAGGATTTTCCGGAGGTGCCGGAGGTGGATGCCAAGTTGATCCATCTTGCTCAAGAAATTGGGGCGAAAATCATTACCAACGATTTTAACCTGAATAAAGTTGCTGAACTTCAGGGGGTCACGGTACTTAACATCAACGAACTTGCGAATTCGGTTCGTCCGGTTGTCGTCGCTGGTGAGGTTATTCAAGTGCGTGTTCTCCGTGAGGGCAAAGAACCGAACCAGGGAGTTGGTTATCTTGATGATGGGACAATGGTCATCGTTGAATACGGCAGGCAGTATGTTGGCCAGACAATTGATGCGATTGTTACCCAAACATTGCAAACAACCGCTGGTCGGATGATTTTTACGCGTACGAAGACTGATGAGATGGATAGTGATGAACCAGAGGACGTGCGTTCTTATTCCCGCAGCTGGCCGCGGAAGCCGAATGGGGCGTCATCGTACTAAAAAGCCGTATCTGGAGCTTTTTGACAAACCGATTCTCGCACACACCCTCGGCGCCTTCGATCAAAATAGTGTCGTGGATACAATTTTTGTGATTGTTGATGGACCGGATTTCGACACTTGCCGATCGGCTGTCATTGAGCCGTACAACTTCCAAAAGGTTGCTAGTCTTGTTCCTGGCGGCGTGACACGCCAAGATTCTGTCTTCAACGGATTGAAGGTTCTCCCGGACGATACGGATTTCGTGGTTGTCCATGACGGTGTTCGTCCGTTTGTGACGGATGAGATGATTTTTACCTGTATCGAAGCGGCGTCGGATTGGGGGGCGGCAGTCGTCGCGGTCCCTGTCAAGGATACCATTAAAGTTGCCGATAGCGACGGGTTTGTCGTTGACACGCCGGATCGAAGTCAACTGTGGACGATACAGACGCCGCAGGTATTCCGGAAGAATTTGCTGCTAGAAGCCCATCGCTACGCGCGGCGCAAACAGATGCAGCTAACCGATGATGCAGCGTTGGTTGAGCAACTGGGGCTTAAAGTAAAGTGCGTTATGGGAAGCTATAGCAATCTGAAGATTACTACCCCGGAGGATTTGGTTGTCGCTGAAGCGTTGATGCGTAAAACGGAGAAAATTCAGGCATAGTAGACATTGATAGGTCTATAGACCACCATGCGTGTAGGAATTGGTTACGATGTTCACCGATTGGGGGAAAATCGTAAATTGATACTCGGCGGTGTGACAATCCCATATAAGTTGGGGCTGGTTGGGCATTCCGATGCGGATGTATTGACCCATGCGATCTGCGATGCGCTGCTAGGTGCAGCGGGTCTAGGTGACATTGGTCAGCATTTTCCCGATACGGATGCGGCGTATGCCGGAATTGATAGCCTAATCTTACTCGGTAAGGTGAGGCTATTAATTTCTGCAGATTACGCGGTTCAGAACGTGGATAGCACGGTGATTATGCAGCGTCCAAAACTGGCGCCTTACATCCCTGCTATGCGTCAGCGTCTTGCTGAGACGCTAGATATTTCGAGTAATCGGGTTAATGTCAAAGCGACAACATCGGAAGGGCTCGGTTTCATTGGTGAAGGCAAAGCTGTTGCCGCTGAAGCCGTTGTTTGTCTCGCCGAATTAATGTAGGTAAAGGTTTTAGCGCCCGATTTCGTTGCGTTCCTGATAAATCAGGACTCAGAAGCGTTGCGGTGCTTACGGAATCGTGGATGCCGATTGGATCGGCACCTAAATTAGAAAGAAAGCTGATGGCATTAAAGATTTATAACTCCCTCACAAGGCAGTTGGAAGAGTTTGTGCCGTTACATGAGGGAGAAGTTCTAATGTACAGTTGTGGGCCGACTGTCTACGATTACTTTCATATCGGTAACGCTCGCACGTTTCTAATTTCCGATATTGTTCGTCGTTATCTCGAATATAAGGGTTACGCCGTCACATTAGTTCAAAATCTGACAGATATTGATGATAAGATTATCAATCGCGCAAATGAACAAGGGATTGATACCTCTCGCTTGGCACAGAAGTATGTTGATGCGTACTTTGAGGATTCAAGCAGGTTAGGTATCCGTGCGGCTGATGTTCATCCGAGGGCGACTGAGCATATTGCGGAGATAATCGCTCTAATTCAGACGTTGATCGACAAGCAGGCGGCTTATGAGATTGATGGAGATGTATATTACCGAGTCAACCACTTTGCGGAGTATGGAAAGTTGTCTCATCGCAAGCCGGAAGATTTACTTGCTGGTGCTCGTGTTGAGATTGATGAACGCAAGGAGGATGCGCGGGATTTCGATCTCTGGAAAAAGTCCAAGGCAGAGGAACCGTGGTGGGATAGCCCTTGGGGTAAAGGCAGACCGGGTTGGCATATTGAGTGTTCTGCTATGGCGATGAAACACCTCGGTGAAACGATTGATATTCACGCTGGTGGGCATGACCTGCTATTCCCTCACCATGAAAATGAGATTGCTCAAAGCGAAGTGGCGACGGGCAAAACGTTTGCCCGATACTGGCTACACGTTGCGTTCTTGCAGATTGATGGTCGACGGATGGGCAAGTCAGAAAGCAATTTTATCTTTGTCCACGATGCGGTAGAGCAATATGCGCCCGAAGCGATTCGCCATTTTCTGATTTCCGCACAGTATCGCCATCCGTTAGATTATAACCCGACGAGCTTGAGTGAATCGAGCAGTGCTGTTCGACGGTTGAGTAACTGTATTGACGCCCTAGGACCGTATCGAGACGTGGAGGAGGATACATCTGCAGAGCTGAATGATGCCGACGCCGCTAGCTTGCGTGACGGCCTTGATACGATGCGTCAAAATTTTGAATCGACGATGGATGACGATTTCAATACCGCTGGTGCGTTAGGCGCAATTTTTAAGTTCGTCGGTGAAGTGAATCAGTTTCTTGCTGCGACCGGAGACCAGTCTTCAGACGTGGGACGGAGTGTCCTAAGTCAAGCGTATAACAGTTTGGTTGAGGTGTGTGGTGTGCTTGGCATATATGCCGAGGAGGAAGGTGCTAGCGATGAACACGCAGCCTTGACGGAGGCGCTAATGACTCTCATTCTGGAGGTGCGTCAGGATGCGAGACAGCGTAAAGATTGGGCAACGGCGGATAAAATTCGAGATCAGTTAGACGCGCTAAATGTTGAACTTCAAGATAGTCGAACGGGGACAACTTGGCGGATTATCAAAGGTGGTCGCTAGGTAAACCGGGCGGTAACTTGCGCGCGAGGGAGGTAATGATGAGTCGCGGTTTGTGGTTATTGTTCATCTGCTTTTATTGGTTATCTTTGTTTGGTTGTGGCATTGTAGCGAAACAGGAGTGGAGCGAAAATTACGCCTTGATGGATGGCGTCAGCGCGACACACTCTCGGATGATTGACGGCAACATCCGGACCTTTGGTGAAACAGCATTCCGTGAAGGCTCACAAGACTCCTACGGTCCCGCGCCGAGCTCCCAGGCAGTTGTCATGTTTCCTGAAAGAAAGATGATTCGCCGGGTGGTGATTCATTCGGATAACTTGAAGAAGTTCACCGTATATGCGGATAAGGGAACTGAGGATTGGGAGATTATCAAAGAGGTCAATAATGTCAAATCTAGCCCAATCGATCTGTTTGTGAATGCGACGTTTCCGACCGACAAAATCCGCATCCGCGTGCTAGGGACAACTGACGATGCAGCGCTGCGCCGGGGTCAACGGAGACAGAATTTTTGGGCAAGTAGTAATCGCCGTGCACCTGCCAAGATTTACGAAATTGAGCTATACGGCTATCAAGCAGCAACAGTTGCAGGTGCAGATGCAGAAGACACAGAAGATCAGCGCGAGGCGGAATTAGATCAGCTGTTGAAGTTAGATTAATATGGGAGTGAAACGTGATGGGTGGATTATCACGTCTCACGTGCAACGCTTTACTTATTAAAAATAGAGGAGGCAAGATATGCGCTTTGCAGTACTAACTTGTTTAATGCTAGGTTTGGTTTCTATGCTGGGGTGTTTGGGACCTAGTGGTCCTGAGATTCAGTGGAGTCGGAACATCGCTCCATTTGCGGAATGTCAGGATCCAAAACTGAATGACGATAACACATTCTCTGTTGGGGAGACCTCAAGACTCATTATTGAGAAAACGACTCGCCTAACCCGGGAAGATCAAGAAGAAGAGGAGAACTTTACGCAGGCAACCTTGAAATGGGCAAAACCGCAGCCTATTCAGCGGATCGTTGTGATAGCGGATAAAGGTAAGCTTGAATTTTTTGAAGTCCAAGTTACAGATGAAGCTGGAGAGTGGAAAACGATTAAGGCTGTCAAGAATCACTTTCGGGATGAGTATAAGCTCCAGCTGCCGGAACCCGTTCATGCTCAAGGCTTGCGTTTGAAGGTTCCGAAGAAATGGGAATCCCGGCGTGTGGGCGGGCAGAAACGCAGCACGAGAGGCGAGGGTGGCGCGGAGGTTGACATCTTTAAGCCGATCCGTGATATTCAAGTCTTCTATGCTTTGCCTCCCGAAGAGATGACAGCAGAGCCGGCAACAGGTCAGTAAGATTGGCAGATTATGTTATCCGCTGAAACAAAAAGTCTTATCCATCTCAACCTAATTCCGGGTATCGGAAATTATACCATCCGACGCCTGTTAGCAGCTTTTGGATCTGCGGAGAAATCGCTTGCTGCGACATCAGAGGAGTTAGCCCAGATTGATGGGGTAACTCCCGATGTTCGGCAGCAGCTAATTGACGGTAGATCGCGTACGCCTCTCGCCCAAGAACTTGAGCTCATCGAACAGCATCAATGCCACATCGTAGCTATCAACGATGCCGCTTACCCACCCCTCCTCAAGCAGATTAGCGACCCGCCCGTATTGCTTTACATCATCGGCGAATTGCGGGAGCAGGACGCGCTGAGCATCGCGATTGTTGGATCACGCAGCCCAACCGAATACGGCAGAACGATAAGCCAGCAACTGAGTTACCAACTCGCGGAACGCGGTATAACTGTTGTGAGCGGATTTGCTCGCGGCATTGATACCTGTGTGCATCGTGGTGCGTTGGAAGCTGGTGGACGTACAGCGGCGGTGTTTGGTTGTGGGTTGGGCATTATCTATCCGGAAACAAATCGTGCGCTTGCAGAAGATATTATCAAATCTGGAGCGTTGGTTTCCGAATTTCCGATGACGATGCCGCCTCGTGGAAAAAACTTTCCCCGTCGGAACCGTGTGATTAGCGGTTTAACGCTTGGCACGCTTGTTGTTGAGGCGTCCAATCGGAGCGGCTCGCTCATCACAGCGCGTCACGCCGCTGAACAGGGACGCGAGGTATTTGCGGTGCCGGGGCAGATCTTCTCCAATGTGTCACGGGGCACCCACTCCCTCATCAATCAGGGCGCGACGTTGATTAATAGCGTTGACGACATCCTTGACGCGTTACCCCAAGACTACACGGGAGTCTTGAGACAGGAATCTTCCGAAGCGGCTCGCCAACTCCCTCCCCGACGGAATCAAAGGTCCAAGGGATCCGACAAAGCTACTCGTCCTCAGTCAGTTGAAGCAAAACCGGCACCCACCGCCCAGCCAAAACCTGCCCCCAATCTAACCTCTGATGAGCAGACTGTGCTATCGACAATGGATGCTGATAGCGTCCATATTGATGAAATTACCCGGGCGACGCAGCTACCGATTGGAAAGGTTTCTTCACTTCTTGTCATGCTTGAGTTGAAGGGGATCGTTCAGCAGTTGCCGGGAAAACAGTTTGTGAAGAAATAGATTGCGGGATTGGGATCGGGATTCAAAGCAACTGGAGCATAGGGATTGGACGGATCGCTATCATGCTAGTTGGAAGCTCCGGGAGGAGGATCAACTGTGTCAGGCTTCAAGGCGAAATTTCTCTCTACAATTTCTATTACCTCTCCGACATCACTGAGATATTCGGTATGAGAATAGGTACATTTTTTAAAGGAGGAAGATGCGCCTGGCCCATGCTGATGGTAGTGCGTGGACGTTACAGTAATTTCAATATGATATCCTCGTGGCGGTGCATTCTGGAATGTGTACGTGCCTGACGACGTGGTCGTTGCCTTACCTTCTTGCCGACCGCCGCTCCATTTAACCACCGTTACATTTTTGTAATCGTTGCCCTCATACGTAACAATCCCGTTATCTAAAGGAGTGTCGTCGTCAGCACATATACAATTTCCGTGCATCGTAAATCGATTAGCGGCATACCACGTCGGTTGAGCAACGTATTGGAAAAATAGGAAAACCCCAATTGTCATTGTCAACGGTGTGAGTAAGGTGCGTGTGCGTGTAAAGGCAAAAGTGATGACGCACGCAGACACAAATGGTAGAGGTAGAACAAAGGGAAACCCCACCAAGTATGCTAACAGAAACGCGAATGCTACGTTAAAAATCCCGGCTAAGACCGACGAAGACTCTCGCTCTACGGCATTATATCCCAACCCCCAAAAGAAGATTCCTTGACTAATTACAACGAAAATGGCATAAATTACCACTGTGCAATGTTCAGCAACGCCGTAATCCTTTCCCCACAAGGCAATGGACTCTAGCGGGCTTTGCCATGGACTTAAGAGCGGAACTGAACGCCGATAAAGCATCCACTGCCATCCCTGATCTTCCAGCCAGTACGTGAACAATGCGATAGGTAACATAGCCAGTGCCCAGAGCAAGCCGCGTTGCCAGTTGTCGAATGTTAGTCCAATCGCAGACCAAGGTAGTGCGTATTTTCGCCGCACGAGCGCGTAACTCACCATCCCAAGTCCAACAGATGGTAATGCTAAAATCAAAGCGATAAAAGGTAGCGCAACTGGGGGAAGGCGATCAGAATCGTCAAAAAGTATAATCGTGGCAATAAAGCTACCGCAGATAATCACCCCGCTGATTATCACTACGATGAGACTAGCATCACCAATATCATCTAACCGAACAAAGGGTTTTTGAATGTGGGAGGTTCTTATCGAATCCGGTGATGCTTTGCATTGAGCCATTTTTTCTTCTCGGAATCCATTCACTCAGGGCCCCTGCTTGCCATGTTGAGAGGCTGATCGAGTGTGCCATTGGAAAATACCTCACGACTTATTGCTTTCCGTCTGCCTTAATTTGCCCCCAATATGTTGCGATATTTCCCTCCGGCGAGACAGATAGGGCATGAGCAGACCAATCTGGTGCAAAATCAACCCGCGCTGGATGATTGGTCAACTGGACAAGCTCCTTCGTCTCAAAGGTGTAGCGATAAACATCGTAAAGGGTCCTTCGATGTACTTTATGACCACCCCCAAAAAGGAGATGCTTTCCATCCGGAGACCAACAAACAGTGTTCAACAAAAATTCCTCCGGCACCGGCAAAGCTACCCGCTCGCTTTCCCAACGTTTCTCTCTCACTCTCGTGGCAAGGATCAGCGTCCCAGCCCAGACTTTATTATCTTTCCAAGCGAAATACACAATCTGTGTTCCATCAGGGGACCACTCAGCATGACCTTTACTAAAACCCGCCACCGGTGGACTGACGGGGTGTACATCTTTCCCATTGGAATTCATCACATAAATACCGCTTCCTCCAGCCTGAACCCATTCAAAGACAATCCATTTGCCATCGGGAGACCACACCGGGTTGTCGGCGAACTCTCCGTCAGGTGGATAGTTGGTCAATCGTCGAACATCCTGACCATCGGCATCCATGATGTAGGTATTGATACCTCCATCACGGTTACTGAGAAAGAGAATCTGCTTCCCATCGGGAGACCAATCCGGGCTCCAGTCTGCAGCATCATGGTTAGTCAGGTTACGCAGGTTGCCGCCTGAAGCATCCATCACATAAATGTCATCGTCGCCCACAAGAATCTCTTCGTTTTTAGAACGGTTGCTTATAAAGGCAATCTGCTTCCCATCGGGTGACCAGTCGGGACGAAAGTCACGAGCCGGGTGTTGAGTGAGATTACGCAGGTTGCCGCCTGAAGCATCCATCACATAAATCTCGGCATTTCCATCTCGGTTGGTCTCAAAAACAATTTTGCCATTTGAGGCAGTTGCCTGTCCTCCCAATACAGTAAAGAGTAGAAATAGTAGTAAAAGAAACACAAAGCGTTGCATGATAAACCTCCTTATGGATTGAAATTGCAGGGGATACTGATTGATTGGTATCCCCTACAATCGAAACCTCTCCGATTCATCGGGGTTACCCCTAGAGCATAAAATCATATATCTCACTGGCTTTGGGGGTACTGAATAAATTCGTTTCGGTTCCTTGATGGACCTTTCTTACCCGCAATTGGGTGTACGCTTTAATCCTATGCGCCCCAGACCGACCGGACACATCCACCATGTTCCACCACCAGTTAATGTCATCTTCGCCATTATCGAGTGTATCTATACCAGGGGGTGCTGACTGATCTATCGTGTTGTTGTCAACGAATTGTTCTTGACCGTTGCTAAGGATCTGATAGACCTCGTGTGCAAACTCAAAGTTAAATTTGAGCTCCAAGTTACTGTTGTTCTGGATGTAGTACTGGTGGTAACTCTCTGTGCAGTAGTGCGCTGAGTCATAAGCCAACGAACTGACCTTCACATACCATTGCACATTCTGAGTAGTACCCGATTGGATATCACCCCTCACACTGCCGGCAATCGCTAACACGCAAAGTCCCGTTATGATAAAGACACCCAAACTGCTTCTGGACAGTTTATTACGTAACATTTTCAGTACCTCCTTAGAATAGGGGCGAAGTGGCTTCGCCCGTGCGAAGGAATCTCGAATTGGATTGCTCAAAATCGAGCGTTGGAACAGAATAACCAAGTACTATGTCACTCTTAAATTAACTTACATAACTTGGCTTCACCCTATTTAAGCAAGCCCCGTGCCAACATCCTAAATTATGCCGACTCTTCAGTCGTGGCGCGGGTTTGAGAGGAGATTCGCTATCTGCTCTTGTACGCAAAAATGTCCGGTAATCCGGACATCTACCGGACACAAATTGGGGTTAAAGCCTGATGTAGGCTGGATGAACAGGTGTCCGGTAAGTGCCCGGTAAACCGGACACTTTTTTATCGCTGCCGCAGGCATAATAAAAATTATACCGTTTCTTGTTATTGGATACCATATTTTTCCAATCGACGGTATAAGGCTTGTCGACTCAATCCAAGTTGCCGGGCGGTCTTGGCAATGTTACCCCGATTCTCGGCTAGGGCACGTCGAATCTGTGCCTGTTCAGCAAGCATCGCCTCAACCGCGGGTGGCAACGGATTTGCTTCATCAATCCCTACTACTGGAGGAGTAGGCACATCAGCGTCAGGAGACCGAAAACGCAGATGTTTGGGTTGAATCGCCGCGCCTTCGCTTACAATCAACGCATTTTCAATGATGTTCATCAGTTCACGCACATTACCCCGAAAGGCGTATCCCTCCAAAACCTCCACCGTTTCAGGAATCAACGATGGGACCGGCACTCTCATTTCAGCCGCAAACTCACTCAGATAGTATTCAACAAGGGGGGGAATGTCCTCTGTTCGATCCCGTAGCGGCGGAATCCAAATTATCATACCCGCCAAACGATAGTAAAGATCTGGTCGAAACGCCCCTGCAGCCGTCCTCGCTGAGAGTCCAGCATTGGTCGCTGCCATCACTCGGATATCGACTTTTTTGCTGTTCTTTGCACCGATTGGTGTGATGACATTATCCCCCAGCGCACGGAGGAGTTTAACTTGGGTTTCGATTAGCAGGTCCCCGACCTCGTCGAGAAAGAGGGTCCCCCGTCGGCCCGTTCGAAGTAACCTGTCTGATCCGCTATAGCGCCGGTAAATGCCCCACGGACATGACCGAAGAAGACGGACTCTGCCAGTTCATAAGGGATCGCGCCACAATTGAGTGCCACAAATGGTTTTGATGCTCGCGGTCCTCCGACATGAATGGCTCGTGCAACCAGTTCCTTCCCGACGCCGGTTTCTCTGGTAATTAAGACGGAGGTGGTGTCGTTGTCGTGGAGTTGGTAAATCGTCCTATGAATAGTTTGCATCGCATGGCTGTTGCCAAGAAGCATGGAATAATCCCCGTTTCTATTGATTGAAAATCAATTCTATGTTCTGAAGAATACAACAAAAGGCAAGCAGCAGGCAAATCTAAATTCGTTAGAGTTAAATTATTAGTTTAACTCTCGCAAAAATAATCCGGATCGTGCAAAAAAGAGTTTTGGCACGGACGGGCGGGGTGACCCTGCCCCTACGGTTCCTCTTCGTACTTTGCGCTTTCTGTTGACACGAGTTAACTAGTAAATCTGAAGTAATGCTGTCTGCTGTATCAAGGTTTTCAACCTAATCTCCCGTTTTTTTCTGTGCCTCGGTGGTCGGTTTAAAATAAAGGTTCGTATTGCATATCATTATACCGAAACGTCGTCATCGTCTCAAGCAGCGAAGAGATCTTCATAGGGTCATTTAATTTTCCCGTATCTCGATCGCCCAGTCAAGGCGACGGCGGGGCAAGATGCCCCGCCTACGGTATAGGGTCAGTCCGAAATCAGTCAAAAAACCGAAAACTGAATAGCCCTAGAGATCTTCATGAAAATCGTTGATGTTGAGGCAACTTTTTGGTAAACTTATGGGTGAATTCATATAGAGCGAAGTGGTGATTTCTGAATTACCTTTTATACAGGGGGAATAATTGTGACAATCCAACACTTCAAAACAAGCATTTCTCTGATTGTGATTCTGTTGCTGTTGAGCGGTTGTTCGATCTTCAGTCGAAGTCAGCCTAGTGAAAAGGTCATTGTCGATCCGCTGATTGAGCGAAATAAACAGTGGCGTGAACAGGTCGAGGCAGGAAATTTAGCGATCGAAAATAAAGACTTGGAGCGTGCACTCAAAGCCTATCAAGCTGCACTGGCAATTAAGCCGAATGTGAGTCAGGTCCAATTCCAAATTGCTAAGCTGTACTTCCAACAGGAGGAGTATGAAAAAGCGCGGGATGCCTTCGCCGCTACAGTGGCGCTTGATCCGAGGAATATGGATGCACGCAATTCTCTTGGTTACATCTATGAGCAGCTGAATAACTATGAAGCAGCGGCACAGGTTTACGAGGATACTTTGGAGGTCGATCCACGTAACCTGTATGCCCTCAACCACCTCGGATTGGCTTACAAACAGCTCGGTTTGCTCGACGACGCCGAACGGGTTTTGCGAAAGGCGATAGCGGTTGATCCAAAGGCTGCACGCCCTGCTAGCAGAAATATACATAACTACCTCGGCTTGATTTACTGGGAAAAAGGTGACATCGGCGAAGCTATCGCCGAATTTAGGGAGTCGATTCGGCTTTTCCCGAAAGATATATGGGCTCGCCAAAGCCTTGCCTCACTCTATGAAGAATATGGACGTTACTACGAAGCACAGCTCCAGTACCATAAAATTTTGGAGGTGGATCCGCAGAATCTCCTTGCGCCGACACGGATTCAAGCACTCGCACAGTTAGACCGATCTGCCTCGGTGCACGTTAATCTTGTGCCTGTAGATCTAATTGACATAGATATTGATGGGGTGATCGCCGCCGCACCGATGGCGGCGGATTACCCCAATGCTGACGCAATCATTTTGCTCAATCAGTTCAGTCACGAAGTCACGCCGGCGGGCAAATCCCGCTATACCACCCATCAGGTGGTCAAGATTCTGACGGAGAGAGGGGTGCAGAACTACGATGATATTGCCATCCCCTACACGCCTACCGCGCAACATATCACTGTCAATATCGCGCGAACTATCGGTCCTGATGGCGCTGTTGTTGAACCGCCGGACGAAGCGTTCAACGATGTCACACCGCCGGGGTTGCTTGCTTACAACCTCTATTCCGATTCGATGTGGCGGGTGATCTCGATGCCAGCTCTTGAGCCGGGGGTGTGCATTGAGTATCAGGTCACGCTTGAAGATGCTGGGGCGGGGTCGGTAGGGAGCACCTCCTGGTTTTGGGGTGGCTACAGTTTTCAATCCACAGATCCGATCCTGCAATCTGCCTACGCTTTGCGTGTCCCGAAAGGGAGGAGCTTCAGGTGGAAGGCGGTTAATTGTCAACTGAATCCCGACGTGTTACATGAGGAGGAGACTAGCACGTATCTCTGGACCTACGGTGAAACACCCGCGCGCAAAGAAGAGTACAATATGCCGGCGACCAACGATATTGTTCCGCGCTTGAGCTATTCGTCTGTGGAGTCTTGGGAGGCCGTTTACAAGTGGTACAGAGACATCGCAAAAGACCGGTATACCGTTAATCCAGCGATTGAGGCAGCTGTTGAGAATCTCACCGCGGATCTCCTCACCACGGATGACAAAATTCGAGCGATCTATCATTTCGTCGCGTCGCAGATTCGCTATGTGGGGATTGAACTCGGTCAAGGTGCGTATCAGCCTACCCCTGCTGATCAGGTGCTGAGTGTCCGATACGGTGACTGCAAGGACAAAACCACATTGATGATTACAATGCTCGATTTGGTTGGTATTCAGGCGTTTCCGGTGATGCTGAATCCTGCACCGTATCAACGGATTGATGTAGAACTTCCATCGCTCGGACAGTTTAGCCATCTGATTGCTGCAATCCCGCGTGAGGATGGCAGGTATATTTGGCTCGATCCCAGTTCCGATACCTGCAGCTACGGCGATCTCCCGGCGCGGAATAGGGGACGGAAAGGGTTCATCATCCGAAGCGATCGGGGTGAATTTGTTGATATACCAATCTCTACACCTGAATCCAACCGATTAATCGTTGATACGCAGATTGCACTAACAGAAGATGGGACGGTTCAGGGGACTATGCGGATTGATACCCGTGGACAGTACAATCTTGAAGCGCGTTTGGAGTACAAACAGCTATCGCCAAGTCGGTGGAAGGATACCTTTGCCGTTGGACTGAGTAAGCAATTTCCCGGCGTCCAAGTTGATTCGGTGCAGGTTTCCGACTTGCAGGACCTTAACGTACCGGTGCAGCTCAACGTTGCTTTTACCGTCAAGAATTACGCCGAGCCTGTCGGTGATAACCACGTGATGTTTCCGCTGCCGAACGATGAGTTTTCGGACTATGCGGAAATTTTTGCAGCGGCTGAACGTCAATATCCGGTTGATTTAAGCTACCCGATGCAAATGAAGAAAACAATCCGGATTAGCCCCCCGGAGGGGTGGGGCGTGACCTTCCCGACAGACGTTCGCTTGGAAAATCGCTTTGCTAGGGTGGAAAGGGTGTACAAACGAGAAGGAAATCAGATTCATTATGAGATTAGCTTCGCAATCAAGGAGCCAATCATACCCCCGGAAGGCTATCCGGTCGCCAAACGTTTTTTCGATATGCTGATACGAGAGGATCGGGCGCAACTTATTTTGGAGAGGTACGTTGAATCTAAGACGTGAAGACCGAACAGGTAAGTCTGTTTTTAACGGAGTATTTAACCAATGGAGATTTTACAATGAGCACATCGTTTGAGCGTCCCTACAGACCTGTGGATCTGAACGTATCGATGGCTAAGGGATTTTCGCTTACGTCAATGGCTGAAACGCTGATGGAAGAGGCAACATCTGCCACCTCAGGGCGTGCCTCGCTGACACTGGCTCACGGGGATGAAACGACCCTCGTGCTAGTTGCCCTCAAAGCGGGGAATACGCTTGAGGAGCATCAGGCGCCCGCTGCCGCTACCGTTATCACGCTTAGTGGAAATATCATATTTACATCAAGTGCCGAGAAAATTACGCTAGAACAGGGTGAGGCGGTTACCTTCACGGCGGACGTGCTGCACGCTGTCTATGCCAGCGAAGATAGCGCATTCCTTATCGTTATTGGTGGCAAAGGCTCCGAATAATACACGGCAGAATAAAACTGAGTGCTATTCGTGTGTTAATTATTACCCCCAAACTCCGGTTCCTTGCTGGGGCGAACAACCCATTCTTTAAACACAGGCTTGAGCGACTCATCCTCGTAATCCCCGAAGTGCAAATAGTGAATACTTTTCACCGGTACTGCGACTGCTCCGTAGATTGGCGAGCGTCCGAACAACACACCATCTTCGGATTTGATCGGTTCAAAAATCAGAATTGAGCGGTCTGCCAACGTGATTTGAACAAGATTTGAGGCATTGTTGACTATGGCAGGCTTGTCGGACACTTCCTCCGGTCCCGCCCGATTGGATTGAGAGTTGCTGACCTCCACCACCCGTGCCACACGGTCTATGGGGAGGGTTAATTTCCGCAGCTTGGAGTCAAACTGAATCGTTTGCCTGTCGATGCCTAGTAGTTTCCCTCGCTTGAAATCGCCGGTGTTTGCTACTAGAAGGTAGCTTGGCGGACTGTCGCGATTGAAGCGTGGAACGATTAAGGCGCGCTCTAGTTTAGCCGGGTCAATACCTAGAGCGGACTTTTGTTTTATATCACGAATTTCACGTCGCCATTGATCTAGCTCGGTTGACGGTTCTCCGTGTGGACTTGGGCGCTCCGATGGCGTGAATTCGATTGCTTTTACAAGTGGCGAGCCAATCTTTTTTTCGGTGATAAATGGTGCTTGAAAACCGAATGTCTGTTCATTGTAGGACGAGATTTGACACGGAAAAACTTCTCCGCTTTTCAGGTGCAACATATGTGGGAACCGTTTCTTATCAAAGGGTGACCCTTTCGATACCCGCTCGCTGCTCCGCTCTATGCCATATTCCCCGATGTGTGCTAATGGTACAGGTGCTGTTGCGCCTACGGACTGCCATAGGAGTGGCGATGCGTCTTTACCATCCAATAAGACGTTGCCGCGTAGACTGCCCCCTGCATAAAATAGGTGATCGTCGCCTCTGCTCGGATCACTAATTTCGGCTGTTTGCCCTAGCTGAAAGCGTGAAGCTCCCGCGAGGGTACAAGTCACCGGCTCGTCCGCGAACGCGGTTTGCAGTATCACACGGTCTGCCTTCAGTTGCTCAATCTTGCCACGCATAACAGTTCCGTCGGCGTAGGTCAACTCAGTAGGTTCGCCCATTGCTATGGGTTCAACCCTTGGTTGGAGGACGCGATCAATGTCTGCTATACTGATATTTCGCTGAGTCCCTTGGGCGTCCAGAACATATGCGGTATTTTCGGAAACGAACAAACGACCATAAAGGACCTGCCCCTCGGTCATGTGGACCTGTGGTTTTGACGGGTTGATAGATTGTCTTGCTGCATCAGTTAGCAGGCTCGGCTGTTCATAGACGTTTAACCGTCGTATTGTCAGATTCTTACCTCGATTACGGATGAAGAGTCCTGATTTAGCCGTTATCGGTTCAAGATCTTGCAGGTTCACTAGTAAACGGCCGGTCGCATCAAACACACTCAATGTACGATCGATATCATCGAACATGAGGCGCAGGCGAATATTTCGTCGATCTCTCCCGAATGTCAACACCCGCATAAAGCGCACGCCTTGAATAACTACCACTTCATCCGCCCAAGTCTCTAGCCGCAGCGCCTTACGAATGCTTTCACCGATTGCCAGAACAAAACCGGGTGGCTTGTCGGTGGAGGTAAACTCTAGGTCAATCTCAAAACGTTTTGGCAAATCAAATGTGCAGAGGATACTTGCTTTAGCGTGTTTTGTTTGCAGGTGTCCCGTAGCGTTTGGAATCCAACTGGAGCGGGCATCAACATCAAGCAGAAAAGGGATCTTGTTTTCATCTGCTTTGGACGATTCCCAAGCCGTTGGTTGGGAACCCTCGAAGATAAGGTTGGGGGATTCCCGGCGATTAAACGTATAAATCGCGTCACGATTTACGCGTACCAAACCATGGCGCTTGCTGGAAAAGAGAAATGTATTATCATCTGCGCTGATTAAATCAGCTGTCCAAACATCATCGGATACTGTGCTAATCTGAAAAGCCTCCGCTGGCGGAGTAAACTGTTTTGGGAAAAGAATTGAATCTAACACACCCATGTTAATAACTAGGTTATCTGAAAAACACTGCGATGTCCAACAGACCGTTCCGGGATTGCTTTCCATCAGTTTCCCCGGAAGAATATCGCCATTCTTCCAGCGCAGACGCGCTCCCGATTCTTGAGCCTGGGCCGTGGTAACCCACAACACAACCAGCACCGTGACAATTATCTGCTTTGGAATCCACTGCATTGTGTTTCTCCAATCTATCTCTCGTAAATTGGCAATAGGCGATAATTCAAAGCCAAAGCAAGAACAGACATTCCTGTTCCGTAAGCCGTACCATGAGAACTGGTGAAGCTGCCATCCTCGTTTTGCACTTTTTGTAGCTGCTCGATGGTCCGTTGATTCCAAGCTTGCCACGCCTCAAGGTCACTGTGGAAAAGCGCTTGTGCCATGTAGTATCGGTAGTAAAACGGATGATCTTTGACGTTCTGATCAATTCGTCTCTTGATGAATTCCGATGTGGCTTTGTACTCTGACATGTTCTTTCTTTTTGCGATTGCATAAACCAGCGTTCCGATTGCTGTCCGAGTGATTCCATGACCGTAGCTGCTGGCGGGTTGATAAGAGACAGCTCCGCCTCGCATTGTGTTAGCTTGGAAAAAACTAAGGGCTTTGTCGATTGCCTCATTGGGGATCTCGACGCCGGCATTTCGCGCCCCGAGCAAGCCCATCAACACGGTTCCAGACACAGTTGTATCAGCATCCATGGAATCCGGCGAATATCGCCAAGCACTCCACGGATTATGCTTCTGTGCGGTCAATGTGCATCGAACCGCTAATTCCAAAGCCTGACCGATGGTACGTCTCTGTTCAAGGGGATACTGGCTTCCTTGCCAGAGTTGCTGTTCATCTACCGCTCCATACGCTTCCGACAGTGCCAACATGGCAAATCCGTGGTGATACATGGGACCATGTCCGCGACCACTGAGGTAGCCGGTTTGTGCATTCTGATTGGCGATGATGTTGCACAACGCTTTACGGATGTGAGTGGCGTAAGGTCCGAAATCGGGATCTTCGCCGCTTGCCATGAACGCCATGACACAGATTCCCGTTATTCCTGAGCCAATCTCACCTCCTGACCAACTGCCGTCGTCCCTTTGTGTGTTGGCAAGATAGGTCAAACTCCGGTCATTAATCGCTCGAACCGTTGGAGGCACACCCCGACCGTAACGAATAGTGGTGCGCTGTCCATAAGCCCATTCGATTGAAAACCCCAATAGCAATATAAGCGTGGCTAATCTGAGGTCGAGTGTGTATCTGTTTCGTAAGTCCATAAGTAGGTTATCAACTATTGGTTGTTAACTATCAGTTCCGAAAGCCAAGTTTGACTTCGGGTTTTATTTCCCTGTAGATTCTTTCAAACTTTTCCCGTTGCTGAGGACTTAGGCGCTCGTGATCTATTCGTTGGAAAAGCTGATAGGTCATATAAACCGGTGCCGAAACTTCATCGGGCACAGGCAGGGCGAGCACTTCTTCAGCAGTTGTCTCAAAATGCTTCCGTTGCCCGTCGCTCAAGAGCAGTTCCGTGTCCATTGATGCTACAAGCACATCCCGCAAAGCCTGCTGACGGAAAGCCTGTCTTTCCGCTTGAAGTGCCTTGTATTGGGCAAATGCCTCATCCGAAAGGACATCTTCAATCGTCTGTTGATACAGTGGATGGTGTACAATGTCGGCTTCTTCATACTTTGCTTTCAGCTCTTCGTCGTGTGCTTCGAGGTATTCTTCCACAACGCCCTTGGTGACCAATACTAAACGTTGGGCTGCGCTTTCGTCAAGCGGTCCCAACTGTTCGGTATGAGCGGCTAGCTTTGCCTCAACGAATCGTTTCATTTTTTCTTCAAATTCCGCAGCCTCATCTTCGCCCCAGAGCTCTATCTTCAAAGCTTCGAGTCGAGGGCCAACCTCTTCACGGGGGATCTTGCCAGTCCTGTGGGCTTCTATGATTTCATTTTGGGCGTTGACAAACCTTTCTTTGCGTTCGTCATCTTCTTCAGCCTCTGCGTGCCATTCCTTTGTGAATCGTAGGGGAGTAATCAGTTCTTCCCAGATCACTGACTGTGTCTGGGACAGCACATCATCCAGGGGAGCATCAAACCTCTGGCGGACCACATCCACTGGGCGGAGTTGATTCCATAACATATTCGCCGCGGAGATGGATTTGCCCTTCCCTGCATTGGCAATGAGTCGTTGCTCAATTTTCTCACGCTGGTTGACTGTCAAGCTGAGTTGTTGGTCTAGCCACGCGATCAGATGGCGAGCAACTACCTGTCGGTCTCGCTGTTCCCGTGCAAGGGTATAATCCATATACTCCTGAAGTTGTTCCTCATTCAGATATTTTGCAAATGCTGTCTTGCAGTTGGAATGCGACAACAGAGTTTCTAACATTTCGGTGTAGTTTCCTTTACGCGCAGCGGTTGCAAGGGCAAACAGACCATCGGGCTGCTTGAGCAGTGCTTCAGCGGATTCTTGAATTGACTGGCGGAGTTCACTGATGGCTGTCTGGTCTAAGTTATAACGCTGAATAAGACTTCTGCTAACTCGTTGTACTAAGGGGTCAGTTAGCCGATTAACAAAATCATCCATCCTATCTCGGATGGCTCGTTGCATCCGGTCTCTATTAAGCTGTTTCTCGTCAGGATTTCGATCTTTATCCTGAGCGATTCCAACAGTAGTGAGCATTAACATCGCTACGATACATAGCCATAGGCCTTTTCCTTTATACACGGTTTGTCTCCTGAAGTTCGAGTTGTAAATCCATGTTAGTTTTTATTTTTGAATCACTCAATCTTCTTTCCTTCTAGAGCGTCGAAGTATGCGTCTAAGCCTTGGCGAAACTCCGCCGGTAAGATACGACCCGCCTTGCCCGTGGCTTGCCGAGGTGCACGTTTTTCGATGAAAGCCTTGCTACCGTCGTCTCCAAGCCCCAATAACCGCAGTGCAGGCGACGAGGTTGGCGCTACTTTCATAACCATCGGTGCATTTGGTATCCGATCCGTTTCGAGGAGGATTTCGATCACTTCTGTTATCGCAGCAATCGCCTTGGGCCCGGTGTCCGGCTGTGCAAGGATTTCCTGTACCTCCTCCATGGTGGTCGCGGCCCTAGTTACCTTCTGGAGTTGTGCTTGAATAAATCGTTCCCCAGCGTTCGGCAATGCTCTGATTTTCGCTGCCACCTCGCGGCTATCGGAGGCGAGTTTCTTCTGTGTTTCGTACAATGATTTGCTGTGTTCGATGTGCTCTTCTGTAGTGAATGCTTTCTTGGCTTGCTCAACCTCCCGCGTTTCTTCGCGCAACTGAATTTCGCGATTGATGATACGCAACACTTCCAGAATAATTGCTGGTGGCAGGTTTGGCAGGATAATCAGTTGTAGTTCTCCCGCTGGAGGGGCGGGTGACAAGGGACCTACCAGCTGCTCTGCCCAACGATCGAACGTATCCGCCCAGAATTCTGCCTCGATGGTTGATTGACCAATAAAGTTTTGGTTGATTGCTGTTGCCATTTCTTGGATCTGGTGGTCCACGCTTGTGTTCTGCATTTCGTTAAGAACGCGCGAATAGTTTTGAGACGGGCGCCGCTCGGCATAGGCTACCATGTCTTGAAATATGGTGAGCATAGTTTCGGATTCAGTCACCTCGCGTTCCGCCAAGTGCGTCCGATCAGACCGATTATTCGACTCAATATCTTGAAGGCCGAAACCATCCAGATTATTCAGGTCTACAGCGATGTCAATCTGCTGTCGGGACGCAGCTTTCAAACGTTTTACGAACGTACTGTTTTCAAAACTCATCAGTAGTTTGTTCATCTCGACTACTAAGGCGGCAAAGGCCTCTAGCAACTCCTGCTGCTTTTGGACTGCCTGGATGACCAATTCTGCTGTATTTGCCTCCGGAGTGTCTTCCTCTTCGTCGTCTCTGCCGCTGCCCTTGAGAACCGTCACCGGAATTCCCAAACCACCGACCACTTGTGGCGCTTGCTCCGCCTTTTCGCTCTTGTTGAAGCCGGATTCAAAGTCCGAAACAAGTGGGGTGGGATTGGCGGGCAGATAAGCGGGTTTGCCGTCGGGTTGTTTGCTTCGATCTACGTTGACCTCACCACCGGGGATGTTCGGGTCTTCTGGAATTTCGTCTAATCCGTCCAACGGATTCACCCTATCGGGTCCGTATTTGTCGGCTTTTTCCAGATCGGTCGGTTTGCCGCCCGGTGGTGAAAGTTGAGCTTGGGCGGGTGGGTCTTCCCCCAATGTACTCGGGTCAGTTGGAGGGATAGCCTCGGTTTGCCCCGGAGCGTCCGCTGCTTGAGCGAGCAGCTCCGCAATCGAAGGCATTCGTTCACCAGCGATCTCCTCTAGCTTCTTGAGTATTTCTACCCACAATTCGAGTTGATCCGGCTCAAATTCTTCGTTCGTTGTCGCTTCTTCTACTAACTCCTTACCGATTTCGATTAAACTTTTGAGTCTGGCGGCGTTGGCGCGCTCTGCGGCGGCTTGACTTTGGATTCGCTTGCGTTGCGCCGGATCGTCGAGGGTTTCGGGCGGAAGATTGCGTAGTTCACGGTTGACTTGGTTTAATTGCAATTCCTTGTCATGAACTTCCTGTGCCGCATTCACCCAGAGACTCAACTGATCGGTCAGCCATTTGAGATGTTCAAGTGGCGTGAGGATGTGGAGCACAAGATAAGGCGAATATACTCGCTCGCGTCCCGGCAGATAATCCTCGGCAAAAGTACGCAGATGCAGACTCTGTGGACGCACATTTTCACGCTCGGCAGAGAATGTAGCGGCGACAGTCATCGCCTCCGCAGTCGGCATACCGGCTGACACCGTTTTCTCACCGCTGGACAGGTTGGGATTTGAAATTGAGTGATGAAGTCCCTCCCACTCCAAGCCAATCCGCTTCACACCAAAATCATCCCTAGCCTGAATCTCGAAGGCGATGACCTCACTGGAAAGGATGACCTGATTATTCTTCAGTTTATTGAAACCAACCGTCGGTGCTTCATCATCCAGAGCTTCAATCCGCAACACCTGTGGCTCGCGTGTGGCAAGTCCAAAGCGATCCCACCACATCAATCGGACTTGGGTCCTGGTTTCTGCGTTGATTGGTTCGGTGATGATGCGTTGTCCATCTACACGTTGTGGTCGATCATCTAGCGTGGCTTGTGCTAGTTCACGTGTCGCAGTAGCCTCCAAGATTGCGTTGCTCCCTTTGACCAAAGCCAATGTGCCTCCACGCACATCCTTCGCCTCCATGTCAGGACGCTCAAGATAGGCAGGCAGCTGGACCTGCGCTACAAACTCCGTCAATGCCGGACGCAGCTTGGGTTCGACGGGGATGGAACGCCGTGCATCTCCCACCCGAAGTGTGAGGTGCCCGTCTTTTGTCTGGGGCGGTATTTGAAATTGATAGGCAGCCCCGTCCAGCGCAGCAACGATTGGAACTTGATCTCTGTATTGGGCTTCGCCTGAGACGGGTTTCCAAGGTGAATTGTCTTTCAGACGTGCCTCAACAGAGAAGGGTTCTGCATACGCTACTACTTGAAGTTCCGTCTCGCCTTCTAGTTGGGCAAAGGTATAACGTTCTACGTTGTGCCATGGGGTCAACCATCGAGCGAGAGCGTTTCTGCTGGCTTCGGGGACAACGAGCAGCCCTACCACGAATAGTATCGACGGTACACCAGTAGCCCATGCCCAGCGGCGGTGCCGGGGATGAGGAACCGCGTCCTCCAGATTATGTTTTGCTACCTCATCATCGACTTGGTGCATCGCTGCTTCAATCAAGGTGCGACTTGACGCTTGATCTGAGTTGTTTTGTGATAGCTCTACGATAGCGAGGACATGGTTGCTCAAACGAGGGAATTTGTGCCGTAACAACAGGGCGACCCCATCTAACTGCCGATGCCGCCAGACCCAGTTGCGGTACTTTATGGGAAAAAGAATCACCATTCCTACCATGCCAATCGCCAATATAATCCCCCGCAAAAGTGCCGGGGTATCGACCAACCGATCTAGACCGAACACGATGAGATATGAGATTACGAGTCCAAAAATTGCAGCCAAAGCACCTTCAGCAATCTTAATTCCCCATACCCGTTTTCGATACTGTCTCAGGGCGTCCGTCATACGAGGTGGCAAATTAACCTGCTCTTGCTGCGGTTGTTTGTCTGGTTGTGTTTGGTTCATCAAAAGTCCCCAAGTTTTCAGTAGCTTGTTTCCCTTAAGTTATACTGCCCCAGCCATTTTGCGCCCGATCCAGAATAACCCAAGTAGCAAAATCAGCAGGCCCGCCCAAAGTGGGTGAGACCAGATTCTTAGGCGGTGGACAATCGGTTCAGGCTCCGGCAAGGTTGCCAGAGAATCCAACAGACTGTGCACCTCAGAAACGGGAACTAATTTGCCTTTGGTAATCTTGGCTATTTCGTCTAACACGTCGAAACGTGCCAAACGTCCCTGACGCTCCCGATTCAAGCCTTGGACCGAAAGATCTGTTTGAATCGAAGCCCCGGTTTCAGCACTGTTAGCAACGAGTTGGTAATTGCCCGGTTCCTGTGGAGTGAACGACCCCGCGAATAGTCCCCAGGTCTCCTTTTCGCTAGGTTGGAGCCGGATAGTTTGTGTCTTGCCTGATGGAGAGATTGCTTGCACAATAACCGAACCTTCTGTCAACGGCTCACCAAGGTTGTCCGTCACGTTGGCGTTCAAGGTCACCACATCATTGACGCGCGGTCGATCTGGAGAGTAAAACAGTCGCATTGCTTCGCCCTTTGCCATCTGGCGTCGGTATGCCATCCATCGGGCGACTTGCCCCCAGAAACGGTAGTGGTACTTATCTTCAACGCCTTCCCGCCAACGCCAAGCGGCGTCTGTCCCCATGAACAGGACTTTTCCGGTGCCGTAGGTTTTGGTTACAATTAAGGGTACTCGCCCTGAAGTTGTTGTCGCTTGATCGTGGACTGCCAAAATCTCTGTCCCTGCTTTGGCTCGCTTAATCCCTGCGTACCAGTGGAAGCCTGGCAGCGTACGCCACACGTCGAGATTGTCTTTTTCAGCTCCGCCGAGACGGGTCAACAAACTTCGCTGTCCCAATTGGGTTAGTGCGAAGTGTCCGGGGGCGCTTGAGCCGACGCCGTCGGGAGTTGCTGTGTCCAAAACCACCGGATAGAGGTCTGCAAGGGGGCTGGGAATCAACGAATTCTGAAGCCCGGTACGCCCCGGTATAAAGACGAGTCCCGCAGCCTGAGCACTGACCAACTGCCGTAGTTGCTGTGCGTGTTCGACGGTTAACTGTTTAGGAGCCACTCCGACATCACCAAGAAACACTACATCATAACGGTTCAACTCATTGACGGCCGGAAAACGCTTGATATAACCGCGCCCCCCACCGAGTTTAGGTAGCTCCGGATGAAAAAGCAAGCACGTAACATCGACCCCCGGATCGCGTTCTAGTGCGTTGCGCAGGTATCGATATTCCCAACGGGGATAGGCCTCGATGACGAGAACCTTCAGCTGTTCTTGGCGTACCGAGATCGGTGCGGATATCTCATTGTTTTCAACGATTATCTCCTGTGCATCTTGCGGAATATTCAGGGTTAAGGTGTAGTCTCCCGTTGTTTGCGGTGTCCAGACCATATTCTGTTGCGCCTGACCCATGGCAGGCACGTGGACCACCTCCGTGATCGTCGGTTTTCCATTGACCTTTAGCGTGATGGTTACATCTCTGTCCTGACCCAAGGTGCTGCGGACGGTAAATGGAATGCGAAGCGGTTTCCGTGCCACGCCAAACGTTGGTGCGTCTATGCTGACCAATTCAAGGTCGGGCAGTGGCACTTTGCTCCCCACTCCCACTGTGAAAACGGGTATACCCTTCATCCGAAAGCGGGTTGCCGCCTCGACGGGGGCCTTGCCGACATTCCAATCCCCATCGGACACCACCACCACACCGCGTAGATCCGAGTGGTTGTCCAAAACATGCGATAGCCCAGCGTTGAGATCTGTGGCTTCTTCTGCCGGGTCTAATAGTGAAGAAAACGGCTCGAATACCACATTGAGGTCGCTATCAGAAGGATTCCATACCGTCTCTGACATCAGCGGTTCGATTGTTTCAGCGCGGCTCTTGGGCTTGTCAGAGATATTTGCCTCATCGATCACGTCCCGCGTTTTCATGCTGTTGGATTGGTCCCACAGCACTGCGAGGGTTGATCGCCGGTCTGGGATCCGCGTCTGCACCCATTCGGGTTGATTCAGCGTCACGACTACCAAGCAGATCAGCACAAAACGGAGTAGTTCAAGAATCCCGGTCGAGGTGCGATAGCCGCTGCGGTACCACGCTAACCAGCACAATGCGCCCGCTCCAGCCACCAAAGCGAATGCTAAAATCATAAGGGGCCCGCTTGAGAAAAACACAATAGCTCCTCGATCTTGCATGATATACCTGTGTTTAGTTTCCGCTTCTACCTGCGATTGTGAAATCGCCTAAAGATTTCTGTTCAGCTCTCTTACTGGGTAAACTTAGCACTGCCTCTACAATGAGTGCCAGTCCCATTGCAACGAGGAATGTGCGCCAGATTTCGCTCGCCAAGGCGGAGGTATCCCCGACCGCAACATCGATTCGCCGGTACGATAATCCATCGAACAGTTCATCCACTGTTGCAATAGGTGTTACCTTAGTACTATCTTCAGCCCGACTACGGTTCACCGCTGCCCAATACTTGTCGTCTCGATACACACCGGCATGTAATCCGCGCTGTGAAAGGGTTGGGGCATCTTCCGCTGCTGGTTCCACCACTTCCCATTGGTCCCGGTCGGCGAAGACGCTAGCACCTGCATCGCGTTGAGAAGTCACCGCCAATGAACGACATCCTTCCGCCAATGCCCGGTGCAGCATCACATAAAACACGACCCCATCACGTTCAAGAGAAGAAAACTGTGCTGTAGGCAACGTGCTGCAGAAGTATACGCCACCTCGATCTGTAGCCATACGAGTCAGCATAGGATTATCGTCTCCATACCGTGCAAGTGTTGTGCCGGGTGTTTCAAGGTTGCAATATCTATAAGTTCGTAGTTCGTTCAGAGGCAAGGCGTTTCCACTGTCCACGTTGGCAAGCAAATCGGCATCACCACGCCACCATGTAATCTTGGATAGCTCCTGTTCGGGGGTCTGCCAGCCACCCCAGCGTGAGCCAAATAAATGTTCCGACGAATCGGAGTCCTTAACAAGTCGGGGATTACTACTGCTTTGAATCGGCGGAAAGAAAAGAACCGATCGACCTGTATTGACGAAACTCTCAATCTGTTCTGCGATATTCCCTTGAGACAAAGGTGCTTGCCAGATTAACAATCCCGTGTTTTCCCAGTCAATCTCGCCTACACGGGCAACGGGAATCACGTCGATGCGATGCTGCAATCCTGCTTCCGCCGGAATCGCGAGTGCCCGACGAAAGGCTTCGCCTATCCTCGCGTCGTCGCTGACGATAACTGCGCTTCGGACGGGAGGCTCTGAGAAGACAAAGAAAAAACGATTGTCCAATGGATTCACGTCGCCGGGCAATCGGACCGATCCCCAGCCCGAGGACAGCCGTGCGTCAATGGGAATGCGGTGACCCTGCAACGAGGCACCCCAAGTCTCCAGCTCTAACTCGACCACAGATCGAATATTATTGACCTCAAACTCAATTGGCACTCGCCGTTCCCCACTGTTCCTGGCTTCAGCCTGTACTGCTACATCAAAAATAAGTTCTGCCCCGCTGCTGCTTTTCCGCTGTCGGACGTTTTCCACCGACACCGATAAGTTGCTTGAAGGGCGATCCGCATATGCCAACAAAAAGTGGTGTGTCCCCTCCAACTGAGAAAATTCTTCTCGTACGGCGGCCCAACGACCGCTATCGGGCTGCCAATCGTGTTCGTTCAAATCGGAACAGATCCAGAGGTCGGCGCGTCCTGAATTATTTGCCTTGAGATACGCTATGGCTGATTCAAACATGCCCGGAATGTCTGTGCTAGTGGCGGTTGCTTCGGTCATTGGTAGATTTAACAGTGCCTTTGGCGAATCTACTTTATGCGCTTGCCCGTTGGTGCTATCGATCAGAATTAAGTGTGTGCCGTAGCCGCTCTGCTCCAACAGTTGAGCCACCTTCTTAAGAGCCGCGGACCGTTTTGACTCACCGGTCTGTAGATCGGTCATCTCCATGCTGGCAGAACGGTCAAGGAGAATCAAGGTGACATTGACTTTCCCCAGCCCCACACAGCCCAACCAGCCACCGGCCAATGGACGGCTGACCACAAAAACCAAAGTCCCAACGGCTAACATACGCATCAACATAATTAGTAAGTGACGAAGTTGTGCCATACCTTTGCTCATGCGCTTCGCACTCATCAGAAACATCATCGCCCCCCAAGGGAGAGTACGGTGTCGTTGCTGATTGATGAGATGAATCAGAATTGGTAGTGTAATCAGGGGTAGTGCAATCAACGCTAGGGGTTGTAAGAAACTCACGGGCAAGTCCTCACTTACGTTTCTTCGGTGTCCGTCCTAACAGGAAACGCGCCAATACGTCGCTGTAGTCCTCGTCAATGCGAATACGGTGATAGTCAACTTCGGTGTCTCGAATCACCTCGGTCATGCTCTCAAGGTACGTTTCGAGTGCACGCTGGTACTGCGTAGCAATGATAGTTGGATCTGCCAACACAGGCTCGCCGCCTTCCATATCGATAAACCGCATCGGACGATCAAATTGGAATTCCAACTCGCTCCGTTCTAGCAGATGAAAAGCCACGACATCGTGCTTACGAAATCGTAGGTGCTGAAAACAGTTCCGCAGGGCTTCGGGATCAATAAACAGATCGGAGAACACGATAATCAGTGCTCGCTGTGGCACACGTTCAGCCATCTTATGAAGACTGTTCGCCAACCCTGTCTCACCCGCCGCTTCCGCCTCACCCAATTCATCCAATACAGTGCTGAGATGAACAGTCCCGCGCTTTGGCGGAATTTGTGTGTGAAATCCTTTGTCCTGTTCCGAGGTCCCCGATGTATCGGAGCCAGCGCAGTAAAGCCCCACGGCGTCGCCTTGTCGAGCGGCGATATAGGCAAGACTGCCAGCGAGCCGACGGGCATAGTTGAGTTTACTGATCCCGTTATTCGCGAAATCCATCGATCCACTAGTGTCAAGGACTATACACATACGGAGATTGGTATCTGCCTCGAACTCTTTGATGTAGTAACGATCATTCCGAGCATAAGCCCGCCAATCGAGCCGTCTCGTGTCGTCGCCGGGCACATACTTACGGTACTCCGCAAACTCTAGGCTGGATCCCCGTATCGGGCTCCGGTGCGCTCCCGATACGCTTCCGAGCATCGGTAACCGGGCGTGCAGTTGAAGGGTTGATAGACGGTCAAGGACCTGCTGATCGAGATAATCGCGGTTGAGTTGCACCGGCTAACCTCCTTCGGACAACTCTTCGACGAGTCGGTTGACAATATCCCGGCTGGTAACGTTCTCAGACTCAGCGGTGAACGATATAATGACACGGTGCATCAACACTGGTTCTGCCACTGCAACTACATCTTCCAATCGGACCATGTAGCTACCACTGAGCGCTGCACGAGCCTTGCCACCGAGAATCATATACTGTACCGCCCGTGGGCCTGCGCCCCAAGCAACCAGCGGTTTCAGCCAGTCGGGTGCCGCATCACCTTTTGGGCGGGTAGCTCTCGCCAGATCAACAGCAAATTCGTAGATATGATCTGCCACAGGAACCCGACGGACTAGGTCTTGAAACGCAATCACCCGATCGCCGGTCAGAATATGTTCAAGCGATGGCAGCGAGACGCCGGTTGTTGTCCGAGCAATCTCGATTTCCTCGAACCGTTCTGGGTAATCCACTTCAATTCTGAACATAAACCGATCCAATTGTGCCTCCGGTAGCGGATATGTGCCTTCCTGCTCGATCGGATTTTGCGTTGCTAGGACAAAGAATGGCGGTGTCAGTTGAAAGGTCCTACCGATGACTGTGACCTTGTACTCCTGCATGGCCTCAAGCATAGCTGCCTGGGTTTTTGAAGGCGCTCGGTTAATCTCGTCTGCTAGGATAATGTTGGCAAACAGTGGTCCTTTCACAAACTCAAACTCTCGTTTGTGGCCCGGCACTTCTTGGAGGATATCGGTGCCGGTAATGTCCATCGGCATAAGATCGGGTGTGAACTGGATACGACTGAACTGTAGCTCCATCGTCTCAGCAAATTGACTGATCAATAGCGTCTTAGCTAACCCGGGTACACCCATCAGCAGCGCGTGCCCCCGAGAAAATAGACAGATTGCCAAGTATTCGATGACCTGCTCCTGACCAATGATAATCTTGGCGAGCTCGCCTTTCAACTGGTCGTAAACGCTGCGGAGTTCTTCAATTGCCGCAACATCGTCGGCTTGCATTTGGTCGCTGTTTTGTGTATTTGTCATGGGATTTCCTTTTTTGGCTGTGAGGTGGTTCATCAAATCTTCGCAGTGGAGACCCCGTAAATATTCCGTATATTGGCGAGGGAGGAAACTGCTTATATTTGGGCCTGATTGTGTGGTATAATTAATTGCCCTTTGTGCGAGAGGGGTGCACCGTTATCTGAAACTGACTACAGATGTTGCGTATGTTTTGACGCTATCATTGTCGAAAGGTTGTCGATCGACAACATAAAACGGAACTACTATCTCACCGAGGGCACATCTAGCACGTGAGAGCAAAGCTGAGAACGAGTGATAGTTGCTTCAGACAGTATAAACGAAAGGATACGCCTTTATGACGACAAAAGATTGGAAATCATTAGCTGAACAGTTAGATAGAGAGCTCGGATTGAAACATGCTCCTATCGCTATTACATTTTCTGACGAAGCGCCTCAAGGCGTGTCAGCGCATGGGGGTGAAGTGCCTGCTCCAACGCCCGATGGTCGGAGTGGCAAAGTTCCGGCGGGATGCGTCTTTTGGAAGGATGCGACTGAACAGACGTTTACGACGGTGCCTGAGGATCACTACAACTGTAGCGTTGGAAGCGTTACGCACGGATTAAAAACGCTGGAAGAGGTCATGAGTAACGGAGATGTCGGTGCCATTGTAGAGGTAGGGTGGGTGTCTCCCGAAGAGGCGATGCAGCTGCCATTTGTGAATGACCGCCCGAACTATATCACCTATGGACCGTTGGCGGATACCCCCATTGACCCCGATGTGATACTTTTGAAGGTAAACGGTTTCCAGGCGATGGTTATCCACGACGGGTTTAGTGATACGATTTTCGTCGGCAAACCGCAATGCCATATCATCCCGATTTCGAAGGAGCAGGGAAAACTGGCGATTAGTACGGGGTGTATGTTAAGCCGGGTGCGAACAGGGATGTCGCCGGATGAGATGACGTGCACAATTCCGGCAGAACGGTTGGACGAGGTCGTTGGAGGGTTGCAAGTTCGGCGGGAAGCGAATGCAGCCGTTGCGGCTTACGCCAATGCGGATCTGCGTCGATTTGCCTAGTCGCTTTAAGGCAGCTATTCAGCCTCGACGGGCACCCCTACACTTTCAGCGGTTTCGATGAGCCGTTCCCATGTTGTATCATCAATAGGGATGCCCTCTGCTAATCGTTGTTGTCGGGTACGGGCTGAGCGTTCACCGGGGATTGAGATTTCATCGAAACCGGGTGCGGTTGGAGAGGCTTTGACGTAATCTATCATCTGTGCGACGTGTGCTTCAAAATCCGCGGGTGCGACGAATTTCTCGATATCGATGACGATGATAAAGAAGGCGTTACCGGTAGACGTGGCTGATGTGCGGCTGCATCCAGCGTCGCACATCGCGCCGGCGAGAATATCTGTCAACAGGCTTAATCCGTAACCCTTGTGACCCGCAATGCCACCGAATGGAAGCATCGGGCCTTTCGGATCTTCGAGGTACGCGTTGGGATCGGTGCTTGGATTACCATCGGCGTCGAGGATCCAACCCGCCGGCAACGGCTCGCCGCGGCTGCGATACGCGCGAATTTTGCCGCCGGCAACGATGCTAGTGGTGAGGTCGATGACCATCGGGCTCTCTTTCCCTGTAGGGAGAGCGGATGCGAATGGATTGGTGCTGAGCCGCCGGTCGGTGCCGCCCCACGGTGCAACGCCGTGGTCCCCGCCGTGTCCGTTAAGAAACAACATACCAATCATCTTCGCTTCAGCAGCCATCATCACATAATCGGCAAGACGCCCGATGTGGTTGCAGTTGTAGACGTTTACTGTGCTGATGGTGTGTGCTTTGGCTTTGTCGATGGCGATTTTCATCGCTTGTGTGGCGATGAATTGACCCAATCCTCGGTGCCCATCAATAACTGCGCTGGAAGGGGTTTCGTTGACAATCTCAATTCCCACTTCTGGATCGATTGTCTTAGTCTGGATGCCCACGACATATTGTGGCAGACGCAAGACACCGTGCGAATCGTGTCCGGCGAGATTGGACTCGATGAGTAGAGTCGTGATTGTTTGGGCTTTGTCCGGTTTGAGACCGAGGGCGGAAAAGATATTGAGGCTGATGGTTCTGAGTTTAGCGGCGGGGATCAGTGGCATTAGTTAATGGTCTCGTAGAGGAAATTCCGCTGCTTTGGCACGAACCCTAATTCAGCGATGGTGCGCTCGATTTCTTCGATGGGCATACAGTAGACCGTTCCCGCCTTACTGACGACGTTTTCCTCGATCATTGTGCCTCCCATATCGTTTGCGCCAAACTTGAGCGACATTTGTCCGATTTTTGGCCCTTGGGTGACCCATGACGATTGGAAGTTGTCAAAGTTATCGAGCATTAATCGGGAAATTGCGAGCGTCTTGAGGTACTCGAAGCTGCCCGCGGGTGCGATATGTTCAAGACGCGTATTTTTGGGCTGAAGCGACCAACAGATGAAAGCGGTGAAACCGCCTGTTTCATCCTGTAGTTCACGTAGACGGAGCAGATGCTCCACGCGCTCACCGTAGCTTTCGACGTGCCCGTACATCATCGTCGCACTTGAACGCAAGCCCACGTAATGACCTTGCCTCATCACTTCCAACCATTCGTCTGAGGTGCATTTTTTGGGGCTGATTTCGTCACGGGCGTGATCGGTCAAAATCTCCGCGCCGCCGCCGGGGATAGAATCTAAACCGGCATCGCGTAATCGGGTTAAGGTCTCTTTGAGAGAGAGTCTGTTGATCTTGGCGAACCAATCAAGTTCTGGTGGGGAGAAGCCGTGAATATGGATTTTATAATTTGCTTTGATCCACTGGAGGAGGTCTTCGTACCAGTCAAGTTTCAGTTTAGGGTGTAACCCACCCTGCATAAGGATGAGTACGCCGCCGAGGTCAATTGTCTCTTGGATTTTATTTCCGAGCTCCTCTTTGGACATCACATACGCATCGGGGTCGGTTTTGTGACGGTAGAAGGCGCAAAAGTCGCAATCGACATAGCACCAGTTTGTGTAGTTGATATTGCGATCAACGATATAGGTGATGTATCCTTCGGGGTGTTTCCGTTGCCGAATTGTATCGGCGGCTGCTCCGAGCGACAGAAGGTCGTGGCTTTTGAAGAGGGTCAACCCGTCATCAAAGTCCAAGCGTTGGCCGGCTAACACCTTTTCCAGGATTGGTTGAATGGTTGCATCCATATTTGTTAGTTTCCTCGTTTCGATGGAACGTATTGTACTTTATTTTCTCGTAATCATTTGAACAAATTATATCACGATTGTCAGAAAGTAACAACCGAAAAACCCGCTAGCTTCTGTTAAGTCCCTTTCCTGAATATCCCGCGTATCGTTTGGATGAGTGTGCCTTCGGCAAGCCACTTTCCGGCAACGCGCCAAACAATGCTCGAAAACGTTGGATAAACATGAATCATTCCTGCCATTTTCCGTAAGGGGATACCTGCGTTCATCGCCAAAACAAACTCATGGATAACCTCTCCCGCACTCGGTCCGACTAGGTGGACCCCTAAGAGTTTACCCGTCCAACGGGTTGCAACGACCTTGATAAACCCTTTTGTTTCCCCTTCGGCGACTGCGCGATCGACATCGTGTAGATTCACTCTAAAAACATCGACCTTCCCGTATTTTTCGCGAGCCTCCGCTTCGGTGAGGCCGCACCGAGCGACCTCTGGATCGCAGAAAGTGGTCCAGGGAACGACTGAATAATCAATCGCACTGGAACCGGGAAAGCAAATATTCCGAACAATCTGCGTTGCCTGGGCTGCCGCAACGTGTGTAAAAAGGTAATGTCCGATGACATCACCGGCGGCGTAAATATTTTTGACGGTTGTTTGCAGCTTGTTGTTGACCTCAATCCCCCTGTTTCCGACCTTGACACCGATTTTCTCAAGTTCCAACCCTTCGATGTTCGGTTTCCGTCCCGCTGCAATCAGGATTCGGTCAACGATGATTTCACGTTTTTCCTCCGAATCCGCTGCCTTGAATTGGACGCGATACGCTTCCGATGCCTCGGTATTTTGGGGTCCCCAAACCGCTATGTCGGGATTGAGTTCTGTTTCTTCGCTAAATGGATTTTCGATCCGGTCGATCTGAACGGGATTGGTATTCAAGAGGATTTCAATCCCATCTTCTTGAAGATAACTCAACATTTTCTCAGAGACTTCGGTATCCTCTTTCGTTAAAATTCGATTACTGCGTTGCACGATAGTCACTTTCGCGCCCAGACGGTGGAATGCCTGCCCCAACTCAACGCCGATGGGCCCCGCACCTATCACCATCAGTCTTTCAGGCAGTCGCTCTAATTCCCAGACATTTTCGCTGTCCAGATAATCGATTGAATCTAATCCGGGGATATGGGGAGCGGTCGGGCGCGAGCCGGTTGTGATGACAAACTTTTTGCTCTTGAGTGTGACGGTTTGGTCGTTCTCTGTATCTTGAACCACAAAGGTGCTCGACGACTCAAATTGCCCTTTCCCAAAGATGACATTTACACCCATTTCACGGAATCGTTCAGGGTTATCGTGCTCCTCCTCAATGGTCTGTTGGGTACTGTGAACATACGCCCTGACGCGCTCAAAGTCCACTTGAGTATCTTTCACCAGAACTCCATATTTTTCAGCTGCTTTGACGTAGTGAGCAATTTTCGCTGATTTGAGGATGGCTTTCGAGGGCACACACCCTGTCCAGAGGCAGTCTCCACCCAATCGATGCTTCTCGACGAGGGCGGTTTTCGCCCCTAGCTTCGCACCTGCCACCGCCAGCACGAGCCCGGCACTTCCGCCGCCGATGATGGTTAGATCATATTCGTTCTCATTCATTTATGTTACGCCTTACCTTCAGTTCTTTGATTTAATCTGTCCCCATAGGGTGAAATGTTTTCCCTTCGGTTCAACTCGCACCGTCATTTCAATCGCATAGCCTGCTTCTCGCCATGCGGGAAAACCCCCTTCGAGCACTTTCACTCGCTCCGGAGGGACTCCAAACTCCTCAATTAACATTCGTGCCGCACTGACACTTGTGGCTTCCGCCGGTCAGCTTCAGTATAAAACAATTAGCCCATCTGCAGGCAGTGTTTGATGTCGTGCTTCAATCTCAGCCGGAAATGGCATTGAGATAGCACCGGGGATATGTCCGAAGTCGTAATCAAGCTGGTTGCGAACGTCAATCAGAATTACATTCTCTTTGGCATCTAATAGACGTTTGAGTTCTGCCAAAGCAATCCGCTCTAGTTCAACGGCAAATGCCTGAACGAGCAGTTGCGAATGAAAGAACAGCGTAATTGCTAAAGCAGTAGCTACATTTAATGGTTTCATCAGTTTGTCTCCTTGGTTGCGAGTCGTTTTCTTGCTATGGACGAGCATGTAGTCGGGAAAAACTGTTTGGATACATATCCCTCACTGCCCCTCGCGCCACGGTGGTATCGTCCATGTATTTAACCAATTCCATTTCCACAACACTTTCTTCGCCGGCATCTCCAACTCATATTGGACACCAGCAGTAAAGGGCAGCACTTGGGTTCTGTTGCCTACAGTTTCACGAATCCATTCGATGAAAGCCAAGACATCGGTCACGTTGGGGGGCCAGGTGCCGTGAGGGATCGGATCAGAAACGCTATCGGTTCTGTAATGTGTTGGGATCAGAAAACGTGGCTGCACCAGATCCACAAACTCCACAAGGTTCGTCGTATCTTTCCCACCCCACTCGGTCAACCCCAGTTTCATGTGGATGAGAAAATCCACTCGTCCCTGTATGTTCTTTAGCGCAGGATATGGGGTATGTAGATCGCCGGTGTGGAGGACGGAGATATGCTTCTCCTTGTGAGTGACTAGATACCCGCAAGTTGGGATATGCGGCTCTGCATTCTCACCGCTTTCGATGGTTTCTACCTGAATTGCCCCGAGATCCGCCTCAAATGGGCCGGGAAAACGCCGCTCATCTCCTTGGCTATCGTTGAGATGCTTGGGGTAAAGAGCTTGAACCTTTTCCTCTGGCAGATGTTTGGTGATTGGCAGATCTCGCTCAAAGGCGGCATCCCCATACATTTTATCAATCGGTTGTGCGGGGCTGATGCAGCCGGGGTTGACAAAGAGCTTCTTAAAACGATTGCCGCGACAGAGCTTCTGTAAGGTTGGGGGATGACAGTGATCGAAGTGTTCGTGAGAGATAAAGATGTAGTCGTAAATTGGCTCGGCCCCCTCTAGGTTCTCGTTGAACAGATAGGGGTCAAACGCAATATTGACATCCCTTAAGATGACTTCAAAAGCACCACAACCCCACCATCTTAAAAATGCGTTTTCCATGCTATGCTCCTGTTACGTATGAGAAATCGTTAATCAAACTCCATCATCTCCACAGCGAACCACAGTGCCAAGCTCCCTGTCCGGTCATCGTAGCCACTCAACGCCTCTCGGACGATGTAATCCTGTTCCGTTTCTAGCGCACCTGTCCCGGTGCATCCATCAACCACATCGCCCGTTTCGGTGATTCTGGCTTTTGCCCCGTTCCATAGAGCCGCTAGGGTTGGGTGGTAGGATTGGTCCAACAGTCCCAATTTAATCCCTCTGGCAATCCCGTAACCGATCATACAGGTGCTCGTAAGTTCTTGGTAGCTACCCGGCAGCGTAATGACTTGGTGGTAGCAACCCGATGGGTTCTGGTATTTCAGCAACCCGTTCAACAATTTCTGATACATCAAGAGTATATCGGCGTATAGGGGATGGGATTGTGGCAGATAGGTCAATGTCTCTGCAAGGCCCAGAACAGCGAATCCGTTTCCCCTACCCCAGTAAAAAGGGGTTTCGCGATCATGCCAAAACAGTCCTGAGATCTGTTGTGTGCCCATTTCGACGAGGAAATTGGTCAAGATGTCTACGTATTGCCGCTCTTGGGTCAACGCATAACTCCGTCCCATCATTGACCCAAGCATAAACATATCCTCCGTCCTCCACTTTGGATCTGCGGGAGCGGGAGGATTTGATCCGCTCGAATCAAACCGATTTGTCAGATCTAAGAGATAATTTTTGTATCTTGGGTCGTTGGTCACTCGAAGCAGATCGTCTGCCCATACTGCTCCAGCAAGCGAAGCGGAACCGGGAGCATCGCCAAAACTGGTAGAAGGCTCGTCAACGTAAGGATCGACAAGCCGAAAAATATCATCAGGCACCTCTTGATTCATATGTTCCGCCAATCGAATCCTGCCGCTCACACCGACCCCTTGGATGTAGTTGATCGGGGAATCTAGCTTATACCCGAATTGCGACGCTAACGCTTCGCTCACCATTTGCGCGGTTCGGTCCTGCCGCCTGCGGATTGCAGCTGCGGCAAGACGCGATGAAGATTGATCTATGCCTTTCGACTCTACCACTTTGTGCAGTAACTGAACTGTTTCTGATGCAACTCGCTCGTTTGTGCCCGTTATCCTGACGCCGGGTATCGATCCCAGGTTGGATTCATGCTTCCGCCCCAATGCTCCAATTAAGCTATTGTCGGAGATAGGACTCGATGTATCCATATCAGTGATAAAAGCGGGAGCAGCCTCGTTGGGTTCAATCCGGAGTGACTCTCCAAGGGAGAGCTCAATCGCTAGATCAGGGGCTTGATAGGATATCCACCGCCAGATGTATCTGCTCTCCGGTATTTCTGGATCGAAGAAGTAATTTCCAGCGGGTGGCAATCCGGGCGTCAACTTGGTTTGATCCTCAGAATCTTGCAGATTACCTATATATGGGTCATAGTTCAAACAGGGGATATAACTGATTGATAGTACGTTGAGACTGCCAGAATGGTCAGTAATTGCTTCAATTACGTCGAGGCTTAATTGAACGTCACCCTCGGTCCCGTTAATCCCTCCGACGATCAGTATTCGGGTGCAATCCCCAGCGAATTGGTAAGCGTGCTTATGAAGCAGGGCGGGGATTTGGTATCCACCTTTGGTTATCCCGCAATAGCTGATATCCCAAGCGTCCAACCGTTGGGTTACTAGGTTGTATAGTGTGGGCTCCAACGACTTATTCATACGACGTGCTCACTTTCAAACCCGTCAAACAGCGATGGGAAGAAACGATGCGGATCTCCGGGGTCACCGAAGAGAATCTTCTGACGGGGTGTCAGTTCCACATTTGCTGGTGGTTCTACGCGCCGGGAGGTCCACACCATATGTGATACGCAATATTTGTACAACAGTGAGCGTCTTTCGTGCTTGCCGCGCCACGCTGCCGTTCCATGCGTCAGCGCCTCGGTGAATAGGATTACCGAGCCGGCTGGGGCGTTGGGGATAATCACGCACGGTGCATCTTCGGGAGCCTGATCTATCTGTGGTGGTAGCTTGTAATTGCTTTTGTGGCTGCCGGGGATACAGCAGAACCCACCGTAGTCGGGACCTGTATCGGACAGCACCCATGTAACCACGACAAACCCGTTGGTGACTTGATTATCACGGAAAGGAAAGTATTCCCCCGGTTGCGAACCGGAGGTTGGGGAGGTGGCACCGTAGTCGGCGTGCAGCCGCCCTCTTGGCATCCCGGCGCGCATATACATCCCGTAAATCCGATCGAGACGGAAGCAGTCGCCCAACCTAAATCGAAGGATAGGCATAATCGCTTGATGGGTCAGTAGATTACAGAACGGCTTGCCCCAATCGAGAAATCCTGATCCGTCTGGCGCACTGCCGAATCTTTGAACCTTTCCCGGTGTAGGAAGTTCTTGCTGGTCAATTAGCTGGTTGAGTGCTGCAAGTTCTTCTGGATTCAAGACATTTTCAATCACCAAGTAGCCTTGTACATCGAACAGATACTGCTGCAGTTCAAGATTGCTCATGATATCCTCCTCCTGTTGTATCTCAGTTGCGGTGCTCTTTTACCCTTCAGGTTGAACAGCAATCACACGGGCGGGCGCACCGTCCGATTCCAGAATCTTCAATGGGAGCGCGTAGAGTTGGGTGTATGGAGTTGTCAATTGGCGGAGGTTACACAGGTATTCAATCATGATGACACCGTTGCGAAGCAACACATCATGTGTTACAAATTCAGAGATTGGTGCGACCGCTTTATCAAGCAGCTTTCGGATGGGATAATCCTGTGGAAAATCGTAACCAATCGCTTTAATCTGACGTGATAAGAGCCACTCACACGCCGGTCGGGTCATGTAAGGCGCAGTCGTCCAGAATTCCGGTGTCTTTGGCGGGGTAACCTCGTCCCAACAGGTCTTCAGCAGGACGATGTCGCCCGGATTGATGTGCTCACCGGCGTCACGGACTTGGGCATCAGTAATCGCTGAGTTGGGTTGGAGGTCGGTAAGATCGACAACTGCCGCTCTGCCTACAACCTTATTGAGCGAAATGTCGCTCGTTGTCCCACCGTCGGGGCTGATATGCCTTGGCGCGTCAATATGGGTAAATCCATGAACCGCCCACCCCACCCAAGTCACTTGGAAAGCGCTACCCGTGTTAAAGTCCTCTTTGAGCTGCCGCTCTACGGGCCACCGAAAGTGGTTCTCGATCGGCATGGTCAGGTCAACAATTTGATTCATTTGAGATTTCACAGAATTGATCGAAGATAGTTCAACGCTTTCCGCATCGATTCGACCCGATCGGACTCGCCTTCGTAGACCACTGACAGGCATCCGTTATACCCGATTCCGCGTAGGATATCAAGGATGCGCGGATAGTCAAGCCACTCCTCCACGCCGCTGTCTATCTGATAAAATTTTGTACGGGCGTACACGGCATAAGGGGCGGTCTTTGCGATGCTATCGTAGCAATCGTAGTTCGGGTGAGCCGAACCCTTGTGGCCACTTGCGCCGGGCGAACCGGCGTACTGGCCGGTATCGACGATGTGTGTGAAGTAGGGGTGATCCGTTTCACGAAGGGCACGAAGCAGATCATCGCCGGTGCGGGTGACATTGTTGTGATTGTGATTCTGCAAACCGACGAGGATACCTTTTTCGTAGCCGTACTCCGCAACTTCCTTGAATCCGGCAATCATCGGTGGCCAGAGTTCCTCTTCGTCTTCGTGCTCTTCTCGGAGATATGCGGCGAAGACGCGGACCAATGGACAACTCATGAAATCTGCGACATCAATCCACTTCTTGATTAACGCAACCTGCTCCGGATGTTCCTCAACTGGACATCCAAAATCGTTGCTGATTCCGATGTATCCGAGTGGCAATCCCTTCTGCATCAGATCTTTTTTGACCGTTCGCAGATAATCAATGTCGGTAGACTCAAACGCACTCGAATGCAACTCAATTACATCATATCCGAGGTCATAGACAATTTGTGCAAAGGCGGTGGCGGTTGTGTTCCTGACATTCAAAGACATGGCACCGATTTTCATCATGGCAATTGCTCCGTAGAATAATAAATCTTCGTGTTTAGGAGGGGAAAGGTTGACGGAAGGGAAGGGAGAGCCCCTCCAGATTTTCATAGGAAACTTCCGAAGTCTATCGGTTAAAAACAGTGTCGAGTTTAGCACAGAAGATTTGCGTCGTCAACCCCAAAAGCAGTTGATGAACTCTTCGTTTGACACTTGTATCACAAACACTTCACACTGGTTGAGGACTCTCCGCTTCGCTCGGAAATTCTATTGAGTTGCAGTGCCAAACATGGTAAGATACACTTCAGTTGACTTTCAGGGCTGCAGCGAGGCTGCTAAATTTTAATGGGATATAAGGGAGAGGAAATAGCCATGCGTATTGCTCATGTAGGTCGGGATGAACTGAGTGTATCGGAAGATGTCCATGGTGGAGCGGGTCATATTCTGATTAAGGGACTCTGGAGCGAGGGAGATTTTCAGACGCCGTGGTTCTTTGTCCATTTTGCGATTCTACCGCCTGGGGGTGGAATCGGTCATCATCGCCACGACGAGTGCGAGGAGATGTTCACGATTCTGGACAACGCCGCACAATTTACGCACAACGGTAGAACGGCAGAGGTGGTTGGGGGGGCGACGGTGCCTTGCCGGAAGGGGGAGTCGCACGCAATCTACAATCATACGGACAAAGAGACGCGGTTCATGAATTTTTGTGTGGCAAATCCGGATGGTGGATATGATTGCACAGACTTTGGGGAAACCCGCGTTGGTGTGCCGTTGGAGGAGGTAGATAGACTTCCCATTGGACGGCTTGATCGCAATCTGCTGACTTTTATCTCCAACTTCCACGGAGGCAAGGGTAGAGTAGGCGTGAGAGAGGTTTGGGGGCATCAGGATTTCCGAACGAATTGGGGGTTAGTTGGCCACTGTGTGGTTCCGCCCGGCGCATCGATCGGCTACCACCGCCACGATGTGATGGAGGAGACATATATCGTCATGGCGGGCGGTGGGAGGATGACGGTGGACGAGGAGACGGAGGAGGTGCAGGTAGGCGATGCCATACCCAACAGGTTAGGTGGGTCGCACGGCATTTACAACCACACACAGGAAGATTTGGAGTTGCTTGTAATGGCTGTCTGTATGGAACGGGGACAATTCGATGCCTACGACTTAGGGGACGATTTGACTACGTGCTAGTAGGTTTGAAAGGAGAGATTGATGGGACAACTTGAAGGTAGAACTGCCATTGTCACCGGTGCGAGCCAAGGTATCGGGAGAGCGATTGCCCTAGCATTCGGTCGAGAGGGTGCTAACGTTGTTGCTACTGCCCGGACGACAGCGGCAATTGAAGGGGTCGTCGCTCAAGTCGAGGAAGCGGGGTCGGGGGGATTGGCGGTGACAGCGGATCTGGGCGTTGAGCGAGACATCCGACGCATCGCAGATGAGGCGACCACGAAATTTGGAGGGGTTGATATCTTGGTCAATAACGCTGCCATCATCCACCCGCCCATAGATTTGGTGGACTTGGATGCCAATCTATGGAGGCAGGTGATGGATGTGAACCTGACCGCTGCGGCATTGCTGACAAAGTTCGCTCTGCCGAGCATGATCGAGAACCGGTACGGGAAAATCATTAACATCTCGAGTATTGGCGGACGCAAAGGGGGAAGGGGTCGTAGTGCCTATCGGGTGACGAAAGCGGCGCTGATTAGCCTGACAGAGAGCGTTGCAGCCGAAGTCAAGCAGCACGGTATTGATGTCAACTGCATCTGCCCCGGCGGGGTTGATACGGAGGGTTTCCGCGAGGCGTTTGGGAGTGGGGGTAGGGAAGAGAATCCGAAGCTGATGCTACCTGAAGAGATTGCGGCGCTCGCGGTTTTCCTAGCCTCAGACGCGAGTTCGGCGGTTACGGGTGCCGCAGTAGACGCATTCGGTACGACCAATCCACTATTTGGGTAAGAACACAGAAGATATTTAACGCAAAGTCGCAGAGTTGCAAAGAAAAGACTTTTTAATATTTTTTACTTTGCGTCCTTGCGTTCTATTTTTTTCTATGTGTCTTCGTTTTTTAGTTCGGCTTCCAACTGGGTCAAGCACTCATCGATAATAGCAATCACGTCGTCAATTTGGCTGCGCGTGATAATCAGCGGCGGATAAAAACGCAAGTCGTCGCCGTTCACCCAATCCGCCGTACCGCCGCCGGTTCCCATGGACAGCCCCTTGTCCAACAACATTTTGTTGAGCCGTCTGTGAACGCCAAGCGATGCAGGGAACGGGTCCTTCGTATCTTTGTCGCGTACCAGTTCGATGCCGAGAATCAGTCCGAGCCCTCGAATCTCGCCGACGCTTGGATGGGCATCTAACGCGCTTGCCTTTTCCAGCAGGTATGCGCCCATCTCCGCGGTATGTTCAAGAATTCCTTCCTCTTCGATGATGTCTAGCACCTCCAGCCCAACCCGCATGGCTATGGGGTTGTTGACATAGGTGAAGACATGGGCGAAAGGTGTGCCGCCCGCCGCGAAGGTATCGCGAATAGTATCCCGAACAATCACGCCGCTCAGCGGGGCGTAACCGCTGCTGGCTGCTTTTCCAAAGACAATCATATCCGGGACAACATCCCAATGTTCAATGGCGAAATATCTACCGCTGCGTCCGAAGCCGGTGATAATTTCATCTGCGATGAATAGGACATCATATTTATCGCAGATTTCACGGACGAGTGGATAGTAATCCTTGGGCGGTATCGCCGCAGCAACGCCTCCGAGCACCAACGGTTCTGCCACAAACGCTGCCACGTTCTCCGGACCGGTCTGCAAGATCATCTGTTCCAGTTCGTGGGCACAGGTCAGGTTACATTTCCCTTCACAGCCTGCAAACGCGCAGCGATACGGATAACAAGGCGCGATGTGCGGGAAATTGGGAAGTAAGGGTGCGAAAAGGTCGCGCATCCCCGGTGTGCCTGTGACCCCCAAAGCGCCAAGTGTCGCGCCGTGGTAGCCGCGCCAACGGGCAATGACTTGATGTTTCTGTCCGTTCCCGCGCTGCACGTGGTACTGCCGGGCGATCTTAATCGCTGTTTCGATCCCCTCCGAACCGCCCGAAACGAAGTAGGCGTGGTTCAGGTCGCCGGGGGCAATTGCGGCGACCCGATCGGCTAGGTCAAGTGCCGGTTGGGTCGTAAAGTGGGTAGCGAAGCAATAGGCGAGTGTCTTGCCCTGTTCTGCCATCGCATCCGCGATGCGCTGGCGGCCATGTCCTAAAGTGACGTTGCTTGCCCCCGCGGCACCGTCGATGTAGCGTTTGCCTGTTTCATCGTAGAGGTAGATCCCCTCTCCGCGCACTATTAGGGGATAATCGTAGCTCAAATCGCGGTGGAACAGCGCTTTTTTTGCGTCGGCGTTTGACATTTTGTTGTCTCCCAAAGTCAAATGGAGGTAATTGTCTGAATCAGGATTTACGGGATTGCGAGAAGCGACTTAGAACCCTGAGATGAACTGACCAAATTGTTCCTTCCATCTAGCTGCCAACTCTAGTTCGTCCTCCCGATGTGCATAGCCTTCCGAGTTGTCTCCCTTGTACTGCTCTTGGTACCAGTCTACGGTCGTCTGAATCCATTCTTCTACGGGCGTGGTGCTGAAGCCGAATTCACGCTCGGCTTTGGATAGGTTGTAAATGTAGGAGGCAGATCGACACATCGGTGGTGCGTAGGTGTTCAGTTGGGGCTGCTTGTGGATAATTTCGCGGGGAACGTAGGTGATCTGGGGGTCGTGACCTGCTGCGTTCCAGATCAGATCTCCCCAACGCTCGATGGTCAGTATCTCTTGCGTGGCGATGTGATACGTTTGGTTGACGGTCTTGGGCACATTGAGGACACGGATAAAAGCTTCTGCAGCATCAGCAGAATATAGGGTGCGGAACAAGCCACGATCCTCCAGTGGTACAATTACTCCGCGCCCGTCCAACGCCCGTTGCACCCACCACCACATCCGTCCGGTTGGGTCGTCCCAGCCCATGACCGCCGGAATACGGACGATGGTGTACGGAACCTTACTGTTTTCTTGGAGCCACTTTTCGCAGTGTCGTTTGCCTACACCGTACGGGTCTTCTCCTGCGGGATAGGTATAATCAATTGACGACCAGTCCACGACCGACTCTTTGAATGTGCAGTGTTTGAAGAAGTCTACCGCGCCCTCCAAATATACCGATCCGGTGCTGACTATGACGTAGCGTCCTACGTTTCCATCGAATGCCCCCACCGCAGATTCGACATCTTCCACCCGGTAAGCTTGTGTATCAATGACTGCATCAAACGATTTCCCCTTCAGTTTTGCGGTGAAATCTGCCCGATCTTCACGATCTCCCTGAATATGTTCGATCTGCTCCCACCATTCGGGTTGGGTGGTCCCTCTGGAGAAAACGGTGACCTGGTCTCCGCGTTCAAGCAGTCGCTGTACGACAATCCGACCCATGTATCGTGTGCCGCCGATAATAAGAACGTTCATTTTTCTTTCCCTTGAAGTACCGTTACAATTGACTCTCAGATCTCCGGCTCTGCGTCCGACTTATCCTGTGGGTGGTAGTTGATGACCTTCCGCCCGTGTTCCAGATCGTAGAGTGCCCATGTACTGTCTGAAACGCCGAACACAACCTCGAACTTTACCCCCGGCTGTGTAACTGCCCGCTCAAATACGAGAGCCGCGTCGCCGTGGCTGAGTTGATGGGGATGGGAGGGGAGGTTGCGGTCCCGCTTGAAGTTGCCGATCCGGACTGAGACAAATTCCATATCAAACCGGGCTGAATACATATAGCCCAGATTCTCTCCGAAGACCTTGCTGATTGAATAGTAGGTCTCCGGTCGAGGGGTCATATCGACCGTTCGCATGATGTCTTTGGGGTAGGGTGCGAGCAGCCCGGCGCGGCTGGCGAAGGCGATGCGACGGACACCGTTTTGCCGTGCGGCTTCAAAGACATTGTAGGTGCCGATGATGTTATTCTGGAGGATATCTTCCCACGGTGCGCCACCGGACGGATTGCCTGCGAGATGAATCACTGCCTCCATATCCTCGGTGGCTTTGAGCACTGCCTCAAAGTCAGCGGCATCCCCGACAATTGCATCTTCAATATCCGGCGTCGGTACACGGTCAAACCCGCGCAGCGAATATCGGTCCTTCAGTCCTTTCACAACCGCCATCCCAACAGCTCCGGCGGCACCGGTGACGAGGATTCTCATTTACCTCTCCTTTTCTAACGCCACATCTCTTTCAATCTTGGCAAGAGGATTTCCGTATGCCGATCATGGATTTCGCCACACCAAACGTTATTCGTTTCAGCACTAGATTTGTCGTACGATTCTTGGATAAGTGCCGGTAGTGGGAGTTGGTGAAATCGCGTCTCGAAATATCCGTCGTCTCGCAGGTGAATCTCCCGAAAACCCATGGGGTAACCGATAAGACACGCGGTGTCAACCACGAGGTAATCACGATACATCCGGATCCGGTTGGTGTGCCGATGCCCCGTGAAGAGTGCGACGATGGCGGGGTTTTCCTTCACAGTTTGCAACAAGCGATCTGCACCATCAAGGGTGCCTTTTCCGTCCTCATCGTTTGACAGTGCCCATGCATGGAGGAACAGTAACATCGCGTGCCCCTCGTCATAGGCTTTTTCCGCTTCCTCGCGGAGGGCGTTGTCGAGGGTATCGGTCCAGACGCCGCTACCATCTTGGATGGGGTCGCATTGGTGATAAATATTAGTGAGCGCGAGCCGAAGACGTGGGGCGGCATCAACGACCTTGAGCGTTTCAGGGATGTCGAACTTTTCCGCAAACGCCTCAAAAGACCCCTGTTGGGCGTCGGCGTCGTGATTGCCGGGGACGCAATACATCGGTGCCTCAAAGTCGGCGAAAGTTGTCGCAACGTCCTCTATAGATTGTAGGTAGGTCGTCCACGGTAGATCAAACGAACTACCACCGCAGAGGAAGTCGCCGCCGTGAACGATAAATTCCGGTTTGATCGGGTTGACCGCTGGCACAATTGCATCGAGGACGGTCTTGCTCTGTGTCAGCATCTTCGGTGCGCCGTAATCCTTTGGTGCGTCGGGATAATAATGGCTGTCAGTCAAAAAGACGAAACGAACGGACATAATGCCTCCAAACTATGGTGAATTAGAGAAATAAATAGACACTTTCACTCCCCGTGTTAGGTAGGCGCTGTTTTCAACTGCGCCGATTGGCAGTGTTCAAGTAATTCTAAAATCTACCATAAATCGGGAGGTTCATATAATAAAGAAAGTGCAAAATATGGAGAGAAACCGAGTTTTGAAGAAAAAACTCGGTTTCTACTGCACGATTTCTTAACATGAACGGGACTTGTGCAAATTTAGCACACGGGGATAGATTTCTGTTAAATCCCCAACCCCCTAAATCCCCCTTGTCAGGAGGACTTATAAACGCGCTGCGTAAGCCCTAATGAATTAAAACTTAGATGTGTGGCCCGCGTTCTCGGATGATTCTGAGTGCCAAATCTGGATCGATTTGGAAAATCATCTCAGGCTCAATCTTGCAGTTTCCCGGTAGGTCATAACCTGCGACGGCACTTCGTGCGTGCCAGCCCGATAGCGATGAATCCATGCCGTCTTCAGCCGATTCAGATAACGGTCCGCCAAAGACATCGTGAAACGCCTTCGTGTAGCCGTCCACAACTTGGGGTGATTTGGTAAAAGACCCGCCGCCGTGTGAGTTGACCATCCCGATACACTTGACGCAGTACCAGACATCGTTCAAGTTTCCGAAGGGCTCTAGCCCCCAGTGCAAGGAAAGGATGTGGTTGATACCCGCCTCCCGACCGGCTTGGTAGCCGTCTTCCACATCTTGGTCGTCGTTGGTCACCGGTCCTGTACCGGCACCTGTTCCCGAAGCGAAGACCAGACCGGACGGGGTAAAGGTGAGGTTACAGATACGCCGACCGCGAGGATCGGAAATTGCATCAGCCTTTGTCCCTAGCTCAATGCCGAGTGCTTTGAGCCTGTCGTATACATCGAAGTCGCGTTGCCAAGAACTATGTATCTCTGCCATTTTGTTTCCTCCATAGGAAATTTAGATTTTATAAAAGTAGTAGGCATACTCCGTATGCCATAGCCTTGATTAAGTTAGCTATAGTAGATTTTAGAATTAATTAGACACTCCAACCCGGTGCGGTTTCATGAAGATTAATTTATTAATTGGGTAATTTGCTATTGACACCAGCGCGGTTGCAAACCGCGCCTACCGGGTCTTGGGGAAATATAGAGTTACCCGATTATTTTCTGAAACTTCATCTAACCGCACCTACCGGGCCTGAGGGGAAAGTGCGGTTGGGAAAACGAAACTACTGTTCTCCCGTTTGGTAGGCGCTGTTTCTAACTGCGCCTATTCAGTGCGGTTGGAAATCGCACCTACCGGGTTGGGGGAAAATATAGAATTACCGAATTATTTTCTGAAACCTCCTCTGGAGCGAAAGTTATTATCCCCCAAATCGTGATTTGGAAGATACACCTCCTACCGAATGCTTTCGGGCGAGAAAGTTTCCACTGCCAACCGGGCAATCTCTGCAATTGCCTCATCGCCGCGGACGCTATCATCGCTAGCAAGTGCGAACGCGGAGACGACGAGAGGGCCCGTTGGGAGAAAGACGAGACCGATATCCCCTTTGATACGTCCACTCGATCCAATCTTATGCGCGATTGGGACTTCAGGCTTTATGTCGCGCGGGATCATCCGGCGATCATTGCACAACTTGAGCATCTCAATCATGGCCGCAGATGCCTGCGGACTGACAATCTCGCCGGCGTGGAGTTGCTTCAGGATGTTCCCCATGTCCCTTGGGGTGGCGACGTTATTCTCCAGAGAATCTTGGAATGATATGCTGTTGAAGTCAGTACCATGCGTGTCTGCCCGCTTCTGCTGCAACGCGTCGTTTTCCCGGTTACATGGGACGTCATCCATGCCGAACATCCGATAGTGATAGCGACCAAGAGTCACGCTAGTTCGGGTGTTGGGGAAGCCCATCGCATCCAACGTGGCGTTGACAGATTCCAGTCCAACGACCCCTAACAGAAAATCGGTCGCCATGTTATCACTGACCCCAATCATCAACCGGCAATAGTCACGTAACGTCAGCTCCGGCGCATCTTCCATCAGCTTTAGCATCCCGGACCCGTGGGTAGAAATGCCCCCTTGGAGCCGATAACGCGCATCAAGTGAAAGCGTACCAATCTCAACCTGGCGGAACAGCTCAATCATCACGGGAACTTTGCAGACGCTCGCGGTGGGAAAGCGTTGATCCGCATTGTGTTCGTGCGTGATGCCGGTGGTCAGGTCTTCAATGTGAAAGCCGATTCGTCCGCGAAAAGCCGCCGCAATCTGGTCACATGCTGCTGTTGGAAGCTGCTTGTCCATCTACGTGTGTTTGCCAATAGTCTGTTAGCAGGGGAATGAGGATTTGATAGGTAAATTTCGGAGTAGGGAACGCAGATCTATGTTCCCTACGAACCGCGATCAGATTTAACCGGCAAGCAGGGCCCTCAGTCGCTGGGCGATGGTATGTTCATCACCTTCCTCTAGATTATCAACCCGGATGACCACTGAATCTTCGCCGGCGCCGCCGACTTTGATGGAAGGGTTACCGGCATCAAGTGCCTGAATAAGTTCGCGGGCACTCCGCGCCGCCTCCGCCGCATTAATGACAACGTGGAGCTCAACGCCCCAGTATCGCTGTGTAGAGACCTCTTTTGTCTCCTGCACACCGGGCGCGCCTTCAATCGCACGCTCAATGACGGCGAACTTTTGACGGTATTCGTCGAAACGTTCTTCATGGTCCATAGTGAACCATTGATCGAGGGCGACGGTCAGTCCGATGATTTCCTGTCGGTCTATTTTCATCCCGCGTCCCAGGGGGCGAGGTCCGATAAAGCCGTGGGCTGCTACTGCTTGGATCAGGTCCTTCTTACCGGCCACAAATCCTGCCGAGTGGGGCCCGTGAACATATTTGCCGCCGAAGCAGACCAAGTCAGCCGATATGGCGGTGTCCTGAAAATAGTCGATTGGGAAAATCTGTGAAGCGGCATCGGCGATGACATACACATTATGTGCATGTGCAATTCTGACCGTATCTTCGAGTGAAACCACGGTGACGTCCGGGTCAGGACTGACAAAATGGATAACCGCCGCGGTCTGGGGACCGATTGCAGCTTCCAGTTGCTCCGGTGTGCATCCGCTTTCGTCGCCGGCTATCACGAGCTTGCTTCCCGGTATGGTGTACGCCCGGTCAAATCCGTATCGCTGCTTTGCTTGGATGACAACTTCGTCTTTCATGCCGGTAGTGTCTGGGAGTTGATCCATTTTCTCTTGATCGTTGCCGGTGATACACGCAGCGGTAGATAGCACCATAGCAGCGTAACAGCCAGCCGTGACATAGGCGGCTTCTGCGCCCACCAGAGAGGCGATGTGGTCTCCGGACTTTTCGAGGAGCTCCTCCATGTCCACGAAGTACTCTTCCGCTTCTTCCATTGCCTGCTTGACTATTGGGGTAGGTGTTGAGCCGCCCATAGCGGTAGCGTTGCCCGCAGCGTTGATAATTGGGACTGTGCCTAATTTTTCGTAAATATTTTCGCTCATTACAATCTCCTTGGTGGTGTATCGTGTTCTTATTCCGATCTGAGGGACAACGATTGTTGTGCCCTACAGAATCGTGGAGCCACGATGTTGTAAGGATTCAGAATCTGACAACAGGATATAGGTTTGGACCAAAAGGACTAGGCGACAAGTAGTTCGCGTAGATACTTAGCCGCTCGCCTGAAGGTTTCTTTATCATCGCATTCGTTGGCGTCCTTGCCTTCAAATGTGATGGACATGCAGCCGTTAAAATTCGCTGCTTTCAGAATTTCAACGATGCGTTCATAGTCGAGCCACTCCTCACGCCCGCTGTCCACTTTATAAATTTTTGCGCGGACGTACGATGCGTAGGGAGCGGTCTGTTCCATAAATTCGTAGGTGTCTATGTCCGGGTCGGGAACCCCTTGGTTCCGCGCGGGGGATCCCACCCACTGACCGGTATCGAGAATAAAGGTAAAGTTTTCACGGTTTGTCTCACGCAGGAGGCGCAGAACTCCCTCGCCGGTACACGGATGATTCTGCACCCCGACGATAATACCCTTTTCAGCGGCGGCATCACACAGTTCTTGGAAACATTCGACTTCGCGTGCTTGCCCTGCGTCGGTCTCCGGCGTGGGTCCGCAGAAAGACCTGACCATCGGTGTACCGAGGAAAACGGCAGTATCCAGATCCGCTTTGCATCGAGCCATTTTCTCCTGCAGTTCATCTTCCGTGCCCACAAAATGACCGCCGGTCGCTAGGTAGCCGATGGGGAGTCCGGCTTTGAGGCACTTAATCTTGATGGCGCGCAGATAATCGGGGTCCTGCGAGCGGAAGCCCACGTCTGCACGGAAATCCACGACATCGAGTTTTAACTCATAGGCAAAATCGATCACATCTTCAACATAGGGAAGTGTTTTTGGATCGTCTTTGCCGAAATATGAACCGTACATACCAAGCTTAATCATGAGAACTCCTTAACGGTGGTTTATAAAAGAATTGCGTTGTCGAGCTACGACTCAACGGGCGCACTGATATTCAGGTACTCAATTTCATCTTCGCCGTCGTTGATGACTCCATGCTTTGTCTTGGGCGGCAGATGTACGGCGTCGCCTGCTGTTACTGGGTATTCCTTACCATCAATCAACATTTTACCACGTCCTTTGATAAAATAGTAAACCTGTTCTTTGTTTTGGTGGTCGTGATAGTCTGTTGTGATCCGTCCTTGGACGACGTGGCGTGTGAAGTTACTCAGTCCTAGCAGACACGCAGTTTCCGGTGGGTCGGCGTTTTCGCTGCCAGCGCGTGTCAGTATGGGCCAAATGATTTTGCTCTCGTGCCCGACATAGGGGATTGAGTCACGCCAGTTTCGTATTATCATGATGACCTCCTACTGAGTTTATAGAGTTGTTACCTATTAGATGGATATATTTGTATACCTTAATTGCCAGTGTGTTCTGTCGAATTCCATGGCTGCAACGTTACAAAAAGTTCAAACAAACACCTCAACCGCGTCGTGCCGTAAGTGCACCTCTAGTTGAGGATTCTTGACATCTAACATTAATTCTAAAACTTCGCGCATATTACGGATGGTTTCCTGAAGTGTTTTTCCCTGTGTAAAACAATGGTAGATTTTAGAATTACTTGGACACTCTGTACCGGCGCAGTTGGAAACAGCGCCTACCAAATGGGAGACTGGACGGCGCAGTTGGAAACAGCGCCTACCCAACACGGGGAGCGAAAGTGTCTATTTATTTCTCTACTCTTTCACTGAATGGGCGATCGGATTTTCGCCGATCCAACGCTCATCCACCGGCTCCGATGCCAGTTGGTAGCGCGTGTCTGAGGATAGTCGAATCCTACTTGAGCGGTTATCGAGCGAGCAGTGCATCGTATACATACTGAACACCAGCAGATCTCCTGCGCGGAAGTCTGTTGTGAGCCAGCGCCCTCCGAGTTCCTTCTGAATCGCTGCGGGATCTTTGCCGAAACTCCCTCCCGTTTTTTTCCAGTTGCCTTTCTTATCTACGTCCATCTGTCCGTAGGTTGATTTGAGCTCTTCCAGACGATGGGAGTTTTCAAGTACCATCAGCGAGGCATCGCTCACGGGAGCATCTCCTAATGGTGTCCATGAGGTGTATAGATTCGTGGTGCCTCGCCCCATGTACACGATGTCGTAGTGCGGTGCACTCGATCTGCCGGGGCCCATCACACGCATCCAGATAAAATCAAACGATCTGACCTCACCACCGAGGAATGCGGTGTAGAAATCGATCATCCGGCCGGAATGCACTAGCTTCCGCACAGCGGGCAATTTCCCCAACGCTGCGCGGCTGCCGATCGCAGATCGAAATCGTTCTTGGTCGCTCTGTGCTGCCTGTGCCTCCATAAGGGGGTAGTTTTTGTCGAGCATCTCATGTTCCGCCAACACCTCAAGTACGGATCGCCGAGCGTCCATGACCCACTCCAGATCCAAGTAGTCGCGGAGTAGGAGGTAGCCGTCCTCTGCCATCCGTCCTCTCAAGGCGGGGGTGTCATCAAGCAGACCGTTTGATTCACGTAGCTCGCCGAATGCGTCCGGGGACGTGTCTAGCGGTATCCCGTTTGAGGTTAGTTGTGTCACTGATCGTATCCTTCCTGTTCCAGCGAAATCTCGACTTGCCAATTATAGCGGTTAGACCGCGGTCCAACCGCCATCGACAAGGTGTGTATGTCCGGTAACCATGCCAGCTATGTCGCTTGCGAGATAGATAACCGCCGCTGCGATTTCTTCCGGTTCTGCGATCCGCCCCATCAGGACATTTTCGGTTACCATCTTCTGAAATTCAGGATTTTTCAATGCCGTTTCTGAAAGGGGGGTGCGGGTAACGGTAGGTGCAACTGAGTTGACAGTAATACCGTGCGGCGCCCATTCCGCAGCTAACGATTTGGTGAGTAGGCAAACGGCACCTTTCGCGCCGCTGTAAGGTGCTCGAAGCGGTCCGCCGACAACGCCGACCTGCGAAGTGATGTTGATGATGCGTCCTCGAATACCTTCCTCAATCATCGATTTCGCCGTCATCTGGCTCATGAAGAACGTACCCTTAAAGTTTACGTCTACGATGTAATCGAAGTCTTCTTCGGTGACATCAAGCGCAGGCTGGACTTTGTTGACGCCGGCATTGTTGACTAGCACATCAATTCTGCCAAAGGCATCAAGTGTTTTCCTCACAAACTCCTCAATGCTTGGAACCTCCGCAACGTCCAAGTGCCACGCTTCTGCCCGTTGACCCGTTTTGCGAACTTCCGCTGCTACCTGTTCTACCTCACTTACGGTGCGGCTCCCTGCGACGATGTCCGCCCCGGCGCTCGCACAAGCGAGCGCAATCTCTTTGCCGATGCCTTTGCCTGCACCGGTGACGAGAACAACCTTGTCGGTCAATGAAAAATTGATTGATGCCATCTATTCACTTCCTTTAACATTTAAGCACTATTAAATAATAAATTATCAATTTCTAGAGTTTTAAGTTATACTGTGTGTAAATCTACCTCACAAGGAGTGTCTTGAGTGATGATTTACGC
>JAJEAL010000117.1 GCA_022822785.1 Candidatus Poribacteria bacterium
CCTTCATTTTGCAATCGGTCAATAAGTTGCCCGATCCCACACCATTTTAATCCCTGCGCTGGCTTTTTAGGCGCTCCTCGTTGAAAACTTAATACTGATTTTGAGACGCTATTGTTTGCTTTGGCACGGTAATTGCCCATACAGGATTGGACAAGTTGAGCGGAGCGAAATCCCCGATGGGTTGGGATAGTCCCGATTTATCGGAGCAGCGCCCTGATTCTTGAGATATTAAACAGGAGGTAGTAGAGATGAAAATGGTTGTTGGTGCTACGGTAATAGCTATCCTGATAGTATGTGGTGCGTACTTTGGCAGTCATTTGTACTATGGGGACGACCCTGTTCCCCTCACTGTTGACAGTCAACCTCATAGGGTCTCCGTTGGAACTTCGACGGTGGATAATTCCGAAGTTGATGAACTAACGACTTCCGGTGTTTTCACTGACGAGTCAGATAGCTACGCTGCTGAGTCTCCTGACACGGTGGGACACTCTCATGAGGAGTCCGCTTATTCTCCTGACAAACAAGTGATTGATGAACCGTTCCCAGAAGCGTGGGATTGGGAGGAGGAACTCCGTGAAGGGCGTCATGAGGAGTCTGTCACAGATCTATCGGATCAAGAACTCCGTGAGCGGTTTTTAGCGGATGTCGAAAGCGGCAAGTTCGCCCGTAAGATGCGTGAATATTTTGAGCGTGAACACGGCAAAGGACCTGAAGTTGATGTGCTGGTTCGCTACTACGATAAACTTTTCAAGGGTCAGGCGACGTTGTCAGATCACATAGAATTCAAGATAGCCCGCCAGGCATTGGGCGTGGCTGGATCTCAGGAAGCGGCCTCAATTGACAGCTCAATCGAACACCTTCAGGAACATGGTGATGGGTCGGTCGGAGGTAAATTAACCGTAACTACATTGGACCGCTTGCGATAACGATGAGCCGGTCACAATGATTGATCAAACTACAGAAAGGAGTTAGGAAACGGATCACTTCCAAGGCGATTTGGCCCCCCGGGAATGGGATTCGCGTCTGCCGGTTTCACCGCAGGGGTTGGTTCCAAAGCGTTGGGGCGAAATTAAGTCTAACTCGTATAATCACCGAGGGATTGGAGGCTATCCAATCCCTTCAATTCCTTAACGCATAAGAAAGAACAGTTGGTAATTGCGGTATCATCCCTTTTTTCACGGGTATGATACCGCTTTTTTGTGCTTGGATCGACCGTCCCCTTAGGAATTACACCCTTCTGTTTGTAATAGGGCAATTTATTTTGTCCTATATAACACCGTTCTGATTGCTGCGCGGGCTTTTTCGTATCTTTCCGTTAAAAATTCATGCTGACTTTGAGATATTATTGTTTGTTTTGGTATGGAAATTGCTCGGGTCCTTTATAGGAGTTCACAAGTATCAACCCTATCTACCAATGGTGCTAGTTTGCAACGGTTGATACGCTCTCTAGTCAGAAACCGAGCAGGTTGGTCTGCAACCTGTAGTCCAGATGGAGACTTTGGCTTTTACGGAAACTTATCCGGGTTTTATCAATTCGGCCTAAAACAGATGGAATCCAGAGAACTACGTTCAACAAGTTCCTCTCCTAAAAAACCTATTCTCATACCGAATATCTTAGTGATGTCGGAGATGCAATAGAAATCGTGGAGAGAAATTTCGCCTTGCAGCCTGACACTGTTTCAAGAATTACGGAGGGCTTACTATTCCGAGATGAGGAGGAATAAGACCATGTTAATGCGTATGTCATTCACAATAACAATGTCTATTTTTTTCGCAGGATGGATCTGTTGCGTCATGTTTGGTCGTAATGACCAATCAGTGGCGTCGCCTGTGGAAACCGAAATCCAACTCTTACAAGTAGGTAGGTTTCACGGCGACGAGGTTTCAGCAGAATCAGGGGAAATCTGGCTGGGATTGTATCCGATGTCCGATGGGTACGCGTTAATCCCTTCAAGGATTACAGTGGGAACCGTTTATGACCCGTTTGTTGATAATGCCGGGGAGAAGACCGGAAAAGCGGTATCGGTAGAGGAACAGACGCGCCCGCTTTTTCTGATAAAGGGTTTAGATGTACCTAAAGGAAAATACATCAGGACACTATCCGCCGAAGGGGCAATTTTGCCCCCCGGTAAGTACCTTGACCTTAGATTGGATGGCAAAAATGAATATCATTTAACAGTTTATGGCGAAGGGGAGGTAGGACCGAACGGATTTACTTCACTGCAAAACTACAGCCTTGAATTATCCAAGCGGCATCTATCACAGGAGCTGATCGCGTACAGTTCAACGAATGGTGCCATACCCGCCCTGCTCTGGGCAGGAGATCTGGATGGGGACGGTCAATTGGATCTGGTCATTAACGCGACCCCACATTACGCTGTATATTCTGCGCCGATGTTGTTCCTTTCATCAATGGCGAAGGATGGAAATTTAGTGCAGAAGGTTGCGGCATTTGTCGCTACCGGATGCTAGTACACTAGAACGTGTTGGTATTTCCGTGCTAATAGTGTATGACAGGTGAATCGAAGGACTTAGAATAGGAGTTCACCACAACGCTTTGGGAAAAATAACAACAACCAAGTAGAATTGATGTAGCGATTGGCTCTCAGCATTCAACAGCCCACGCCGGGCAAGGAGTAAGGAAATGATAACGCATGAGTACCTCAACCTGCGGATAAATCAAGTAGACAGAATAGCAGCGAAACAATCCGGGCTCCCGTCTCTATTCTACACTATCAAGCGATGCTACGGAGATAACGAGGCATCCAACTATCTCCATACCTACAAGAACTCCATGGTTACAAGAAAACGGGTGGTGGACGCTTTTTCAGCGCGGTAGGGGATACAACTTGTTTTTAAGTGGATTTGCTTGTGCTATTGACGCCTCTATCGTCAAAGGAGACCATAACAATGTCTGATTACTACGTTGGAATGAAATACGAAACCTTCTTAGCGCGCAACAGGAACAATATACTCCGCAGCGATCTACTGTTCGACTGTGAGGGCGGGAATGCGTCAGAATACCAATGGAATGACGGCAGGATAGTCTTCATCCTATGGCATTCACGGCTGAACCAACTCCGTATCATTTATATCGAAGAATAAAAGGGAGCAAATTGCTGATGAAACGGCATCGCATTATCCTCGTGGTTTGCTTTTGGCTGGTCACGAGCCCCCTTTGGGGCAAAATTGCTTTTTATTCTACGCGGGATGGAAACAGCGAAATCTATACGATGGACTCTGACGGGGGCAACCAGACTCGATTCACGTTCAATGAAGCGAGTGATGTTAACCCCGTTTGGTCTCCCAACGGCCAACAGATTGCTTTCGGCAGCGATCGGGATGGAAATTGGGAGGTGTATGTGATGGACGCCGATGGGCAGAACCAACGGCGGTTAACACATCACCCCGGCATTGATGGTTATCCCGATTGGTCGCCTGATGGCTCTCAAATTGCGTTTGATAGCACCCGAAGTGCGCTTGAGATTTATGTAATGAACGTCGATGGTGGCGATATCAAACAGGTGACAGACCTAGGGTTTGCCTCAAGACCGCGGTGGTCGCCGGATGGACAGTGGATACTGTTTATGGCGGGGCAAATTTATGCCATCCGTCCCGATGGCACGGACCAGTGGCGGGTTTCTGAACCGAAGCCGGATGCAGGGATGTACTTGGGTGGGTGGTCGCCCGACGGGAAACAGATTGTGTATGTAGAAGCGATACACTCTAGTGTTAATGCTTCCACTCCAGTCATTGTCACCCTACCCCCTGCAGACCCGCAAGGGGGACTCAAGCGAGTAGCGGTTAAGATACCACGAAGAATAAAGGCTCTTCATTCTGTTTCTTTCTCTGCCGATGGGAAGGCAATACTCTTTAATGGTAAGAAACATTTTGTCAGGGAGGGTGTTAAGGGGGATTCGTGGAATATCTACCGCTTTGGACTGGTTGATAAGCAGCTGATACGGCTGACCCACAGTCAGGGAGCTGATGTTGTCCCACAGGAGTGGAATCCGCGCTTGCCTATCTCGCCACAGGAACTAACCCCAACGCGCTGGGGGAAAATAAAAACAACCAAGTAAAAATAAGAGAGGGGGCGATTATGCCTCCTTTTTTATTTTAGGAAGGAGCACATATCATGGTTTTCAGAAGTGCAATTATCACCGCATTTGCCTTTTTAAGCGCCGGGTTGTATCTCTATTTAATGCTGCTCATTTTTCTAATGATGGAAAGTCTATTCGCTTTGGTGGAAAACAGAATAGTGCTATCAGTTCTGACGGGTCGATAAGCGACTCATACTATTATTCATTTAGATACCTTGGCACATTAAGATGCCACAAAGGGGTGCTCCCATGAAATTAAGAATTGCAATTGTCGCTGTTATGGTCCTTTTAGTCGCAGGATTGTACTTCTATCTCAACCCTGTAGAGAAAGGGCAACCGCTGTTTCGCAAGAGTGAGCCTAATACCGTTGAGGAATCTGTGGTGCCTGATAATTCCGATAATTTGGATCGCAATGATATTCCCAGGCAACAAGAACCCAAAAGTCCTGAAAGGGTTCAGCCCAAACATTTCCACACGATCGTGGTACTCCTCGGAAAGCATCTGTCAACCGCCGATAGCTAGTGGAGCAATTGACAATCAAATTTCAACAGCCCTCCGGGCAAGGAGTAAGAAAATGACAACGCGTGAGTATCTCAACCTGCGGATAAATCAAGTAGACAGGATAGCAGCGAAACAATCCGGGCTCCCGTCTCTATTCTACACTATCAAGCGATGCTACGGAGATAACGAGGCATCAAGCTATCTCCATACCTACAAAGGAACGAAGGGTCGCCCAAGCGTTGTTTTCATCGCGGGAGGCAATGCAACTCGTTTTTAGGGAGATTTGTCTGTGTTATTGGCACTTCTAACGATTAACCTTTAACTGTAAGGAAGTTTTGCCATGAAACGCTTTGCCACACTAACCCTGATATTTGCACTATCAATCGTTTGTGTAATTGATTCTTCTGCAGGTCTATATCCCCCAGGAACGTGGGATCACACTGCGATGGCAACTATATCGACACTTGAAGCGACGCATATCGTTGTCGGTGAAGTAACGCATGTCTCTTTTGTCTTTCGGCAAGACGGCTCTGAACCCCTCAGTTTGGTAAATCTCAAAGGAGGAGTATCATGAAAGCCCTAGCAATCGTAACCATCGCACTAACCATCGGATTCACTGTAATTACCCCCAAAAACTAGACAGTTGACTAAGGTATATTTCTCACTGGGAAAGCGGTCGTCATCTGTGCGACAATATGGGTCAGATTTTACACCTTAAATATAGCCCGTGGCTGTCTAAAGGATGGGGGTAAGCTCATCTATACCCAGCCACCAACATAGAGCTATTAACTTTCTGCTCGGTATCACCTAACAGGCCAATGTCATAAAGGAGAAACTCTCATGTATGCACGGCACAAACAACCCATAGTCTTTATCCTATTTCTCTGCTGTTTTGTATCTGTTCTCTTACCGATTGCCCACGCTCAAGACGAAACGGTTGATGAAAAAATCGTCATGCGCTATAAGCAGATGCTGGAGCGCAAACCGAAAGAGGGTAGTACGTTTGACCGCTTGTATCAGCTTTATCTTGAAGGGCAGGGCTTGGACCAGATGGTTGTTGACTATCAAACGGAGGCGGGGGCAAAACCGGAGGATCCGAACCTACAATTGATTCTGGGGCATATCTACAAGCGATTGGGCAAAAATACGGAAGCAATCGCGGCGTATAAGCGTGCTGTTGATTTAGCACCGGACAATTACTATCCGCACTTTGCGCTTGGACAGATGTATGCGACGTTGCGTCAGCATGAGGAAGCAACAGCTGCGCTCACAAAGGCGGCGGATCTTGCGATAGCGTCACAGGCTGCCACGCCTGATGAATTGACAGCTACCTATAAAGCGCTTGGACGCGCCTATTTCCGTCGCGATCGGATAGATGAGGCGATTGCGGCGTGGGTCAAAATGGCTGAATTGGATCCGGAGAACCTCTTCTCCCGTATTGAGTTGGCGGATCTGTTTCGTGAGGGTGAACTTTACACCCAAGCCATCGAACAGCACGAGGCGATTGTCGAATTGAAGCGGGATGACCCGTATCGAGTCTGTTTGAGTCTGCGGGAGATTGGGAAGATTCAGGAGGAGATGAGGGGATACGATGCTGCCGTCCAAAGCTATGACAAAGCCCTTGCGTTGACAGGGCCTGGAAACTGGTTACGAAAAGACTTGCATCAACGCATCATCGGTATCTACGCCCACAACGGGGATTGGCCCGGCTTAATCACCTATTATGAGGGCAAACTCGCCCAAACACCGAATGATGTGGAATTGATTGGCTTGCTTGCCAGTGCCTATATCGAGAATGAGGAGATGGATGAAGGCATCGCCAAGTACAGGCAGGGATTGGAACTTGCTCCGACGGACGCTGGACTCCGCCTGAACCTTATCGCTGTTTTCCGTAACACCGAGAGATTTGAAGAAGCGGCAGCAGAATATGAAATCTTCAGCGAGGCGCAGCCGGACGATTTTGGGATCTACCGTGAACTCGGCGAATTGTACCTGCAACTGGAGGACGAAGATAGAGCAAAGGCAACCTATCAGCGGATGATTGACCGTGATTCAGATAATGCAGGAACCCACCTCATCCTCGCTGAAATTTACACAGGGCATGGATGGACAGATGATGCTGTTGCAGCATACGAAAAAGCAATTTCGCTCGCGCCTGACAATCTCGATTACATCGAGTATTTCGGTGAATTCTACTTTCGTCAAGGAAATCGTGAGAAGGCTGTCGAGACGTGGAATCGGATGGTCGCCCCCCTATTTCCCCCCGCAAGCGGGGAGATAAAGGGGGGTAGTGCCGAGAATTATGACCGCCTCGCACAGTTGCTGGACACCAAGTATTTCCGGGGGGAAGCCATCGCCGCAAGTCGAAAGGCGGTTGAGTTGGGGCCCGGTGAGTATCGCTACCGTGAGGCGTTGGCGCAGCGGTTGATGGAAAACAAGGATTATGAGGAAGCGTTGGCTGAGTACACGGAAGCTGCGAAGTTAGCACCGAACCCCTTCTTCGCAGAGCGGATGACCGATCAGCAGATTGAAATCTATCGGCGTCAGGGTATCTTGGCGGAGAAAATTGACGAGTTGGAAGGGTTGCCTGAAAGTTTTGAACAACAGAAACAGCTTGCCAAAATGTATCTCAAGCTGGGGAACGTGACAAATGCACTTGCAATTCTGATTCAGGCAAGAGGACTCAAACCAGATGATGTACAAGTCAATCGCTGGCTGGTGGAGCTGTATACCAGAAGTGGACGGCGTGACGAAGCGGTCGCTATTTACAATCATCTCGTTCAGGTTGATGCCGGGAATGCACGGGAATACTATTCAGATAACGCACGTCTCCATCTGCGTGCGATGGACTTCGACGCCGCCATCACAGCCGCAAAACAGGCGATTGCACATAGCCCCCGGAATCCGGAGGGGCACCAACTACTTGCCACAATCGAGAAGCAGCGTGGACATTACGACGCGGCGGCCGATAGCCTCAAACAGGCAATCCGTTTGCGCTCCGACTCCACCGACATTCGTGCCGAACTTGCAGATGTGTATCAGCAAGCGGGCGATTATCGGCAGGCAATTGAGCAGTATTGGCGATGCTGGGATCTGAGCGACGAACTCAGTGATAAGCTCTCGTTCGTCAATCGGTTAGAGGGCGCATATTATGATCTTGGACGAAGCGATGAGTTGGAAGATACGCTCCGGCAGATAGCAAGGGTAAACCCAAATGACCGAGGTCCCGTGTTAGGATTAGCAGAATTGTACCGGAGGCAAGGAGACCTACCCGCTGCGAGAGAACAATTGGCACGAGCATTGGAGCAAGAGACGCAGAATCCCGCCCTACTGACGCAGTTAGTTAAAATTAACCTCGAACTTGGTGAAACGCAGCAGGCGCTTTCGTATCAGCAGCGGCTTGTCAAGGCACAGCCTAATCCTTATCACCAACAGAAACTTGGCGAAATGCTCTTTGACATTGGTCGAGAGCAGGAGGCAGTTCAGACGTGGTCAAAGCTGCTGCACGTTAGAAATAAAGATGTCGAAGCGGAGATAAAACTGGCAGAATTACTCAGTCAACATGGGTTGCTTGATGAAGCGCTTTCTGCGTTAGATCGTGCCGGAGAGAAAGTAACGGAGGCGAAAAAACTGTATCATATAGGTGCGTTGCTGGTCGAGATGAACGAATTGGAGCGCGCTACATCACATTTCGATCGAATACTGGCGATGCCCGAACCGTCTTCAGAAGCTAAGAAAAATGTGGGACAGGCTGGCCGCCCAACTGTTGGATCATCTCAGAAATCGTTCCTACCCGATACACGCCGGTTCAACTTAGTGAGAGATCTCGTCCATCGAATTCAGCGACCATATTGGGGCTCAACTGGCGCGAGGTGGCTGCCGAGCAGTTTTGAGGAAGCTCAAGTTGGAGCGTTGACCCAACTCGGACTCATCGCCCAGCGCGAGCAACGGCTTGATGATTTTATTGCAGGTTTTGAGGCGAAGGCGGAGGCACACCCCCAGGATCTCCGGGGCTTGGAAACTTTAGCGCAGGTCAGCATTCTGATGGAGAACCCCGATAAAACGCTGCAAACTGTCGAGCGCCTGATTGCGTTGTCACCGAGCGATTTGTCCTATAGAGCGATCCAGCTTGATCAGGCATTACAGCGCGACTTGGATTACGAAGGGGCAAAGAGCTATCTCGATGGACTCAGCCAACTCTCTCTTGAAGCGCGGTTATGGTATACCAGCCAATTGGCAAACACCCTCTATCGGGGTGGCAATCAGGCTGATGCGGAGAAGTTGGTGCATGAAATCGAAGATACGGGTGTAACAGATGTGCAGGTTCTATCGGAGGTTGTCAGGACATTGACACAGATCGGAGAGACAGACGCGGCAGAGCGAATCTTAGCGCAGCTGCCTGCTACTTCAAACGTTACCCGAGGGGCAAGCCGAGCGGGTCAGGGGGCACGGTCTCGCCGGACCATGTATTCAAACCTTTCCTACGCCTACGTGCGCGATGGACAGATTGACAAGGCAGTCACCGTCTTCCGGAAATTTTTCGAACACACCAAAGCTGCCGTTGCCAACTCCCGTATGATCTCAATTGCATACAGTTCGCACAGCTACGGTGGGTATAATCCGGTGCAAACCAATTTCCCAGCGTCCAGCATCTACTATAATCAAGATCGGCTGCAATTCTTGCAAGAGTTTTTTCTTTATCTCTGGACGTGGAATCAACTGGAGCCGTTATATGCAAAGTTTCAGGCAGAATTTGAGGGGGCTAAAGGCGAAGATCGGATTTATCCCGGTTTGGCGTTGAGTTATTTTTATTGGTGGGAAGGAAAACGCGATAAGGCAGAGGAAATTTTAGCGGAATTGCAAGCGGAGTTTCCTGATAATCTAACGCTGACGCTCCAGGCCGCCTTTGTCTCCCTCCATACTGGAAACCATCAAGAAGCAATGGAGGCTTTCACTAAGGTTGCCGATAAGGATCGGCGGAATCGCCAACAGTATAACGACCTTATTCTACAAGTTGCCATCTACACAGGCGATACAGTCAAGGTGCGCGAACTACTATCAAAGATCCTCAGTTCACCCGTTAGTGCGAGATCACTACAACAATTTGCTGAAAAGCTGCAGCAGAGCGGGTTGATACAGTATGCGATTGTGGCATCGAAGGGCGCGATGAAGCTCGCCATGGGACAGCGTGATCCGAACTTTTTGATTCAACTAAGTCAACAGTTAGAAGAGCTCGGCAGAGGACAGGATGCGGCAATCGTTGCAGAAAGAGCCTTGCGCTTTGCTAACCGGCGGGATCGGTACGGGCAGACGATGCACAATTGGTACTTCCAGCAGGCGTCAAATATGGCGCGCCGTCGAGCGACCAAGGAACGGGAGGATCTACTTACTCTGGCTGCCGAGAAAAACCCAAACTCTTTTCGCGCACAGATTAATCTCGCCACCTATTATGAAGCCATGAATCAAATCGATAAAGCTTCAAAAGCCTTTGACACTGCGTTAGGTTTGCGCCCAAAGGATGGGGTGACCCGCCAGCGGTATGCCCAGATGCTGATGCGGGGTGGCCGTGCTGATGCAGCGGTCGCGCAATATACTATACTGCTCAGAGATGATCCCAACGCACTTGGTCACAATTTCTGGAACGTGATGCACACTTTTTTCCGAGCGGGAAAAGCAGCGGAGATTGCTTCTCTGGCGAAGGGAACGATCCGCCCTTCGATTGGGCGTGGCTTCGGTCCTCCTTTTGCAGAAAGTGTGGCGCAGGAATGTATTAGGTTCAATTATCCTGAAGGTGCGGTGGAGATTTATGAAAAGCTGCTGGCGGTCAATCCCAGTAATACTCGGACCTATGATCAGCTTGCATCCGCGTACACTGCAGCCGGTGATCGGGACAAGGCTATCCAATTCCTGCGCACACAGTTGAAGGACAGTGAATCAGCAATCTTGAAAAATCGCAGAACGCAGATTCAGATGGTCCAGAAGTTAATTGAGTTATACAAGGTGTCGGGAGAGTTAGATGTGCTACGTGAAGAGTATGAGGGGCGGTTGGCAGAGAATCCCGATGACACGCTGCCGGTCTACTTGGTTGCGTTAATGCGGGTTGAAAGCGGGGCGATTGAAGGAGCTGAACCGCTTGTCAATCAACTGTTAGATGATCCATCAGTAATAAATCAGGAATGGTACAACAAACTCGCGGAAGCCTATCGCACCGCGGGCGACCAAGAACGCGAGGTACGCCTGCTTGAGCGGGCAGTTCAAAAACTCAGTCCGTGGAATACCTATCAGAAGTCCGATATGTACGGAAAACTTGGCGCAGCGCAGGCACAACAAGGGGATAAGGAGAAGGCAGCGGACAGTTTTAGGAAAATGGGAAGTCTGCGCCTGCTGGTGTTTGGGGGTAGCAGCTATTGGGAAAAACAGGAAATCGCCAGTCGATTTATGCAGCACGAAATGTGGGATGATGCCGAGGCGATGTATACGGAAGTCCTCAATGATCTATCGGTGGATCAGTACCATCGTGAACAGGCGCAGGAACGGTTGATGGAGATTAAGCGGCGAAAAAGTGGGCTTCAGACGACAACCCGTCTAGAAGAAAAAACGGGGAAGATGAAGGTTGGCATACAGCGGGTATTGGCGAAGCAGTACATGCAGCGCGACCAACTCAGCAAAGCAGCAACGCTCTACAAGCAGATCATCGCGGTGATGCCCGAAGACCTTGAATCCCGTGCGGAACTCGCCCGGATTTATTCACGCCAAAATAAACACGAGGCGGCAATCACCGAATGGGACACGTTGCTAGAAGCGGATCCGGAAAACATGAAATATCAGGACGGACTGGTGAATGCCTATCAATCCGCTGACAGAACTGATGAGGCTATTGAGCTCGCACAAGGGTTCATCGAAGCGGAGGAGAGTGGCGTTCACTATGCTCGCCTTGCCAAAGTTTATGCAGCCATTGATCGGATTGATGAGGCGATTGCCACTTATCAAAAGGCAATCGAGATTAATCCCGGCGATAAAAATGTCTATCAAGAGTTGGCACAACTCTACATACGGAAAGAGGATTTTGAGTCGGCAGAAAAGATGTTCCAGTACGCAATCCAATACACCGGGGAAGAGTGGGAACGGCAGGACATTGAACGACAACTGATGGAGCTCTATCGTCGTCAAGGGAAGCTAGAAGGTATGCTTCAACAGGCAGAATCTGAAGGGCTGCTTTCTTTCGAGATGCAGCGGCAGCGGGCACAGGATTATGCCAGTCAAGGTGAATGGGAACAAGCTGCGAATGCCTATAAGAAGGCAATGGACATGACCACACAGAGCTGGGAGAGGAATGAGGTTTCTACAGAGTTGGTAAAAATCTATGCACAACTTGGACAGATCGATGCCGCTATTGATCTCTATAAAACCCTGTCCCGGTCCGGTCTAGGCGGTATGTCTATGACTTGGTCGAGCCCAACAGGTTTCCAAATCTACTTTGCCGGTGACCAGGCGCGTGAATCCCTGATTAATACCTATCGGAGTCAGGGCAAGTTGGATGACCTGCTCGCCTACTTTGAGGCGCAGGGCTTGGAAACAGCTGAAAATCCAACGAGGCTTGAAATCACCGCCGAAATCCATCGAACTCGCGGCGATTATGCAAACGCTGCGAAAAGTTATCAAACGCTTGCCAAAGTCCAACCCGGGAACGTTCGGAGTTATTATTACGCTGCTGCGGCTCTTAATAAAAATGGTGAGCCGGAACTGACGCAAACGATGTTGGATGAGGGAGAAGCTGCCCTATCTGCCGACATGCAGTGGAATCAGGATATGTGGCGTTTGACAGCACTTGGGAGTATCTGCGTTGAGGGAGAGCTATACAATCCGGCAATTAAGCTCATTGAAGACGCTATCATGTATGCTGGACGTTACGGCGGCGGTGGTCACGAACGTCCACAACTGTATAATATGCTCGCTCAAAGCTATCTCGGCATGGAACGCTATGAGGAGGCGATGAATGCCTATCAAGATCTGGAAAATGCTGCTCAGGACGATGGAATGCGACAGGTCGCGCGAGATGGGATGCGTCGGGCATACAGAGCCGGGAATCTGCATGAGAAGATGGCTGCCGAGCGGGTGCAGGCGGTTGAGAACAATCCCGAGGACCCGGATGCCCACTTCGCCTTAGCGCAAACCTACGAATGGAGCGGTATGCACGACAAGGCAATCGCCGCTTACAAGCGTGCCGACGAGTTGAATCCTGACAGCACCATTATCTTAGACCGGTTAGCAAAACTGTATACCGATGCAGATCCTGAACAGGCGAAAATTCTCTACAAACGCCTCATTGCACTGGTAGATGAGCCTAGCGACCGCCTCCAAAAGCGGTGGCTGTTGATTGAAGTATACAAGAGGCTAGACGAACTCGACACTGCCATCGCAGAGCTGCGTGACTTTGTCGAAGCAGCTGCGGAAGAGTTTGAACGTGAGGCAGCACTCCGCTTGCTCTGGAACATCTACAAGGATGAAGAACGGAAAGGCGAAAGGGTTGCTATTTTTGAAGAGCTTGCATCGCAAATTGGAGAAAATGCAACCGTGTATGAACTGCTCGGAGATGCCTACGAAGCGGTAGGGAATCAAGAAAAAGCGAGCATAGCTTACACACAATGGGTTGAATTCCGTCAAACAGAGATAAATCGGGGGGGACGCAATTGGGACTATTACCACCTTGCGGGCCAACTGCTCCGAAAGGGGATCATGCCCGACAAAGCGCTTGAATTCGCCAAACGTGTGACGCAGGCACACCCTGACCCGCACTATGACGCGATGTTGGGAGAGGCGTACCTCCTCAATGAACAGTATGAGGAATCTGAGAAGAGTTTCAAACGGGCACTTGCCAACCCTGATTTACCTTTCGATACAGAGGCGATATGGCCCCATCTGAAGCGAGCGGGTAAAAATGTGAAGGACGAGGAACGTTTTATACAGTTGATGGAGGTATTAACAGGAACCATCCTCCTTAATACAACCGAACGGATGCACGCAAATTTGGTGTTGTCGACGTTCTACCACGAGCACAATCAACCCGAAGAAGCGGAACGATATATGCGGAAATCGGGCATTGTGCCTGAAAGCGCGTGGTGGGTTCTTGGGCCGTTTGACAATGCAGGGGATGTCGGCTATAATAAAGCTTACATACCGGAGGCCGCCGTGGAGATTGATAAAACCGCGGCATACGAAGGCACAGATGGACAAATCGGTTGGGAACAGAGGACGGATGAGACCTTTGATGGCTTAGTTGATTTCGCACCAATCTTCGGTTTCGAGGGCTTAAATCCAGCGCTAGGCGACATGGAACAACCAAATCCTCAGCTTGACACTGTACTTGCCTACACCTGGACGACAGTCGCCGCTCCCGATGAACGAGGAGCACGGATCTGGATCTCTACCCACAACCCCGCGAAAATTTGGTTCAACGGGAAAGAAGTTTCCACAATCAACCAAGCCCAGCAACCTATGCCTGATAATCAACACATGGTCCCCGTGACGCTCCAAGCCGGGGAAAATAGCATCCTCGTCAAACTCAGTGGACGGCAGTGGGGATGGAAACTCCAGTTGTGGTTCACAGACGTAGATGGCTTCCCGTTTGAGGATTTGGAGTTTATAAATTCACCGACAATCCAACAGGCAGTGGAGAAATAAGAGTACGAGGAGAAATTATGAAATATCCAATCATTTTGACCACCGTTGGGTTATTTTTGTTAAACCCAATCGCCTCACCGCAAGGAGAGAGCGGATCTGATTCAACGAAAACCCGCTGGAATGAGCGTTATGATCGCGATATGTATATCTACGGCAAAGAACCAGCAGCTTTTCTTGAGAAGAAAATTGAGAAACTAAAGAAGGGGAAAGCGCTCGTCTTGGCGATGGGGGAGGGACGGAATGCGGTCTATCTTGCCCAAAATGGCTTTGATGTCACAGGCGTAGATATTTCCGAAGTCGCTATCGAAAAATGCAACAAGCTAGCAAAGGAAAGAAACACAACGGTCAACGCTGTTGTCGCCGATTTGACAGACTATGACATGGGCGAAGCGCAGTTTGACTTGATTACAAAATTCTACTACTACGAACCGTCAATCTTTCCACAGATTATTGACGCGCTCAAGCCGGGGGGCATGTTTATCCTTGAGCAGTTCTCAATTGACCACCTCAAATACAGGGAAACTAGCCGCTTTGGTCCGAGAAACCCCGACTACCTCATAAAACCCAACGAACTCTTGGAACACTTCAAATCGTTGCGGATACTCTACTATGAAGACACCGTCGTGGAACTTGATGAAGGGATGCACAAAGGAGCGGCGGCAGTCATTCGACTCATCGCAGAGAAAGTGGAGTAGTTGTTGAACAAAGTACACATTCTGATGTAAACGCAGTCCGACCTTTAATTGGTGTCCAAAATCAGAAAGGAACCGAGCAAATGCCCGAAAAATTGATACTCGAAAAGATTCGCAGTGTACGTCGTCGTTTGGGCGTGCAAAGGATGTTTCAAACGTTAGCAAGATTTTTATGCTACGGCTTACTGATATGCGTGCCGTTGTTTGTCGTCGATAGTTTCATTGCAACGTTTGATATTTCGCCCCTCACCCTACTATGGAGCGCGCTCGGTCTCTCCGCCATCGGGTTAATCGTGAGTCTGTTGCGCCCAATCAATCTCCACGAAGCCGCCCGGACAATTGACCTCAAAGTCTCCTTGAAAGATCGCGCTGTGAGTGGACTGGAGTTTATTCAGCGGCAGACCGATGAGATGTTGACAGCGTTACAACTCAAAGATACCTCTGACCGCCTGCAATCGGTAACCGCACAGGAGGTTGTGCGCTATTCCGTTCCACGCGAAACCAAGTTCATCGCTTTGATTGTGGCAGTGGCGTTGGCGTTCTCCTTCATTGAATTTTTCGATCCGCCCGAAGCACCGGCGACGGTTGACTTCTCCCCACAGATAGCCGCGGAAACCGATTACCTGTTAAAGCAGATTAAGGAATCCGAAAAGGCAGCCGAGGAGGTTGGGTTGGAAAATACACTACAGGAGATCGAAGAGAAGGCACTTGAACTCAAACGAAAAGGAATTACGCCGAAAGAAGCCCTCGCCAAGTTGACCGAAATGACTGAGATGTTATCGGCAAAGATGGATAAGGCAGGAGTTGCGAAGGTAGATGCACTTATGAAGGGGCTTGGAGAACAGTTTATTGCCAACCCCAACTTAAGCGACTTCGGCTATGCTCTGAAGGAAGGGAAATACGAAAGGGCAGCAGAACGGCTGTATCGGTTGTCCAACAAACTCAGTGATCTCAATTCTGAGCAGCGTCAAAACATTGCTGATGCGTTCCAACGGGGTGGTTCAAGTGTGCAGGGAACGGAGATAGGGGGTTTCGGAAACCAATTGACCAAAGCCTCAACCGCGTTAGCACAAAATAATTTAAAGGAAGCCGAAAAATCTCTCCAGGATGGATGTGAGAATTTATTAGCCTGTGCACTTGCGAAGGAACGTGACGGGCTGCTGGCAAAGCTACATTCCCAATGCCAAGCTTGCAAAACAGGGATCGGTAAGGCGTGCAACGGCGGTGGTAGTTCAGGCAACGGCATAGGTGCCGGAACAGATTCCAATCCATACGGTGTTTTGACCAATCTTGATTCTTTCCGTCACTTGGAACAGATTACGGGTGTGCAGGGTGCCGGGGAGTCCACCGTTGAGACCACAGAAGTGCCTATTGATGGAAATCCTGAAACCTCCACCGATGGACGAAGCGCGGAAGACAGTTATAAAGAGGTCTATACTAAATATCACAAGCTCTCTGAGGACGCACTTTCTCAAGAACAGATTCCGTTGGGTTACAGATTCTACGTGAAGCGATATTTTGAATCTATCAAACCGAATGATGAGAAATAGGAGGCGTGAAACGCAAAACGGTGCGTGTGAGATGATTTCATTGTTTTTGCGTTTTACGGGTCAAATGGCACCAGATCAACCCCAATTTCATCCGGATTCAGAGCAACTTGAGGGGCAATACGAGGGATTTCGCGACACTTTTAATCGTATCCAGCGCGAGGTCTCAAAGCAGATTGTTGGACAGCAGGAGATTATTGAGGGTGTCCTAATTTGCTTGATGACGGGCGGACACGCACTTTTAGAGGGCGTCCCCGGTCTGGGGAAAACATTGCTGATTCGGACGCTTCACGAAGTGCTCGATCTGGGGTTTTCCCGAATACAGTTCACGCCGGATCTGATGCCCGCAGACATCATCGGTACCAACGTCGTTGCCGAAGATGAAAGTGGTCGCAAGTTCTTTGAATTCCAGCAGGGACCTGTGTTTGCGAATCTGATTCTCGCCGATGAGATTAACCGTGCGACGCCCAAAACACAGTCGGCACTGCTTGAAGCCATGCAGGAAAAATCTGTGACGGTTGCAGGTGCACATCACGAATTACAGCGTCCGTTCTTCGTCATGGCGACGCAAAATCCACTGGAGATGGAGGGCACCTATCCGCTCCCCGAAGCACAACTGGATAGATTCTTCTTCAAGCTCAAGGTCGAATATCCGAGCCTTGACGAACTGGACCTTGTTATGGAGCGCACAACGAAGCGAGAGATGCCCCTCGTTGAAAAGGTTTGTGACGGTGAACAGATTAACGGATTAGAGGAGATTGCGCGTGATATTCTCATCGCAGAAGAGGTCCGCAGATATGCTCTCCGCATTGTGTTAGGCACACATCCCGAATCGGAGGACGCGCCGGAACTCACGAAAAAGTATGTCCGCTACGGTTCAAGTCCCCGTGGTGCCCAAGCGTTGATCCTCGCATCGAAGGTCAAAGCCATTCTAGATGGGCGTTACAATGTCGCACGGGCGGATATTCAAGCGGTCGCTCTTCCGAGTCTACGCCATCGGCTCATCCTCAGTTTTGAAGGCGAGGCAGAGGGGGTTGACCCTGATCAGATTATTGAGCATCTACTGGAGGTTACGGTATGAGCTACTACATTATCCCGTTGCAGGCATCGTGAAAAACACTCAATCCATCTCAGTCTCAACTTTGAAGGTGGGGTAGAAAGAATTGCCCTAGATCAAATTATTCGGCATCTGCTAGAGGTTGTTTGGTCGGAATATATCATCAATTGGAAGGGAAAGATATGAAACGGTTCTGTCTTATTCTAACCCTATGTGGTCTATGGGGCATCCTCCTCACAGCTGTGTTTGCCCAAGTCCCGAGAACGGGAACAGTTCGTGGTAATATTGTTGATACCTCAGAGGCACAACTCCCGATTGAAGGAGTCTTGGTTGTTATGGTCGATGCTAGCGGTTCCGAGCATGAAACACTGACGGATAACAATGGTGATTACAAGATAAGTGGATTGACCCCGGGCCGTTACCTGCTTAGTATTTACAGGGCTGGATACGGTGACCGCACTGGCAAACGGGTCACAGTTGTTGCCGGCGGAGACCACTACGTGCTGATGAAAATGACCAAAAAGGCAGGGCTGATTGACCTATTGCCAGAGGAATTTGACTCTTCGCCTTGGCTGTTCCTTCTCTGTTTGGGAGGTGCTTTTGTTCTAGGTTATCTCATTGGTCGAACCAGTCGCCGTTCAGACCACTAAAGACTGCACAGCTAACTTGCCGCTGGAGTTTCCTGCCATGAACAACGCTCAATCTACCCAATCTGCCTTCGATGGCGAGTTCCTAAAAAAGTTGGAATACCTTTATATCGTTTCCAAGAAGATTTTTGCGGGACGGATCAAGGCGGAGCGACGCAGTACGCGGCGCGGTGTCAGTGTCGAGTTCGCTGATTACCGTAACTACACCGCCGGAGACGATTTTCGCTATATCGACTGGAACGCCTTCGCCCGCTTAGACGAGCTTTTGCTGAAACTTTATGAGGAGCGGGAAGACCTGCACATCTACTTTCTCCTTGATGCTAGCCAATCGATGACCTACGGTGAACCGCAGAAGTTACTCTACGCCAAGCGCGTGGCTGCAGCACTTGCCTATATCAGCCTGTCCAACTTAGACCGTGTTAGTATCACCGCTTTCACGGATCGAGATCTGAATCGGTTACCGACTGAGCGTGGAAAGGGAAAAATCTTCACGGTGCTTGATTTTCTGGATCGGATTGATGGGGCAGGCGAGACCGATTTGGAAAACGCCTTCCGCAATTTTGTGCATACAACGAAACGGCGTGGGTTAATTGTGCTAATCTCCGATCTCTTTGATCCGCGCGGGTTTACAGATGGCCTCAACGTGTTGCAGTTCCAGAAGCATGACCTGTTCGTGGTGCACATCATTGACGACAAAGAAGCAGCGCCCAATTTGCGGGGCGATTACCATCTCGTTGATGTTGAGACAGATCAGCTCCGTCCAGTAACCATCAATGAAAATCATCTCAAACGCTACAAGGCGTTGTTCCAACAGTATTGCGATGATCTCAGGCGATACTGCGTTCAGCGCGAAATCGGTTTCATTCGGACAAGCCCCCAATTGCCCTTTGATGAACTGATCCTACGCATCTTTCGGATGGGTGGATTTGTATCATGACAAAACGCTATGAACTTCCTATCGCCGACTGCATTCTTGCTATTCGGGCTCGCGGCACCAATTGTGATGCTCTATATCCTCAAATTACGCCGTCGCCGCGAACCGGTGTCCACCTTACTGTTTTGGGAACAGATCTTCAGAGAGAAGCAGACAACCTCGCTGTTTCAAAAACTGAAGCAGCTGTTGTCCCTTCTCCTGCAGCTGCTATTCCTTGCGCTTTTAGTCCTCGCGCTTGCCCGACCACAATTTGCGTTCATGACCAAGTCGGCACGACAGATTATCCTGATTATTGATCGTTCAGCGAGCATGAACGCCGCTGATGACACGCTCTCGCGTTTGGAATCAGCCAAGCAGCAGGCATTACACATGGTCGATAATCTCCGCTTTATCGACGAGATGATGGTAGTCAGCTGCCACACCCAACCTGTAATCCATAGCCCTTTCACCAATCATCAGAAATCGCTACGTAGTGCGATTGAATCAATTAGTCCCACAGATGTAAAAACAGACCTCCAGCCGGCGTTGGCTGTCGCCCATTCTGTGGCACAGACGAAGCCTAACCCAGAAATTGTTGTTTTCAGCGATTTTCATCAGGTTCCAGATGCGCTTCTCAGACAGCAGGAAAGCGTTCAGCCACATTTCTCGGATGCGAAGGTTCATCTGGTACCAGTTAATCTCGGCGTGGCAGACAACGTCGGCATCACACAGTTTCGGGTGCGGAAGAGTCTAGTCAACGCCTTTGATTACCAAACCTTGTTGACGGTTATCAATGCGTCAATCGAGGAAAAATCCTTCAACGTGGAACTTTATCTCAACGACGCTATTCTGGATGTCCGTCCTTACACCCTCGCGCCCGGTGAGAGCAAATCCGAACTCTTTACCAACTTTACGATGGAGGGTGGTAGGCTAAAAGCTGCCTTGGATGTCGAAGATGCGCTATCTACCGATAACGTTGCTTACGCTGCGCTACCAAAGCGCGAACAAATTCCTGTTTTACTTGTCACCCCGGACAACCCATTCCTCGAAAATGCGCTCGCCGTTGATGAAAAAGTGGATCTGACCGTCGTTGCCCCGGACCAATACGAACCCGGTGTGATGGACTATACAGTTATCATTTTTGACCGTTATAACCCATCGACACTCGGTGATGGCAACTATATGTTTATCTATCCTCCGAAAACAGGGGCGATTTGGCAGATTGGCGAATCACTAGAAACCCCAATCATCACAGAGTGGGAACGTGACCATCCCATTCTACGCCACGTTCATCTGGATAATGTCCAGATAACCGAAGCGTATCAGGTCCGCGTCCCGGCTACAGCGAGCGTGCTTGTCCGTTCATTTGGAGATCCATTGCTCATTGTTGAGGAGGGTCAGAATCGAAGAATCGTTTTTATTGCCACCGACACCCTGAAATCGGACCTGCCCTTGCGAATCGCTTTTCCGCTGATTGTTGCGAATACGATTCAGTGGTTTCAAGGGAAATCGGAGATTGAAGAATATCACCTTCAGACAGGGGAGGTTTTGAAAAAGTGGATCGACGAAGCCGCCACAGTAGAAAGCGTGACGGTTGTGGGACCGGTGGGTGAGTCGTGGGAAATTCCTGTTGAAAAGGGTGAATTGCTCTTTGATGAAACCTCAACGGTGGGGTTTTATGAGCTAAAAATTGGTGAAAATGAAGAGGTCTGGGCGGTCAATTTAACCGATTTAGCAGAATCACAAATCCACACGGCTGAAGGAGTGGCGGATCTATTGGAGGAAGAAGAGCTCGTATTAAGTAGTTCTGCGCTCTTGAATTATCCGCCGTGGGTTTATCTAATTTTGCTCGCGGTTCTGTTAAGTGCCGTCGAATGGTTTCTCTATCAACGGAGGCGAATTGACTAATATGGAAATTGCTCGTCCCTTCGCACTTTTGCTACTTTTGCTGATACCTTTCCTTTATTATGGTCATCGTCGAAGCCTCGTTGATTTATCGCTGCCGCAACGCATCGTCAGCCTGATTCTACGAGCCCTCATTATCGTTCTGCTCATTTGCAGCCTTGCCGGAATTCAATATCTGACGTCCGGTGGAAAATTGGCGGTGATTTTCCTTGCGGATATTTCTGATAGTATCTCAGAAGAGGGATTAAAGGAGGCACAGGGTTATATTGATGAAGCGATAGATAGCCTAAGCGATCAGCAAGTAGGTGTGATGGCTTTCACAAATGAGACGCAAGTGATTCAAGAGCTCCAGTCGAAATCCGATGAGACATTAGATCTTACCGAAATCAAAGGGTATTGGCTCGATGAGAACGAAAAAGCAGGGGCTGCCACAAACATCGCTCAAGCAATTGAGACAGCATGGGGTATTTTTCCTGCAAATGTCAACAAGCGGATTGTGCTTATCAGCGATGGCGTTGAGACACGTGGTGATGTGCTTCGTGCCGGATTGCGCGGAAAAGCTTTTGGTGTACAGATTGACACCGTGCCTATCTACCCCAGCGATGCCCCCGAAGTCATGATTGAGCGCATTGATGCGCCGATGCAGGTCAAACAGGGAGAACCGTTTCATTTGGAGGTCTTTGTCCACAGCAATCGCGAGGATTTCGCCGAGGTGCGACTGCACAAAAACAAATTTGAGGTGGCAAAGCAGACTGTCCGATTAGAGGTGGGTGAAAATCGTATCCGTTTCTCTCAGACTGCGACCGAGAGTGGGATGCTGACGTACGATGCGATTTGTGCGGCAATTCAGGACACCCGTTATGACAACAACCACGCTCTGGGTATTGTTGTTGCGTCTGGTAAGCCCAAGGTGCTTCTGATTGACGAGAACGAGTCACAAGCCCGCTATCTGGCGCGTGTCCTTGAGGACGCAGAGATTCAGGTGAATGTCCGAAACGGCTTGGGGGTGCCCAGCGAGTTATCCGACCTACAGAACTACGATTTGGTCGTTTTCAGTGATGTTCCTGCCAACCGTCTAAACCAGAAGCAGATGGAATTGATTCGCACCTACGTCCAAGATCTCGGGGGCGGATTCATGATGCTGGGAAGTGAAAACAGCTTTGGACTCGGTGGGTACTACAAAACTCCAATTGAGGAGATTCTGCCTGTCCGCACGGATACGGAGAAAAAGAAGGAGACGCCGAGCATTGCGATGGTACTGGTAATCGACAAGTCGGGAAGTATGGACGGTATAAAAATTGAACTGGCGAAAGAAGCAGCGCGTGCAACAATTGAGCTACTCGGCCGACGCGATAAAATCGGTGTCATCGCCTTTGACGGCTCGCCACACTGGATTACGGAAATATACACCGCTTCTGACAAACTCTACGTCTCCGATCGGGTCGGGTCGCTCAAAGCAGGTGGTGGTACAAATCTTTATCCGGCACTCCAGCAAGCATATCTTGCTCTAACTGAGACCACTGCGAAACTCAAGCATGTCATTGTTCTAAGCGACGGTCAGTCACAGCCGGGCGATTGGTACGGCATCGTCAATTCGATGCGTGCCGAACGGATGACTGTTTCCGCCGTTGGTATCGGCAGCGGTGCGGACATGAATCTGCTGTCGAACATCGCCAATTGGGGCGGAGGGCGCGCCTATTTCACACAGGACCCTTATAATATCCCGCAAATCTTTGCTAAAGAAACCGTTACCGCCTCCAAATCCGCTATCATTGATGAGCCGTTTATCCCGCAGATTATTAAACTCACACAAGTCTTGCAGGGGATCGACCTTGAACTGGCGCCTTTTCTGCTTGGCTATATCTCGACCCAGCCAAAGCCGACCGCCGAGGTCTTTCTGGTTTCAGATCGCGGCGATCCGCTGTTAGCAAGTTGGCAGTACGGCTTAGGTAAATCCGTCGCCTTTACTTCGGACGCCAAAGCACGATGGGCAGCGGATTGGTTGGAATGGGCGGGCTTTGGCAAGTTTTGGACGCAGTTGGTACGCGACACGATGCGCAAGTCAACAGTCAGCAACTTTCAGGCCCGCATTGAACGGGAGAAGGGCACCGCCCATCTCACCATTGATGCCCTGAACGAAGCTGGGGATTTTCTGAACAACCTCGAAAGCGATATCTCCCTGATTCCGCCGAATCTAAAAAAGCAGCAACTTAACATCACACAGATGGCGCCGGGCAAATATGAAATTGATTTTGCCGTTGACGAGATGGGCCCATATTTCGTCAACATCATGCAGAAACAACACGGCAAATCGGTCAACACACAGGTCACCGGCACCGTCGTTTCCTACCCTGATGAATACCTTGTCCATCGCGCCAACGAAACCCTCCTGAAGCAACTCGCGTCTACCTCCGGTGGCAAGTTCGCGCCCTCGCCACAAGACGCGCTTCGTGCACCGGAGCAGCCGGTTGTCCGGCGCATTCATCTGTGGCGACCGCTGCTTATCATCGCTGCGTTTCTGCTGTTAGCCGACATCGCATTGCGCCGAATAGATCTGATGAGAGAAAGACGGACGGATTGAACCGCTTAATGGCGAATCATGTGTGGGAGCTTATTGCTGCACAGGTTCTGAGCGAATAGTTATTGTGAGAATTTATCAGCATTCATAGGAGGATGGATACTATGCAAGACACCACGTGGGCAAGTGTGAACGAAAGCGACTACGCAATCAAAGTCGAAACCGACAAACTCGAAGCGGTCATCCCTAAGAAAGACCCTAAACATTGGATGACTGGGATCGAAAAGGGATCGTTTCTCGACAAAGCCACCGGTTTCCGAGAAATCGGTGATGGCTTGATGGTTATTGATTGGCTGATGGAGGCGGGCAGCGACGAAGGCTACGGCGATCAGATAATTGCCCCGGACGGGCACGGTGTCGGCAGATACTCTTGGTATGAAAACGAGACGGAACCGGACCGGCAGTACTCCACACGCATGTCTCACGGCAGCAGCCATCGTAAGCGCTTGGTTGAAGGTCCGCAACTCTGCCATAGAATGAAACCGGTGCAGCCGGAGGTCATCCACGGCGCAGATTTTATAGCGGTTACAACCACGTATCAGTACGAATACGCCGCTCCCGGGCGCAAAGCCGGCTCGCGGTGGACACAGCAGATTGTATTCCCCAAAGGCGAACGGTTCTTCGTGCTAATGGACAAAATTGACAGCGTCAACGATTCGCCGGAGATGTTCCTCCGCAACGACACGCCGGGCTGTATCCGTCATGAAAAGGGCGATACGTTCAGCGAGGTTTATCTCAGCTATCTGAGCGGTCCCAACGGGGTGCGTATACCGTCCAGTGAATTCTTCACGCCGTTCCCACCGGACCTGAAATTCGGCTATCGCCGCGACCTGAACAGAACCCCGGAACATTTTATCCGTGCATACCATTTGCGCGACAAAGAGACGGGTGAAGATGGTCCTTGGCTGGCAGGTCTGACGCTTGAACCATCTGTAGTCTATGAGGCGTGGTGCAGCCAACGGCCCGGGGGCATCATTGTTATGATCGAAGAGATCCACGGGAAACCTGTGAAGGCGGGGGACTCCTTCAGTGCCGCCCACATTGTGGGTTATTTCGACACGATCGAGGAGATGCACACAGTATATGACCGTCATAAGGGGCACACGGCATTGGTTGCTGACGCATCGGGTTGGCGGTTGATAAACGCAGCAAGTCAGTTAGCTACCTGTCCATAAAGCTTGATTTTATTTATTATGTGCCGACATCACCCGTCGAGCAAGATCTTGCGCTTTATGCCGATCTCCCGCCGGTGTTGAAGCTAGACGCGCGAACATCCACAGCCAAACGCGTTCCCGATCCACACCGAGTAGGTCTGCAAATCTGTTAATTGTAGTCTTTGGTTTTGAGCGCAATCGTTCCCTACAATTGAGCAGGTGCTGGATCGCATCGTAAGCTGGATCGCCGTAAAACGGCTTGGGATCAATAACAAGCCACGGTTGGCGTCCCGCTCGAAGCACATTCCCCGCGTGCAAATCCGTTGCTAGCAATACATCACGTGGCGCATCCTTTAGCAGCTCTTCAAGAATTTGCACCCCCTCCTTAGCCAATCCCGGATCGGGCCAACGATCTGCCTGTTCTAGGGACTCCTTGGTCCACCATGCAATCATTTCTGACAGTGGCCGAAACGGATGTATCTCAGGTAGCGTCTGCCACAATCTTCTCAACAGTTTGGCAATAACCTGATCCTGTTCATTTTCAGGTTGCTCTCGTAGCGTGGTGCCCGGTTCACACCGTTCAAGCAGCATCGCGTTCAGGTCAAGGTCTGCCTCTAAGACGAAAACGGTTGGATCACCGTCCCAGAACAGTAAACCCTCAATTTCGTTTTCTGCCTCCATATGCGGCAAACCAATCTTTAGCACAGCGGGTGTGCCATCTCGTCGGACACATGGTGCGACCCAAGAACAGCTCGCTTCTTCTTCAAAGGGCGGGCTAAGGTTCAATGACCACCGCTCCTTGAGATCTGTGATGGCTTTGGGTAGCTGTGCTAGCCAAGCAGCCCCCTCAACGGTTTGGCGGCAATTGGTGGCGACCTGTTCAGGGATATGAATATCGTACATTCGATAAGACCTCTGCTCTCGCTTGAGCGGCGCTTCTGCCACTCTTGAGACGGTGGATTTGTGCGCCGGTTTTAGTGTGACGGGTTGATATGAGCCACTATTTTACAAGGTTGGTGTGGGTTTGTCAATAAAGTTGCGGACATGAGTGGGTGTGTGAATCTATCAATCAGAGCGGTTGGTTTAAGTTGACCTAAAGTTTACCAATTTCCCCAAATCCTTCGTATATTTTCTCTTTTATTAAGAGACTATTTTTTATCGAATTCGTCAAATTATAAACCTATTGATCTACGGGTTGAGCTGTGGTACTATTGTAGATAGGCGGCAGCTCATACACTTAGGCTGCGTTGCGTCAACATTGCGGGAAAAGGTGCTGGCAGAAAGGATAAAAAAAGTGAGATTGAATCGAACGACATTAAATATTGGAATAGTGACAGCATTGTGCTTTTGGATCTTCGTGAACGGTGTGCTAGCCAAAGAATTGACCTTGAACGATATCTTCCCCACTGATCGGGTGCTGGATGTGCAAATCACCGTCGCGGATAAGGATTGGGATACAATTCGCTATCAATCACGAAATTTTTTCTCGGCACTGCATGAGAGCCGCAAAGTCGCCCCACCTGAGGCACCCTACACCTACGTCGATGCGAGTGTGACCATTGATGGCGTGACATTTCCCAACATTGGACTTCGCAAGAAAGGATTCCTCGGATCGCAAAGCACCACTCGCCCATCGCTCAAGATCAAGCTGAATTACACCGACAAAGACGCTGGGATTGAAGGCTTGACCAACCTAACACTCAATAACAACCAACAGGACGTCAATCTGGTGAGTCAATTCATGGGGTATGCCCTGTTTAACGCCGCCGGCTCGCCTGCGCCTAGGTGTGCGTATGCGAAGGTGACAGTCAACGGGCAAAATCTCGGTGTCTATTCGCATGTGGAGACAGTGCGTAAATCATTTCTCAAGCGTGCCTTCGGTAATAGTGATGGTACGCTGTATGAAGGTCCCTACGTTGATTTTTACGAGGGGTGGTTGGGTAGTTTCGAGCACAAAACCGGCGCAGATGCAGCAGGACGGGAGAGGATTCAACAACTCATTAAGGTTCTCAGTGGTGATGGCAAAGAAATTGAGGGGGCGATTGGCGAACTAGTTGACCTCAATTCATTCTACATCTATTGGGTGATGGAGGGGCTGCTGGGATTTTGGGATGGCTACTCCGGCAACAACAACAACTTTTTTATCTACCTCAACCCGGCGACGGACAAATTTCACTTCTTACCTTGGGGTGCCGACTCGCTCTTTACCAAGCACAGTAAACTCCAACACCACAACAGAGCCGGCGCACCTATCTCTGTGAAGACCCAAGGATTACTCGCACACAAATTGTATCAACGGAAATCTGTTCGGGAGCGTTACGCCAAGACAATGATGGGTATTCTTGAAAGCTATTGGAATGAAGCAGAATTGTTAGCCGAACTTGACCGGATTGATGCGATGGTTGAACCGCACTTGGTCGAGGCCCAACGCTTCTTTGGGGATAGGGATGAGGGAAAAAGTTATTCACGTGCAATGGCACGGCAAGAGACACAGAGATTTATCAGTGAGCGTCGTGCCGATATAACGACAGAAATTGCGGGTGGACTGCCGGAATGGAGAGCGGTCCCAGATGAGCCGTTCGTTACAAGGGGCGATGATTGGTCTAGGAGACGAGAAAATCCCGCTGGAAGCGATATTTGGAGCGCTATCGCAGCCGGAGATATCAAAGCAGTTAAGGGGCACTTGGCTAAAGGTGTGGATATCAATGCCAAGGATAGTACATTCGGTTCGACAGCTCTATCGTCGGCGGCGCTGTTAGGGCATACTGAAGTCATTGCGCTGCTGCTTAAGGCGGGTGCGGATGTCAACGCAATGAATCGGGATGGTAGCACGCCATTGCATAACGCGGCTTTTCTCGGTCAATATGAAGCAGCTGAACTGCTACTTGATAATGGGGCGGAGGTCAATATCAGGAATGGGGATGGGGCCACACCGTTGGAGGCAGCAGCGGCGGATTGGGAAACCACTCGTTTTATTCTTGGATTGTTGGAAATAAAGATAGATGAGGAAAAGATAGAAGCCGGCAGAACCAAAGTTGTTGAGCTGCTTCGTCAACATGGTGCAACGACAAACGCAAGAAGTGTGAGTAATGTACTGTGTGACGCCGTCAGAAATGGAGATCTTCGGGCCGTCAAGAAGCAGTTGGCGAACGGTGCAGATATCAATGCCGAGGATAATGAATTTGGAGTAACTGCCTTGTCGTGGGCAACGCTTAGAGGCGATACGGCAATAGCGCAATTTTTAATCGCAAAAGGTGCGGATGTCAATGCGAAGAATCGAGATGGCAGTACGCCATTGCACAGTGCAGCATTTCTCGGACGCACCGAAATCGCTAAACTGCTGATTCAGAGGGGCGCAGATGTGAACCCAAAGAACTACAGAGGCGAAACCCTGATTGATGTCTCGATGGTGGATTGGGAAACCACTGCATTTATCGCAGGACTGTTACAGATAAATGTGGAAGCAGGGCAGGTAAAAGCTGGCAGAACCAAAGTTGTCAAAATCCTTCGCCAACATGGCTCAGAACACTAGTCTTTCTTGTTCAAGGATCGGGCTAGGTTCGGCGGACTTATTTGCTGTTGGCGCTTGAGCGCCGTGACAATTTCCGCATTGCCCTCACGCAACGCCATGTCGAGCGGTGTTTCTCCACCATAGGGCTGAAATAGGACTCTCTTAAATTCCCTGAGGGGCCAGACCAGCGTTGTGACCTCGATTGTCCATTCGGCGAACTGCTTCGGGTCACTTATTCGGCTGACTGTTTTGAGCGACGGGTTGGCGCCGTGGTCGAGTAGCATCCGAACCATCCGCAGATTGCCCAACCGGGCGGCGAAATGTAACGGTGTCTCCTTGCCGTATCGCACGAAATGTTCGTTATCCATAATAGGCTCATCATCAAGTCCGCTTAACGCTTGTGCATTGACATCTGCCCCTGCTTTAATTAGGGTATAGGCTTGTGCGAGGTGGGTGTTGTCATCGTGACGTGCCTGAACATGGAGCAAAGTTTCGCCGTTGTAGGTCCATGCGAAATTCGGATCCAGTCCATTTTCCATCATGAGTAGGAAGGAATCGAAGTTGGTGACCCCGATGGCATGGAACCCAAGATAGCACGGTTGGTTGATGTCCGTCCCTTGACTGAGGAGATACCGGTTAATCTCATAATCGGTGCTGGGCCAATGCGTGCCTAAATCACTGTTATTTACGTCCGCACCTGCTTCTACGAGCGCCTTAACTTTATTGAGATTTTTGAGGTTGATGCTCGCACTAAAGAGCGGTCCCCACTGCCGGATTCTTCCGTTCGGTGATGTGTGATTCACTTTCACGTTCACGAGTTCCGGTGATTCGGCGAGCATTTGTCGAACTGTCTGTGCATCTGCTTTTTCAAATTCTGTTTGCCAACGTTCGGTGAGTCCTTGGTTCATTTCTTCTCCTTTTTAACGGAAAACCGGTGGATTTTCAATAGGTGGTAACTTAGTTTACTGTGCACCAATCGTTGCAAAATGTGAAATGATAGATGCAATTATAACATAACATATGTTAAGTATCAAGGAAAAACCCCATGAAAGAACTATTGGAATTTTATAAGAAGAACGATTACGTTATTGTCCCGGACGCTCTATCTTCTGATGAAGTTTGTACTATTAATGAAATCATAGATCGCGACCTCGTCGAGAATCCGGCGATGTGGTTTGAGCGGGAAGACGGCCATTATCAACTCAATGTCCATCTGCTGATTACACATCCCGATATTGATTTCACCATGCGTCCGCCGCGGCTGTTGCCGTTGCTGGAAACGATTATGGGACCTGATTTATGTGCGGAAGAACATTCGGTACGCATTCGCAGGCCCAATCCCGATGGTCCCACCAGTTGCCGCTGGCACCGTGATGTCGGTCCCGGCGCAAATGAAATTCCCCACTCCACCCCGTATATCTCTGTTGTCTTTTACCTGAACGATGTAGATGATACGACGCATACCTTTAGCGTACTGCCCGGTTCGGCGCATACGAGAGAGCAGCCGCTTGACGCTTATGACCTCACCCAAGCGCACCATATCACCGGTGCTGCGGGCACCGCTGTCCTGTTCAACGCGATAATGTTCCACGCTGGCAATGTCCGGCAGACCTCCGCAGAACGTCGGACCATTCATCTTTACTGTGGTCGTACCACAGATCGCTACTTAAGCAATTATACCATTTTCCCACGCCGACTGTCGGAAGGTAAGGACGAAGCCACCCAAAAATACTACAGTCGTCCCAATCCAATTACCAAATTGCTGTTAAAGCGGTTTTAGATAGAGAACAGCATTCATTTCTTATAAAGCGAGGAGTTCGTTCGGATAAATCGTTACACCTATTTAGTCTACGGAGGAATCAGATGGCAACATCAGATGTGATGTCTATAATTCAAGATGTTACGGCTCAGACAGAAGGGGTTATCGGAGTCGCCGCGAAACATCTGGAGACAGGGGTGCATGTTCACTATAACGCCGATACAGTATTCTTCACGGCTAGCACACTGAAAGTGCCGTTATTAGTAGAATTGTACCGGCAGGTCGATGCGGGCATCATTGACGTGAACCAACGCATTGAGCTGACCGAAGCTTTACGGGTGCCTGGGTCCGGTGTTCTCAAGGAGCTTTCATCGGGGCTTAAACCGACCGTTCACGATTTGGCGATGCTTATGATTATCATCAGTGATAATACCGCTACCGATATACTTTACAACCGGGTTGGAGGAGATAACATCAACAGTACAATGCGGCAGCTAGGGCTGCACCACACCCATATCCCAATGACCTGTCGTGAACTGCTCTACAGCATTACTGGACTTGAGGTAGAAAATCCCGCGCACACCTATCAGCTAGCGTCGGATCGTTTGAAAAAGGGGGAGTTTGTCTTAGAGGGTAATGGCTTCTCCGAAGATAAGTCCGATGTGTCGTCACCGAACGATATGTGCCGTTTGCTGGAGCTGATTTACGAGGGCGATATCCTCTCGGCCCAGGCACGGGAGGCAGTTTTGGATATCCTCAAGCGTCAGCAGTTGAGCACGGTTATTCCGCACGCTCTTCCGTCGGGAACGGTGGTTGCCCACAAAACTGGCAGCTACCGCAGCGTCCGGTGCGATGTGGGTATCGTATTTTCCCCTACAGGTCCATATACCGTAGCGATCATGGCGAAACAGATAGCAGCTGGCGATCGATTGAGCGTAGATACCGGTCTTGCTGCTGTCTCTAAAGCGGTGTACGACGAATTGGCTGGATAGCCAATCTACCCCCCGCTCGGTGAGGAGATGATTAAATCTACTCTAGAACCGGACGGTCTAGCCGTGTGTGATAGGGTGGTTCGAGTACGGCCCTTTGTTCCGGCGTTAATCCTTCAAGCATTGACTGGGGCCAATTGGGGAAGTAACCTTTGGCGTATGCCAAATTGCCCGGCGAGTATCGGAAGAGCAGAGAACGCCGTTGGTGGTCTGCCTTCCAAGGCAGCGTTCCATGCGTAGTGGCTTCCGTAAAAATAACAACGTCGCCGGCTTTGCCTGTAACCTGCCGAATGTGCTCTTGATACATTTCATAGCGTTTCATTTCGGGAGGGCAGGCAAGGTTGCCCTTGTGACTCCCCGGAATTAAGCAAAGCCCACCATCTCCCGGATTGACATCAGCGAGTTGCCACGCCACAACGGTTAATCCACAGTGCATCCTTCCATCTTTGAAGATGTAATACTGGTGTGGATCGAAGCCGGGCCCAGAAGAACCGTGGAATACATGTCCTTCTGCTCCCTTGCGCATGGTGATTAGTCCGGGGTTGTGATCCATACGGAATCCCTTTCCTAAGATACCGTGAAGATAGGGCACAATTTTCGGATGGGCAAGCATATTCCGGAAAGGTTCGCACCACGGTTTTTCCCAGCTCAACATTCCGCCGAGGTCGCCGCGTCCGGTGATGCCTTCCAAGGATTTGGAACCCCCTGACAACGAAAGTTCTCCGACACGCTCGCGGATGCTGTCTGCATGATGGTCAATTGCTTCATTGCACGACGTTACTTCATCGGGAGTTAAGACGTTCTCGACAACTAGATAACCGTTGAGGTCAAAAAGATATTTTTCATGTTCGTTCATTGTGGTATTCCTCTATGAGCGTTGGGGTGATTAAAAGTATGTTATGATGTCGCTTGTGGATAGCTCTTCAGGGAGCTTGGGGACAGTGCTGATTCCAACCGGGTCTTGGCATGAAACCGAGCATCCGCTGCGCCTTTTTTGTACTGATGACACTTGCGTTGTCCTTAAGCGCTCCACGAATCTCGACGCGGTCCCCAAAGTTTTGCTGAATCAGCTCGACTGTCGGTTCGCGGAATCGTGTGGTCGGTTGAGCGAGCAGGAATGGTTCGTGTCCCTCTAGGTCTGCCTGAAGTGCTAGCACATGGGCATCGGCCACGTCGCGGGGATCGGCGTACGCCCACATCACGAGTGTAGTTGGATTGTCTGGTGTGGGTGCGGGCAAGGGAAACTCGGTCTGTCGCTCTGGGGGAACGACATTCGTGAAGCGTAGGCTTGCCACAGAGGTCGTTGAGCTTCGGGCAACCATTTCGCCGATGCACTCGCCGATTTGCTTCGACAATCCGTAAGGTTCAAAGGGCATCATCGGGTGTTCTTCGTCGAGCGGTAGGTACACCGGCACGAAGGCGCGTGGATCATGCGCCCATCCCATGGCGAACGCACTGGAGGAGAACACCACCCGGCGGAGCTTTTTTTCTGCCGCTGCCCAAAGGACATTAAATGTGCTCTGGATGTTGTTTTCAAAAACCTCGTGCGGAGTATCGCCCCTGGGCCCCGGAATCGCGCCCATGTGAATCACCGCCTCTGCGTCTGCCAACAGCTGCGTTGTCTGTTCAGCGTTGCAGAGATCCGCTTGAACAAATGGCGATCGCGACTCACTGTAGGGCACACGGTCTGTTCCTAATACGTCATATCCCTTTCCGATGAGACGTTGGACAACGCGTCTACCAAGTCGTCCCGCGGCTCCTGTGACTACAATCATAATCTTTGCCCTTCTCGCCTTAGATAGATTCTCGTTTGAAACCGTTCACGTAATGTAAATTGTACCAAACACAGGATCTATGATCAATCAAAAAGGGCATGTTGGTGGAGAGATGCCAATACTTGGATAAGCGTAAGGACGGTATTAGCGGCTTGAAATTTTGAGGTTTTCCTTCTATGATATAAGGGAATCGGGCAGTTGAGTGAGTACAGTGATATACTGATTCTAGGAGATATGATGAAAAATTCAGCGAATATGTCCTATAAAGTGTTTCTGATTCTTAGTGTGTTCCTGTTTATTTGGTGTATGTTTGTCGGGCGGGTATATGCTGAAGCGGAGATCGACAAAATACATTTCCTCATCCCTGCTGGCGCCGGTGGCGGGTGGGACGGAACCGCTCGGGGTGTGGGTGAAGCGCTAACGCAATCGAAGCTCATCAAACGCGCGTCATATCAGAATATGTCCGGCGGTAGTGGCGGAAAGGGAATTGCGTATCTTATCAAAACGGCGAGGCGGCAGCAGGAAACATTGCTGGTCAATTCAACCCCAATCCTTATCCGCTCTTTGCAAAAGGTTTTTCCACACACCTTTCGGGATTTGACACCTGTTGCCGCTGTGATTGCGGATTACGGTGTGTTTGCTACCCGTCACGATTCGGAGTTTCAGCGTTGGGAAGATGTCCTCGTTGCTTTTCGAGCTAATCCGCGTCAACTCAGGGTTGGAGGCGGGTCGGGGCAGCGTAGTATGGATGGCTTGGTTGCTGCACTGGCGTTTAAGGCAGCGGGGGGTGATCCCAAAACGGTGCGATACATTCCTTACGATGGCGGCGGTAAGGCACTCGCTGGATTGCTTTCGGGAGAAACAGAGATTTTATCGACCGGGTTGGGAGAGGCACTGGAGCAGCACAAGGCAGGACAGGTTCGCATCCTTGCTATCACTGCGGAGAAGCGATCTGCCGCTGTTCCTGATGTGCCGACTTTGAAAGAATTGGGATACGATTGCACTTTTGTCAACTGGCGCGGTTTCTTCGGTCCACCGGGGTTAGCTGAGGCGCAAGTTGCCGACTATGCCGACCTGCTTAAAAAGATGTATGAAACGTCGGCTTGGGAGACAGTGCGCGTGCGTAACGGTTGGGAGAATCTCTTCAAGCCGGGGAAGGAATTCTCGACCTTTTTGGAAGCACAAGAGAAAGTCATTGGTGAGCTGATGGGGGAACTTGGTTTTCTTGAATAATATAATCTGTTCAACCGTCTGATAACGATTCGGGGAGTGGCTCTCCCGGTTAAGAAATTATATGGAAGGCGATACAACGCTCAAAGCGGAGATTAATGACACGAGATAAAACGGGAGCACTGGTCATCCTCATCTTTTCAATAGTTTACGGCGCGATGGCGCTGAATATTCCAGAGGCACCCGGAGTCGAAAGCTCCGGCGTGACCCCTGCTAGCTTGCCGCTAGCGCTAAGTGTAACAGGGGTTGTTGCCTCTCTGCTGATATTAATACTTCCGGCCGCCCGGCATAGCAATCGTGATGGAGATGGAGCTGCTTTCACGGCTGCCTTTAAGGGACTGAACTGGAAGTGTACAGTTTTTCTCTTTTTATTCATGATCGGTTATGGATTGATACTCAAACCCCTTGGATTCTTAATTTCTACGATCCTTTTTCTTTGCGGTGGATTTTGGGCGATGGGGGAACGGCGAATCAAGCTGATGCTGTTGGTTTCAATCGGTATGGCCGTCAGTTTCTGGTTCGTTTTGACACAACTGTTGCGAATCTATCTTGAACCCGGTTTATTGCGTTTCTTGGAGATAAATTAGCCCGTGTCGTTTTTGAATCAATAGGATTAGACTGGCTAACAGCTTGGAGTTAAATCAATGGTATTAGAAGGGATAATGACGGGGTTCTCAACGGCATTTACCCTCACCAATATTTTGATGGTGGCTCTGGGCGTTTTTGCTGGTACATTCATTGGCATGTTACCCGGCTTGGGTCCAATTTCAGCAATCGCTCTGATGATTCCAATAACTTACGGTTTTGAGCCGTCATCGGGGCTGATTCTGATGTCGGGTGTCTATTACGGGGCGGTTTTTGGTGGATCAACTTCTTCAATACTGCTGAATGCGCCGGGGGTTGCTGGGACTGTTGCGACAGCGTTTGACGGGTATCCTCTCGCACAAGCAGGGAAGGCCGGGAAGGCGCTCGCCACCGCCGCGTACTCATCATTTGCCGGCGGAACAATTGGTGCGATGTTTTTGCTCTTTGCGGCGCCGGCGCTTGCTGTCGTCTCGCTGAGCTTCCAATCTGCTGACTATTTTGCGTTGATGGTCATGGGACTCACCGCTGTCTCGGCTTTTACGGGAAAGGGGCAATTCCTAAAGGCTGCGCTGATGACAGTTTTGGGGGTGATGTTATCCACTGTCGGTACCGATAATTCAACAGGGATTCAACGTTTCACACTGGGCCAACTTGACCTAATCGACGGCATCAGTTTTCTGCTTCTTGCTATGGCAACGTTTGCCCTTTCCGAAGCGCTCACTGCTGCGTTAAGACCGGAGGGTACATCTGACACTACCCGTATCGTAGTCAAAGAAAAATTTGGTAGCCTTAAGGTTTCAAGACAGGAATTTACGGAAATCGCACCGAGTATTGGTCGGTCTTCTGTGTTAGGTTTCTTTATCGGTGTGCTACCGGGCGCCGGCGCAACAATCGCCTCTTTTCTGGCTTACGGGATGGAGCAAGCACTCGCAAAGGGGAAAGCAAAGCTCCAATTTGGCAAGGGGAGCTTAAAAGGGCTCACAGCACCCGAGACGGCGAATAATGCAGCCTCAACAGGGTCATTTGTGCCGTTACTCACTCTGGGTATTCCAGGATCTGGGACAACCGCTGTGATGTTGGGGGCGCTAATTTCTTACGGGGTGCAACCGGGTCCGCGGTTGTTTGCGGAAAGCCCCGAAGTATTCTGGTCAGTGATTGTATCGATGTATTTGGGGAACATTGTTTTATTGATTCTGAATCTTCCCTTGATTCCTTATATTGCTCGGCTGCTCACCGTGCCGAAACCGCTTCTCGTTCCGTTTGTCCTTTTCTTTTCCCTAATCGGTGTTTACTTGGTTTCTTTCAATAATTTTGATATTTATCTGATGGTGGGGTTTGCCGCCTGTGCCCTCTTTTTTCGGCTCCTCGATTTTCCGATGGCACCGATGTTGCTAGGGTTTGTATTGGGCGGGCTGCTTGAAGAAAATCTGAGGCGTGCACTTCTCATTAACGATGGGGCGCTCTCTTTCCTATGGACTCGCCCTATCACGCTGAGCATTCTAATTATTACGGTAGTTGTGCTATGCTTGCCCTTGTACCGGTCCTTAGTGGAGAGACTCAGAGAGCGTTCCTAGTTGAAGGCAAAACGATGGGAGGGTTTTAATGGACTCTCTCTTTTATTGTTGACTAATTTTTCGGATTGATGTTTGTTTAACCGTTTGCTATCCTATAGATAGCCGTGCCAGATTGGTATTTAGTGAGGAAGCCCGTATGCGTATTATCGGACCCCAACCGCAAATTTCCGTTGATCCCGCCGCAAGGTCTGTGCGTCCTCCTGACGCTTATCTCGATCTGTTGACACAAAATGAGCAGGAGTTTCAGAAATATGTGCGGCAGGTCGAATCGCAGCAAGCCTTCCAGCGTTTGGTTGACGAAGGTTATGTCCGAAAAACTGTCTTTCAAGGGCGAATTCCACGTCATCTGTATGAGGAGTTTCAAGACCGTCAGTTTGTGGAGTTTATGCAGGAGTTTGAGATAGAGGCACGCGGCGATTGGCAGCGCGATTTTTTTCGCGAGGATGCGCGGCGGCGTATCATGGAATTGTCGGTTAAGTATCGCGTACCGCGTGGACGGCTTCTTCACGCGCTTGAATACTGTCGTTACCTCAAGCGATCTTGGGCGGGATATGAAGATAATCTTGAGTTTCATCTACGCCTCGATGATCCGGAATTCCACGAGCCACCAACAGCGCAAATCCCGCTTGAATCGGCGGAACCGTATGAAGCACTTGCCAAGTTGACAGAGGCGTACGACATTACGCAGTCGGAGTTTGTCGAATATTTTATGGATGCGGGTGCCGAATCAGAGGATATCGCTGATGAGTTGGGAATTCCACTAAGCGCGATTCGTGAGATTCGCGATCTTGTAGATCGGGTACAAATTGCGAGCTCGGCGCAGGTTACGGTTATCAGTACACCGTCGTCGTCAGGTCAACCGTCTCAGGCAGTGGCGACGGTACGGCAACTTAACAACCCGCCCCGCGCGGAAATTTACGTTTCGTCGGAAATTGAGTATAATTCTCGCTATCAGATCCAGATCCCTAGCGATCAGGAAACCGACAAAGAAACAGGGCATCTCCTCGACCAGCTGCGCCTCATCAATCAGCGCAAAAGCCTTACCTTCCGTATCGTTATGTTCATCTATGAATATCAGTATCGTTTCTTCGTCAGTGGGGAGGAGCTGCATCTTAAGCCTTTGAGTCAAGCACAACTCTCTAGAGAATCTGGCGAGCATGAGTCCACTGTCAGCCGCATTCTACAGGACAAATGTATTGATACGCCCACAGGTATCCTGCCGCTCAAGTTCTTTTGTCAGAGTAAGGGGGAGGTTGTTCGCCGCTTGATTGCTGTGCGAGAGCGCCAAGAATTGGCATCAGGTAAGCGTAAGAAACCGTACAGCGACGCTGAACTTGCGGATATCCTTGAACGGGAATACGATACCAAGATTGCCCGACGAACCGTCACCTACTATCGCAATAAATTTCAGGAGACCCCAAAGTTCTATACGCGCCGAAAAAAAATCAGTCAGAACAGTAAGAGCAGGTAACGCGGTTTTGGGGTGCTATTTTGTAAGGATTCAGTTCATCTAAAAGGTTGGGGGAATGGCTACGGGGTTTCGGCAAAAACCTGTGAACTGAACAGATATATCTCTGTCTCTGGGTCCTGCCATGCGCCCTCCGGCAGCTGCGCTTTTTTGCAAACCTGCTGGAGGAATTGGTTCCGGTTCCAGTTATGCGCTGTTGCAGCTTGGACAGTAGCAATCCGCTTTATACAGAACATTGCGGTTCATCTCTCCGTTTTTTAGAGACTTGTCCATTTCTTCATTGACACTCACCATCTCGTGTGCTACACTTGAAATCCATAGAAACATGCAGCTGTTCTGTTTATCAATCAGATTGGGGGTAATCGCATGCAAACCGACGCAATCCAAGAACTCGCTGAAGATGAAATGCCCCTTTTTCCGTTGGAGGTTGTGCTGTTTCCGGGGGGTGTCTTGCCACTTCATATTTTTGAGCAAAGATATCGATTAATGATCCAATACTGCTTGGACAATAATCGACTTTTCGGCATCGTCCTCATCAAAAGGGGGGACGAAGTGGGTGAACATGCCGAACCGTATCTCGTTGGAACTGCGGTCAAAATCCTAGAGGTCGATCGTCTCGAAGATGGCAGGATGAACCTCATAACGCTTGGACAACACCGGTTTGAAATTATGAAAATTCGGCGGGATCTGCCTTATTTAGTTGGTCAGGTCCGGGCGTTGGAAATAGATGATACAGAAACCTCCGAGGACGCAGAGACGCGTGTTGTTAGAGCCATCCAATTATACCGAACTTACGAATCGTTGTTAGCTGATTTGGTTCCCGAATGGAAAACTGTGGACGAAATTCCAACGATACCTGACCATCTATCGTACCAGATTGCGACACGGCTCCAGATTCCCTTGACAGACAAACAACAGTTGATAGAAACATTGTCTATACATCAGCTTTTGGACAGAGAAATCGAACTGCTTGAACGAGAAAATAAAAGATTAAAAATAAGCTTACTTGCTCGAAGAAGTTTTGAGAAACATGACACTAACATATCACCGTGGAAAAACGCCTTTCTGAATTAAACGGCGATTCTTTTCGTCGCCTCACTTGAAATCGAGGACAACGATGCAACGTCAACTTGCTTCAAATTGCTCTCCTCAAACACCTGGTTCTTTTATTCCAGCCCGAAATTTTTTCTATGTCAGCAACCTGTTGTCGATAGTACGACTTGGATTGACTCCATTTCTTTTTTACACCATCATTCGTCAATCTCACTTCGCGGCTCTGATAATAGGGGCGTTAGCAATCCTAACTGACATGCTTGATGGTTACTTCGCACGCCGTCTGAATCAGCGCACCAATCTGGGTAAGGTTCTGGATCCAATTGCTGATAAGGCGATAATCAGTGCGGTCATTATCGCTCTCATTTTATCAAATTCAAGTCTCCCGCTGTGGGCTTTTGGCATTGTAATTGTTCGAGATATTTTGATTGTGATTGCCAACATCTTTTTGTTCCATCGGACGCAAACGATTGCCCGATCTAACGTATGGGGTAAATGTACTACCTTTTTCCTTGCAACCGCGTTGGTCCTTTACATTCTAGCGAACAGCGAATTAATTCCTTCATTTGCTCCTTTTTACGTTTTGTGTGTCGGTTTGGTGTTTGCGTTGATTTCAATCTCGAACTATGGTTGGCATCTGTTGCGCGTGCTACAGGAGAACAAAACCCAAGCTAAAAAAGCAACGTAACCGTCAAATCAAAGAACGGAAAACATGGCAACTCCGCTCACCGTAGCCGAAATTACGAATATGATTGGCGTTGAAGAGTCTATCATCCGACAAACGCTTGAACGCCGTGACGAAGATCTCGTCCCTTATTTGCGTGACCCTGACGCATCTAGAAAAGAAGCGGATGCCAATGTTCCCCGCCCTCAGACGTTGCTTTTAGAACGTGAGGGGCTGCCCTTACTTATCACCAAACTCGCTTTTAATATTCCGACCTCAGACATTATTGAAAACCTCGCCTGTCAACTGTTGCACCTCACACTTGTTCAAGAACAGAATGCCGATCTAACAAGTAAACACCAAGAGCTACAGGAACAGAGTGAGCGGTTGCAACACCACATCAAAGAGTTACAGCTGAGGGTTGATTCCCTAGAGAGTGAGCTAGCAGAGCAAATCCAGCTACGGGAAAAGGCTGAAGCCGAATCTCGCAAAGGCTTTTGGGGCATCTTCGGACGACGGGCATCCAAAGGTTCCTAGGAGTTTTCTGGCGAGCTACACCCGTTTCAGAAGAGTCAGCCAATGGGAAAGCAGCGTCGTAATCAGCTACTTGTTATCGGGACACTCATTATCGGTTTAGTACTACTTTATCAACCGTATTCAGTCCTGCTTCGGGGAGCTGCTTTACTGCTACTGATTATTTCCGCTATCTTATCCGCTCTCTCCTTTTCAGAAAAGCGAATCATCGAAGTTATCGCTGGGTTAGGACTTATCGCCGGTTTTTCATTTCTCTATCTGCCCGTTCCCGCCGTTTTACACAGCTCTGCTTTTCACCTCCTTGCTGCGGGTGCAATCGCTTTTGGCATGACAACAAGCCTAATCAGATTCTCTGAAATTGCAGCAGGAGTTGTCGTGATAGCCGGGCTTGTGTCGCTCTACCAATCCCTTAGCCAACTCTTGCAAAGCAGCGGATTACACCTTATCTTGACGGGTATAATTGTGCTCGCTATTGTTTCCCCACGAAAACTGCTAATCGAGCGTGTCTCAATCGGCGGAATTGTGCTTGGATTGGTCTTCCTTTGTCAGCCTTTTGCCATCTTGCTGTATCAAACAGGCTTTCAGGTTCTCCTCGGCGGCTTGACTGGGTTTATTGTTGTTGCACATAGAGCGGCGTAATGCTATATCACAGCCTAACGGAAACTGCGTTTTATCTGCCCCCAAGTAGCTGTGAGTTTTCTCTGGGGCTGCACGGCAAGGTCATCCCATCGAGCTTCAAAGTTGTCGAAGTGAGCGATATTACCGCCCCCAGTCGATAGGTAAATTCTACCCTCATCGTAGCTATTATCAAGGAAATCTAGCATTTTTTCGCCATCAACAAACATTTGAAACCGATTGCCCTTTGCAATGACCTTCAATCGATACCATGTATCCAATTGAACATTAAAAGGAGAAAATTTGAGAACTTTTGGTACGATAAGTACGCGTTGTCCTCTTCCCCGACGAGGTAGTAGGTCTCCTACATGCCAAATCACTGCTCCAAGCCCCTTGGTTTTATCTGCGTTTCTACCTATCAAGAAGTTATAAGTTAAGTCATATTGAAGTGTTGGGTGCTTATCGTTCTCAAATAAAGCATGCGCGCGCAGCCCAATGAGCGGACCATTGGCAACGGCCCCAGCCACTAACTTGCGGATTTTCACAGATACTGTTATCTCATAATCTCTTGCAACCACACCATCAACAGCAATGATAACCGTGGATTTGCGAGAACCGAGAACCAATTCACCGTTTTGAATACCTCCATCTTCGGCATCTTGTACAAACGTCCAGCCTTTTAAATCACCATCGTTGAAATCATCACGAAATATCCCTGCCCATGTTGATGATGCGAATAACGTAAGTATCAGCATAACCATTATGTACTTCATGTCGCATCACCTGTGTTCAGATAGAGTCAGTTCTATTTGGAGTTTAGACTTCCAAAGCCTTTGAAATTTCGGAAGCCTAAACGGATATAATCATCGATCTGCTCCCTAAGGTGCATACAAATTCCGTGACCGGTACTGGAAGAAGATCATCCGGCGGTTCTGTTCTCCGGTCCAGGGATATGCTCCGTGGGTTTGGGCGGAGGCGAGGAAAAGGAGCACATCGCCTGCCTTCATCTCTATATGCCGTACCATGTCCATCTCGTTATCGCACGTCCGGATTCCGTCAGGCATGGGATAGTGTGTCTTATGACTACCCGGCACACAGACAAAGCCGCCGTCCGCCAAGGTAACATCGCGCAATTGCCAAGCGACATTGAGGTACTCACTATAGACGCGGCCATTTTGTTGGCGGTAGTGGTTTGCCACCCGTGGTGGGTAGCCGTTGGCGTGTAGAGCATGTCCGGATGATCCTTTTCCCGACAGGAACCCATTGCACATCATACACTCATACCCGCTGCCCATGATCCAGTTCATGCGTTGAATCAGGGCGGGATGAGCGATCATCCTTTGGAACGGCTCGCCATACGGTGCGGGCAGCTGCCACGGGTTACCCATTGACGATCTGCCGACCCCTGTTCCCGCTAACGGTTTTGAGTCTCCAGCCGCGGAGCCGCCTGTGCTGATTTGGTCGGGGTTGGCGTCAATCGCTTCGTTAGCGGCTGCTAGCCAATCCGCGTCCATCACTCCCCGTAAGACGAGGTGACCACACAGATCCCAGTGAAAAAATTCCTTCTCATCAATCCCCGAATCCGGGTCCCGTTTATAGATCGAAGGGTGAAGAATACCGGGCTCCGCTGACAGCGAGACTGTCTTACCATCCGAATGCACTACAGGCGGCGGATAGCCTCGATTCGGGTTGTGCAACACGGCGCGCTGCACGGGGGTTAGTTCCGCGGTCCATTCGGGCATCGTGTCGTCCTCGCCCGTAATTTCAGACGCTGCGGACGGTCGGACGCCGGCGCTGATATAGCCACATTCGAGCAAGCGTTGTGGTCCTTGTCCTTGCCATGGACGTATCCCCCACATCACGGACTCGGCGCACAACAACAGATCGCCTGCCTGTAAGGTCGGCTGCACGACTAGTCCCATATCGTCGTCCCCACTCACAAGATCTTGAGGAGCATCAACCGAACTGTTATGGCTCGCTGAAACCACCACCAACCCGCCATCGTCTTCATTTACATCCGCTATCGCCCATATCGCTCGCAACCCCTGACAGAACCGGGTTCCACTGTGGTGACGATAAGCTCGGGACCAGTCTTGCCATTCGCTGCCGCCCGACAAGGGCACCCTAGCGTCTTCGGAGCCATTGGTGTTCACCTCAAGCAGGTGCGGGGAACGGTCGAGAAGGAAATCTTCGCCGCAGATTGCCTCCACATATTGGGTCAGCACGGGGTGGTCGCGCAGGAAGTGCAAACCAGCGCAGGAAGATACGCACGATGGGGATGCAGTGTTTCCTAACTGATCGAGCGCTTCGTTGCATGCCTTTAGTTGATCAGGGGTCAGCACGCCGGGGATGATTAGATAACCTGTTACGTCGAAATGATAGTTTTCTTCGTTAGTCATTTCTCTTTTATCCATAACGGTTTCCTTTCTTATCTCTTTATTTAACGGGTGGTCTACGAGGTGTGATTGGTTGGACAATTGCTCGCCGCTCCGGTGTGAGTCGCGCCAGTAACCCCTCAGAAGGGACATAGGCAAACCGATGTGCGTACAGCGAGGGGAGATAGCGAAAGATAATCATGCGCCGCTCGCCGGGATTCCTTCGCTCTGCGGAACCGTGGCACAAACAATCATTGAATAACAGAGCATCGCCAGCGTTCAGATATACCTCCGTAGCGCCTTCAAGCATTTCGCCCGGACCGCTAGAGATACCTGAGTTTTGGTTTTGCATGGGGTGTGGAAGGTCTGACTTGTGGCTGCCGGGGATTATGACCGTCGGTCCATCGCCCCAAGCCACATCGGTCAAAGGGACCATTAAGGTCAACAGACAACAACACCATTCGCCTTTACTGCGACCCGTGCGGTTGCGGCTGTCGGGGACATGGCCTCCAGAATGGACGCCGATATATCCACCTTTACCACGTATGTTAATGAATCCTTCGTTGATGAATGGTCGATCGCGGGGACCGATATAGTGGCGGACCAGATCAATCCAAGCGGGGTGATCGATGAGTCGTTCAAAAATCTCTCCGCCTTCGATGATATTTTGCAGGTTCATCCCATCAATTCCGCCATAGGTGTGGACATCTATATTGCCGTACCACTGATCGATTTGCAGGGGGGGCAGCGCATCAAGAAAATCGTTCATCGCACGGAGGTGATCGGGATCAATTGCCCCCTTGATAACTGTGTAACCGTGTAGATCAAACAGGTATTCTTCCATCGGAGTTGGCATGTTCTATCTCCTTGACTCGAACAGTGAGCGGAAAGGGATTGAACGTTTCAATGTCTGCCGATATTGTAAATGAACTTTTGGGAAAAAGCAATAACTGATTTCGCCGGAGGTCCTTCCATTTTACTCGTTGCTTAAAATTTCAATGTGCTATATAATCGGATATCCTGAAGGAGTGAAGAGTTATTATGGCCACTAAATCAAGCATTGAATGGACCGAAGCCACTTGGAATCCGGTGACAGGCTGCACAAAGATCAGTCCCGGCTGTAAACATTGTTATGCGGAAAGAATGTCCTTTCGTCTGAAAGCAATGGGGCAACGGAACTACGTAAACGGATTCGATCTCACACTCCATGAGCGGATGTTAGAAAAACCCCTTTCATGGAAAAAGCCGCAGTTGATTTTTGTCAATTCAATGAGTGACCTATTTCATGATGAGGTTCCTATAGACTTTATCCTGAAAGTCTTTGGTGTGATGCGGTGTGCTTCTTGGCATCAGTTCCAGGTTCTGACAAAGCGTTCTCAGCGGTTGCTGGAGTTGAACGATCAAATTGATTGGCCAAATAATGTATGGATGGGCGTCAGCGTTGAAAACCAAGACTACACCTTCCGCATCGATCATCTGAGAAAAACGGATGCCGTAACCAAATTCCTCTCTCTTGAACCGTTGCTCGGTCCACTTTCAGGTTTGAATTTGGGGCAAATTGATTGGGTGATTGTTGGCGGCGAGTCGGGACCAGGGGCGAGGCCGATGTACGAAGAATGGGTCATCCAGATTCGGGATCAATGCAATGCGGCGGAGGTTCCGCTTTTTGTCAAACAGATGGGTGAGTCTTGGGCAAAGATTAAGAAAGTGAAAAGCAAAAAAGGCGGCAATATGGAGGAATGGCCAAAAAATTTACAGATACGAGATTATCCCTCATCAATTGTTGCTGCAGGATAGGCGTATAGTGTTTCGAGGAGGTCCGTAATGACACTAAAGGTCGGTATCATCGGTTGTGGACGTATGGCGAACACCATTGAGGACGAACAGATAGCAAGAAGGGAGCAAGGGAACCACCGGGGCGGCTTGGTGTTACCCTACTGCCACGCCGGCGGTTATGCGGTCGTTGAGGAGACAGAAATGATTGCCGCGTGCGATATTGTGGAGGAGAAGCGGAAGGCATTTCAAGAACGTTGGAACGTGCCGCGGGGGTACGCGGATCATCGTGAGTTGATTGATGTGGAGAAACCCGACATCCTCAGTATTACAACCCGCCCAGAGCAGCATGCGGAAGCGATGATTTACGGGGCGGAGCACGGTGTCAAGGGGATGTATGCTGAGAAACCGCTCTGCTGTTCGCTCCTTGAGGCAGATGCCATCAATGAGGCATTTGAGCGAAACGGCGTTTTCCTTGAGTTTGGACCGATGCGTCGAAACTGGGCGGTCTATCGACAAGCACACAGCATCGCGCATAGTGGAGAGTTGGGAGCGGTGCGGTCGGTGATTGGCTTTGCTGGAAACAGCATCGGCGGACACTTTCTCGACACGTTGCTCTATCTGTTGGGTGATCCCGAACCGATTTCTATTCGTGGGACGTTGGGGGAGCTGCATCCCGACGAAGGGGATACCACCAATATGCGATTTATGCGCGATGCAGCTATCCTATCGGCGTTTGTCGAATTTGATAACGGGACGGCCCTCCATGCGGCGGCGACCGGGGCAAGCCGAGAGTATGAACTGGTTTGCGAGGCGGGGATTATCCGAATCCAGAACGATGGCGAGTCCTTGTATGTGCGTAAAGGCGAGGAACAACAGCGCGCCTACGACCCGATTGACGTCGAGCCGGTAACGCCGTGGAGCGGCACCGAGCGCAAGGTTCGTGAGTTGGTGGAGTCGATAAAAACAGGGGTGCCGGGGGTCAGCAATCTGCGCGCAACGATGTTGGGGACGGAGATTGGATTCGGTATTTATGAGTCACATTTACGGGGCGGCGTTGCTGTCCATCCACCGGTTCCGACTCGTGAACGTTGGGTATCGAGTTGGTAGGGAATCCGATGAATATACCAAATAAAATGAGAGAAACTGCTTAAGCTTCAGTGTACAGGCGGCATTGGAGCTCATTGTGAACCACCGCCCGGCTAGGAAACAGTGGATTCTTATGCGGCAGTGGTTAGGTTGAACGACATAATATCAAGGTTGCAGGATTAGAATCGTTAGGTTTCGTACTTCAATGTGTAGACCGAACTGTGAACATTTAAGGAGATGAATGTTATGAAAACAGATCGTCGTCCCAGCGATTCAGAATTATTCGCTTCGTATGCACAAAACGATTTGGGTAAATGGCAAAAACTCAAAGGACTTCAAGTGAAGCATAAAACTTTGGGAAACGGAATTATCACAGGAGTTGATCGGGCGTTTAATAACCAGATCGATGTCAGAGTCCAGTTTCATAGTGATAGTTATTGGACAAGATCGGATCCGTTCAAGGATGAGTTCGTTTCCAATCTTACTGAGCTTGTCCTTACCGATCGGTTGAAACTAAAAATACTCAAAGGGTGGAAGACAACTCATCAAAAATGGGAACGCACGAAAAAGGATTGGAAAGAAAAACAGCAGAGAGAATGGGAAAGGATACTGGAACAAAAGTTAGAAAGACAAAAGGAGTGGGAACGCCCGAAAAAGGATTGGAAGGAAAGACAGCAGAGGAAAAAGAAAAAGATACAGGAACAAGAGTTAGAAAAACAGAAAGAGCTTGAATTAAGAAAACAAAAACGAGAATCCGAAAAACAAAGACAACTTGAGTTACGAAGACGGGAAGAAGAAGAAAAAAGGATTCATCGTCGCCCTTTGGAACCATTTATTCAAGCAGCTAAACAAGTCTTTAGCACACAAATGAAAGTGACAGTTGACAGCCCAATTTTAAATGCACAGGATATACAACTTGCACTGGAATGGTACCGAGGACTAAAGAAACCGGTAATCCTACAACAATCCGGAGCAAATAGTCTCAACAAGGATCTTCTAATAGAAATAGCAAACGATGATGACGAGTTAGAGCGTGTTCTCTCAGCACGTGCTGCCGAGAAATCTGTCATGGAGTTTTATCAACGTAATGGATACTATGTCGAGGATGTATCGATACATGGAGTTACATCTGAGAGTCCTGACTGGAAACAGTACGACCTGAAAATTAACGGATCTTCTTTTGACGTGAAAAACTCGCGCTGTTCAGAACAGAACCCTAATAGTTATGTCGAGCATTGTGTTCCTAGTTTTAAGCGGGATCGAAGCAATCGAGACGTAACTATAGCTGGAGTCCTTTCACCCAACCTCCCAACATCTAAAATACTGAATCCAGAAAGTCTAATGAACCAAAACACACCAATTCTATTTCTTGGGCTTACAAGTATCAAGGAGTTGACTGAAATAAGAAATGAGTTTGAAACCCGTGATCTGCTCGAAATTAATCTGCAACGTCGAAATAGAAGTGGATACTTCCTCCCGCCATGGATGTTCAATTATCCAAGATTTCTGTATGGACAACGAGATACTGAACTTAACAAGATTGTTGAACAGACCGTTCCTGAATACGGTCTATGGAAAGAGTTCAATCTGAATCCAACTCCCTTATGCACAGCAGCAGGAATAGATCTAGGACAACTTTGGAGTTCGGAGATTTTAATAGACTGGGAACGGTCATTTTTATCAACAGTTGTGAGTCGCCCCAAGAAGCATAGGCTATCTTTACCATATTTGTTTTTGAGCATGCTAAAGCACTTCCTTCAAATGGTGTCTGCGAACGAGGGCATCAGTTATCGCCCCACTGGATATATGAAGTTGATTTATGATCCCAAGATAGATCCAAGTTATAATATGCCTTTGGGCATCTATGACCCGCTGTGTACGATTTATAACTTAATTACTTCGTTGGATAAGTTATGGAAGGCTGAACCTGAGTTAATACGAAGTTTTAAGATGTTTAGACTTTGGGGATTGAATATCTTGAGGGGACGCAGAGAGGAAAATGAACGGTGGAAAACCCTTATTGCATACTGTGGAGGTCCAAAGTGTGGCAAAGATCCGTTGGTTCTGGGTGATTGTGAGCACTGCCGTGAGTGCGGTATGCTAATCTGCTCTGATTGCAAATTCTGTAGTAAAAACTGTTCTGAGTACGATTTGAGGAGGCATGAATTTGAAAACTCACAGTCAGGGCAATCATAAAAGTCAAAGGCTCATGTAAAAACAGAGCGCAATTACAATGAAAGCGTTGAGGGCGGGGCAAGATGCCCCGCCTACGGTTTTTGAGGCAAGGCGGTGCTGTCGCACTAATTCTTAACATGAGCGAAGTCAAATTATTTTTTTGAAGGGTTTGACTATGTTGGGTAAAATTCAGAGATGGGGAAACAGCCAGGGGCTTCGGTTTACGGAGGCACTTCTCCAAGAAGCTCAGATGAACGTGGGTGATGAAGTAAACGTTTCAGTCGAGAAAGTGCGGATTATCGTTGAATCCGTGACCAAAGTGCGAGGCAAGTATGATTTGAAGGATCTGGTATCGAAGATACCCCAAGAGTGTCAAGTTGAAGAACTGGACTGGGGTGAGTCTGCTGGAAAGGAAGAGTGGTAAATACCCCGATATATTCCGAAGAAAGAGATTTTCGTGATTGTGGGTTTTGATCTGTAGGCTAGGCGGGACCAACAAGGTGGCCCCGCCTATCAAAATTCGCTGATTTTTATAATTAATCCGGGTGCAATTCTCCCAGAGAAGTTTCGTCAGGCGCTATGAAATCAACAGCGGGACTTTCGACGCGACCGTAGGCGTTCCACACCTTAAAGCCGAGCAACGCCAACAGTTCTGGAGGCGCATTCTCCAAGACCTCTTTTGATGTGCCGAGCGTGAGATTCTCTTGTGTTCGGAATTGGGGACCACAGAATGTCGACAGCACCCCTAGCCGCGGACCATCGCTCACATTCGCGCCTGTGCCGTGCCACATACGACCGTCGAACACCATCGCCGTACCTGCGGGACCTGCGGCAGCAATCGGTTCAACATCCTTATCTCGCTCTTTGTCTGGGTGCCGTCCCGTCAGATGGCTTCGGGGCACGAGTCGGGTGCCGCCGTTTTCAGCGGTGAAGTCAACCAACATCCACATAACGTTGACAACGACAGCCGGTGCAATCATCGACGGTGGACCGGCGTCATCGATATCTCGACGTTCGCGTGTAATTGAACCGACAGGGAGCGGAGAGCGATTTCGCCGGGTCGGTGGCGGCATCCACCACTGATCGGTATGCAGATTCATTGCCACGCCGCCCGGCTTGGCGATGTTGGCGGTATAGCACGACAACAGGTATTGCTCGCCGAGGACATGCCCAATCAATTCACGGACACCCTTGTGGAGCAGCGGTTCGTGAAAAATCTTTCCCTTATTAATCAGCATCCAGACCCGTTGATTGATACCGCTGTCCCTATCCGTGCCGCCATCCTCAAAAGCGAGCCCCTGTTCCTTTTCCGCGGCTGCCTGCTCTACCAGTCGAGTGCGTAACGCCTCAACCTGTTTTGGGGTGAGCGCGTTAGCGAGTAGGCAGTAGCCGAACTCGTCTAAATGTGCCTTCGCTAGATTAAGATCAGTTGTCGGTTGAGGCAAATCATTTTTCGTTGTGCTTGTCATGACATTATCTCCAATAATGAAACGTGGTGTGCAAGTTGGGTCATCTGTTCACTAGTAAACTAGTTTATTGATGAACCAATGAACTAATCAACTATCGGTGAATTTCCACACCGCTAGTGCGGTACGGCCGAAAATCCACTCACGGTCTTCCTCGCTCAAATCGGAGAAGTAATCAAGCGGAAACTGAAGTGAATGATGATAGCCTTCCCTGGAGCTGACCGGTGGATAATCACTCCCCCACATCACCCGTTGCGGTCCAAACGCCTCCACAACCATACGCGCTAGCGGCGGAACATCCTCGAATGGATAAGGCAGGTTACAGAATTCTCCGAAGCCCGGCAATTTTATTGTTAGATTAGGGTGTTTCGCCAAACCGAGAACGCGCTTGAACTCATCGTAAGGTGGTGCCGCATTGGTGCCCACACCGCCTAAGTGTTCGATAACAATCTGGAGGTCAGGAAAGAGCTTCAGAACCTCGGCAAATTCATCGCTGAGGAGGGTTGATGGGTTTGAGGGAGCACTGACAACAAGATTGAGCTCGGCAGCGGTACGCCACTGTGCCAGCGGATCCGACGCTTCCGCGCGTGAGTTTGCACCGAGACGAATTCCCACAAGCCCTTGGTCCGCCCAGTAACGCATCCGCTCTCCATCGTCGGTGCTTTCCACAATCATTGCCGAAGCGAGACGGGTTGGATGGGCCCCCAAACATTCGACGTGGTAACTATTGTCGGTGGTTCCCTGATGTTGTATTAAGACCGCCCGGTCGACGCCAGATTGCGCCATGTGGTAAAGGAGGGATTCGACGGGTTCGTATTTATTCAGTCCGGCATGACAGTGGGTATCGACAATGATCATTGGACAGATCCTTTCTCTGTCATTTGGTTCGTGTCTGTGGGTCGATTTTCCACAATTGACAGTTTTGTGTTGAGATATGAATCTCGACCTACGGGTTCTGATGGATTGCTACTAACTGGTAACTTAGGTTATCTTAGGTGTGCTGCTTAGAGTCGCCCGCCGGGTGAGTAGGCAACTCCTACCTTGACTTGAGTTCCCTCCATCTGCTCCACGACATGCTGGAAGCACTCTTCAACCGTTTTGAATGGAGGATTTGGATATGTTTCGAGACTAAATCCCAAGTCATTCGCACCAAACATGAGCATATCAACGCCGGGTTTTGCAAGTTTTCGGGCATTGATAATCGCATCAACAGATTCGAGTTGCAGGCTGAGGATACCGTTGTTGTTCCACCATTCCGCGTATTCTAAGCGGTCCATCTCTGGCTTGAAACCGTACCCTGAACTGGGACCCCAACTCCGTTTTCCAACTGGCGGATAATAGAAGGCGTCGATCGCTTCTTCAACGGTTTCCTCTGTTTCGACCTGCGGTACGCAAATTGCCAGAGGACCCAAGTCGAGAATATTTCCAATGAGATAAGCGTTTCGGGTATGTTTGATGCGTAACTGAACGGGCATCCCTAGCTCTTCCAGGTTGGCGCAAAATGCAACGAGTTTCTCTTCATTGAATGCTGAATGTTGGGCATCGGTCCCGATTAAATCGTAGGAGTCCTGGCTGAGAATCGCTTCGAGTTCATCTTTTGAGGCGCTTGTGGATGCGCCGCCGATGTTAATCATTTCACCCCTGTGTATCCGTTGCTTCAACGTGAGTTGTTCTGACATATCTATACGACCTCCTGAAATTGTTGATTATGTTATAACCCAAGCTGCCACCAAACTGGAAAAAACATTATGGCTCATGTAAAAAGAGAGTGCAAAACACGAAGAGAACTGTAGGGGCAACCCTTGTGGTTGCCCTTTTGGGCAGGCACAAGACCTGCCCCTACAGTTTCTGTTACACGATTTCTTAACATGAGCGAACATTATTTGTGTAGTAACGTGCTTCGCACCTTTGCGTTAAAATAAACGCTCTTACGCCCAACGTAGGATAAGCAAATTTACTTTAGTATCAGCATCCGTCGCGTCGCTGTGAATTCTCCTGTTGTCAGCGTGTAGAAATAGAGACCGCTGGCGAGGGGCTCACCGAGTTGATTGCGTCCGTCCCAATAGGCTGCCCGGCTTCGACTCCGATACATGCCCGCTGCTTGATGCCCTACCGCTAAATGTCGAACTAGCTGCCCGTTTATATCATAAATCGTCAGCGTGACCTCCCCCGGTTCTGCCAGTTGATACGGAATCCACGTCTCCGGATTAAACGGATTCGGGTAGTTTGCCAATAACGCAGTTTCTTCAGGAATTAGCAAAGCTAGCAAATTTTGGAGATTTTCGATACCTTGTTTGAAGGCGAGTGACCCATCATCTTCCAACCGTGCCTGTGCTATCCACGCTTCTATCGTCGCAGCATCTATGCTTTCTGTCCCCACCGATGGCGCAGCGGACGCTGTGGTGTTGCCGAGACTTCGTGCCGTGAGGATGAGGTCGAGGATACTGACGACGCCATCGCCGTTGAGATCCACCGGTGAGCCAGCGGGTACTCTCCTCCCCAACTGCTGTGCGATGAGAATCAGGTCCAGAATGCTGACCACACCGTCTCGATTGACATCTCCTGTGGCAAGTTGTGCCTCCACAACGATGGTAATTTGATGTGGTCCTGCGGGAATAGCTACCCCTGTGGTGGAGCCGAATTGGAAGTTCTGCAATGCCAACTCTGTTTCACCGGCGGATTTTGCCTTGAACCTCACCTGAAGCAGTGTGCCGGTGCCATCCACACCTTGGGTGGATAAGCGCGCCGCGTTGAGTCCTACAATTTTACCCACCGCGTTATCAATGGTCCCACCCTGAAAGAAGGTGGTTCCGCCATCGTTCTTTAGGAAATCGCCTTCACTTACGCTGATAGCTTCAAGTACAGTAGAGTCGAAGGCGATATCAAACTGCCATCCTGCCAAATCGGTGATATTTTCGGCGCGGATGTCGAGGGTAAAGGTATCGCCTGTATGAATTGGTATTTGGGAAAAAGTGTAGCCTATACCAGTTGACAACGTATACTCAGTTCCGGTTTCAAATCCAAAAAAGCCGTTAGCATGGGTGTAAACTGCAACTAACAAGACATTTCTCCCCTGCTGAAGTGTGACCGGTAAAAAGTCGGTGTAATCCTCACTTCTGCCCAGATGAAAGTTTTCGTAAACCAAAGCCCCGTTCAGCCAGACCTTTACACGCCCTGAGCTGCCAACGTACATCGTTGTGTTCTGTTCGCGTGGTGAATAAAGGGAGACAGAACCGTAGACAGTGCCGTCATGGATAATACTTTTCAGCATATCCTCAATGTTATTCTCCCCCGTAGGCGGAAGTCTGTGGAAGGTCCAAACACTATCCCCAACAGAACCTTCCACTATTGCCCCGTGGGTAGCAATATCCATCTCTGTCACTGTGCCTCCACTCATTTCTGATAGTAAATCCGTGCTGCTATCTAGGTCTGTCTGCGGCAGCACGACCCAAAGCCACGGGCCCTCTATCTTCGGTCCTCCTTCCGGGAACGCTGGATTGCTGTGCCAAAGGAGTGTTATATTTTCGCGTAACCTGTCCAAAGGTGAAAAGTCGGGAATCTTGTTGTCGTAGACCGCTAGCCATTTCAAGTTGTTCAAACCCGCAAGGGGGGATATATCCGATATGTTATTGTGGGAGAGGTGTATCCATGTCAAACTAGCTACTCGCGCAAGGGGGGATATATCCGATATGTTATTAAACGAAAGATTCAAACGAGTTAACCCGGTTAACTCCGCGATAGGTGATATATCTGATATTTCGTTACGACGAAAATACAGTTCCTTCAGACCTGTTAAGCGTGCTAAAGGCGTAAGGTCCGATATCTCTGCGCCACAAATATCTACCCTTTCCATTTTTGTTAATCCCGCAAGGGGCGATAAATCGGAAATAGGGTTACCCCACGTGAGAATGTCTTTCAGATTGATTAGTCCTGCAAGCGGCGATAAGTCAGATACGTTGTTACGGTTAAAACCTAAAGACTCTAGGTTCACTAACCCTGCAAGCGGTGACAGATCCGATACATTACAATCAGTAAAATGTAAATACTTCAGATGAGTCATTCCTGCAAGTGGTAACAGGGACAGATCTGATACAGTGTCAAAGGAAAAGTCTAAAATCTCCAAATTGATTAGCCCTACTAGCGGTGAGAGATCAGAAATACCGGTAAAATTATGATCAAGCCTAAGTTCACGCAAGTTTATTAACCCTGTCAGCGGTGAGAGATCAGAGATTTGATTATCCCTAAGATTCAACCGCATCAGATTGGTTGCGAACTGAATGCCCGTCAAATCTTGGATGCCTCTGTCCCGTGCTTCAACTCTTGTCAACTGCTTCATCTCCTGCACAGTAATCGGGGTATTGGGGCTTTTGCCAAGTGCCTCTGCTATTGCAGTGTGCAGGTTGGGATCGGGGATCTGAACAATAGTCCCCGGTAACACTTCCGGCTGTGACGGACTGTCTACCTGGTCGTCAGGGAAGTCCAAAGCGTAAATAATCGCTGGAAAATTAGACCTCCAGGCGTCCCGTTTCATGCTGCCACTGGGACTGTCCAATACCAATAATCCTGCATTCTGTAATCCTACATTCTCCCGTATCTTCTCTTGGAAGGTTTCCATCTCTAACCCAACGACTGCGGCAGCATAAGCAGCGCCCACAGGACCTTGGTACACCTCATGGAAACGGGAGATTGGCTCTATATCATCAACCGCACCGCCCGTCGCTTCCAACGCCTCTTTGTACGTATCCATATCCTCCTGTAAGAGTGCGTCCATCTTTGACTGCTCGACGTAGAGACGGAGTGCCTGCGCCTTGTCGTACGTTGGATTGGTATTTGCCTCAATCACCGAACGCACCTCGTCTTCAAAGGTCTTCATGCCTTCGGTGTGGCAACCGAAACAGGAGAGTCCGTTCCGCACCCTCGGATCACTCGCTGCGGGATTAGAAACAATCCCTATCGGTGCTGCGTCTAGCCGAGAACCGGACGCATTGGTAATGTAGTAACCTTGTAACCCGTTAGGCAGATTGAAGATAACCTCGCCGCCGTCATGCGTAAAATCAAGAGGGTAGTTGAAAATGTTCTGTGTGCCGACACTGCCAGCAAAGTCGTAGCTCTTCCAGTACGCACCATAGCGGGAGGCGTGTCGTTCTATCACCCGGTTGTGGTTGGAGACGCCTGAATTATTCGTGCCTGCTCTCCAGACACGCACCCCCGGTGCATTTTGTAGGTTGCGGACCACATCAACCTCCAGTCGGGTCTCCAACTCCCTGTCGGTCAGTGGTAGAGACAGTAGGTCGTGGTATAACGGGGGTAGAGAGGCATTTGCAAGAAACCAATCGACATGCACCGATGGTATATCAGTTGTCATCTCCGTCTGTAACCGCGTCAGTTGTGCCTTCAGTGCGGTCTGTGCGGGTGCGTCAAACGAGATGTGATAGGGATATTCTGCTTCTATTGTCGTCCAGCCGTCATTGACATCCCACTCGTAGCGTCGCAGGTCGATGTAGAGGATTGTTTCTTCTGGGTCAATGGGTTGTGGGTTGGTGACTGTCGCACCCCATGAGAGGCTATTGATCAGTTTGTAGAGTCCTTTACGATATTCTTGGAGTATACTCGGTGTTTCGCCTGCGTTATGGAGGTGTGTCATTGTGAAGTATCGGGCAAAGGCACGGTCAAAAGATGGGAGGGACATCAGGTGTGTTTCGATGGTATTAAGTACCTCACCGGGAGAGATGAAATCGCCATCGGTTGTGGAGGTTGTCGTCCAATCGGGTGCACCGGCTAATATCCAATTCCGGATTGTGTTAATTGACTGAGGGGGCAGTTGGGGTTGCCCCAGTGGCATCTGTGCACCATTTTCTGTGCTTCCAAGTAGACGTTTATACAATTCTGAGGCATCGGGGTTGCCCGGGACGACGGTTCCGTTTTCAATGAGTGCGTTGTGTTCTATTAAGAGTGTCTCTTTATAGGCACCGTCGGGGCCGTGACAGATGAAGCAGCTTTGTTGAAAGATGGCGTAGGTGTCTAGGGCAATCTGTTGTTGGGCGGATATGTTTTGAGAACCAACGATGAGGATTAATAGACAGATGAGTGCGATGAGATGCTGCTTACGAATACCAATCAGATTCGGGACGAAATAACGCTTAAACATAGGAGAGTATCTCCTGAAATGCGAGTTTGCGGAGGTTACGGCACGCGGAGTGTGCCTACTACTTTGTAACAACGGTTTAGTGTTGAGATGTGAATCTCGACCTACGGGCTGCCCCATTTCAGCATAGGTGGTGCGGGGCAAGATGCCCGCCTACGGTTGGATGCGTAAGTCCTAGCTTTGTAGTCTGATGATTTATCATCGCTATACATCATTCCCAACGCCCGATGAAGCCCCGATTATCGTTCGTCTGAACGCGCAATAAATTGCGCTACTACAAACTGAAGTGCACTCACTCCTATCTAGTAAAGCCCAAGGTAATTATCGGTTTCCCACTGACTGATGCTTTGGTGATAGCTTCGCCACTCCTCACGCTTAACTTCAATGTAATAAGGCGCATATTCAGGTCCAAGTGCGCTCTGAATAACCGCGTCCTCTTCTAGGCAATCGAGTGCTTGACTGAGTGTTCTCGGTAGCACATCAATACCGCGTCGTTGCAGCTCGTCCAGTGGTACTTCGTAGAGGTTATCGTCGTTGCGCGTACCGGGAGCAATTTGGTTTTCGATACCATCGAGTCCGGCGGCGAGCGTTGCTGCCATAGCCAAATACGGGTTGGCGGCACCGTCCCCTGAACGGTTTTCAATCCGTCCGGCATCGGGGATACGGATCATCTGGGTCCGGTTGCTCCCGCCATACGTGATATAAACGGGTGCCCACGTCGCACCGGAGCGGGGTGCCCCGGAGATTAGGCGTTTGTAGCTGTTGACAAGGGGATTGGTGACGGCAACGAGTGCTTTTGCATGGTGCAGAATGCCGCCCATGAACCAGTAGGCGAGTTGTGAGAGACCGTTTTCATCGGATTCATCGAGGAAGTGATTGGTCTGATTTTCCGTATCCCACAGGCTCATGTGAAAATGTGCGCCGTTGCCGGTTAAGTTTGCAAACGGCTTGGGCATAAAGGTCGCCGTCAGTCCCTGCTCTTCGGCGACGGTCTTGACCATCCACTTGAAGAACGTGTGTCGATCTGCGGTGGTCAGTGCATCGGAATAGAGCCAATTGAGTTCAAACTGACAGTTAGCGTCCTCATGGTCGTTGGCGTATGGATCCCATCCTAACTCCTGTAGATACTTGATTAAGGTGGTCATTGTATCGAGGTTACGGTGGAGTGCCCGCAGATCGTAACAAGGCTTACCGAGCGTATCGAGTGGATCCCACGGCGCGTAGCTGCCGTCCTCACCCCGTTTTAGCAGCATAAACTCTGCTTCGACGCCGACGTTGAAGAGATAGCCTTTTTGTTTGGCTTTTTCCAGTTCTCGCTGCAAAATGGTGCGTGGACAGTAGGGCCATGCGTCGTCGCCCACGTGCACATTTCCCGCCAACCACGCCACGTTTTCGCGCCACGGCACGATTGTGAGCGAATTAAAGTCGGGAAGGCTTGCCATATCCGGGTCATGTGGTCCCTGGCCCATCTCACCTGCTGCAAACCCTGCGAAACCAGCGCCCTCTTCTGCCATATCATCGATATGTGTCGTTGGCACTACCTTTGCTTTTGGCGCTCCAGCCATTTCTACAAAGGAACAGAGGAAAAACTCGATTCCCTTCTCTGCGACTAACGCTTTAACCTCATCTAACGTCATTATCATGGCTCCTTTCTCATTACCCTTCGATTTATTTCAACGCAAGGACGCAAAGTTTTTTATTATTTTATCTTCGCATCTTTGCGCCGTTGTGCCTTTGCGTTAAAAATTATGGTAGATTTTAGAATTACTTAGACACTGCCAATCGGCGCAGTTGGAAACAGCGCCTACCCAACACGGGGACCGAAAGTGTTTATTTATTTTTAGAATTCACTATAAAATAAATATTATTCCCGTTCTTTCCACCCCGGTCCGTCGCCAAACACACGGTTCGTCCCGACGAGCGGGATGTCGCAAATCATTGATGCTTCCAAATTCAGTGCCCTGAGGTCTTCGGGATCGAGGTCGTGTACATCTGCCTTGCCGCAAGCGCGGGCGAGGATCTGGATCTCCGAAGTCATCGCTTGCAGCAGGTTGGCGACGCGCTCTGCCGCCTCGTCGATGTCAAGGCGTTTCATCAGGTCGGGATCTTGGGTTGTAATCCCGACAGGACAGCGTCCTGTGTGGCAGTGGTGGCAATGGTACGGCTCGGTGCCGAGTTCGTGGTAGTCCTCGACATAGATAGGTTTGTTACAGTTTAGTGCCATCAGCCCTGCTGTGCCGATATAGACCGCATCCGCACCGAGCGCCATCGCCTTTGCTGCATCCACACCGTGTCGGATGCCGCCTGCGATGATGAGCTGCACTTCGCCGTACAGTCCGAGGTCTTCGAGTGCCGCGCGTGCCTCACATACGGCGGCGAGCGTCGGAACCCCTGTGTGTTCCTGACAGATTTCGGCGGATGCGCCGGTGCCGCCTTCCATCCCGTCCACGACGATGACATCAGCACCTGCCTTTGCCGCCAATTTCACATCATCGAATACTCGCGTCGCGCCCATTTTCACGAAGATTGGCACCTGCCAATCGGTTGCCTCCCGTAATTCTTCAATTTTGATAATCATGTCGTCGGGACCGAGGAAGTCGGGATGCCGTGCCGGGCTGCGCTGATCAACGCCAAGGGGCAGATCCCGTTGTTCCGCGACCGTATCCAACACCTTTGATCCGAGCAGCAATCCTCCCGTTCCCGGCTTTGCGCCCTGTCCAATCGTCAACTCAATGCCGTCCGCCATCTGTAGATGGTGCACATCAATGCCGTAGCGGGAGGGTAGCACCTCATAAATCAGCGCCCGGCTGTGCTCACGCTCCGCCATCAGCATCCCGCCGTCGCCCGTGGTATTGGACGAACCGACGATATTCGCGCCCTTTGCGAGCGCGACCTTCGCGTTGTAGGAGAGCGCGCCCCAACTCATGCCGGTGATCATGATGGGAATATCAAGTTCAATCGGCTTTTCGGCGAAACGGGTGCCGAGAACGGTTTTGGGTGAACAACGTTCTCGATAGCCTTCGAGCGGAATGCGGGTCAGGGTGCAGGGGATGAAGGTGAGGTCGTCAAACGTCGCCCATCGCCGTTCACGCAACGTCCCAAATCCGCGGATACGATATCGCCCTAACTCCGCTTTGACTTGGATATCTTCAATGATGTCAGGGGTGAATGTTCCACTGGTTCGGAGGTTATCTGATTTGTCTGGCATTATAAAAAAGTTTCTCTCTCATGACTGTGGACGAATGAAGGCTGCCAAGTGTCCAGTTGTTGCCCACGCTTGCTGAAAATTCGCCAACGATGTCTGAGCGGTTAAGCCAGCCATTCGGCATTGGCATCGATCCTTTCTACTGTGTCTGTATCTGCTAGCAGTTCGCCCGTATCTGCGTCCACCAAAATTTCACCGACACGCCCAATGGTGCCTTTGGCAGGTGATGTAAGTACGACAGGTACTGACCAGCACAAGCGTTCACCGACATTCAAATCAGGGGTGTCACCGCAAAGTTGATTACTGATTTCACTGATGACAAATTGGGTAACCTTCTGCTGTGCTACAAAAGCTGTGATGTTTACTTGTGTTGTTATTTCAATTTTGAGGTCCACCGTTGCCCCTTCGGGGACTTGGACACCTTGAACATTCGTGGACATTATATTACCTCCTTCTACAACGAATTACAACGCTTCCCGCCACACCGCTCGCTCGTCCTTATCGAAGTTCCACAGCTTGCGCCCAGAGACAACTTTCTTAAAATTGCGGATAGCGGTCTGTGAATTGCCATCTGTGGAAGGAAGATGCTGAGAGAGCGTGGATTCGAGGAAGGTGAGGTCTTCTTCGGTCGGTTCTTCAATTATGGCATCGTTGCCGAGTTCAGCGATATTACCACCGACAAAACAAACCGCTTCATACATCGAATCGGCGAACGCTTCACCGGTATCTCCGCAGACGATGATTGTCCCCCGCTGCGCCATGAAACCCGCCATATAACCGCAGTTGCCGCCGACGATAATCAGGCCACCTTTCATCGAAACGCCCAACCGCGCAGCCGCATCGCTGCGAATAACAACTGTCCCACCTCGGATTGAAGCTGCTGCGCCGTTGCCCGCATTCCCTTTGACAATAACAGTACCACCCATCATGGACTCCGCCAATCCCCAACCCGCGCTCCCTTTGATCCCGACGGTGGGACCGTCAACCATCCCTGCACAGTAGTAGCCAACACTCCCGTTGAAGGTCAACTTCACCGGCTGTAGGATCGCCACGCCGAGATTGTGCCGTGCGCCAGGATTTCTCAGCCGGATGTCAGTCTTACCGTCCGCGATGAGGCGTTTGATTTCCGTGTTGATGTCGCGGGTGGTTTTACCGTCACAGATTATGTCTGCCATACACTCACATCCTTTGCTTGTGCTTCGCGCACCTCAGAGCCGTCCCCGAAGGCAGCCCGGATCGCGATCTCTTCAGTTGCGACAGCGACAAAATCATCTGTTTCGGTAAAGAGTAGCGGTTTGAAGGCGAAGGGATCTTTGGCAAATCCAATATAATCCGTTGTTGCTGCGAGATAACTGAAGGAACCGTCTAAATCGGTAAGCGACGCATCTAACGCTTCTTTGAACCCCAGTCCTTGGGACAATTGATCTGCGAGGTAAACACCGATGACTTCGGAGTCGTTTTCCGTGTAGAATCTGACACCGCGTTGTTCGTAGATGCAGCGTAATTTGTGGTAGTTTGTGATGTGTCCGTTGTGGACAATGGCGAGGTCAGGATAGTTGTGCGCCCAGAAAGGTTGCGAGTGACTCAGATCGACACGGCTCTCTGTCGAAAGGCGGGTATGTCCCAAGCCGTGTGTGCCTCGGAATGTCGAGACGCTGTGGGTTTCATCGAGGTTCTGGGGTGTGCCGACCTGCTTGACAATTTCGAGTTCGCGTCCCATGCTAACAACTTCGATGTCTTCATCTAAGGACTCAATGAATTGTGTTAATGGTATTGCCTCTCCTCGCAGATCGATGACGAGCCGTAAATACTCAGCAGTTGTTTTCACTTCGTGCACGGAGCCGAATGCCTTGACCCCCTCTGCGATCGAAGTGCCCCTCTCAGCTGCGCCATCAAGTTCCCCCAATTTTATCTGCAGCGTGAACGCGCCATTTTCTGGAGGATGATAGAGTGCCACACCTGCCGAATCCGGTCCCCGCACTCCCAGTGCCGTGAGCATTGTGAGAACGGTCTTGCCCACAGGCGCGTTGCTATTTTGTGTTTTGTTTAAAAAACCAACGATACCACACACCCTTAATTTCTCCTTAGTTGTGGTTCAGGCTATCACGTTCAAATGTGAACGGTCACAATTTATCAAGTTCCTGTCTTCTAATCGTGCTATTGATAACCGCGAAATATTCGTGTGGACTTGGGTCATGGTCTTGATAAAACATAACCGCTGTTGGGAAATCTTGATTCAAAAGGTATGCCACATTTATCTGACGCACGTTCAGGTCGTACTTTGCCGCGAGGGCGGTCGCCTTTTCCCGAATCGCAAAATTTTCATCGGTATACCAGCGGTTCAATCGGCGATCTTCCGGCACGGAATCTCGGTTAAGCTCTCTTGGAATGAAGAATGATTGGTTGAAATCGGAACCCCACGCGAGGACTGGCAGCTGCTTCTGTGTGATCAGTTCCTTCATTGAGGCGTCAAAGGGGGTGTAACCCTCCCATACCCCCGACGTAGGCGTTGCAAGCGATAGCTCCGTCGTATTAACAAAAGAGAACCCACTGAGTTCCTTATTTTTTGCGTAATCCTGAGCTGCTTGAATCCTCGCAGGCGACCAATTGAATGGACCGTAGGCAGAAATCCGACCTTTCGCCTTCTCGACCTCTAGCACATCAATGATTTCGGCTGCTGGAATACCCTCATTATCTCCTCCGAGCACCACAAGGTCGAGATAATCGATTTCCAGAAGGTTAAGATTCTCTTCGATGTCGTTGGAGACCGATTTTGGGGAAAAACGGCTCTCTTCCAACACTGAGGTGACCTCATCATGTCCGTGGCAGATTTGAAAAAAGAGAACGAGGTCATCTCTGATACCAAGACGTTTCATCCAGGAGGCGACATGCTTGCGGGTCTGTGTCTCGCCTCCTTCGCCGTGCATATAGAAGCAATTACCGCCCAATTCCACAAACTCATCGAAATCTTTATCATCATGCGCTTTGCTTACACAATGCGGACCAATAATCAGGGGAGAAATTAAGCGTCGACAACCCTGAATTGGGATTGGTTTCATCGCGTTTCTCCAACTTGCAACCATTTGTGGCGTATCTTATCACACTATCAGCGTCCTGTCAAACGTCGTAAAGACATCTATTTGTCCCGCAAATCTTTGACGTCCACAGCCAATCCTGAAAACTTGTTCTTTTCAAGAAGGATTTTGGCGGTCTTTTCGCCGATCTGCACACCAATATGTTCGCCACCTTCTCGCGATTCGGCAATCTGATTTCCCCGAATCATAATTGATTGGGTCTCACCCTGAATGTCAACGCCGATTCCATCTTTGTCCGATCCGCTGTTCGTAATCCGGTTGTTCTCCACTATGTTCCGATGCGGGCTGCGCCCTTCGTTTGGTTCGTTGCGGAAGGTAATGCCGACCTCTCCGCTGTCCTCGATTTGGTTGAGTCGGATAATATTGTCGGTGTCTCGATGCCCAATGGAGATGCCATACTGATGGTTGTTGAGAATTTGGTTATTCTCTGCGATCCCGTGTTTCACGCCCCAGCAGAAGAAAAGCCCCAACCGATTTCCTGCAAGGTAATTATCCTGCATGATCGGACGTTGGGAACCGGAGCCCGGATGCAACCCCAAATCAGCGTTGTTCAGGCTTCGGCAATTCGTCACAGTTACGTCGTGGCAAATCTGCCATGAGATGCCGTCGCCGTTATAGTTTCGCGCTTCGACGTTATCAATTGTTATCCGCTCACAGTCCTGCATGAAAATGCAGCCGGCATAATTCCCATCGAGGTGTCCATTGTTAGGTTTATTGCCATCGAGGCCGAGATCTCGGATCTCAACGTCGCAGATATGTTCGCCGCTCAGGATCGGAAACAGGGTCGAGATCTGTGCGTCATGGTCTGCCCAGAAGTTCTTTTCAAGCGATTTATCAAGCCAGAGACGGTTTCCTTCTTTTGCGATAATCGTGCGCTTGATGACATTCGATCCACCGTGATGTGGGGTCTTTGCTCTGAGGCAAATCCCGTACCCTACCTCAAAGCCGTTGCTATTGGTGAGGGTCACGTCTGAATCGTACCAATCTGAATCGAGGGCAAGCGGTGTGCTCACAGAAGGGTTTTTAATCAGCACCGTTTCATCGCCGCTCCCTTCGATCCGGATGTTACTTCGCAGATAGATCGCGTTGTTGAGATGATAGACACCGGGCAGGAGTTTCAGTGTACCCCCGCCGAGTGCGGCAAGATAATCAATGCCCGCTTGGATAGCACGATCATCGCTGCCGTTAATCTGTCCTTCATCTCTACCTACCGTCATTGATAACGAATTCTGCATACAAGACTCCTTTCGCCTCTGCCGACTTGTACGAATCATATCTTTTTTTCATTCTAAGGCAATCCGTCATTTCTCCTGCATTGATTGTTCGGCGGACAAACTCACCCGTATAGCTTCGAGGGCGGTGGCTGCGTCTCTATCTGCTGCGCTTGTCTCCTGAGTCTGGATTTCCTGTATCCACCGTTCCTGAAGCGAAATGTGTGGGGCCTCAACCGGGGGAATTTCCTCTACCCCTGCCCCGGTTGAACAGCGCCACCTGCCACCACTATCGCTGATTGTGCCACCTGTCAGTACATAGCGGGCGTGCTGTTCGGATTCGTGGATTTCCACTCCTCCTGCCCAGACCCAACTCCCTACCCCGCCGTTTCTGAACTCGACATTGACGGTATTGACAAATCGGTTATAATTGCCCTGATCGGTTAATCCTTCGTAGACTGCAGAACCTTCGACTGACCTGACACCTCCGAAGATATCGACAATGGGATAGATGTGGTAGACGAAAAAGTGTGCTGGTGGACCAGAAATGGGCAGATTAAACAAAATCTCCGGACGAACGCCGCGCCCCGGTGTCAGGCGCAGAAATGTGGTCAACAGTAGATCTCCGAGTTCTTCTGCTTTCTGTTTAATTGCTCGGTGTGAATTGGACACGGTTTCGGAGTGGTTGATCCGTAGAACACGTTGATTCCTTTGTGTGGCTTCAACTACGGCTTCACCCGCGTCAATTGACCGTGCCAGCGGATATTCCATAAAGACGTGTTTATCACAACGGAGCGCCGCGAGCGCGATTTCGGCGTGGGTGTCGTTGTGGGTGCAGATAACGACGCCATCCAGATTATCGCGCTGGACAAGCGTGTACCAATCGGGGATAAACTCTGCGCCATGTTTTTCAGCAAGCGTGTTGCCTGTCTCAGTGTTTCTTGAAGCGATTGCTACAACCTCGACGGTTTCCATTTCAGAGAATCTCTCTGCATGGCGTGTTCCAGTACCACCAGATCCTATAATACCAATTCTTATTTTTGACATGTTCCTGACCTAACATATTGTGTGATGTATAACACCTGCATCTTATCACATTTCTACCCATTCACGCCACCCAAAATCCGAAAACCTAAATCAGGATTCGATGAAAAATCTAACGCAAGTTGCTTTGAATCCCGATCTTATCGGGGGCGCTATGACGCCAAGACATAAAGTTATTTTTCTTGGCGACTTTGTACCTTCGTGTTTTTGCGTTTTATTTGATCTGATTCTGAAAGTTCTATCATTCTGAGTATCTTTATTCAGAAAATGAACTTTTATCTCTCCTGCGGTGTCATTCACAGTGAAAGTCTTTTATGATGGAACAGTCAGACCAAACCCTCATTTGCAAGATTGTGAAGCGCGATGCTGCTGCCTTTGAGATGCTTTTTGCCCGACATCGTGCGTCCGTTCGCCAGCATATCCTTAGCATCGTGCGGACTGAAAGTGCCGCTGAGGATCTGGTTCAAGAGGTGTTTTTGCGTGTCTGGACGCGCGCTGAACAGTGGAATGGTCAAGGCGAGTTCCAGGGTTGGCTTTTCCGCATCGCAACGAACCTCGCCCTCAATCATTTGCGCACCGTGCGGCGCCGGCGACAGGAACCCCTTGAACCACCGCCTGACGAATTCGACGATGAGAATGAACGGCCGGCAGATCCAGATTGGATGATTGATACTTCGTCGCACGGTCCTGACGTGATAGTGGAGCAAACCGAGCGGTCTCAGCTGCTCTGGCAGCTTATTGATGGGCTGCCTCAAGAGAAACGAGAGGTGCTTCACCTCATATATGAGAAAGAAATGGCACTTCGAGAAGCTGCCATAGAGCTTGGCATTCCAGAAGGCACCGTGAAGTCGCGTTTACACTACTCCATAAGACATCTCGCCCGCGAATGGAAGGAAATCGCAAGCGATTGGGAAGAAGAGAAAGAGTGAGCAGGCGGCAACGTTTTACACTTTCAAGACTTACGCAAATTTAGCACACAAGGGGTAGATTTTTGATTTTTAACCCCTTAAATCCCCCAACTCCCCTGACAAGGGGGGAAGATAAGAGGGATCTTCTTCCTTGTCTTTCCCCTCTTATCAGAGGGGTTCAGGGGGACTTATGAACGCGCTGCGTCTGTCCTAACTTTATAACTTACACAAACGCAGTAGGAAGGAGATAGGAGGGTAGCATGTCACACAACGTTACTGCATTTTGGCATAAGGAATCCTTTGAAGGATTGATGAAAGAACGGTTACCAGAACTTCTCGCTGACCGGATGCCGCTCGCCGGTTATCATTTTGAGTCAACCGATACGTACACCTGTCGAGTCAGAGTTGTAATAGCGTCAACCGGGGGCTATATTGAGGTCGAATACACTGACATTCCGCAACCTGATACAGACGGTGTGTTCATGCTCAACGGTGAATCGTATATTGTCGTGCCGACCGCTTCGACTGTGAAACTGAAACAAGCGAAGATCGAATGTGTAGGCGATCAACTGTACGACTACTTCAAAGCACGTATCAGGGAAGCACCGCCAGATCTGGCATGGAATACGTCGCTAGTCCACTTGTGGCTTCCGATTGATAGATGGGTGCGTGAATTTTTTAGCGATACATACACCGCTCAGAAACTCGCTCAGACCAACTGGCTTGACAAGCATTCACATCTGCGTAGGGTACGGATTTCACAAGGGAATCAGGTGTTTAGCCCTGGACACTTTGGGCGGACTTGTCCATTTGAGACGCCAGAGGGACCCAACGTTGGCAAGATTCTAACGATTGCGAGGGGTGCAGAGATTCGTGATGGAAAATTGGTTATCGTGGATGATACTCCTGAAGCGACGCTTGGTTTATCTGCAGCGCTGATCCCTTTTCTCGAACACAACGACCCATCGCGAATACTCATGGGTGCAAACATGATGCGCCAGTGGTTATCCCCGTCTACTCCAGAGACTGCTCCGGTTAGGTGTTCCAACGAAATGTCAAGATCGGCTGCCTCTCCAGAACCTGCACTTGTCCAGACAGGTTACGAGCCCGATGTCCCCGACTTTTGGTGTGGGCGTAATCTGTTGACCGCTTTTATCTCTTGGGGCGGGGATACTTTTGAGGATGGCATCGTGATTAGCGAGTCGTGTGCCGCACGTCTAAATTTTCCCTATGCCGTTGAACCGGGCGATAAGATTAGTAACCGTCACGGAACGAAAGGGGTCATTTCACGTATCATCCCTGACGATGAGATGCCTCATCTCGCCGATGGTACGCCGGCAGAGCTTGTTTTCAGTTTTGGTGCTTTGCATGGACGGATGAACTTTGGTCAGATCCGTGAAGCGGTCATGAGCCGCATTGCGCGGGCGGAGGGGGAAGTCGCTATTGTGCCTCCATTTCAAGCACCTAGTGCCGATCAACTTCGTGAGCGACTCCAAAAGGTAGGATTGCCTGAAGATGGGATGGAAATCCTCACCTTTGGGTCCAACGGTAAGGAACTGGATCGGCCAAGCACGGTTGGTTGGGTGTATTGGGGGAAGACGGTTCACATCGCGCTCGATAAGCTCAAGGTTTCCGAGCCTATCGTTCATGACGAACCTATATACCATCAGGGACTTGGCGAACTGGAATACTATACACTCCGTAATGCTTCAGCATTTGAGACTTTGCGGGAACATTTCAACACCCGCGCTTCGACGCGGGTAGATGCGGGGACACTTCCCGATCGCGTTGCAGCAGGAACAGTTGAGCAGGCGGGACCACCGACGCCGATGTTTGCCAAAATCAGGGGACGACTGTCGGCAGCAGGCATCCACGCCAACTTTGATGGTGACCAGCTGACTTTCCAATTTGCGCGTCCGACTGGGGATACACTTCAGCTTGTCCAGCCAGTTGCCCATCCGTGGCTACATGCTCAAACCATTGATGAAGTTGGTATATGTGAAGGCATTTCCGAGTATCGTGCACTTGCCGATGTCAATACTAGAGCAGAGCGGATGTTTGCAAATGATGCACCGGAAAGTCTAACCCTTCAAGTCCTGAAGCAACTCCAAACACGTCTTGCGGAATACTTCGACGCGCTTCTAAGTCCCGCGGACATGCGCTTTACGGCACAAACGCTTTTCAGCGGACGCAGCGTCATTGTACCAGATGCAGAGTTACGCGCCGATCAGGTTGGCATTCCGGAGCAGATGGCATGGGCGCTTTTCGGGCCTCAGGTTACAAAAGAACTCGGTGATGCCAAAGCAGTGCGAGGACGCAGCCAAAGTGCAACACAGGCACTTGATGAACTGATGGCGCGTTCATGGGTGATTGTACATCGAGCTCCGGCGTTTACGTCTACCACCCTTCTTGCATTCCATCCGGTGCGCCAACCGGACCGCACCATCCGTGTTCACCCCTTTGTTTGTGAGTTGATGAGTGCTGACTTTGATGGGGACCAAGCGGCGGTTTTTCTGCCCATCACAGCGGGGGGGCAACGGGAAGCCGGTGAGCAGCTGTCTATCGCCGGACATCTCAAACGAGATCCAAATGTGTGCACAGCGTTAGCCCCAGGGCATGACGCGATTTGGGGGTTGGCAAGTTTGAGTCTTACCCCTGAAGGATGTGACGAACTTTCAGAAGTTGTCGGGATGGAGATTGCTATCCCTGAGGGTTTGGTCACACGGCGCTCATTGGCAGATACGCTAAAAACACTCCTCAAACGCGAAGGAATTGATCGCACCATTGAAGTTGCTGAACGGCTAATGCAGCGTGGACTCGAAATTGTAAAGGAATCGGGAGCCTCCATGAGTCCGTTCCTCAGTAGGAGCGATGGTAGTCCTTCCATTCCTACGGACTCCGAGGATGTAACAGCATGGAACGCCTACGCGGAAGAACTTATGGAGTGGATTGCTGCTTACGAAGACTTTGCTGATAACAACTTGGGATCGCACATCCTCGCGGTCAAAAGCCGCGCCTTTACGAGTAGACTTTATCGACTCGCTTGTGTTGTTGGGGCGCGAGGAGCGGTTTCAGATATTCGAGGCGGAGATATTGTGATTCGTAACGGGTATTGTGATGGTTTAACGTCTGATGAACTCTACACGCTATCTGTCGGCTCACGGGAAGGGCTTGTTCGCCTCAACTTGGAAGTGCAACGCGTTGCGTGGGAGTTCCGAGATAGCAGCCAATCGAAAGGGTTTACCGTTCTGTCTCGTGCGATGCGAGCCAGACATCCCGGCATCGTTTTCGCCCGTGCCGCAGCCTGCGGTGAAGTCGATCCGCTTACAGATATTGATAGCCGGCTTTTCGTTGGGCTGCCTGTAGCAAGAACCGAGTGATGCAACATGAGTTAAAAATTATGTAGGGGCTAACCGTTTGCCCCTACTAACCGCTTCCAATCGATGTGCTCACCAATAAACTGACTTAAAAAGTCCGGATCGGGTGTGTTACCCTGTAGCTGTTCGTCGAAGGGCACAGTTCCCAAAATTGGTAGGTGCGTGAGTCGCTCAAGTTCCTTGGGATTGGTTTCTTCAACAAGTCCTTTCGCTCCCTCCTGCGAGGCGTTTAACACAATTCCACAAATTTCAAGGTTATAGGATCTGGCGAATTCAACTGTCAATACGGTGTGGTTAATCGTTCCCAAGTTTGGGCGAGCGACGACAATCAGTGGTAGTTGAAAACGTTGCGCTAGGTTTGCAACAAGCATATCCTCGCAGATTGGCACCGCAATCCCACCGACGCCCTCCACAACAATGAATTCATGTCTCTGACAGAGTTCGGCGAAAGCGTCGTCTATTTGTCGAAGATTAACTGACACCCCTTCAATCTCTGCAGCCACAGATGGGGCAAGCGGGTGGCGGAGACAGATTGGGTTGATCAGATTCAGCGCGTCGTCCACCTGTGCCGCGTGCTTGAGGAAAATCGCGTCCTCTGAGACAAGGTGTCCTTTGTGTTCAACGCCACCGCTCGCAATCGGCTTCATGACACCGACGTTGATACCAGCAGCTTTAAGCGCAGTTGCCAACCCGCTTGCGACGACGGTTTTACCAATTTCGGTGTCTGTGCCTGTGATGAAGATACCAGTTGGTGTGGAATGAGAATTCATATGCTGCCCCGCTGGGATTTGGGTTAATTAATTTCGATGTTCTATAAACATGTTGTCCCGCTAGGGCTATGTTGGTTCATGGACGCGTGAAATATTAAGTTTCCCCGTTCAAGCCAACTCTCTTCATCTCATTGATCAGAGGAAATCTAAGTACATGACTGTTATAGATTTTACCATAGAATTGTTTGGTTGTGAGAAGGATAAACTCATACAATACGCAAAAAACCGGAAGCTTAACCCTCTATCTCTCTGAAGGGGTTACCATTTGTCCCGATTTTGCTTCTCGTTTCAAGAACAGTGTTAGAATGGAAGTCGCCAATGGTAGCATCACCAATCCGTCTAGCAGTTTCGGTAATCCAACCCGATCGCCAATCATACCGACCGGATAGTTCAATAGCCCTGCGGTCCCCCATGCTGCGCCCATTGCTAGGCTAGAAGCAAGATTTTCATGTTTAGGAAGCAATTGTTGCGCCAAAACGATATTGATCGTGACCGAAGTGGAAAGCGTAAAGTTTCCCAAAAGAAGCAGAATTAAAAAGAGTGCGCCGCTACTATGTAACGCAGCATATAAAATCGGTGGCGCTACGAGCAACGAAAAGCGCAACAACGTATAAGGATTAATCCGATCTGAAAGCGTGCCGCCGGTCATGATGCCCATTGAACCCGCAAATACAAAGAGGGACAGCACCGCCGAACGTTCGAGATTTGAAAAATCCTGTTGATCAAGGTGCAACGATAGGAAGTTCAATACCCCGATTGTGGTGACGGTTCTCAAGGTAGTAATTAGATACAACACGATGAGCGGACGTAGTTCCGGACGCAGGGCAATCCAGAGTGTTCCCTTTTTCGGTTCGGTGTGCGAAAACGCTGTTGTCGTTACGACCCCTTCCGTGGCTGGTCGAGAGTAGTTGATTTTCGCAACGATTGATGCGACGAGAAGCCCCGGAATCATACACCATATCAGCCGCTCCAATCCGTAGCGGTTTAACAAAAGCATGATGCAGAATGGTCCAATCGCTTGTCCTACGTTTCCACCGGTAATAAACAGTGATACACCAAACCCTCTTCCCCGTTTGGCTAACAGTGCTGCTTGAACGGCTGCCGGGGGATGGAATGCTGCCACCGCCATGCCGCCAACTATCAGCAATAACATCAGCATCAGAAGGGACGGGACAACACCCATTAAGCTGGTGCAAACTGAAGGTATCGCAACACCGAGAATCAAAAAGTACGCGGGTCGCCATCGGTCTGCGAGTTGGCCAAAGGCGACCTGACTAAAGGAATTGAAAACCCCAGAAACAGCGATTAATAAGCCTGCGAGGCTACTCCAAGAGGTGGTTTGGGACACAAGCTTTCTAAACAGGAGGGGTAAGAGATGGGGTAGCGTTGTGGAGTATGCATCGACAACAGCGTGAGCAAACGTCAACAGAAAAAGCCGATTCCGGAGGGTAGTGTTAGATTTATCTAGCATTATTTCTGTTTCAGCAGAGGAACTAGCACGACAGTTATCAATGGAAGCATCACCAATCCGTCCAACACCCTCGCTAGTCCAAAGTGGTCAGCGAGTATCCCAACCGGGATACTCAACAATCCGCCAATGCTCCATGCCGCACCCATCATGAAACTGGAAGCAATGTTCTCGTGTTCAGGGAGCAACCGCTGGGCGAGAACGATATTAATCGTAGTTGAACTAGAGAGGACAAAATTTCCCAGAAAGAGAAGGGTCAGAAAAGTGCCCCCTGAGCTATGCAGAGACAGGTATAAGAGTGGGACGGAGGCGATGAAAGAAAACAGCAATAAACCATAATAGTTAATCCGATCGGAGAGCGATCCGCCTACCATGATGCCCATCGAACCAGCGAATATAAACAGTCCGATAACTCCTGACCGCGCGAGGTTGGAGTAATGCAAATCATCAAGGTATAACGAAAGAAAATTTTCCAGCCCAATTCCTGTTATTGTGCGGACGACGGAGAGCAGATATAGCACAAGGAGAGGTTGCCAGTGGGGATGAATCGCCCCCCAAAGGTTCTTTTGTTTCACAGAGCCGTTTGTGGGTGCTGCTGCCACTTGAGACGATACATTCACCGCTGCCGGTGGTGTCTTCAAGACTTTCGGAATAAGCAACGCAACAAGTACCCCAGCGGACATGCACCACGGCATTGACTCTAACCCATATCGGTACACCACCAGATACATGATGACTAAGGGACCAAGGCCGCGTCCGATGTTTCCTCCCGTCAAGAATATTGATATGGCGAAACCTCTCTCGCCTCTGGCGAGGGCTGCCGCTTGACTGGTGGCTTTTGGGTGGAAGGCAGCAACGCCGCAGCCACCAATCCCTAGCAACACGAGCGCGAAAAAAAGCGAGGGGGCAATTCCTAATAGGCTCAGCGCAATAGCGGTGAACGCGACACCAAAAGTCACGAAATGGAGCGTTTGAAACCGATCTGATGCCCAACCGAAGAAGATCTGGCCTAGCGAACTAAAGGTGCTATAAACCGAAATGATTATCCCCGCAAGACTATTCCGCGCAGCGGTTTGAGATGCGAGTTTTTTGAGCAGCAGGGGGAGTAGGTGCGGTAAAACGGTCGCGTAGGAATCGATGACGGTGTGGACGACGGTGAGGAAATAAAGTTGTTTGCGTGCTTTCAGTCCCCTTTTCATCGGGTCAATAGATGCGATAAGGGATTCGCACCAGTTTTCATTCTCCTTTCCATCTGTCTTTCAGTCCTTTTTCCATCAACAAAATAGGACGATATCCTATCGCCATCAATGTGCCTAAAGTGTAGCATTTTTGCCTGATGGGTGCAAGTTTTTTTGTTTTACCCAAGTTGTGATCTTGGTCAGAAAAGGCGCAGAAATCGAGTTTTTTAGAACGAAGCCAAAGCAATTTTCAGTCCGCTGGTTCCAATAGCGGGTACAATGCCATGTGCTTTCCAGCGCCGTCCATAGCAGTTACTGTGTTCCCCGACCACTGAATCCGATAGGAATTCTCATATCCCACAGCGCGTTCCTGTATCGAAAACTGTGGTCGATCAAAAGTCATTTTAACCTGAGCACCTTCACGGACTTGTTCCACTTTCAGGTGATATCGGGTTATCGGTACTGCATTTCCGTCAACAGTTGCTCTAAGGGATTCGCACCAAGGGGGAATGCGAATGGACAGCGTCTCAATAGGGCGTTTCGCTTCGACCACCAGAGTGGTAATACCGCTGAGGACTGTGACCGCTTCATGTTCGCGGGACAATAGCAGGTTGACCCGGACATTGCCGTTACCGTCGCAGGTAATAATATGTTCCCAAGCGGCTGCTATACCCTGTAAAGCGGCACCGGTCAAATCTGAGTTATAGGAGTGAAAACCGTTCGGTTCGCCGAAGCAAAAAGCACCACGCGCCCGTCGTCGCAGCCCTTCATACGCCCGCCTTTCGGTATTCTCCATCCCCTCATTTTCTGCAACCCATGACAGGTCATCCATCTGAGAGGCGAGAAGGTGGTTGCAAAGCATCCGTTCCGCGTCTTCAAAATAGGAGCTATAGCCCGATACGCCAAGCAGACATGCTGCCTCGATTAGGTCTGCGGTGCAGTTCGCCTCGCCCCGCCCGTATCTTGCGTTCACGCTCTCCTTGACCCAACCGGTTGAGGTGCGATAAGGCAGCATCCCCACATCAAAGATGAGCCGTGCCCGAGCGGTAAACTCTTGCTCCCCGGTAACCAATCCAAGTTCTGCCAGCGAGGCGATTGTCCCGGTGATGGAGTGGATGTGTGTCCCACAAGCTGGGGTCAACCCGCCGTTCTCTCCGAAACTCACCGCGAGAGCGTGGCGGGCGAAACGGAGTGCCAGATCTATCCCAAGCGAATCGTCAAAGGTCCGACTGTAGGCGATCAGTGCGCCGATCGCCCGTTCTGAAGTTGTCGTTGCTATGTTATCTTCCTGCCAACCGTCTGGGCCCAAGCATCTCCCCGGATACGTTCCGGTGGCGCGAGTCGTTTTCTCCATCGCTGCAACGAGTGCTTTGGCATATTTCTCAGCTTTCGGATCGCCCCAAATCCGCCAAACAGCGATTAAGGCGAGCAACGCTTCGCGCTGATGGTGCATATAAGCTAAGGGTGGACTTGAATCGCCCCCCATATCGTCCCAAGCGAAACCGTCGTTGTGATCACAACTATCAAAAATCTGTTTGCGCAGCCCTTCTAGCAGCTCCGTATCGTCCGGTAAGCCGACCATCCCATGACACACATTTAGAGCGTGAAGGAATCTGCCAACGGTGTGTGGCGTATCAGCGGCTTCGTGCTGCGACCACACAGGCGGCGAAATCAGGTTGAAGCGGAAGTACGGACGGCAGTCTTGCTCGCGGTCTACGCTGTTACAAATATGTTCGATACCGAGCAGCACGTTTACCCGGAGGTCAATTGGTTCCATTGGATTCTTCATTTTTCACCTTTACAACCCGAACAAAGGCGGGTATCATTTTCAACGACTGACCTGTAAGAAAGGATAATCTATAAGATGGCAAGCACCTCAAATTACCCCTCTCCCGAAGTCCTTGTTGCGATTATGAATAACCACCGGGACTTGGAAATCGCGCGAACGCAACGTTGGTATCGCATTCCCGTTAAAAGCGCGGATCGGCTTATTCCGGAACTGGAGCAGATGCAATACCTCGCATTCTACCAAACTGTGGTTTTCAAAAGGGACGCCTATGCTGTGAACTACTATGTGCAGATTGAGCGGATAAGTACCGCACCACGGATCGAGTTGTTGCCTGATGAACCGGGACACCAGAATGCAGAGGTGCTGTATTACAAACTGGAGATTTCGCCATTACAACAGTTGCCGCAACCAATTCCAAGCAAACGCCTACGGCGCGTTACTTTCATTACGACGACACTAGCGAAATTCAGTGCAGCGCAGGAAATTAACGATCTCTTCCACACCAGTCCGATCGAAGATCTGATGTGGGACGGGCTAAGAGCCGCTGAAATCCAAGCGGAACGCCAGTATGAAATCCGTGAACGCGGCGCCAGTTATGACTTAGATTTCTTTGTTGAGTGCAGCGACGGAACTAGGATTAACATTGAATGCAATGGCGATACCTACCATTCGACCAAAGCTGCGAGAGACCGTGATAGGAGGAGAAATACCTACCTAACAACCAATGACTGGTTGGTTCTGCGTTTCGGCACGGCCGAGCTTCGCAATGACATACGCGGTTGCGTCAATAAAGTCCGAAAGCTTATTAACCAACACGGAGGACCCGTCGATCGTAGCTTGGCTTACGATCTCTACCGAGATGATACAGATGCACAACTGAATCTCTTTGGGGAAGAAGAGGAATAAACATTTGATACAGATTCACAATTGGACCTCTCCGAGATCACAGACTAATCATATTCTTCAGACCAAAAAGGTTTTTCTTGTTTCGCTGCTCTCCTTGGTAGTTTGTTACGCCCAACGTTCCACGACCACTTTCTTCTGGGTGAAGAACTCAACCGCATCTTTGCCCTGCCCGTGCATATCCCCGAAGAAACTATCCTTCCACCCGCTGAATGGGAAGAACGCCATCGGTGCTGCAACGCCGAGGTTAATGCCGATATTGCCGATCTCCGCCTCATAGCGGAATTTTCGTGCAGCTGCCCCACTACTGGTGAATAGACACGCCATATTCCCATAACTTCCGTCGTTGACCAGTGCGATCGCATCATCAATCGTGTCCACATGAATGGCGCTCAGGACGGGCCCAAAAATCTCGGTCTTGGCGATTTCGCTCGATGGATTCACATCACTCAAAAGCGTTGGACGGACGAAATTTCCATTTTCATATCCGGAGATCTGAGGGTTACGTCCATCAACCAAAGCTGTTGCACCCTCATCCAACCCTTTCTGAATGAGTCCCTCAATCCGGGATTTGCTTTCAGGGGTTATCACAGGTCCCATCTCAACACCATCCGCTAATCCGTAACCGACCACTCGCGTTTCTGCGGCGTCAGTCATGGCTTCCGCGAACCATTCTCGCGCCTCACCGACGGTGACCGCTAGTGAAGCCGCCAAACACCGCTGTCCTGCACACCCGAAGGCACTTTCAGCGGTTGCGTGGCGCGTCATCTCTGGATCCGCATCCGGTAGGACGATAATCGGATTCTTCGCTCCGCCTTGGCATTGGGCGCGTTTTCCGTTGGCTGTCGCCCGGCTATAGACATATCTGGCGATTGTCGTTGAACCGACAAAGCTAACTGCCTTAATGGTGGGGTTATCTAGGATAGCATTCACCGTTGCCTCGGACCCATTCACTAGATTGACGACGCCTTTCGGTAGTCCGGTCTCTTCAAGGAGTTGAAAAATCTTCTGCATCGTCAACGGCACTTTTTCGGAGGGCTTGACGATATAGGTGTTACCACAGGCGATCGCGTACGGCATAAACCACGATGTGATCATGCCGGGGAAGTTAAACGGTGCGATTGCCGCGCAAACACCCACCGGCTGCCGAATCATGATTTCATCGATGCCGGCCGCGATATCTTCGAGGTTGTAACCCTGCATCAACGTCGAAATGCCACAGGCGACCTCAACGTTTTCAATAGCACGACGCATCTCTCCCTGTGATTCAACTAACGTTTTACCACATTCCAGCGTGATGGTGCGGGCGATATCGTCGAAGTTTTCTTCAAGCAGGTTTTTCAATTTGAATAGGTACTGGACGCGGTCTGGTGCTGGGGTGCGCCGCCATTCGACAAGCGCATCCGCCGCCGCCTGCGCCGCCAAATCCACTTCGGCACTTGGAGAGAGGGGCACCACTCCGAGAACTTCTGCCGTGGCTGGGTTTGTAACATCTATGTATTCACTCGCACTGGACCGACGCCATTCATTGTTAATATAGTTATTAAGGGCGGTTTCTGTGCTCATAAGTATCTGTTTCCTTTCGTGTAGCCGGGGGAGGGAGTATTCCTTTGGGGTAAGCGATGTAAAATCTCGATCTATTGGGACAAAGCCTGTCTCAGTAGGGAACAACAATCGTTGTTCCCTACGGAATCCAATCAACCTGTATTCAGTTTATCCCGGAACGCCTTCCTAAATTTCCGTACTTTGGGGTCAATAACCACTTGGCAATACGGCTGATAAGGGTTCAGTCGGAAATAGTTCTGGTGATACGCCTCTGCGGGATAAAAAACATCCACCGGCTCAATTTCCGTGACGATCGGATCCTTCCATAACCCCGAAGCATCGGTTTCTTCCCTTGATTTTTGCGCTATCTCTTTCTGTTCTTCACTGTGGTAATAAATCGCAGAACGATATTGCGTACCGACATCGGCACCTTGCCGATTCAAGGTAGTTGGGTCATGAGTACGCCAGAAAATGTACAGTATATCTTCGTAAGAGATAACCTCAGGATCGAAAGAAATCTGCACAACTTCGGCGTGGCCGGTGGTTTCGCTGCAAACCTGTTGATAGGTTGGGTTTTCAACCACGCCACCTGAATAGCCAGAAATCACTTCATGCACGCCTTGAAGGTCTTGATAAATAGCTTCAACACACCAGAAACATCCACCGGCGAGCGTTGCTGTTTCTTTGTTCATACATTCCTCCATGCAGAATTTGTCAAATTCGGGGGACGGAAGGGCAACCACAAGGGTTGCGCCTACCTCCATGCTTGCTGGATCTTTGCAATCGCTTCAACGATGTTATCCATATCCTTGCGTGAACCGAGCAGGAGATTCTGGAATAGCCAGACACTTTCTTGACACACCTGATCCGCGACGGGACAGGGGAGTTCACGAATCAGATGCGGGTATTTCTGGGCGGCATGTGCGATGCCAGCCTCTTGTGAAAGTGGCGCACCATATCCGCTTGAACAAGGGATCCCCTCTGCGCTCAGTGCTTCGAGAAATTTGCTCCGTGGCACTCCGCCGAACCCTTCCGGATTGTACTTGGCACAATATAGGTGATAACCGTGCTGAGTCACCCCAGCGCTCAATTTCGGAGGCGTGAAGCCTTCAATCTGCTTCAATTCCGTTGAAAGATACGCTGCATTTGTATTTCGGATTTTGGTTTGTCCCTCCAACTTACCCAAGCGCGGGATGAGCAGTGCCGCAAGGTACTCCGACGGACGGTAGTTCCAACCGAGGCGTGGATACTCCCATCGCGCGCCGCCCGGCGCACGACCAACGTTCATAAAGGCGTAGACGCGGTCACGAACATCTTTGTCATCCGTTGTCACCATGCCCCCTTCACCCGAAGTCAGGTTTTTGGACGATTGGAAGCTGAAGGCCCCTGCACTACCGAGTGCCCCTACCTTTGTCCCTTGATATGATGCACCGTGTGCTTGTGCACAGTCCTCGATGATTGCGAGTCCATGCCGTTCCGCGATTTGCTGCAGGGCCTCCATCTGTGCCGGGTGTCCGCCCAAGTGAACTGGCAAAATTGCCCGGGTCCGGTTGGGGTCAATCGCAGCTTCCACTGCGGCGGGATCAATTGTGAAGCTATCCGGGTCGATATCGACAAACGCAATTGTGCAATTCCGGTCGAGCGCAGCGCTTGCCGTTGCGACGAAGGTGTAGTTGGGAATGATCACCTCGCCGCCATCGCCGAAGCCGTCCAGATCGAGCGCACCAGCTAACGCGGCACTGATTGCGTCGGTCCCGTGCGGCATGAACATGGCGTATTTTGTGCCGGTGTATTCGGCGTAATTCTCGTTGAGTTCTTCTATTTTTTGACCGCCCAATCCTTCTGTCGCGCTGAGATAGACTTCGCGCAATCTCGGCTCTATCTCCGACTCCCATTCTTCCACACCGGTTAGGGGGGAAATGGGCCACGGATCTTTTTGTGTGTCACGGACCGGTGTCCCACCGGATATAGCGAGTGTATTTGCCATAAATTCCTCCTTAACTTCAAAGCAGGGCTCACTCCTGAAACCCGTTAAATTCTGTTTCAATCTCTTTACCCAATTATTATATCACGAAAGCCAAATTTTTACCTAGAAATTTGCCCCTCATTTTAGGGGCATTTATGGCAGATTTTAGGATTCTTAGACACCCCCAATATAGAAGCTAACCCCCTAAATCCCCCTTGTCAGGGGGACTTTGTGGAGGTGGGAATAGTTGGTAAATGTTTTCTTATTTCTCTAATTTTCCATAATTCTTAGGGCGGGACAAGATGCCCGACCTACGACGTAAGAAGCAATCTGCTGTCTACCCGTCATCGGTCAACGAGCAGAAAACTCAGTAGCCCTACCCCTCATTTTATCATGCGGATAGTACTGAAACATAGTATAATAGCTTGACTCTTGCACCGATTGAAGATACTTGGTTTTGTTGACATCTGAGAAAGAGATACTTGGAGGGAATTAACAATTATGGAACTTTACCTGATTCGACACGGACAGTCCACCAACAATGAAGGAAAACTCCCGCGTGCTGCGGACCCATCGCTGACAGACATTGGGCGGGAGCAGGCACGCTGGGCCGGCGAATCTCTTAAGGATGAGAGGATAACTCGCCTCTACTGTAGCCCGATGTTGAGAACGTTGCAGACCGCCCAGATTATTGGCGATATTATCGACCTTCCCCCGCACGTCTTTGTTGGGCTTCATGAGTGGGGTGGTATCTGGGAAATCCGTGAGGATGGAACCGCTGTGCAGCTCCCCGGATTGACCCGCGCTGAAATCCGTGAGATCTGTCCCGATGCGATTTTACCCGACGATGTAACTGACCGAGGCTGGTGGTTTAACGCGGGGTTTGCGGGAGATATTGAAGGGATGTGTCAACTCGCACACGAGAATGGCTTAGCTTTCATCGCTCATTTGGGAGAACATCACGGCGATACAGAGCAGCGGGTTGCTGCCGTTTCTCACGGTGGTTCCGGTGGGAGTTTGATTAGTGCCTTCTTTGGCTTACCGTCCGATGTGGGCTATTCGCGTTTCACCCAAAACAATACAGGTGTTAGTAAGTTATTATTTTCACGGGAGCGAAGACAGCTACACTATCTTAACAAGATTAGCCATCTGCCGCCGGAGGCAGTTACATCGTAAGAGTTGGAGTTCCCAAGGAGGGTATCAATGAAGATTAAACTTGCACAGTACGGCATCTCCCATGACCATGCGTCAGGCAAAGCACGAGTGATGCAGGAGAACGATGATGTCGATTTTTGCGGTATCTTTGAACCGACACCGGATACCCGCAGCACACTTGGAAGCAAACCGCCCTTTGTTGATGTGCCTTGGTTTTCATCGAAGGAGCAGATGCTGGAAGATGAAACGATTGTGGGGATTGCTATCCAAGGGAAAGTCTCGGAGAACCTCGGCTTTGCGCGGGAAGCACTTGAGCACGACAAGCATGTCTGGCTCGATAAACCTGCCGGCGATGACTTGGAGGCGTTCCGGGCGGTTTTAGATATCGCACGGGAGAAAGGGTTACTGGTACAACTCGGCTATATGTTCCGCTACAACGCGGGCTTTCAGTTTATCCTTGATTGGGTGTGGTCGGGCAAACTTGGAGACATCTTCTCCGTTCGTGGACGGATAGCGTCTGGTGGTTCGACAGAAGACGCCTGGAAGCTGTGGGACTCACGCGGGGAACGTGAGGGTGGTATTATGTTCATACTTGCCTGCCATCTGATTGATATCTTTGTCGCATTATTGGGGCGTCCGGAGAATGTGACCCCGTTTTTGAAGAACGAAGACAAGGCTTTCCCATGGTATCAGGATAACACGGTGTCTGTCCTTGAATATCCGGACGCAATGGCGATTATCGAGTCAACCGGATTAGAGGTTTCCTCAGGAGCGTCGAGGCGGTTGGAGGTCTACGGGACGCGTGGTAGCGCAATCCTTGAACCGCTCGAACCGCCGGCATTACGCCTGTGCCTCGACAAAGATCGGGATGGCTATGCCGAAGGTTGGCAGACAGTACCGGTGGAAAATCGTCCGCGCTATGTCGAAAGCCTTCGCGCGTTCATTGCGGATATTCGGGGCGAGAAATCGCCGGACCGTTCCCTCGACCATGAATTTACCGTTCAGGAGACTGTGCTTCGTGCTGCGGGTATGATTAATGCGAACGACTGACTATCATTGGTAGATTTTAGAATTACTTAGACGCTTCCAACCCACAACGAAACCCCCTAAATCCCCCTTGTCAGGGGAACTTGGGCAATTCCTCAGTCTAATGGTGTAGAGGGTGGTACATAATCGGAGGTCAAAAAGCATGGCAGATAGAGACGTACCAATCGCTGTCGATTCAGAGAAGCAGCTGTTTATTGACGATAAATTTATCGCTGAAAGCGATGGAGTAACCCTCACGATGAATCCGCCACAGCAGATGCCTGAACCGGTGCTGGAAGTGAATCGACCGTGGGAGGGGTTCATCGGTGCTTATAACACTGTGTTGAAAGAAGGCGATCGATTTCGACTCTGGTATGACGTGATTCTACCGGAAGGGTCATCGGAAATCTTCCGAGGTATTGCTTATGCAGAATCGGACGATGGCATCCACTGGACGAAACCAAATCAGCACCTCATTGAGTTTCAAGGTTCAAAGGAGAACAACCTCGTTGCACCGCGTCTTCCGGACGCACCACGCGGCGAGATGGAAGGGGCGACTGTTTTTAAGGATACGAATCCCGCCTGTCCGCCCGAAGAACGTTACAAGCTCTGGACCAAGATGCAGCGCATTCCCCCAGAGGATATCCAGGTTGGAAAGACCGGCGGCTTGGTGGCGATGTACTCCGAAGATGGAATCTACTGGCAGGTGTATGATAAGCGCGTGGATACCCGCCACTGCGATACACAGAACGTCCCTTTCTGGGACGAGCGGCTTCAAAAATATGTTGGATACGTCCGTACACGGACAGAGACGGAAGATTACCGAGGTCGCTCTGTTGGGAGGGTTGAATCGGACGATTTTCAGGATTGGTCGGAGACGGAAATTGTGTTCCAGGCATCACCGGAAGATTTTCGCGCCCCAATTCCACCCGCTTGTCGTGACCGGATTGGGTCGTATGTGGATGTCTATACCAACGCTTGCATGAAGTATCCCTTCGCGCAGGCTGCCTACTTTATGATGCCAAGTTTCCTATATCACTGGGACTGTAAAGAGATACCCAACGAGCGGCAGATTAATTTCCCGGATACTTGTGACGTGCGGTTGCTGACCAGTCGAGACGGGATCAGCTGGTCCTACGCTGGGGGTCGGAAGCCGTTCCTGCGGCTTGGGGCGTGGGGCAGCCTCTCGTCGCGGATGATTTACGCAGCACCCGGTGTCGCGAGGGTAAGAGATGAGTTATGGCATTATTACAAAGGGTCTAATTTTGACCATTCTAGCCAGCCGGACCCCGAGTCGGACGAAAAAGGGAGTGGGCTATTCCGAGCCGTTTCTCGGTTAGACGGCTTCATCTCAGCGGACACCCCTTATGAAGGTGGGACGCTGATCACCCCTCCGTTGATATTTAAGGGGGATCAACTGATACTGAATTTAGACACGAGTGCAGGCGGCATTCTCCGCGCCGAGATTCAGTCTGCTGATGGGAAACCGATAGAGGGATATACCTTGGCGGATTCCGATGAGCACAATGGGAATTCAGTCTCTATGCCAGTTCGTTTCCAAGGGAAATCAGATGTCAGCGGACTCGCAGGGGTTCCGATCCGTTTACATTTTCAGATGCACGATTGTAAGCTTTATGCGTTTCAGTTCACCGTTTAGCACCTCCGTTCTTACCATCGTCCCAAATACAGTGAGCGGTTTGCCATCGGCATCTTGACCTGTGCACCTTTTCGACGTTGTGAATCAACGATGCCAATGGTAATTTCTGTGCTGATACGCGCGAGGTGGATGTTTCCCGTTGTTTCACGCCCGGTGTCGATCGCTTCGACGATGTCTTGGATGCAACCGACAGTGCCGCTTTCCCGCTCAAAGTGTGGGTATTCAACGTCCACAATCTCGTTGAATTCTCCATCCCGTTTGCGCAGTTGAAAGCCGCTCCCGTTATTCAGCGAGCGCACGGTGCCATCGGCACAATCAACTTCAAACTCGTAGGCACTTCCGGGGATGCTGACCCCGTGAACGCCATTTTTGAATCGGACATATCCCATAACGATGGACGGATCCGCATCGGTGCGATTATCGTCAAAATCTGCGTCATCAATGGCGACGTTGCCTTGAACGTATTCGACCTCTGAATCGCCCGCTAGAAAGAGGAGCATGTCTGCAGCGTGCGTATATCCCCAGAGCGCGGAGCCGCCGGAATAGGCGATGACCGAACGTGGCTCGCCAATCTCGCCACTCTCTACAATTTCTCGCATCTTGAGATAGCCGGGGGTGTACCGACGTTGCGTCCCCAAATTGAATTTCATCCCATACCGCTCGCAGGCTTCGACCATCGCATCCGCTTCCTCCATTGAAGCACACAGCGGTTTATCGCAGTACACCCCCTTCACTCCGTGTTCCGCTGCAAAGATAGTAATTTCCGCATGATTGCCCGGACGGGTTGCTACGCTGACGATATCCGGTTTCTCTGTCTCAATCATCTCCCGATAGTCCGCATATCGTTTAGGGATATTCCACTTTGAGCACACATATTCCGCCTTTTCTGCCACAACATCCGACGCAGCGACGATGGTTGTCCGCTCATAAGCTGTATAGCCAGCGGCGTGGGAATAGGGCAACGCTCCATGTGGCCCCCCTTGTACCTCTTCGTCGATGGTTCCGCCCATCCTGCCACAGCCGACAATACAGCCCCGGTATTGGTTCGCCATGTTTTTCTCCTTTTTGATATCGGTTGTAGGGGCAGCCGCCCCGATAGATTTCCGATGAGATCGGGACAAACGGGATTAATAAACTTACGGTTGCCCTTTTGGGTCGCTTTATCTAACGTTCCTGATTTTCAGCATCCGGTTTCATTTGTGAAATCCAGTCGTATAACAGTTGCGCCGCTGAACAGGGCAGGAGGGAACAGATAACTGCTAATACGCACTGGTAAGAACCTCCAAATTGGTTTGTAAGTTTCGATACCCGATTAACTCTTTTGACATTCTTTTCAATATGAGTTACACTTCTACAAATCGCTATTATATGGACAGCATCAAAATTTGTCATAGATAAAGGTTAGGTAAATAATGCGACGAAAAAGATATTTTACTGTTGAAGAAGCGAACCGGTTGATCCCTATGTTGGAGCAAAAACTATCAGAACTGAGGGAGTTTCGGGTGGAGTTAGAAGAACTTGGGGCTGAGTTGACTCCGCTCTTTGAGGTTATTTCTCACAACGGTGGGCATCGAAAAACACCGCAGTTTCTTGAATTGACAGGGAAATTCCGGGACGCTATTGAGGAGATTCAGTCCTATGGGTGCACGATAAAAGATATAAATCCGGGGTTAATTGACTTCTCTCACCTTCGGGAAGGTAGGGAGGTCTACCTCTGCTGGAGAGCTGGGGAAGAAGCGATCATGTACTGGCACGAGGTTGATGCCGGGTTTGCCGGAAGACAGCTGATTGAAGAGTAAAACGGTGCCTACAGGATTGGGGAAACTCAATCTCTCGGTGTAATGGCGCCCGGTTAACCTACTAGCCATAGACGTTAATCTCATACACCTGTTGGTCTTCTTCTGTATTTTCCTCAAAGATAATATATTCCCTATTAGGAAACCACTTCAGAGCTATAGCAAACTCCATCAGCAAATTAAAACCTAAGTAACAGAACCTGCCCTTTTTAATGCTGCACTTAAAAACTCTAAGGCTGCCGTGCGGCGTAAATGTGGGTGCGCGAACTGGTTCCGATAACTCCGTAGGCAGCCGTAACAACTCTCATCACAACCACAACCACCCTCAACTCGCGTTTTCGCGCTACGAAGCACTTCCAAAAAAGTTTTCTCATTTTCTAAGTGTGCCACTAAACCGGCACCACCCGGGACGTTGTCATACAACACAATCGCCGCATCGTCCGTGGTATTATCGCCAGTAATGGTGACGTTTAAGTCAGCATCCGGCACATCGAGTGCCTCGGCTGCGCCCAATAAAACGGCGTATGCGAGAGAATACGCCTCCCATTGATCGACCAATCTAGGAAATTGCAAACGGACCACATCAGTGACGAATTCATGTCCGAGTGAAAACTGTTCCGGCATCCCGTTACAATCACTGCCCTCGGGCGTTTTATGCGAAGCCTTTCGCTCAGTATCATGTGCGCCGCAGGATCGACAGATATAAAACCCATTTCCGTTCTTTCCTTCGCATAGAACAACTAAGCTTCCCGGCAATGCTTGGGTAATCCTGATACCGAACAAATCCTTCGACAAATTTTCCAGTTGGGTGTCGTTATCAAACCCACGGAAGAACGGACGTGTAGTGTACAAACGATGAGATCGCCCATATGGCTCTCTAGGTCGATCTAGCAGCGAGGTCACGAAACCAAATTCGGGGCATAAGTATTTTCGCTGAAGGGAACTATCGTTTTCGTGGCATTGCTTGAAATTACGTGCATCATCGTACTCATAACGCATAACGAGAAATTCCTTGCCGGGAATTTTTTTGACTCCGTAGGAGGTCCATTCCTTTTTATCTGCGACAACCTTACCACCTGCTGCGTATTCGGCAATGGCCTGCTGCAAATCCCGTTGTAAAGAAACTTTTGCTGCATCTGCACTGCTTTTCGGACGGGTATCCAATTCCACGACATCCACTGGGAAACCATATTTAGGAATAATGGCCTTACGTGATAAGAAAGTCAGCGTTCTTTCTTCTGCAATGGTATCCATGCGTCTACCTATTTGACTGACATGCCGATCATCTCGTTTGTGAAAGTATTCTTCTCTCATTTTCCGCATCTTGCAGTAGTCATCGCAAATTTCCTGCTCGGCATAGGCAAAACGGCTTTCAGATCCCGCGATTTCTTCCACCCATTTCCCGTTGTTTAGCCCTGTTTCGACGTACATATTCGATGGTACCACAAGGCGTATAGACTCATATAACTCGTCATTATCCCGGCAAAAATCATCAAAGTCAGCAACAGCACGAGGGTTATCCCAATCGTCGATAAGATTTTTCACATTCCAGAATCGCCCCACGTTATTTCTTTTTTTAAAAAATGCTGACAATGCCACGGCGGTGATGTGCCGTAAAATAATTTTCTTGTTCATCAACTTCAGGTGTGGCGGATTGATTTTGCCTTGCATGACACGTTCTTCTGGTGCGGCATAATGATACAAGTCGTGTGGGTTACGGCGGCAATAAGTCAACGCTAAACCAGACATTCCCTCGCGGCGTCCCGCCCTCCCAACGCGTTGAGTGTAATTGAACGACTCCGGCGGCACGTTGCGCAAAAACACAACTTCCAGATCGCCCAAATCCACGCCGATCTCAAAGGTCGTTGAAGAGCTCAGCAAATTGATGCTGCCTGCCTTGAACTGGTCTTGACGGTTGCGTGCCTCTTCACTTTGCACTTGGGCAGTATGTTCTTCCGCACTAAGGTCTGGTGGAAGATCGGAATCTTTGTACAAAATCCGATAATGATTTTGCTCTAATTTTTCCTTATCGACATGGATTAACTGGCCAGGACAACGATTACGAGGACAAATCCTGCGAATGTTATAAACGCTTAAACTTGCACAGGTATCACACTCGTAAATTTCCTCCGGTGTTAGTAACTTTATGCGTAACCATCTGGAATTTAGCCAAAAGGCTCCATTCTGCTTTGCGCGTACAAGTATCTTGTCAGCATCATCAACGGTACTTCTGTCACGCTCGCGAAGTGCTTTCCATATTACGTTCATCAGTTTTTCGCTAGCTTCGAGTTTATCAGGTGTAGATAAACCTCTTTCCTTCTCTAGTAAGCGGGAGAGAAAGTGCCTGATGACCGCCAACCGATTGCCACTCCATGAACGCAGGTGTGCGTTACGACCTCTTCGTGGACTGCCTTGGCAGACAGCAAATTGAGGCCAAGACGACACATCGTCCCAATTCGGTGCTCCGTCGTGATGAGAAAAATCTATTACTCTTTTGGTCCGCAAATCGTCCAAGAGATAAGCTAGTAATTCCCGTGCTTCCCTTTCTGTAAGACACCACGGTTCGCCTAGCATTTCTTTAGGCGGTTGTAAACTGTTAGGAATTTTCACGAACCACTTTACTAAACCGACTCCTTCTAAGGAGATTCTCTTTTCATCGGCCAGCACCTCACGATATATAATTTTCAGCATCTCTCGGTTCTTTGCCTCAGAACTGTCAGATTCGTTGAATAAGCCAGCGGCTTCCCACTGTTTTTTTAGCCGATTCTGTAAATCAGCGATAGATAGTCCCTCGTCCTCTACTGTTTCCGCCTTCAAAGCGCGCAGGATGAAATTCCGATCGCGTACCTTGCTATAAGAATTTTCTGCATACCACGCAAAGAACGCCGCTTCTTGTCGACTGTCGGCGAAAGAAAGTACCTTACGCCGCCCCTCTGGCAACAGACCATGCAAGGCAGTAGCGATTACTGAATTCGGACCATCGGAACCATGTACGATCTCTTGGACAGGATCTCCGATCCCACCACGCTGATAGCCACAGACTTCACATTTTTTTATTTGATCTGAGTGTTCGTCATGTGAATCACATTTTTGAACGGGGATATCCGCATTGCACTCGCAACCAGCGTTCCGGGAAGAAAGCTTTCCGCATCGACGACATAAGCGTAATGTGGTGGGTGTTTCTACACCGCTATCCAGCGGTAGATAATAATCCACACCGAACTCCTGATGACTGGGATCACGTATCGCCTCTTGTAAAACTCCGTTTCTTTCTCGTCCAACGTAATAATGCTGTCCGCATTCTCGGCATAATGCAATTTCCAGAGCGACTGCTTTTAACTCATCTCCTTCCATTACGGACTTTCGATTTAAGACAATAGTATCTTTACCTTTATCGTGTGTCAAAAATGCTCCTTCCAGCGCGCTCATAAACAGGTGAAAACGGCGGGGATTCTCATCTTTTGTCTGTCTGTTTTTACCAAAAATGACGTTGTCAGTGCAGAATTTTTCTCCAAACAACGATTCGGCAAAACTAGCAACGGCTTGCTTGTCCTCTTCTCCTTCACCCGCGGAAATTGTTGCACTGGTAGCGATGCAATTAAAGCAATCTTCCCGTCCTCCAGCGCGCAACCGTTGTTTAAGCCGCCGCACCAACATACCCATCTCCATTCCTCTAGTTCCGCGATATTGGTGAGCCTCGTCGAGAACAATAAACCGCCAGTGTTTACCTCGTCCGTCATCAAATAGTTTACTGTCGTTCGGACGAATCAACAAATATTCTAACATGGAGTAGTTGGTCAGCAATATGTGTGGGGGATTTTCGCGCATTTCTTCGCGGGATAACAACTCGTTAGTAAGACAATCTTCCTCGGCGTATGCGTTCCCTCGTTCCGGCGTTTCACCGATGTATTGCCCGAATGTTGGCTTGAAGCCAGAATAGGCTTTCTCCAGATCCCGACAAATTTCTCCCAATCGCCGCCGCTGGTCGTTGGCAAGCGCGTTCATCGGGTACAAAATCAAGGCACGAACGCCAGGTTCGTTCAATTGACCGGAAAGGTGTTGCCGATACAACTCAAACAGAATCGGATAAAGAAAACTTTCCGTCTTACCACTTGCCGTCCCAGTGGCGACGACTATATTCTGTCCTGAATTGACCGCGCGAATTGCCCGTTCTTGATGGTCATACAAGCGATCATCTCGCAAAGCAGGCAACAATCCATCGCTTTTTTGCAAGAAGATTTCTCTCGCCAAATCTTGTGTGTTGATACCTAGTTGGAAACCGTGTGCTATCTCAGGAAAAGGACCTTTCATCAAATCGTATTCTGCCAACGCTTGGTGAAACGATTTGCGCAAGTTGTCATCCTTAAAATAGAAGGAAGTTTTCAGATAGTTTTCGTAGCGGATGCGAATTGTCTGTTTCCACTTTTCAATATCATTCTGATTGGGCATGTTCTTATTTTACCTCGACAAGGGTAATTAACTGAACCCACCATTTGGCACTGTAAGTCAACTGTTATATTAGAAATTCTTAGCTCGTAAAATTTAAATCCTTTTCCACGACACTTCTGTTGCTTATCTTTGCTCTTCCGTGATTTGTATGGCTGACTGAGGATACTTTGTTGATTCCCAATGACAATGTTGACACTGGTACCACATAAGCTTATCTTTCTCACTATTAATTTTTGTAAGCCGATTTGAATCGCATTTTGGACATACCTCGCCCTCGGCGGGCACACGAATGATTGGCAATACTTTCCCATTGCATTGAATGTTTAGATGCGTACCTTTTGAAGAGGGTTTTTCGATCTCCTTATAGTCCAAGTCACGTATGGGTAGCTCAAATATATGTTTGTTTTTATTATTAGTAGTTGTCTTATAGCTATATGATCTATGAAAATCAGAACCAAATTTCGCCTGTATTTTGTACACACTGGAAGGTAAAGAAATTTGCACAACGGCATTCATGTTTCTACGAAATTTCTGACGTGAAATGACAATTGGCTTGTCACACCATCCCTCCGAGAAATCATCGGTTTTTGTGATACGCCACCAAACACGCGGCAGGATGACAACCGTATCAATGCTTTCCACTTTCCACCTTGTCAGGTCACTATCCGGCCCCTTAGTCAAGGCTCCATCTAGAGGCGTAATAATAACCGCACCATCATCACATATACTTGCACGAGAACTGTTTCCCTTTTTCTGAGGACGGATATTTTGTCCTTCTGCATCTATAAATCGAATGCTGATTGTCTCGGTATACCCATCGGTGGAGGGTACTAACAGCCTTTCAGCCGAATAAATAATGTCATTAACCAGAATCTTTTTTAATGAGGGCTCTTCGGCAGGTACACGAATAATTGGAATCACTTCCCTACTACATTGAACTTGTAAATGTGTGTCTTCCAACAACCGGGTATCGATTTCCTCATAGTCCACGAAATCGCGTATGGGTAACTCAAATATGTGTTTGTTTTCGTTTTCATCGACAAGAGTCGCACTATATGACCTATCCAAATCGGACCCAAATCCCGCCTGGATCTCCTCAATGTTGGAAGGTACAGAAATGTGCACAACAGCGTCCTCGTTTTCGCGAAACTCCTCGCGCGACATGTCAATCGGCTTGTCATGCCATACATCCAAAGATTCCTCAGCTTCTGCGATGCGCCACCAAACCCGTGGCAGAACGATAACCGTGGCAACGCTGTCCACATTCCACTCTGTCGAGTCACCATCAGGATGGGGTTCGACAATAACGGCATCATCTTTACCTATACTTGCATGAGAATTGCTACCGCTTTGCTCGGGACGAATATTATTTCCTTCTGTATTGATAAATTGAATAATTGTTTCCGGATACCCATCAGTGCAGGGAGCTAACAGCATCTCTTCGGAATAAATAGCATCATTAACCCGAATCTCTCTTAATGCTCGCGAATATCGGAAACCATCGCTATCGATTAAATTTACATTCTGGTCATAGACGCGAACGTAGAACCAGCCCTGGCGACCCTCTAGAACATCTGACACAGTATCTTCCATCGGGTCAAAATTCCTACCTCGCCAATTTCCTCCACCTTCTGCACCGATTCTTACCCACGAAACACTCTCCTCGATTTCCAAATTTGGCGGATCGCCGATAAACAGGGGACCTTGCTCGGAATCATCATATATGCTGCTTCCCCTTAACGAGAAGACTTCTCGATTTGAAGGTAACTTATGCTCCTCAAAGCTATCAGCTGTAACGCTACTGTTAAAATAAAAATAATGCGCCAAGAATCTTTCATCCCTACATGCTTCTTGGGCAACTGGTGGATTTCCTTTTCTTTGCCATTGGTACGGCGCGAAAACAATGAAATGGCCACTCGAAATGCCTTTGACTTTTCGGCCGTCTCCTGTCCATCTCTTACGAAGTTTGAAGATTAATGGAGATTTGCCGTTATACACTTTCACTGTTTCTTTGCTATCTTCGTACATAACGGTAAGGTTTTCAGAGAAATCGTTCAATTGATACTCCCCGTTAGCACTGGACAAGGGGACCCCGTTCTGTCGAACTTCAATAGGTGGCTGCTCTTCTGGTACAATTAATAAAATCTCCCACTGCCAGCCATTTTTTTTGCAAATTAGTTCGGGTTTAGGATTATATTCAGCTTGGTGATTGGTACTACCTTCAGGGACATTTGGCTGTTCTCCGCGCCTCCCTTTTATATCCCGTGGTTTCTGTGCCCCTCCTGCCGTATCTGTCTCGCTGTGTTCACCAATAGTATCAGTTTCTGTAGAGTCCTCCTCTGAATTAGACAGGTCACTAGGACTGTCGTCCGTGCCTTCCTGACTCTGGGGATCATCGGGATCCGTCGGGTTTTCTTCTATTTCTTGTATATCTGATTGTTCTGTTGATGCTCGATTGTCTGCTTGTTCTTTGTTTTTCTCTTGTAAGTGGGTGACCTCCTTTTTCTGATTGTTGAGTTCTGCTTGGGTTATGGCTAGTTCATGCTGTAGTTTTTCAACCTTTTTTTCGTACAGCATTCGACTTTGTTGTTCTGCTTTAAGGTCTTCTTCCAAGCGACTGATTATATTTTTTTGTTTATCGAGCTCTGTTTGGTAGATTGTGGCTAATTCATGCTGTAGTTGTTGAGACTCTGTTTCGTACTTAATCCGGCTTTCTTGCTCCGCTTGAAGATTCTCCTCTAACCGATTGACCTTATTCTCCTTTCCTTGGAGTTCTTCTTGGATTTTATTCAATTCACGCTGTAGTTGTTCACATTCTGCCTGTTCTGCTTTGAGATTTTTTTCGAAATGTTTGACTTCATTTTGCTTTTGTTCTAGTTCTGCTTGGGTTTCTTCCAGCTCTACTTGGTTTGCGTTTAATTCTTGTTGGAGTCGTTCCGATTCTACCTGTCCAGCTTGAAGGTCCTGTTGTAATTGATAGATCTGCCTTTGCGTTTGCTTGAGTTTTACTTTAGTTGTGTTTAACTCGTGTTGTAGTCGTTCAGACTCTGCCTGCTCAGCTTGAAGATTTTGTTGTAGCCGGCTGACTTCACTTTCCTTTTGTTTGAGTTCCGCTTGGCTTGTGGAGAGTTCCCGTTGTAATCGTTCAGATTCTGTTTGGTACTGAATCCGACTTTCTTGTTGAGTTTGAAGATTCTCCTCTAGGTGATTAACCTGATTTTGT
>JAJEAL010000054.1 GCA_022822785.1 Candidatus Poribacteria bacterium
TGGAGGGCGGTCATTGGCTGACACTGTTCCGCTTTTTCAGTAACGCGGAGGTAAAATCGGTGACAGCACTCTGTGGACGGGGGACAGGCTTTATTGAAGAGGACTTGGAGGACGTAGTAACGGTTGCCTTAGAGTTCGATAATGGTGTTCACGCCTGCTTACACATGGGGTATCTGCTATCCGGGGCGGGACCGCGAAACGATACCTATTTTGGACTTAGGGGGACGCTCGGTGCTGCTACGTGGCAGCCTACTGGTGAGGGCAACTTCACCGTCAACAGCATCGCACCAGGCTGGGAGGCTGCGCCGGAGCGGCAATTCAGCATGGAGGTCGCACAGCGTCCGGTATATGCAGACCAGTGGGGCTACGAGTTCGTTGCCGAGTTTATCCGTGCGATTCGTCAAGGGGCCAAGACGACTGTTAGCATCCACGATGCCTATCGGGTAATGCAAATTATTGATGCGAGCTACGAATCTTCTGAGACCGGGCAACGGATCGAGTTGAATGGGTCTGTTGACTGACCGAACACCATAGAAGTAAGCCCCTTTCTTTGGCAATAGCGGATTGTAAACTGCCAAATTGCATCTTGATCTATCATAATAAGGACCTTAAAAACATGAAGATCACACATATTGGCTCCGTCCTGCTGCGTCCTACCGGATGGGTGCTAATCAAGGTTAAGACGGATGAGGGTATCACCGGTATTGGGGAAGCCTACCACGGGGCAGGGGTACATCAAATTGCTGTGGACGAACGACTGACAAGGCCCTTAATCGGTCAAGATCCGCGCAACGTCGATAAACTGTTCCGCGATATGATGAGTGCTATGTCCGCCTCCGGTTTTTATCAAGGTGCGGTAATGAGTGCTATCAGCGGGATAGAAAGTGCGCTGTGGGATATCGCCGGACAGGCGGCTGGCGTTCCGATTTGGCAGCTGCTGGGAGGCAAGTTTCGGGATAAGATACGGATTTATAACGATTGCCATGCCGGCGAAACAGAGACCCCCGAAGCGTATGCTGCCAAAGCGCGAGAAGTTGAGGCACGAGGGTTTACTGCCATCAAATTTGACATTGATCCACTTCCGTCCCGTCGGGACCGATACAATCGGTGTATCAGCAATGATGATATTGCTCACTATGTTGAAGTGGTGACGGCTGTTCGTGAAAGCTTAGATTCTAACACCGACCTTGCGATAGATGCCCACTGGTTTTACGCCCCAGTTGACATCCTGAAAATCGCACACGCTTTTGAAGACCTAAATCTGCTCTGGTTGGAAGATCCCATCCCACCCGAAAATATAGCCGCGATGGAAGGGGTGACAAAATCCACACGGACACCGATCTGCACCGGCGAGAATTTTTACACTCGATTTGGCTTCCGCGACCTAATCGAAACCCAGGCAGCAGATATTATTTCGCCGGATATGGCAAAAGCGGGTGGACTGTTAGAGGGAAGACGCATCGCGGACCTGGCGGATATGTACTATATCCCCATCGCCCCGCACAATATCGGCAGTCCCGTCCAGACTGTTGCAAACTGTCATGTGATGGCAGCGGTGCCGAACTTCCTCGTTTTGGAGTTCCATCATTTGGACGATCTCTTTTGGGAGGGGATTATCAATGAGGGGTCCTTAATCCAAGAAGGTCATATTGATGTGCCAAATCTTCCGGGATTGGGAGTCACTTTGAATGAGGACCTACTCAAAAATAACTTCAGGGAAGAATTCGGATTCTTTGATTGAATCGGAGATGATGACCAAATGGAGGGGTGGGAAGTGATGCAAACCGATGACACGACCGATCCATGAGCGGACACTAATGAATATACAAACCGTCAGGGAATGGATAAGGGGATGGAGGGCTGAAAAATGAGAACCACAGATGCCCCTTAGACGCCCCTTTGACATCAATGTCTGGGCACAGCTCAAATACCCAGCAACACTTGGAATTAAGCGCAACGACGTGTGGGAAACCGTCTTTATTGCAGAAAATAGCGCAGATTTAGAATTTCGGTTATCTGAGTACAATGAAAGGAGATTCATCATGCTTCTTTGTCCCATTTCGGGGTTACGCACTTTGTTATTCATCTTATTCACAATTACCTTAATTGCGTGTGGTGACAATGATACGAGTGAAATTGACCTGCTCCGAGAGGATATCACACGGCTCCAAGAGGATATTACACGACTCGAAGCTCTCATCAGTGCGGAGAAACAACCCACCACCGAAGAAAACAATACCCCTTCCGACACATCACAAATCGTTTTTGTGCATGACGGTATCTATATCATGGGTGCTAACGGACAGAATATAAAGCTCATTTATAACCGTCTTGCCTCTGTTACCTATGGTTCTGAATTTATCGTCCGGCCGAAATGGTCTCACGACGGTACGAAAATCGTGTTTATGAGTCCAAGCATGCGAGAAGGGTTCAGCCATAATGATATTTGCATTATCAGTGCCGACGGCAGTAACCCAACGCCTTATACCAATCGGGTTGTCTCCTCGGTCCGTAATCCCGTTTGGACAAGTCAAGGCGAAATTGTTTATGAGGGCAGTGATAACGGAGGATATTGGCAAGGATTGTTGTTAGGGTTTGCCCGCATTCGTGGGGATTCTTTTCAGGCAGATTATCGGGCTGACGGGACTCTTGTGTTTGTGAAAGATCGCAAAAGGAAAGATAGCAAACCAAATATTTATACATTTGATCCGCTAATGGAAAGGGAGCGCCGCCTGACATTTGAATCTGATTCCTATCCCACATGGTCACCGGACGGCACAAAAATCGTTTTCGTGCGGACTATAGCACAGAACGACATCTTTGTGATGAACGCCGATGGCAGCTTCCCTCGCAACTTAACGCAGCACCCGGCAGACGATAAAGAACCCACCTGGTCGCCTGACGGAACGCATATCGCTTTCGTTTCTGACCGTGAAACCTTCGAGCCGCATATCTGGACGATGGAAACCGACGGAACCAATCTCAACAAATTGCACCCCGGCCGTGCGCCCGATTGGAGGTAACTGATAAAACGCGTCCGAGGCACACTCAATCCAGATGGGTTAAGCGTCAAAGCCGTAAAGCCTATTACCCACCCCGCCATTTGGGGACGGCGAAACCTTCGTCAGGCCGCACGACCGCGGTAAGATAGAGCAATTGCAGAATTATCGCGTACTGTTGGGTCTGCATGGCGAGTAACTGGGACAAGCGTTCATTCTGATTACTCAGCGGTTCGTTATGTTGGGTGAGCTCTTTAATCCGAATCTCCGATGGGGCAATCCCAATTTTCCAAATCTGTGTGCTAATCGGTTCGTTCCACCCATTTGTTAGGAGCGGTGTCAATTTCGTATTCAGCGAAGACCTGATCAATTTCAGCTCGCACATCGTCTCCCAACTGCCAACCGACCGCTCCCATATTATCCTCAACCTCGGAGGCGCGCCTTGCGCCAACAAGCGATACGCTCACCCCAGGGTTGGAGAGCGTCCAATTGAGTGCGAGGTGGGGGAGTTTTTTTCCAAGCCGTTCTGCGATCAGCTTGAGTTCGTTTACGGCTTGAACGTTGCGCTTGAACACCTCTGGCATGAACAACCTCAGCGACATGTCCCAGCCACCGCCGCGCCGCCAGTCCCCTTCCTCAAATGTGGTTTCTTCAGTGAATGCACCTGTCAGCAAACCGTAGGCGAGTGAGCCATACGTCATAACGCCGATTCCGTTTTTTTCGGCGTAAGGGAAGATCCATTTTGCCATACGCCGATCAAAAAGATTACAGCTATACTGTAAAACCTCAACCCGACGCATTGCCGTGCAGGTCTGAATTTCATCGCGCGTAAAATTCGATAGACCAACGTGGCGCACCTTTCCCTGTTGGACAATCTCCTCTAACGCCTGCATTGTTTCGTCAAAGGGAGTTGTGCGGTCGGGCCAATGAACTAGATACACATCGACATAATCGGTGTTCAGTGCTTTCAGACTCCGATCGATCGCAGCGTGTGCGGTGGATCTCCGGCTATCCCTCCCTTTCGGGCGGTCATCGTAACCTACGCCGAACTTGGTCACCACAATAACGTCTTTCCGCCGGGCACCCAGTGCCTTTGACAATAACGCCTCAGATCTGCCCTTCCCGTAGCCTTCAGCGGTGTCAAAGCAGTTGATGCCAAGATCGAGGGCGCGGTGAATTGCCCCAATGACCTCCGATTCCTCAATGGAACCGTAACCGCCCCCCATCTCCCAGCAACCAAATCCAATCGCTGATACCTGCAGCCCTGTTTGACCAAACGGACGATATTCCATAGCTTGCCTCCAGTAATACAACAGAAACCGGGTTTTTGCCAAAAACTCGGTTTCTCTGAGTTGCTCTGTACTTTCCTTTTGACATGGACCCTCTAAGTCGGACTTCCTCGACCAACTGCATCAATGAACCAATGAACTATAGTGGTTTTCACGTTTTACACATCACGTTTCATTTTACTGAAGGATCCGTTGATCGCTGAGATCCTTGCCGCCAACGCTCTTAGAGATAGTTGCACCACGGTATTCCTTAATTTCCAGCTCGTGAAAGGCATTGACTATATGATACTGGGTCGGCAAATCTTCCCATCTTGCTTTATGAAATTCGACCGTTCCTTCACCCCGCCACAGTTCTTTGGTAACGCTGTTGCTTCCCTCTGCGGGTGTGAGTACAGCATAGCCGACATCGCCTTGTCCCCATTCCCCGGTTCGCGGCATATATTTATAGTGTAAAGTACCTCGCAACACACCGTCGTTCGGAGGGGTTACCACCGGCGCAGGATTTGTATCCAGTCCTATCTGTGTCATGTGAGTTAGTTTCATATCCAAGAACTTGAATCCGAGCCAGCTAGCGATGCAGTGTGTCTCTCCACGAAGTACAATCGGCTCTGGTAGTTCGCAATAGATTTTGGAGAACCCTAACTGTTCACGACCTGTAAGAATCGGATCGCACAGATTTTCCCAAAGCACTGTCAGCAACCCACCTTCAGCACGGTCTCGTTCCCCATTGAAGACTGCGGGAAAGCTAACGCCGAGCACATTATATCCACGCCCCGCCAACCACTCAATCTCTGTCATATAGGAAGCGGATACACTGACCACCGGCTCCGCACCAACCTCAAAGCGTTCCGGTAAAAATTTCTCAAGTTGTTCACGATTCGTCAAAAAGCTGACCGATATGGATGTCGACTTCGGACTGTCTTTGCACTCGAATTTACGTCCATCAGGCCCTTGCCTCGGCCCCATGCTTGGACCAAAGTGTGTTGGCATCATGTACATCCTGTCAGGTCGAAGTTTGTAAGGCATAGTATTCTCCTGTTGATTTGAACGCTGGTTGTTGTGTGCCTGCATATTCTATCGGGTGTAATATATCGGAGGCTAAACCGCTCTTTCAAATCAACGTACCATCTCGACACGAAAAAGTCAACAAAAATAACTCCGATTTACTTCTTTGCTTTCAACGCCGAATTGAAAAAAACGATCTGTTTTTATTGTTGACAAAAAAATCTATATATGCTATGCTATCTGTATCCTTTGAAATGAAAGGAGGTGATCATTCTTGTTACCATCTAGTGGAATGATCAAGGGAGGTGCTGTCTTTTAGGAGACAGTACTTCCCTCATCAAGGGAGATACTCTCGTAGAAGACGGTTCTTCCCTTGATCTCAACCGTAGATGCAGAGCAGGGCTAATTTTTTAGCCCTGCTTTTTTTATTTCTTAATGGAGGAGACAATTGATGATGCAGACACTACCGGAAACCGCAGTTATCCTGTTTGATGGTAAAGACCTCAGTAATTGGACGAAGCTTGATGGAGAGGCACCGGCCTGGGAGGTTGCCGACGGCGCAATGACGGTGACCGCCGGCGGGGGCGACATTGTGAGTCAGGAGAAGTTTACCGATTTTCTACTGCACCTGGAATTCATGACGCCAGACATGCCAGACGCAACGGGGCAAGCAAAAGGGAACAGTGGCGTCTTTCTTCAGGGACGGTATGAAATCCAGGTCTTGGATTCCTATGGGATTGATGTGCCGGGCAAAGGAGACTGTGGTGCAATTTACAACCAATTTGCATCGTTGGTCAACGCTTGCAAACCGCCGCTCGAATGGCAAACCTACGACGTGATATTCCGCGCCGCTCGCGTGAGTGAGTCGGGAGAGGTAGAAGAAAACGCCCGTGTGACCGTGCTACAGAACGGGATTGTGATACAAAATAATGTCGAGATGCTAGGAGCTACAGGTGGGGCGACGGACGGAGAGGCCGCAGAGCCAGGGCCCCTACGACTGCAAGACCACGGCAATCCGGTAAAGTATCGCAACATCTGGGTGGTCCCGCTCCCATTGAAGGGGTCAGACGTATACTAGGTTGATTATCCGTATCGTCCTTCGATGTAGTCCGCTGTTTTTGAGTTCTGGGGGGTTAGAAACAGATCTTCAGTGTGGCTATGTTCAATAATCTCGCCAAGCAGCATAAAGATACATTCATTGCTTACACGACGCGCTTGTGCCATGTTGTGTGTAACAATTAGGATTGTGTATTGCCCTGCCAGCTCCAACATCAATTCTTCAACAGTTCGGGTGCCTTTAGCGTCAAGAGCAGAGCACGGCTCATCCATCAAAATTACTCGCGGTTTCAACGGCAGCAGCCGGGCGATGCACAATTTCTGTTGTTGTTCAAGTTGTAGGGTGGTTGCCTTGACCTTTAGTTGGTCTTTCAGATCATCCCACAGATGGACTTCCCTTAGCGCTGTCTCAACAATATTGTCGGTGTCCGATCTTTTCCGTATACGGCGTTCAGAGTGGACACGTAGACCGAAGATGATATTTTCGTAGACGGAAATTGGCAGTGGATTTGGGCGCTGAAACACCATGCCGACATTTTTTCGCAGCTCCGGTAGCGAGACGTCCGCATCGTAAATATTTTTACCAAGAATTTCTACCTCGCCGGTCGTCGTGACGTTTCCGTAGCGCTCGTTCACACGGTTGAAACAACGCAGCAAGGTGGTCTTACCGCATCCGGAGGGACCAATCAGCCCAGTTATTAAGCCATCGACAACCTTCACGCTTACATTAATCAAAGCCTGAAAGTCGCCGTACCATAGATTAAGCTGACGGGTTTCGACGCTGTAGCTTTTGCTCTGTTTTTTATCTGGGCTCATCCAAAGGTTCCATTCACGTAGTCGTAAGTTAGTCTGCTCGCCGGTGTGTTGGAGAAGATGACATCGTTGTCGCCAATTTCTATTAATTTACTCTCAAATATGAAAGCGGTGCGGTCCGCCAAACGACGCGCCTGTTGGACCAAGTTGGTGACGAGAAGGATGGTAATCTCAGACCGTAATTCTTTGAGGATATCCTCAATTCGCATTGTTGTTACCGGATCAACGGCAATCGAAAACTCGTCGAGGCAGAGGATTTCGGGCTGGTGTGATAGGGCCCGGGCAATGGTCAGGCGTTGCTGCTGTCCGCCCGACAGCTTCGTGCCAAGGCTATTAAGTCGGTCTTTAACCTCATCCCACAGTGCCGCTTGTTGCAGACAACGCTCAACAAGTTCATCTAACTCGCTCCGCTTACGAATGCCCGCAGTCCGAGGCGCGAAGGCAACATTATCGTAGATAGACATTGGCAGGCCGACCGGCAGCGGAAAAACCATCCCAATACGTCGGCGCAACTGATTGACGTTTTTAATCCTTTGTACATCTAGACCATCGATTTTCACCGAACCGCTAACGTGCGCTGTCGGCTCAAATTCAATCGTGCGGTTGATAGTTTTCAACAGCGTTGTTTTGCCGGATTGCGCCGGCCCAATGATGCCCAGTATTTCATTCTCGTATACGTCGAAAGAAATCCCTTTGAGCGCCTCCATTGTCCCGTATCGGACAGCGAGATCGGTGATTTCAATTTTCTTTTTAGAATTATGCATCTTCACCCATGTCTTAGTTAGCTAAACAACCCGAAATCGGGTCTGAATCGCCACTGATTTTTAATCTTAGTGCCTACCACCGCTGTCGAGACCGCAAATACACACGCAACACAATTGCTAAGGCGTTTACCATCAGGACAGCCCCCAAAAGTACAACGGCTGTGCCGTACTCCAAAGCTTCAGGGACCCCCGGCACTTGCGTCGAAAGTTGGTACAGGTGCATTGAGAGTGCCATAAACCGATCGAGCAGGCCGTAGGCAAAAACGTCTCCTTCAGAAATAGCCTTAAAAAATACTGCGCCGGTAAACATAATTGGTGCAGTCTCACCTGCTGCCCGTGACACCTGTAAGATCACGCCGGTCAGTATACCGCTGATTGAATTTGGTAGGACAATGCCCCGAATCGTTTGCCACCGTGTCGCGCCGGTGTTCCAACAGGCTTCCCGGAACGCCATCGGAACAGCGCCGAGCGCCTCCTTCGTGCTGGCGATGATAACCGGCAGGGTCATGATTGCCAACGTAAGCGAGGCAGCTAAAACCGAGCGCCCCATCCTTGCAAAATACACAAAAGCGCCCACACCAAAAAGCGCATGCACAATACTGGGCACCCCGGCGAGATTAACCACTGCAAGATTGATTATTCGGGTGAACCAGCTTTCGCGCGCGTATTCATTCAGATAGACCGCTGCTAACACTCCGATTGGTGCGGAAACAAGCAGCGAGATTATCACGATGTAAATCGTTCCAAGCAAGGGTGCCCATATCCCACCGGCTCTCATCCCTTTTGCAGGGTTTGAGAAAAAGAACTCGAGAGACAGAATCGGTGCTGCCTTGACAAAGAGATATACAACGATGAGAATTAGTGGCAAGATCATCAACAGCGTCATCGCGAAGAAAACGCCGCGTGCAACGTTCTCTGTCAGCTGTCTTTTACGACTGTGCTTAGTTGCAGTGAACATCAATTCAGGTGAGACGATTTTTGGCGAGGTGGGAGCGGGATTTATATCTGTTGCCATGTAATTTTCTATATGAACGTTATGCCTTTTCGCGAATGCCTTTAATCACAAGGTCAGTGACAAAATTCACAATAAATGTAATTGAAAATAGCAAAACACCGATGATAAATAGTACTCGATAGTGGTCACTTCCCACCGCTGCTTCACCTAATTCGGCTGCAATCGTGGCGGTCAATGTGCGGACGGAATCGAACGGACTGGTCGGCATCTTCACCGCATGACCTGTTGTCATCAACACCGCCATCGTTTCACCTACTGCACGGCCAACGCCCAACAACACCGCTGCGAGCAACCCATTCTTTGCTGTGGGCAACAACACACGATAAACTACCTGCCAGCGCGTTGCACCGAGCGCTTCAGCCGCTTCTCGATATGAATCCGGAACAGCCTTCAGAGCGTCTTCACCGATAGAAACGATAATGGGGACGCTCATCAGCGCTAGAATAATACCACCATTTAACATCGTTAAGCCAATCGGTACGTTGAACAAATCTATAATCAGTGCATTCATCACCGTCAAGCCTATGAATCCCCACACGACAGACGGAATCGCCGCGAGTAATTCAATGACGATTTTGAGCGTCTCCTTCAGTTTCGGTCCACAAAATTCAGACACAAAGATAGCTGCCCCGAGCCCAAACGGCACAGCGAGAAACATCGCCAAAACCGTCACACTAAAGGTCCCTGCGATTAATGCCAATACACCGTAACGTTTGTTACTTACTGAAGTGGGGTACCATTCGGGGCTTGTGAGAAATTCAACGATGTCCAATCCCCCGAAGAAAAACCCCATCCCTTCGCGGAAGACAAAGAAAAATATGCCAAAGACGAAGATAATTGCGCTGATACCACACAGACGAATAATTCCTTCGATTACTGGCTCACCCCAACGGCCTAGTTGGTGAAAAATGTTAACGATTGTTCGCATAATTGATGGTCATCCACTGACGCTTTGACACCGTAATTCGATAAACGCTATCGCGCCTCATTTCTGCCCGACTGGCACGTAACCCGTCTTCTCAACGATTGCCTGGCCCGCTGGCGAAAAGATCCAATCTAGGTAAGACTGTTCCTGCGGTTCTGGAGTTCCGAGCGAATACATATACAAGGGCCTTGCGATTGGATATGTACCATCAAGCACACCTTGGGCGGTGGGACCATAGGCGAGATCACTAGTAGCCTGGGCTATTTTGAGCATTTTCACCTCTTCCGTAGCGTACCCCATACCGCTATAGCCAATGGCACACGGTGTATGTGCGACAAGTTCGACAACATCCTTAGAGCCGTGTAGATCTCTTGAACCGAGTTTATAGTCGCGATTCTTACCGAGAATTGCTGCACGGAAATAAACGAATGTCCCGGAATTCGATTGTCGGCTCACCCGAATAATCTCGTCATTAGCACATTCGCTATTATCGATCCCCAGTTGAGACCATTTCGTTATGTTTCCACCTTCTCCGTAGATAGCAGCAAGTTGATCTATTGAGATTTCAGTCAGTGGGTTGTCCTTGTGGACGTATACAGCGAGCGCATCGTACCCAACGATGAACTCTTTCGGCGCTTCGCCGGTGTGCTCTATCACCCGTTCCCTTTCCTCTGGGGTCATTTGACGGCTACAGTTTGCGATGTCTACCGTGCCGCTGACTAGTGCAGCGATACCAGTGCCTGAACCGCCACCGGAAACTTCAAGAGACACATCGGGCTGGACTGTCGCATACTCCTCTGCCCACGCCTGTGCGAGATTGACCATCGTATCAGAGCCCGCATTCTGAATCACGGACTTTGCCGCTGTGTTAGCCTCGCTCTCTTCGCCGGTCTCGTTCTTCTTTGTACATCCGTTTGAAAATAAACAGAGCCCTATCGTAACCATAGCGCACAATACTTTATTAAACATCAGTTTCCTTCTCCTTATCAATATCATCACCGAGAATTGCTTGAGTTAATTCTCGGAGGTGTGTGTCTAAGAATTCAAATGTTTTTTGGTACGCAGCTTGAACTGCCTTTTCAGTGTCTTCAATTTTTGATGGATCTTGCACTTCCCAACTGATGTGAACTGGCCTCGACGCTAGCGATGGGAGTGCTTTGTCGGCTGCCTCACAGAGCGAGACAATGATTGCATAATCTTCGAGATCTAAAATCTGACTTAAATATTTGGATGTCTGACCAGTAATATCAATCCCCTTCTCTGCCATGAATTCTACAGTTTGTGGATCCAGTGGTTGAGACGCCACGCCGGCACTACTGAAATGGATTCTTTGCGGTTCAAGCGTATTGCCGATACCGACTGCCATCTGCCCCCTGCAGGCATCATGCTCGGCGACACAAAGCACCCGCAATACCTGTTGATAGTCATGTCTGAGATCTTCACCGGTACACATATACAAGATTTCTTCACAAATATTGCTTGACTGATTCGCTACCCGTTCTAAGCAACTGACTATCGTCACGAGTGGCACCAATGCCTCTGATGGCAGCTCACCATTGTTGTGCAATTGAATTAAGTCACTATGAATTTCATAGCGCAGATTATCTATCGCCCGTTCTTTTTCTTTTTGCCTTGTTGCCTTTGCCAATTCAGCATTACGGTCGGTAAAGGCTTGTAGTGCATTACGAAGAAAAGAGATTGCGAGGTTGGCAATGTCGGTAAGCTTGGGGTGGGACGCATGTGCACCCAGATCAGTAACGGTCAAAAATCGCCGAGCAATGGATTTTGCATAATCACCGACGCGTTCCAATTCAGTGTTTATCTTGATGACCGAATAAACGAAACGCATCTGGCCCGCGACTGGCAGGTGCTTAATCAGGAACCTTTGGCAAAGTGATTGTAGGTTGGCCTCTAACTCATCAATATACCGGTCCCTTAAAATCACAGCGTAAGCGAGTTGTCGGTTATTCTGCTCAATCGCACCCAGACAGGTCTCTAACGCTTGTTCAGCCAATGCGCCCATCCTAATTACCTCGCTGCGGATTAAATCGATGTCCTGCTGCATGTTTTCTTCTAAGTGAGATTGCATCGCGTGTCTCCCTCAATTTTGTCGCGTCCCGACGCTTGTCACGATACACGGCAGCATATCATGGTTGAGGAACAATAGACAAAACATCCATGGCTAGAATCTAAAAAACGCCGTCAAACGTGGCATAACGGTTTCGTCAGGTTTAGTACCGTTATCCGGTTCATCGTAAAAAATGAAGACCAGATTGGGCATGACATGAAACGCTTCAGTTGGCGCCCAATCTAGCCCGATCAGAATCATATTCGGGGCTGCAGTTTCATCAAAAGGGATATAAGAAATTACCTTCGCATCGGGATTTGACTCAAACAGTCGATCAAATCGAGCGAAAGCCCATACCTTGTTCTTGACCAATTGCACTGCACCGAAGGCCGAGCCCACCAAAATATTGAGGTCGTCCTCGTTTTCCCGCTGCCGCGTCTGGTTGGCAAGCTGAACACCGAGTCGAAATTGCTCCCGTTGATAACCGAGAAAACCTTGTAATGTATACCATCTGCCCAAGTCCACCGCGTTTTCCAAATCAGCATATCCTTCAAGGATAACGCCCATAACGGGCTTGGCTGCGAGCGAAAAGGCGATTTTCTTGTTCTTATCAATTTCCGCCTTTGTGCTCATGCCATTTGCAAATGTCAGATGATAGCTGACTATCTTTGATTTATCGACATCGCCTTGTAACCCTATACCAAAGTCGGTGCTGCTTCCCATTTTCTGAAGGTCAATCACCGTTTTTGCAACAGAGCGGTAGCCCCATACCTTTTCAATATTCTTCCAAGTCGGTGTGCCAAGTAATCCCAAATAAATGTTTGTTCGCCACTTGGATTGCTTCCATCTCAGATAGCCGTTTTTGAGAAATGGTTCAAATTTCGCGCTTGTCTGACGGGCTGTGGGAAATGATGAGCTATTCATCTCCAGACGAAACCGTACAGAGACTGCTTCTGACAGATCTTTGTCGTAATCAAAGTAAACGCGTCGATACTGAAATCCATTCCGATTCTTAAGTCCAACCTCATGAGACTTTAACACATAGTAATAATCGCCAAAAAAGTAACCGCTAATCCTACCTTCATCGGCCCTTGATATGGAAGCGCTGCTCAATAATAAATAGATAAAAAACAAAAAACCGTATCGAAAATATCTCTTCATAAGACCTCCGTTCGATAACATGTTTGTGCAACGCCATTCTGGTAAGTTGCTTAATGTCGCTCAACCTAAAACTATACCATAAATGTCACAAATTGTCACAAAAAAGCATGCTATGAAGCAGGAGCCTATGAAAAGAGGGGTTGTCAGTTTCTAATGTGTCTGTAGCTGAAAAGCAATCGGGATTTCTAAGCGAAGTGTTAAACCTTCTTTACCTTCAGGAAATGGCGGGTATGGCGCGGCGTCGCGTACCGCGGACAAAGCAGCGGCGTCAAGCGATTTGGAGCTAGAGGAGCCGACAACTTTAGCATCAAGAAGGCTGCCATCACGACGAATCGTAAATTGTACCTGTACCTCGCTACCGTCATCTAAACTTCGTACCGCTCGTGGATAACGTTGAGAGCGTTTGATTTTGTCTCGTATTGACTGGAGAAACTCCGTAAACGATTGGGTTGCATCCCTTAGCTCTGCTGTGATTGGATCAATCGCCTCCGGATCGAAATCCACTTGTGCAAAATTACTGCCTGTGTCAATCTTGGTGGCTATTGAGGTGCTCATAAATTTTGGAGCTTCAAACTGAGGGGTTATCGCAACGACTTGTGCTTGGCGTGCTCCACCAAATAGCCCCCTGTTAAGCTGGGTGGTCGGCTCACCCATTGCTCCAACGGAAAGATTGCTCGCCGGAATTGTGAATCTTTCGCTGCCGATTGGGAGGCGGGCGCTTGTTGTAGCAATGTGTTGAAGCTGCGGTTTAGGTGTTGCCACTGCTTTTCGAGGAGTGGTAGTTTTAGCAACGCGCGGGCGAGACCGGCGTTTAAGTGTCGGTTTGGGGGCAGGTTTCATGAGCACCCCTTGTATTAGTTCTTCATTTGCAATCTTTTCTTGAACAACGTACGCTGTCGCAATCAATGCCGCGACAAGGTGCAGCACAAGTGACACAAAAAACGCTCCGCCTCTCTTGCCGGCCTGCTTGCGGGTGGCTTGGATTTGAACCGGCGCACTGTGTTCCTTAAGTTCACTGGCAGCAGGCGCACTCACGTGAGATACAGATGCTTGTCCACTGCTAGCGGACGTCGAGGCTGCACTCGCACTCGTTGCCTGTACTGGACGTGTGACTTTCTTTATCTTCTTTTTACCTTTGCTTGCCTTATAATTAGAAATGTAACCACTCATATCTGTTCAATCCTCATAGCTTAAAAGTTTATAACGATTGTATTTCTTTACGATAGATCCCAGAATTCGCAACTCGACTTTTCTGCCATCCGGTTTCTGGACTGTAAGTACTGTGCCACGTAGCAGCTTAAAACCGTTATATGTTTCGGTTGGGCGGTCAAATTCCATGTTCACGAAAGCTAAATTTTGGCTGCCATATTTTTCAATCCAGCTGCTAGCGCCGAGTACGCACTTCTTATTTAGATTTGACCATGCAAAGTCAGGGGTAAAATTATATGGAGGACGGCTCGCAGGGAAAGCGGGCCATACCCATGAATAGTACTCATCCTGATTCACCCTCAGCTGATGTAATGCATCAATATCCCCACGATTCAACGCATCAACGATAGCATGACCAAGGGCAGCCGGGGAAGTCAAGCTGCCCTCCCATGCGCTTTTTCTTTGCCAACCGATTGATACGATCAGCACAATGAGGGGAATTATCCCTAACGCAATTCGCCATTTCATGTGATAAGATAAAGTGGATTCAAGGATTGAACGAGATCATTTAACATCTTAATCCTGAACCTCCTTGAATCCATAGATTAGTTTTGAGCAGTTGTTGTCCAACCTGCGGTCCAGTTATCGTTGGGGCCCATGCCACCAATGAAATTCACCGGTTCAAAGAAGCCATCTCCAGGCGGTGAGGCGACCGGAACTGTCCCGTCGACTGCAGGAGAACCCGCTTGCGGACGGAAATCCGGCCCGGTTAAGTTGAATGGATTGGTCAACATAGCATCCGCTTCAAGGTTATTGAATGTAGGATTCATTGCCCATGCAGCTTCATCAAAATCTTCGTCCGGGTCGGCAAAATTGCTTGGTTGGTTATTGGAGAAGATAGTATTCTGAACAGTGAGACCACCACTGTTCGCTTGTGCAATCGTGGACGCATTGTCAATATCAAGCCCAGCTTTGTTTTTGAAGCCGTGTACAATGATATTGCGGTAAATTCCCGCTGCGCCTTCACGAATCAACATACCGGTGTCACTCGTCGGACCCTTGGGGTCACCGACAAGCGTGACGTTATAGATTGTCGGTGCAGAGCGTGGCGTCGCATCATTGTTCTTACTGCTGTTGTCATTTTCAAAACCGTTATCAGCTTCATCTCCGCGCTGCTGTGCAATCCAGAACTGGCCCTTGCCTGTCCAACCATCCGTCCAATCGAAGGAATCATCGCGTGCGCCAGTGACGAGTGCATGTTTGATGTTGACCGTACCGCCGAACATCTCAATGCCGTCATCCTGATTGAAATGCACCTGCACATAATCAACGACTGTGCCAGAGCCAACGCCTTGGAACGCGATACCGTTTAACTCGTTATCCGGGCTAAACTCAATACCAGCGTATTCGACGCGAACATACTTGAGAACGCCGCTGTTATCTGTCGGATTGTTTCCACCGAAAGCCCCTGTGTCCCCTTCACCAAACGTGACGCCTTGGTTACTCGGAGCGCGGCCATTAATGATCAAACCGCCCCACTGACCGCGACCTCGCGACCCTTCGAGCGCATCGCTTGTGAAAACAATTGGCGCGTCCTGTGTTCCTTCAGCCATAATTTTTGAACCTTGTGTGATAATGAGAGTGCCGTTGGAAATGCCTTCGCCATAAATGGTAGTTCCCGGCTCAATTGTCAGTGTAGCACCGTTCTCCACAAACACAGCACCACGTAATACGTGTTCCCGGGTTGCTGTGAGAGTGAGGTCTTCGGTGATTTTACCTTCGAGGAGGTTTGGCCCGCTCGGTTCCTCTTCGGTAACGATATCTTCGCCTGTGTCGTTGTTGTCGTCGTCATCGTCGCCGCCACAACCCACAAGCAGAAGGGCGAGGCAGATACAAAAGACGGACAACAACCGAAAAACCAAAAGATTACTCATTGAGTTGAGATTCCTTTCTTTGTTGTTAAATTAAGTGTGAAACATAAAGAGATGTCTTTGTTCCTCTTTACAAATTGTAGCTCAAGCCGAACGAGAAGGTCCGACCCGTGCGATACCGCACGTAGGTTTCGCCACCTTGCTCTAAGGTAACGTCAGGATTCAGCAGATTCTTTGCTGAAAGGCTCAAACGAAGAAATGGAAGCAGTTGTCTTCCAAATGTTACGTCCAATTGCGAACGCGGCAGTTCAAACACATCTGGGCTGCCGTGGTTGCCGACCTCCGCGATTCGCTTGCCAAAGATATGATACGCAAGCGCAGCGGTTATCTCTAAGTCAGGATTGTCATAGCCTAGACTGGCGTTCACGACGTAAGGTGACTGCCCTTGCAATGCACGTTCAGAAGATGTTTGGATACCAACATCGGGTAGTTCAACCCTAGAGGAGATAAGCGCGACATTGGTGTTCACCGATAGATGTCTCAAAGCTGATGCCAAGATACTGAGATTTTGGCGTATTTCCAATTCAAGTCCGAAGTTATTCGCTGCTTCGGCATTCTCATAAGTAATTCGGACTTCAGCCGCTGGCTGGATTATCTGCTCAATTGGTTTATGGAATTTCTTGTAGAAACCACTAACCGCGACCACGCCTCCTAATTCTGGGAACGCTTCCCACCGGATATCGTAGTTATCAATCTTAGTGCGTTCGAGCCCTGGATTGCCGAAAATCGTTCTGCCACCAACGAAATCCGTAAACTCGAAGGGTGCCAATTCCCGAAGATCTGGTCTCGTCACCGTGCGAGAGGCGGCTAAACGGAGATTCATCCGCTCGGTCAGGCGATATGTTAGGTTCAGACTTGGTAGTATATCGGTGGTATCAAGGTTTGCTTCTATCGCTTGCTGCCCTACAACGAAGGGATCGAAGGTGGTGACGTTCTGATCAGATACCTCCAACCGCGCCCCGGTTGTCACGCGAAACTTCTTCGATAGCGGTAAATCGACCATGCCGTAACTAGCCCATACGCTATGAGCGGCAAGGTAGTTATCGGTTGCCCGTGTTGATTCCCTTAGCTCAAAGAGACCAGGAGCGATATGCTCTAGTGCGAATAGATCCTCCGGTGGAGCGGTTCGGTCTAGGAATAATTCGATATTATCGGAGGGCAGAAATCGGAAACGACGGGCATCAAACGTCCGGTCACGATCTCTCCACATCCCGCCAACTTTGAACAACCCCGTTCTCACAATCGGCATCGACCAGTCTAGGCGACCGCTAACTTCATCATCTTGCAAATTAAAAAAGAACCGGCTGCCGCTCTGAGTAATGTCGCGGAAAAGCCATTCGTCCCGACGTTTTTCATAGATGACCTCGCGGGTATCGGGCTCGCTTCTAGTTGCACGAGAGAAGGTCAGCCGCCAAGAAAGGGTGGGGACAGGAATAAGCTCCGGTTCAGCATCATCGCTGTCCGCTGCTGCTTCTAATTCCGAATCTCCATCTAGACTTTTGGACCCAAAGTCAAACTCATGATCGCCGGCAAGTTGGCTAGAAAGCAAACCACGTTCAACATAGAGTAGGCGTGAACTTCGCATATCTGTGTCACGGTCCGCGTTATACCCTTCCCAGGTCCGTGTTTCATCTTCAGCTGTATGGCTGTATAGCGTTCTCAAACTCACCTTATGTCCCGGGGAAAAGCGCATGCTTGTATTCAGCACCCCACCCCAACTAACATCGTTGGCACTTCGCTCTACCAAATATTTTGTCACCGGGGTCAGCTCATCTAAGCCTAATCGAAACGCGTTCTGTTCTTCCTCTGGACGATGACTGTGTCCATTACTATATGAGATAATCCCTAGGTATCCGAAATCTTTTCCAACCAGTTGACTCGAATTTCCAATGCTGAACTTATAACTCTGGTTCGCTGGTGCGGTGTATCTCCCGGGTGACCAGACGTTGTCGAAGGCTTGACCAAGCTCTTGAATTTCCTCTGGTGTGAATCCACCTTTGGTGAAACGACCACGTTCGCGAATTGGAACGTCAGCAGGTAGATCTGCGATAATATCCGGAAGCGCGCGTGTGCCATCATCAAACCCGAATCGATCTAAGGTTCCACCCGGATATTCGAGTAGCTCATTGCCGGTTGTTTCCGTATTGAAGCTGCTAGACATGGATAGTGACATCGTGAATGCGTCCGGGAAATCTTTCGTGAACACCTGTACGGATCCACCAGCGAAGTTGCCCGGTTGATCGGGAGAGAAGGTTTTAACGGTCTGGAGGCTTTCCAGAAGGTTGGCAGGAAAAATATCCATCGGTACAACGCGGCGGTTAGGTTCAGGACTTGGAATCTGAACGCTGTTCAGTAAGGTGTTACTATAACGTTCCCCGAGTCCGCGCACGAAAACGTAGCGTCCACCCACAATGCTGATACCGGTGACCCGTTTTAACGCATCTCCAGCATCGGAGACAGGGAGTTTAGCCATTAGCTCTGTACTAATGCTATCTTCAACGGCGAAACTTAATCGTCGCTTCTCCAAGAGACCCGTTTCGCTAGATTCAGTTAAACGGACCGGAAGATGGATGGGACCCAGCTTAATGACTTGCGGAGTGAGGACAACGTGGAGGGTTTGCTTCGGCTGCGATTCAGTGACTTCAATACCAGATACGGTTTGTGTGAGGTAGAAAGGACACCGGACACTGATGTTGTAAGTGCCTAAGGGTACTTCAAGCATGAATGCTCCGTCCTGATCTGTTGATGCACGCTGTCCAGTTGCACTCAGCGTGATGGATACATCTGCTATCGGTGTTTCTGTCGCTTCATCAAGGACAACCCCTGCAATGTGTCCAGTCTGTTGTGCCAAGAGTGTTGATGGAACCCAACAGAGCCATACTATCAACATTCCCCAAAATAGATGTTTCATCGTTCTCCTTTTCTGATTACATCTCTCCCTTTTTACTCACTTAAGTATAATCTGAGAATGTTACAGAATTGTGACCTTTCTTTCGATTTTTTGTGGCAACTGATTTTTATAGCGGGTATCCGCTGGGGCACGTTAGACTTAAAAACGGTAAAACGAAATTTGGGATGGAGCACGACAACCCTCCATCCCAAATTTCCTGATTTCCCCAACCAACAAAAGCAAGTATAACCCAAAGATGTTACAAAAATTTATCCTTCCTTTGGCTTTTTAATGAAGAACTCTTTTTTTATCCTTCCATAAACTTGCGCCAGGGACCTGTGATAGCGAGTGTCATTCCAGCCCCTTGGATGTTGACAAACAGCGTGCTGCCATCCGGCGAGAACGTTGCACCGGCGAACTCCGACCTGTTGCGTGAGTTCTTGCCAAATCTGTAAAGTTGACCTTGGGGGGTTACACCCACAAGAAACTGCGTTCCTGGACCGTCCTCGCACAAGATGAGATCTCCCCACGGCGCAACTGTCACATTGTCACCGTTTTCTAAGAGATCGCTGTCGTTGGGTTCAATAAAGAGTTCAAGTGCTCCCGGTTGCTTATCTTCAGCGGCTGTCCCCTCAAACGGACTAGGAATATAACGCCAGACTTGTCCTTTCTTCCGGTAACCGCCGTTTGTGCAGACAAAGTAAATAGTATTGTCGCTATACCACATCCCCTCGCCTCGGGCAAATCTCGCTGCACCTTTCTCGAAACCCTGCAGACGCAGGTCGTCTTTGGGCGATTCAACGTTCTGAATATCAACCCACGCAGCCGCTATCTTTTGACCAACCGGAACCGTATCATAGGTCCAGGGGAAAATTTTATCTGTCCACTCTTTCCAATTTCGGGTGTCGGTACTTTTCATATCCCGGATTACCATCGCCTGAAGCCGTCCACCTTGTGCAAGCTTGCCGGGGACGTCCGGAATGAAGCGGTAAATCAGGCTATCGTGGCGATCTTCGGTCTGATATACGATTCCGCTCTTTGGGTCTACAGCGACAGCCTCATGGTTGAATCGCCCCATTGCTTTCAGCGGTATCGGTGTTGCTAAACCGATGCTAGCGGAGGCGGGCACTTCAAAATTGTAACCGTGGTCTTTTTCGTAAGTGTCCTTTGCGAGCTGAACGCTTTCCTCACAGGATATCCAGGTGTTCCAAGGCGTTGCACCACCGGCGCAATTCCGGAGGGTGCCCATTAAACTCATGGAGTGGCTTTCCAATGTTTGGCTCTGCGTATTGTAGACAAGTGTTGTGGTACCACCAAGTCCCGGTTTCACCCCTTTTCCTGGATCGTACATCTTTTCGGGATCGACTTCTCGATATCTCTTGTCGTGTGCAAATGACTGAGCGTCCTTTGGCCCTATATTTAGTTCGTGGTTTCGGATTAGAACTGTCTTCCCATTGGGTCCGGGAAAAGCTGCCATGCCATCGTGTGCGCCGGGGACGAGGAATCCGTCGTTCATACGCTCTCCGACGGTAGAGAATGCGTGGTACGTAAAACCTTCAGGAAGATCGAGAATGCCGTAGGGATCTGGTAGGAAATCGCCATACCGATTGGCTGTCGGGGGTTGGGGAGCAGATTCAGTCAACAACCGGCTACAGCCGGAAAAACCGAGCGCAATCGCTCCTGAAGCAGTTGCCATTGCGGTAGAATGTAAAAAATTACGGCGGGATATTTTGTTCATAGTTGCACCTATGTAAAAAATTCAATAATTACTATTCTGTATCTATTTTTTACTATAAAAATATTTAGATTGTAGGCATCAATCGTGAAAAATGACTGATGCCTACACCTTAGCGTTTTAGTTCTATTTCAGAATAACTAGCTTGCGGTTTGCGATATAATCCCCCGCAATGAGTTGGTAGAAATATACGCCACTTGCCATATGCTCACCGAGATTATTCCGACCATCCCAATAAGCAGCTCGGGATTTATCCAGATAATAGCCCGCGGCTTGGAACCCGAGGTCCATGTTACGAACTAAATTGCCGGTCGTATCATAGATGCGGATTTGGACGTTTGCACTTTTTGCCAACTGATAGGGCAACCATGTTTCGGGGTTGAATGGGTTGGGATAGTTGGTGAACAACATGGTTTGGGTGGGACGTAACGATTCCGGTGTCAGATGCAGCTGAACAAATGCACGACGAATATCTTCTGTTGAGATCTCGTGGTTTAACGTGCCTACCACCTGTCCTATTTCGTCTTGAATTTGAATCTCTAGCACATCACCGACCTTGACCACCGAGCGACGGGTCAAGTCCGCCCAAATTGCATGGGAATTACCGGACGAAGCGGTAGCAGCCATTGTTTCAATGCTATTCGTACGCGGATTATGTACACTTACGGTCATATTTCCTATATCCGCGGTATTCGCAGCAACGACAAACGCCCAAGCACTGGCCTGTGTTTCTGGTGATGGTGCAGCAGCTATAGCTGGCGTATTGCGCCATGCACCGCCGACATACGTTACAATCCTTGCCTGCGGCGTATTGACGATGTAGCCCATACCGCCTTCTATAGGAAAGCCATCGCCGGAGTCAGCAGCGGTGAAACCGACAAAACGGCGATCCTTTGCTTCCAGCTGAATAATCGTTGTGGCACCAATCTCGTGCATGAAAGATCGTGCCGTATGCGGACGAGACGGCTTAAGGGGTAAGCTAATCATGTTTAAGCCTGCTTCCAACTCTTGGAAGAAAACGTTGTTTGTTGCATTTACTATCAGCCCGGCTGCGGCACTATCGGGATTGAACAACGCCAGCAGCTGCCCGTACTCCACCAATTCTGGATCTTCATGTCTAGCGTGAGCTTGTGCATTAAGCAAGAACCAACCCGGCCCCAGAATATCCCAAGCATCAATAATGCCGGAAGATTCTTCGTTCGTAGTGAACGGAGGAACAGGATCTGCGCTGATATCACCGAACCGCCCGGGATCATGTTGAGCGATGATTTTGAGTGTGTCGGACGGAATGTTATATTGCCAGATTTTCGCTGTGCGAGGTGCACGCCCTGGATCTTCTTGGATTAGGACGTTACCGAAGCGATCGATGGTCATGTTGTCAAACATGACACCAGCAGTGCCATCGGTCATCCGGTCTACCTGACCGCCAAGGGTCGGTTCACTCGCATCGTCGAAGCGAAGACGATATAAACGGGAGCGTCCAATCACCGTGCCAATAGCATCTTGCGTTTCATCGAAACGATCTGTTGTAACGAAGTAGAAATCATTTGGACGATTGGGGTCCCAAGCGCCATCCTCTGGACGGAGAAATAAGGTAACCCCCGCATCGCTACTTTCCATTTCAAGTGTTTCGCCGGTCATGTTGGTTACATTACCGAAGCCGTGAAGAGTGAACCGGGTTCCGGTGGGAATACCCGCTTCTCGCATTTCTTCCGGTATTCCATCAACCCTAATACCGTACAGTCTACCATTTGTTAAACCGGCTTTGTCAATGGTGCTGCCTTCGTTCTTTTTAGTGCCAACATAAACGTAGAGTTGTCCGGGTCTGGAATCATCAAGACCAATAACAACTGTGTTGTCTCCAGTATTCGGATGGGCGACTGAGTTTTCCCACGCGAATCGTCCTAGATGTGGTAATTGGTAGCTGATACCAGCTTCAGTACCATCAATCACGTGTGCAAACCCGCGTCCTTCGCCATACTCTTCACCGTTCATATAAATCCGCCCGTGATGTCCCCGGCCGGTAACCGGATTATAGAAGGCTGTGATAAGAGGAAGGTCTGCCGAGCAGAGACGGTTGAGCACAGCGCCCTTGGCCGGCGGATCAAAGCTGTTTGTCTCAGGATTCCATAATACTATTTGCTGAATTAAGTCTTCACCGCTCTGAACCGCGAGAATGCTTGGTGAGCTACCCGTAAAACCATTGATAATCCATTTAGAGACAAAGGCTCCTCCGGAATCGGTACTGTGTGCACGTGGCACACCTTGGGAATTTCGGAGCTCATGATTAACAAGCCAAGTAAAGGTGCCATCCCCATTATTGAAGGCGCCCGTACCGTCAGGAATACCGACAAGGCGATAGCCGCCAAAATCATCACCTACCGTGGCGATTGACCATGTAATAACGCCTGGTGCCACCGGCACAATATAGGGTGAATCGGAACTGCTGACCCCCGTGATGGTTTGTCCAAACGCTGAACCGTAACCAAGGATCATTAAAGCAACTGATGCGGAAAGGAAGTGCAGCCATCTATGCTGCGCTTTTCTATTAAACATGGTGTTCTCCTTATTGAATTGTGGTCATCCAAATCCGGGTGAATAGGTAAACAGTAGCGGGTTTCAGATCGCTGTCAAATGTATGTGCAAACGTATCTGGTTTCAACCGTATCAGCGCGGATTTAGAAGCTTTGGTTGTAAACTGAGAATTTCTCAGGTAAAACACCATAAATATAATAGTTAAATGTCACAATGTCATGGCAATTCTGTGCCAAGTTCACGAACATTTTGTGACTAATTTTTAACAGATTGTGGGAAACACAATTCAAAGTACAAAGCAAAGATATCCGAAGCGTTGCCCTACACATTTGCAATCTGCTCAATACCATAGCAGAACACAACCTGTATATGAGATTCCGGAGCGTGGCAGAAAAAAACCCGGTGAAAATTTGCTCCACCGGGTTTTTTGTGATTGTTATATTTAACTGAGATTCTGAGAGCTTTTCGCCATCACTCCTTCAGCCGATAGCCGACCCCGTGCACTGTTTCAATCCGTTCCCCGAACTGTTTCAGTTTACGCCGTAACCGACTTACATGCGTATCCATCGTGCGTTCAATGCCGTAGTACTCTTGCCCCCACACTGCATCCATCAGAATACTACGCGTGAATACCCGCCCCGGGGAGTGAGCAAATAGAGAAAGGATTTTGAACTCGGTAGCCGTCAGATCGATTACATGTCCCTCGCTGAACACTTGGTGTCTATCTAAATCAATTTTTAAGCCATCAATCTGAATTTGATTTGCAGGTTTATTGCTCGGAGTGCTTGGTGCACGACGCAGCACAGCACGGATTCTTAAAATGACCTCTCGCGGACTAAAGGGTTTGGTGATGTAGTCGTCTGCACCCAGTTCCAACCCAACAATTCGGTCTATCGCTTCGCCTTTTGCTGTTAGCATGATTATGGGAATATTTGCGGTTTCAGGATCGCGTTTCAACGTGCGGCAGATTTCCAAGCCATCCACCTCCGGAAGCAGTAAATCTAAGAGAACGAGATCCGGCTGCTGAATCTTGGCAGATTCAAAGGCTTCCGCTCCATTAAAGACCGCTTCGGTTTTATAGCCCGCTTGATCCAAGTTGTACACTAACAGTTCGACAATATCGGGCTCATCTTCCACAATCAGAATCTTTGTTGCCATTTTCCTTCTCACAAATGTTATAAATTCTGCCTGCACGAGCAGAATCGGAACAAAAGGTTAAACATCGTTGCTGACTGAATTCGACATATACTCCAGTTACAGTATACATAAGAGATGTTACAAAATTTTAGCATTTCTATGACTTTGTTGTGTGAATTTACATCGCACCCTTCTTAATAAACTATTTCGAAATCCAGAACAATTTTCGCTTCACATATAGTTAAAGGTTTCAGAGTTATTCCTACCAAAACGACAGTACGCGTTTAACCTCATCTCTGCTGCCGACGATCAACGGTGTTCGCTCGTGAATGGACTGTGGCTGTTTTTCTAGGATACGCTGTTTCCCGTCGCTGGCAACTCCCCCCGCCTGCTCTGCCAAGAAAGCTATTGGGTTGGCTTCATACAACAACCGCAGCTTACCGAATCGATCTTTCTGCGTTGATGGATAGAGAAACACACCGCCACGAAGAAGTGTACGATGAAAATCAGAAACCAACGAGCCGACGTATCGAAGGCTGTAGCTCCCCGCCTCCTCTGATTTTACCCATTCAAGGTATTTCTGTACCTCTCGTGGGAACGTTGGGGAATAGGCTTCATTGACACTGTAAGTTTTGCCATTTTCCGGCATCTGCACGTTTTCCTGTGTCAACACGTACGCCCCAATTGATGAATCAAGGGTGAATATATGAACACCATTCCCTGCGGTATAGACCATCACCGTGCTGCTGCCGTACAATACATAGCCAGCGGCGACCTGTTGAATACCGGACTGGAGGATATGCGGCATCGCATCGTTCCTGTCGATATCGGGTTTGCGTCGAAGGATTGAGAAGATGGTCCCTATTGGTACGTTTACGTCAATGTTACTTGAGCCGTCTAACGGATCAAACAGGACCACATACCTCCCCTCTTCTCCGACATCTTGAACGATACGCGGTTCAGCGTCCTCCTCAGAAATCATCATGCCAACATTCCCGCGGTATCCCAAACATCGCATCAGCGTTTCGTTGGCAATAATATCAAGTTTTTGAACCATCTCTCCTTGAACGTTGTTTGCACCAGTTGCACCGAGAATGTCAAGGAGTCCCGCTTGACGGACCCGATCTTGTATTATCTTGGTTGCTAGCGTGATGCCTGACAACAGCCAACTGAACTCTCCTGTTGCACCGGGGTAGCGCTGTTGCCCCTCGATGATATACTGCTGGATCGTTACAATTGGCTTATCTAGCGACACACTTGTCAATGTTTGCACTCCTTTTGTGGAAAGATGGTTCAAAAAAACGGAACACACGCCTGCCCGGGGAAGATAGACAATCGAGGGCTGAGTTCAATCCGTTACTTCATACTCGTTATTCTAATTCCCGAATCCGGATATTACGGAATTGAACCGGACCATGGTCGCCTTGCAACATCAGGGGACCTTTAGGGGGGTTGTCATCACCGAGCTGTCCTCCTGTCGGTCCCTCAATAGTCACATCATCGTGAATCTTTACCCCATTCAAAAATACCGTCAAGCTCATGCCCTTAAGGGTTGCCTCCACAGTCTGCCACTCCCCTGCCGGCTTGCTCGCTTCGGTGTCCACATGCTTCTGATTATAAAGGGCACCGTTTTCCGCCGGATATGAGTAGGTCTTTCCTAGGCTATCTAAAATCTGAAGCTCATATCGACCCCGGAGGTAGATACCACTATTACTATCTTCTGGAACAAGATACTCGATATGGAGTTCAAAATCGCCGAACTCTTGCTCTGTCATGATATCTACACCCTTATCGGTGTTGTCGAGGATACCATCATGAACAACCCATTTGTGTTCTTGGTCTGGATGGCGCATCCGCCAACCGGTGAGATCTGTTCCATTAAAGAGTTGAATGGATTCACTTGCCATAAATATTGCCTCCTTTATAGTGAGTTAAATCGTGTTTATGGGGGGTAATAATTTGCACGTACCCCCAAAAAATAAGGGCGGGATGCCCTTACCAATCTTCCAATTAGAATTAACTATCAACCGCCCGGTATGTAGAGATTCCGATCTGCCACAGGTAGTGCTACACGCGCACCGTCTTGCAGATGAGAATGTGCAATACCGAATTGTGCTTCGACCGATTGCATTGTTATGTCGATATTTCCGGCAGTACGCTCTCCCGTTTCGATCTCACGGATGATATCGCGAATCGTGCACACCGTAGGGCTCTCGCCGATTGGCTTAATAACCGTTTCTTCGACCGCCGATCCACTTTTCGCGCTACGACGAACACAAAAAACATCACCATTGTCCCATGCGTAGGCGTGTCCGTCGGTGCCGTGTATATCAACATTGAACGGTCCAGATATGGGTAGGAAAATTCCCTCTGTATCGTTCTCATAACCAATCCGGAAGAATCCAACCATGGGATCCGCAATCTCTTCTCCAAGGGGCGGGACAAAGCTATGTCTATCCGGATCGTACTCAGGGTACGCACGAGGACGTTGATCCGCGTTCGCAGCTAGGGGTTCACCTCGTTGCACGAGGCGTCCCTCGACCCAAATCGGCATCGGATCGCCGAGTAACATAGATACAAGGTCAAGCGTATGTGGGTGATGTTTAATGATATCGGTATAGCTAGACATCACGGCATAACGCGGCTCGCCGATAGCTCCTCGAATAATAGCGTCGCGCAGCTGGATATAGCCATCATGGTGACGGCGCATTGCGCCCCAGTTGAAAGCAACGTTATTCGTTTTACAGGCGGCGGTAATACGATCCGCTTCCTCCAATGAGGCACACAGTCCTTTCTCGGAATATATCCCTCGTACACCATGCTCTGCCGCAAAGATAATCGGTTCAGCGCGTGCGAATGACGGCGTAGTCACACTCACGATGTCCGGTTTCTCTTGCACAATCATCTCGCGATAATCGAGGTAGGTGTTAGTAATACCGAACCTATCGGTGAACCGTTTTAGACGTTCTGCCCCACGATTGGCAACGGCGACGACCTCGGTCTGCTCAATAGCGGCATACGCGCTAAAGTGGCCATAAGGACTCGAAAATTGATTAACCGAGAGCTCATCCTCGATTAATCCGCCCATACGGCCTGTGCCGATAATAGCGACACGGTATAAATTAGTCATGTTCTCTCCTTCCAAAAGGTGTGAAAGCCCTGAATCGAAATGTGAACGGCGAAGAGAATACCAGGAGCCACACATAAACTGAGCTAGGTTCTGTTGACATTTCATTGTGGCCAGATAATAGAGAGACATAAATCGGTGCACTGACGTAACACCCCAGACAAGAAACCGAGTTTTGAAGAAAAAACTCGGTTTCTGGCATCTTTTCCAATGATTTGAGGGTTTCTCGCGACAGCAAAAGCCAAATGTCAACACGCCCTAGATAAACACCTTATCTAGCACGGTTAAACTCTGCTTCTAAAACAACCCTAATTTCCACCTGATTTCCGAGGCAATCTCTACAATCAATTATCACTTACAACCAATTCATTTGTCAACTTGTATTCCACTTGCTAATTATCGCTGAGATGTGGTATCCTCATCTCCATTACGGTATTTTTTTATCAACGGAGGGATTTACTATTATGAAACCTGTTCGTTTGGGGTTTATCGGTTTAGGTCATATCACGACCCGGGCACACCTGCCAGGTCTTGCACCGTTGGTCGAAGCGGGTGAGGTTATTCTACAAGCGTTCTGCGATATCAATGAAGATACTGTAAAAACGCAAGCCGCTGCCTTCGGTGCACAGGCAACCTATACCGATCACCATGAAATGTGTGATAAAGAGGATCTCGACGCAGTCTACCTCTGTATTCCACCGACACTCCATACAGACCAAATCTTAGTAGCCGCGGATAAGGGATTTGGTATTTTTGTCGAAAAACCGCAAACATTGGACATGGCGCAAGCGGTTCGGTTCAATGCCGCTATCCAAAAGGCAGGGATTGTCTCGCAAGTCGGCTTTATGAGCCGGTACTATCCGTCAGCGGAGGAGGTCTGCCAAAGATTACAGGAGCGTACACTGCGGCACGCCTTGGTGCAGCGACTCTATAGCGGTAACCCAATTCGGTATTGGACTAGCCGTTTTGAGTTATGCGGCGGCTCATTTGTCGAAAACACGATCCACACAGTAGACCTGTTGCGCTATTTCTTAGGGGATATTGAAGCCGTATCGGCGTTTTACGTTGACCGTAAGCCCGGCGAAGGGCCCGAGCCGATGAACCTGCCTCACGTATACAACGTCAATTACTGCTTCACTAACGGTGTAACTGCTAATGTGAGTGTGTCACGGGTGCTGACCAATGTGAGCGTTTCACGACAGCAGGTGATGCTGGTCAGCGATGATTCGCTGATTGAGTGGTCAGCACAAAAAGTTGCGGAGAATGGCGAGACCGTTTGGGAAACGGCGGAAAACCATAACGCTTTTGCCTTGCAAGCACAGGCTTTTGTCAAAGCTGTGCGATCTGAAGATCCCGGTATGATGCGGAGCGCGTATCCGACTAGCATGAATAGCCTGGCGGCGGTCCTCGGTGCGAATGCGTCAGCAGCGCGAGGCGGTGAATTAATTCAACTGGAGGATTTTGTTACCGGAGACCTCCCATAAAACGTCGCTAGGTACTTTAAGTAGTTGTTTGTGTCAACTACATCTCTTGTTTCTTCTGTACAATCATAATCGTCCAAGCAGCCCGCCGGCGGATCACCCGTCTTAGCGTAAACGTTATCCGAGGTGCGATACTTCCTGGCGACCCCCAAGACTGCTACCTGATCATCATTGAGCGTTTCAAGGTAATCGACGCCTTTGCTAAGTTAGTGGCATATATTAGGGGACAATACACCACGCAAGACCAAGTATCCGCGAAGGTCAAACAGGTGTTTTTCTTCCGGTGTCATGCAATACGCTCCTATACTCAAGTTGGCGCTGTTGGATTATGATGCTGTCGGAAACTTTGGTGTGCTCGTTTGGAGAAGCTATCAGGAAGAATTAAGGCGTCGACTAGTCTATCTCATCGAAACCACTCTCAACTAAATTTGATAACGTTTCAACAGCTTCTGTTTCGTCCGGTCCCTCTGCTCTAATTGTAAGTTGAGTGCCACGGCTAGCCGCTAACATCATGACGCCCATGATACTTTTTGCGTTTACTTTCATCAGCCCTTTTTGGATGTAGATGTTAGCAGAGAATTCATTCGCTGCTTGGGACAGTACTCCGGCGGGACGTGCATGCAGACCGTGGGCATTACGGATTGTTACCAATTTTTCGACCATAAATATCTTCCTTGTTGACTCATGAGGGCTGCGATTAAATTTCTTTTGGCTTTGTTGGTTCCAAAATTTCACGATGAAGGGTGGTATGCTGCCATTCATCAAGTACCTCTTCAGCGTTTCGCTTTGCCATTTCTGCAATGAGAGTATCATTCAACTCTTTTGCCGGGTGGAACCCCAATTTTTGTCCCCAAAGGTTCATCGCTGCAACTTCGATTAGGTTTGAGATATTTCTGCCAGTTGCTACAGGGATGACGATGTATGGTATCCGTTCATTGTGAAAGCTGTAGACCTCTTCATCAAGGCCTGTTCGATTGTACGCCTTGGCTTCATCCCAATGTTCTAGGGTTATAACCAGCTCAACCTGTGTACGATCGCCAACCGCAGTGACACCAAAAAGCCCAATCACATCGACTATTCCTAATCCCCGTACCTCCATATAGTGTTTCAGTGGTTGCGCTCGCATGCCAAAAACACGGTGCCCGGATACACGTTTCAAAAGGACAGTATCGTCGGCAATGAGGCGGTGTCCCTTCTGCAGGAGCTCTAAAGCACATTCGCTTTTGCCAATACCACTTTCGCCAAGGATTAGGACGCCGACTCCAAACACATCAACTAAGTTTCCGTGGATATACTCCGATGGTCCGAATTCGTCTTCCAAAAACAGCAGCAGCCGAGTTGTAAGGACGGCAGACGATAGCCGAGTCGTCAAGATGGGTGTGTTCGTATGATTACCGATGGCGACAAGTTCTGAAGGGATTGGTAGGTTGTTGGCAACAATCACGCAGGGAAGGTCATATGAGAAGAATGTCTGTAATACTTCATCTCGTTCTGAGGCCGGGAGGTTTTCGATATATGCAGTCTCACCGTGGCCCAAGATCTGAACCCGTTCATGCCCAAAATGGTCGTAATGTCCACACAGAGCGAGTCCTGGACGGTTCGATTCCGCGGTTTTGAGAACACGATCTAGTCCATCATGCCCCGCCCTTACCTCAAGTTGTAGCTCGTGCCCAGCATATTTGATTAGCTGACGAACTGTCATTATGTGGTCTGGCATCGGACTGTTCCTCTCATGGATTCACCAAGATTCTCGGTTAATATGTCACTCCGTCCACCCGTTCCTAGACAAGCTGAGGTTCAACCCATCCATACTCACCGTTATCATCTTCGTATACTAGGTTCACCTGATTTGTTTGTGCATTTAAGAAAAGCAACAACGTATCTTCAGCTATCTGAAGTTGCATGACAGCTTCACCCACACTCATCGGCTTAGATGCAAATTTTTCAGGCGCGCGGAAGTGCGGTGCTGGCATGTTCTCGCCGGTATCAAGCGCCACAGGCGCGTTCTCCTCATTGCTGCTTAGCTGCACTGCGACCTCACGCCGAGATAGCCGGTGGCGCCGATCCTTGATTCGCTCTTTATGACGACGAATCTGTGCCTCAATTTTGTCGATTACATCGTCGAGCGATGAGAAAATGTCGTGTGTCTCGCCTTGGGCGTGGAAAGTTGCTTTCCGTGTCGCAAGTGTAATTTCTGTGCGGTAGCGACTTTTCTCTACCTCCATGACCACCTGAAAATCAATAACTGGACTAAAAATTGTTTCGATTTTCTTAGCACGTCTCTCAATATAAGTTCGAATATCATCTGTGGTTTCAAGGTGACGGCTAGTAATATGGATTTGCATGTACTTAGACTCCCTTTATTGAATTATGGTAGATTTTAGAATTACTTAAAGACTATGAACGAGCGAGGCCAGGACGTTGTGCGCGGAGTTACGGCACACGGAGTGTGCCTACTACTTTTAATGTTTACTTATTTCTCTAATTCACCATAATACTGCGTTAGTTACTGCGGATTGATAACAAATCAAACAGTGGTTAATCAACCTACCATTTCCGTTTCCTTTTGGGGGATGATAGAATATTGAGTTCCTCACGGTATTTGGCAACAGTGCGTCTTGCCGCATGAATTCCTTGCGCTTTCAGCGCATCAGAGATCGCTTTATCGCTCAATGGTTTCGCCGCATCTTCGTTATCTATCATTTCTTTAATTTTTTCTTTGACGGTGGTTGCGGCCATATTTGACCCGGAATCGGTCGGGAGCTCGCCGCTGAAAAAATATTTCAACCTGTAGATGCCTTGGGGGGTTTCGACGTACTTATTCGATGTGACTCGGCTGACCGTTGATTCATGAACACCCGCCATATCTGCTATCTGCTTTAACACTAAAGGCTTGAGTCCTTCAACACCATGCTCTAAGAAGTCCGCTTGTACCTCAAAAATTGCCTCCGTCACACGTGCAATCGTTTGCCGACGCTGAACAATGCTTTGTAACAGATCCCTGGCTTGAGTTCGACGCCCCTCTAGCCATTCCTTTGTTTTAGTATCTAAATTCTTATTTCCGTTAGTCATCCAATCAACATAGACCGGATTCAAACGCAGCCGGGGCATTCCATCGTCATTGGTGATAATTCGATATTCGCCCTCAATCTTTTCAACGACGACGTCAGGTATTATCGTTTCAGCTGCTCTCGGATCTCTTGGATCCGAAAAATGGCGGCCCGGATAGGGATCCAAAGTGCCTATTAGTTCTCGTGCCTCGATAACTTTATCGATTGGAACTCCAAGTCCTTGAGCAATACGTTGTAAGTGGTTGTTCGTTAGATCCGCCCAATGACGCTTGATAATATCTTCTGCGAGTGGGTTATCAATTTGAGCCACTTTCAGCTGTGTAAGGAGCGTTTCCGGAATTGTTCGATAAGCGATGCCGATAGGCTCAAAATGGTTATGGATAAAGTGTAGAACAGCTTCTACATCATCTAAGTCACAACCGATAGTGGCTGCAATGTCTTTGAGGGTGATACTATAGATATTTAGCCGCCCATCTTCCTTTTTGACTGTATAAGTTTGTGCTTCTACCGCATCGGTTATGAACCAACAGTTATCTTCTGATTCCATAGTGATAATCGCATTTTGAGATAGCGAAATTTCATCGCTTTCGAGCGCCCGGCGTAACCCTTTTTCAAGTGCTTTTCGCAGATTTTCTGGAGCGGTTTCTTCGTCTAAGTCGCTTTGAAATAAGGGATTTATATTAAACAGGGGCACGGTCTGTAACTGACCATCATCATCAAGATTGCCGATAATCTGTTCGCCAATTCTGCGTTCCATCTCTGATAGCGGGGCGACGCTAAGTTGTTGCATCAGGAAATCGTGCAGCGATTGGAAGCTCGCTGTATCGGTTGGGCGCTGATTCTCGTTGTTGTCCCAATGCTCAAACTCCCCACTTTCACCCCGATGGACGGAGTCGTCCAAGAAATCTGTCCAGTCAAAGTCGGGCTCCTTATCTTCACGATCTATAATCTCTTCAGGTTCATTCCATTGAGTATCCGGATCTAGCCCTTCTAAATCGGCGATATCTTCAATTGTGCTATCATCGGGTATCTCGTCCAAAAGCGGATTTAGCTCCAATTGCTGGCTTAAATGTTGCTTCAGATCTAGCCGTGACATCAGAAGTACCTGAATCGCTTGCTGCAGCTTGGGGGTCATGACCAGCCGGTGCTGTAGATTCGCGGTTTGTCTCATTCCAATGTTCATGCCTTAATCTCCTCACGCGATTGTGTAAGTTATCAACTTGCTAAAACCCGCTAAGATCTTTACGAAAACTTGATTACAATCAGGCGCTTCTAAACCTCTATGACTCGGAAGGGCTATCCAATAGTCGTGTTCTGAACCGGGGCCATCATGATTATCTCTGAGGTTTGCGCAGTTCAAAATTATGTCCCAGATACTGTTCTCTAGCGATTTCACTCTCAACGAGTGCTTCAGGGGTCCCGCTCAACGTAATCTTTCCGTCAGTAATCAAATAAGCCCGATCCACAATCCCTAACATTTCTGCAGCATTGTGGTCTGTTATTAACACCCCTAGGTTTCGATCGCGTAAATGCAAGATAAGTTGCTTAATATCTTGCACTGCAATTGGGTCTATACCTGAAAATGGTTCATCTAACAAAATAAACGACGGAGAAGCCGCTAGTGCTCTGGCAATTTCTGCCCGACGGCATTCACCACCCGAAAGGGTGTATGCCTTACGATCTGCCAAGTCCGCAATACCGAGTTCTTCCATGAGTTGTTCGCTGCGCTGTTTACGCTCGCTTTTAGGAATATCAAGCACCTCTAAGATCGCTTCGATGTTCTGCCTAACTGTCAACTTGCGAAAAATCGATGTTTCTTGAGCAAGATAACCTATACCCTGTCGGGCACGTTTATACATAGGCAAGAATGTAATATCTTCATTATTATAAATAATTTGTCCTGCATTTGGGCGGATTAGGCCAACGACCATATAAAACGTCGTTGACTTGCCCGCGCCGTTTGGTCCCAGCAAACCGACAATTTCACCTGTCTCAACTTCCAGACTGACTCGATTGACAACAATGGGCCCACGTCTTGTATAACTTTTGACAAGCTCATGGGTTTGAAGGAGTGCCACTATTTTCTGCCCCCTCTTCTTCCACTGTCTGCGAACCAGACTCCGGCTCGCTTTGGGTTTTCACACGAAACCGGACCTTTATATTTCCCTCGCCGGAGCGCTCCCCAGTACGGCGGTTATATCTGAAAGTATCCGCTTCTAACCGATCCTGATTTTGCAGAACGACAACGTTCTCGCGAAATTCTATAATATCGGTAACGTGATTCAACGTTGCATGGGCGCAAGTGACAAAGATATCACCATCCCGAAGTTCTACATTGCCTTCCGCGACGGTTTGGACGGTTTCATTCGTTTCAACATTTTCGTAAATAGTCACTTTATCGGCGTTTAAGAAGCCATCAGGTCGTTCGATTTGAACGTTGCCGGTAAAAATTGTCACCCCTTCTTTATCACGTTGCTCAAAGCGGTCTGCGTGCTTAACGTTAATCACCTCCTCTTCTTCACTTACCATCTCTTGTTGAGATGGATCTATCTCCTGTTCATCAGCTGGGAGTGCGCGGTTCGTTATTAAAAAAATGCTGAAAAGCAAGCCGAACGCCCAAAGCGAAACTATGAGCGGACTAGGGATTATGGTAGAATTAGTTCTCTGTCGCATCGAATTTCTCATCCTTTGGGTAAATTTTAGATCGAACATCTTTCATTATAACTGTTTCCAAGGTTGGATCGCCTTCCATCTCTTGACCGACCATTATTGAATCACCCCGCACAATTGTAGCAGTATTCGGCGCATACAACTTGCCATCATCATCTTGCCAGTGGAGTTCATCGGTATATAATTTGCCATCTTGGCTCGTTCCAACGACGTTTTCAAAAATATGAATATCATTGTTGGACTCGATAAGCTGACCGCGATCACCTGTTAATGTTATTGCCCACTTGCCCTCTTGAAAGATTTGGACCGTTGGATTTTGAAGTTCTACAACCTCTTTCAGAAATACTGCCTTATCCGCAACGAGTATCCACCGCGTGATACCCCGTTCTGTGTCTCTCGTTGAAAAGCTAGACAGTATCTGTTGCGGGGTTTCTTGGACAGGTTGGGTCAGCTCGTCATCTGTTTTATCACAACCAGTCACGAGCAAACTCAAAACTACCAAAAAGGGGTAGACGTGGAATGTGATACGTGAGCCTATATTTCGATTATTTGGGCTTTGTTTTCCAGCGCTCATGCATCCAAATCCACTGTTCTGGATAACGTCGAATGTAAGATTCAATAACTGTTGTGAACCGCTGCGTATTGACCAAGAGATCTTGTGCATTCTCTCCACTTTGTTGCAGAGATAATGGGGCTTCGACAACAACACGATGTGAGTCATCAGGTTGGCGAATGATAAAAGTTGGCAAAATTACAGCGCCTGTCTTGAGTGCAAACGCTACCGGACTATAAGGGGTATACGCGGGTCTTCGAAAAAAATTAACGAAGATTCCTGGAGTACGGGTGTCTACATCCGCAAGAATGGCAATTAGCTCATTCCGCTTCAGGCAGCGTAACACTTCGCGAATCGATCCGTCTCGATCTATACCTTGCCAGCCGACTTTTTCCCGGTAGCTGCTGACAATGGTATCCAGCCGTTTTGACCGTAACTGACGAGTGATGCCACGAATTACATACCCATTTGCAAGGATACTAGCGCCAAGCAGCTCCCAGTTGCCAAAATGAGCTGTCAGAATAATCGCGCCTTTGCCCTGATCTAGTGCCCAATCAATATGTTCTCTGCCCTCGAAGGTAACGAGCTGATGGATGGCCTCAGAAGACATGCGTGGAATCTGCATAAATTCCATCAGATTCTTGCCTATGTTTTGAAAAGAACGTCGAGCAAGTTGCTCCGCCGCCGGCTGTTCAATCCCAAGACTCTGTCTCAGATGCTTACATGCCTTCTCTTTTTGGTGATGGGAAAACCAAAATACTGCTGTTGCAAGATACACGCCAACGGATAAAGCAAGCTTGCGAGGCAAGCAAGCAACGCATTGACCTATACATTTCGCCGTGAGTGCGTAACAATAATCTTTCAGGAGTCGCCACATATCTACCGCCTAATTATAGCAAATCCAACCTGTAATGACAAGGAAATTCATGGCTGTAGATGCGTTGGCATAAAAATTGATGGCCGGTAGTAATCCGTGTGGGCAGTAAATTTGGATATGTGAAAATTGAGTGAATTTTTACTTGAGGGTGGGATTTAAGTGTGTTAAAATAATTATGTCCCCTTAAATATTATCAATCATATCGAAAGGTGGTGCAAAGTCATGAGAGAAATACTTGAACAAATTAACTGTCGTAGACAACATGGTGTATTAGTAAATCGAGGAACTTATCTTGGCTCTGCCCACCTGTGTTTCAGGGTAACGGGAACCGCTACTTAAATCTCCTGTAGTGTAATGTCGAAAAGCCCGTAAGGATGAGTTTCCTTGCGGGCTTTTTCTTTGATTTTGTGAGGTAATTGTTTATGGATGAAGGAATCGTTATCAAAGCACACAGTGGAGTGTATGATGTCCAATTCAGAGGCCAACTTTACCGCTGTTCATTGCGGCATCATATTATTGAAGCGGATAGACGCGAGCGTGCAGAAACCAAGGAGTTGCCTTACGTGGACCTCGTTTCCGTCGGTGATCGGGTGCACATTTCTCGGTCACAATCGGAAGCGGAGGTCGGTTATATTGAGGAAATTCTACCACGTCAGACACAATTTGGTCGTACGCGTGTGAACAAATTGCCGCAGGTCATTGTAGCCAATCTCGATCTTCTATTAGTCATCTTTGCAGCACGAAACCCTCAACTCAAATTACGCATGTTAGATCGATTCCTTGTGACAGCAGAGGCCTCCGGGATGTTGCCCGTAATCTGCATTAACAAGATAGATTTAGTTCAATTAGAGAAGTTAAGAGTACAAATGGCACTGTACGAGGCTATCGGTTATCAAGTGATTTACACCAGTATTGTAACGGGCGCTGGAATCGATGAAATGCGCGCGGTGATGAAAGATCAGATTTCGGCTATCGTCGGATCATCTGGTGTTGGTAAATCGTCGTTGCTCAACGAAATTCAGCCGGGCTTGCGATTACGTGTCGGTGACGTTGACGAACGGATGCATAAGGGACAACACACCACAACGGCGGTTTCACTTTTGCCGCTCCATTTTGGTGGATTCGTTGCAGACACACCGGGCATCCGTACGCTGGGTTTATTTGAGATTGATGATGAGCAAGGACTAGATATCTATTTCCCCGAAATGCGTCCCTACATCCCCGAATGCAAATTCGCAGCATGCACCCACCAACATGAACCGGGCTGTGCAGTCCAAGCCGCTGTCAAGGCGGGGGAAATTAGCGAGATACGGTACGATAGCTACTTACGCATATCAGGCTTGAGCGAAGGAAGATTTGAGCGTGAAGGGCCTCGGAAAGAGAAGAAACGTTACGAGAGGAGACATAAACGTGCAAGGCGATAGTGGACATCAAGTGATTGACAAGTTAAGACGAATCATCGAAAAGAACGAGCAGAAACTCACCTATTTTCAGAATCGACTGAAGCAAGCTGAGTTCATTGATCGGCCAAACCAGCGCCTAATTGGCACCGCCGCCGGGCAAGCAGATTCATATACCAATCAGTTGGCGGTCCTACAAATCCAGCTACGTGAATTGGAACGGCTTTACGGCGGCCGCCTAGCATTGCGAACGACTGAGGAGCGGGATTTGCGGCGGATCTGGGGATGGACGAATGAGCCTGCTCTCCGCGATCGCCTGCATACCGAATTCGTACCGTTCCAAGCCTATGTTGAGAACTGGCATCGTTGGCTTGCTGACGAAGATATGCATCCATTTTCAATTGACCTGCCTGGCGGTGAGCTAGTAGGTTTTATGTTAATAAGATGCATCCATAGTCAGAATTGGAAAGCTGCGACACTTGAGTTTATTGTGGTTCGACCTGACTGCCGTTATCAGGGGTATGGTACGGAGGCGCTGCAGCAAGCAATCGATTTGGCTTTTGAAAATCTCAGCGTGGACACTTTTGAACTTCAGGTCGATGTTGATAATTATGGTGCCTTTCTCTGTTTTGAGAAGTGTGGGTTGGAATGCGTTGACCAGGGGTATTACCAAAACGTGGAGTGCTATCGTATGGAGATACGTCGTGAAGTCTGGGAAAGTGCTGCCTCTGTCGAATCGGCTTCAGGACAAGGTGACCGTGAGGGTCCTGAGGGGAACCCCAATCCTTACCTCACTGCGAAACTGCTAGCTCCCTTAGAAGAACTGGTTTCTGATCGCTAGATGCGGCGCTTGTTCCTCTGCTAGCTCAAAGGACTCTAGCTCAAATACAACATCAACGGTAACATCCCCACGGGTCTGAGATTGAGTGAATTTGATGATGCCAACATTGGGGGCGAGCCATTTCTGTGCTACTGTTATGTCAAGGGGATGGTCGAAAATACTCCATTTAAACGACTCCTGCACCTGAAATACGTTCTCAAACGTACCTGCCGGAACGGTCAGTGTTTCCTCCGAAAGCACCTCAAATTCATCGGCACCGCCACCAATTGGGAACAATTCAGGGGCCAGCTTTGCCTGAAAATTAGTGTGCCATCTATTTTCCGGAATCAGCGGAAATTTGTAAAGCGGCAGAAAGGGGGAGAAAAGGATTGTGTCTTCCGTGCCGGAGGTGACACTCTGTGCGTGCTGGAGAATTCCTGTGACAACGCCATTTTCAATCTTGTGACCCAAGTATGAAAAGTTGACGATACCTTCTAACCCCGCATCAGGGCTCGATTTTTGTAAGACATAGCTTTTAACCGTCCGATCGCTGGTAACTTGAATATCGATTGTGTCAACGATTTCAAAGATGACTCGATTCCCTGCATCATCGCGGTAGTTCCATGTATTTCCAACAGCGAGTGGATAGTAATCCCCCGGACGGGTCCGCCACACACGGATGTCAATGGTGCTGGTGGTTGATTTCCTGCCGTCACTCACAGTGACTTCAATCAGGTATTTTCGTTCCTCTGCCGGCGCAGTCCAAATCGCACCGAGATCATCACCTTGAACCGTACCACCAGTCGCATACCATTCATAGGACAATTTGTCACCATCAATATCGGTAGCTTTAAGTTTAATGCCGACCTGTGTGCCGGGTTCAACGATATCGGATTCAGCTTCAAAAACAGAAATCCTTGGTGAGAAATTCTCTTCGCGGTCGCCCTCACTGCATCCCAGAATCAGGACAAGAGGGATTGCCATCAACAGCGGGAACAGGTTTGACCGCTTGAGTAAAAGCATAATAGAAGCTCCTTCGCAAATGTGGGATGGTTGCCGTCCCGATGGAATTGGGACTCAACGCAAGCATAAAACGTTGAGACTAGAGAAAAGATGACACGCGGAAAAAATTTTACAGCGGTTTAACCCGACTCCCAACCGTATTCCCTTGCAGGGATGTATGGAAGCTGTCCGCTCTTAAGCATCAGCTCAAGCGGTGACGCTTTTTGAGTCAACGGAAACCTGATTTTAACGCGGCCGAGACGTTCCGATTCGTAGGCGGCAAGACACATCTCTAGCGCAGCTCGACCGTCGTATCCGTTGGAAATGCTCTCTCTATCCTCGTCGAGGCACACGACCATTTCCCATGCGCCTTCACTCGGTGGATTTCCCGTTGAATCTCCGATGATCTCGCTGCCTATTGCTTCAATTTCGTCTCCCTCGCGGAAGGCTCCCAACCCCCTATCCCTCTTCCAAAGCCGAATTAGCGGCTGCCAGCCACGGTACGGACGAATCTCTATTTTCCCTTCGCTCCCCTCAAGGCTGAAACAGCCATCCAGCCGGTAATTCCAGTGTCCACCGGTCATAAACAACGCAGTGACACCGCTGTTGAGTCGAAAAAAACTCATAATCCGTTCGCGTTCATCGCTCCGGTCAACGGTCGCAATTACCCATTCCGGGTCCCCACCGAACCACCGAATAGCATCGCAGCTGTGCGTCCCGTTGTGCAGTAATGTGCTGGTATCGCCATAATTCTGAACCTCGATATGTAGGAGTTCACCAATAACACCGTCATTCACCAGCTCCTTGACACGCCGCCAATTCGGTTCAAACCGCATGGTGTGGTCAATCGCCAGTTTTGTTCCAGAACGCTCACACGCTTCGATAACTCGGTCCGCATCCCTCATGTCCAATGCCATCGGTTTTTCGCAGAGGATTGCTCTGACTCCTGCTTGGGCTGCTGCAATAGTCGGCTCGACATGTTCCCGATTGTGCGTTGTCACACCAACGATATCAAGCCCTTCTTTGCTTAACATCTGTTGCATGTCCGTATACGCCGACGGGATCTTAAACCGCTCGACAAACACACTGACCTTCTCTTCAAGGATATCGCAGGCGGCGATAACCTCTACGCGGCCACCCAGCTGCTGAAACGCTGTCACATAATTCCCTCCAATACCGCCACAACCAATAATCCCAACACGATACTTGGTTTTGGGCATACTTATCCCCCTACTTGCAGCGTCTCGATTGGCTTGGCTGCACCAATTGCCTTAATCTCTATCTTTATCAATATTATCGGAAGGAAATATCTGTCTTTAGATTCAGCGAATCGCAATCGGGTTGCCAGGAGATCCGGTGCCACCTTTCAGTCTTAGCGGCGCGAAGATGAAGGCAAACTCGTGAACCTTATCCGCCGCGAGCTCGGCGGTAATAAGATTTTCAATATTATAGATGCCATTCTTGGCAATGAACAGTTGGTGGACCGGGGCAAAAATTGATTCGTCAGGATTCGGAACTACCTCGATTGCCCAATTATCCGCACCCGCCATAGCAATCTGTTTGTCAACCAAATACTGCCCTGCTTCCATACCGATGCCGGGTTCCGATCCGTTATAGCGTTCATTATCTGTCATCCAGAATTTACCCCAACCGGTATGTGTGACGACCACATCGCCCGGACGTATCTCTACACCTTGCTTTTTTAACGCGCCTTCTATATCTTCAACCGTGATTTCGTAGCCGCCCTCCAGATGCTCCACGCCTTTATAGCCGGCAACGTCGATAAGTACCCCACGGGTGACGAAAACACCGACATTCTCCACGCCCAGTTTTTGCAATCCATCGGGCTTGGCAAAGTCGAGGCGATTGTTGCCGTTGTAGTAAAGGTCGCCGATACCGATGTGTCCCAGTCCATCGAATTGGGTGCCAATCTGTCCTATTTCGCCGCTGACAATCTCATCATGCCACGTAACTTTATTTGCGTGATTAGTGCTGCCGGTTTGAGGAATCAACAGGCTATAATGTCGTGTTCCAAACATCGGCATTCCCGCTTGGTAGACTCGACCAAGTTGGTAGACTTTTCCTTCTTTAATCAGGCTAGCAGCTTCTAAAACCTTAGCAGCTGTCAACAAATTCGCTGCGCCGCGTTGATCATCTTTTCCCCACTTGGAGGGATACCAGTTGGCTTCTTCCGTAAGTGTCCAAGTTGCTGTCAATGCGATTAGTAATACCGCTGCACATAAAATGGCGAAAAATTTGACGATATTCTTGCGTTTGTGAGACATCGTTTTCTCCTTTCGTTTGAGGGGATCCTTGATTCATTAGGGTGACCTGCGCCATAGTAGAGGGCGATTTGCTTGATACCCTCCATAGCCGTTCTTTAGTCAATATACGGGCGTGTTCTTTTCCTAGGAAACCCAGTGTAGCAAAGTTCGTAAGCAAAGTCAAACAGATTTCTAAAAGCGCAGGTTTTGTCAGGGGTAGGAGAAGACTTGATATTGCTCTGCTTATATTGGCAGAGCGAGACTTGAGATGTGCCTGTGAATGTTATATTTTGGAGGGATTTCGGCGTTTGGCTATCGCAGTTAGTTAGGTTGCAATCAGAACCTAAAACTTAACCGTCAATTCGCCCACGAACTGTTTTGCGCGATTGCGGCTACCAAAGACCTCGTACAGATTGCCCGAAGCATCGAAATAACGACGGACAAAATTACGACTTGTTTCCGCCGGATTCAGATCGGTGTATTCTAACCACAGATTGACGTCCGTAAATATATCCCAATTTCCTCCAATAGCTAGGGAGCTTGCATCGCCCTCACCCTCTTGAGCTTGGCGATTCAAATCTGGAAACAGTGCCTGTTGGTAAAGGTCTGTTGTCCCGTCAATCCGTTCCGCATACAGATTGAGTTCCTTATAGTGGTAAGCATTAGGATTGATTATAAATTTCAGATTGGCAACGGCGGTATTCGTCAACGATTGAGTTTCAAAATCGTAGCTATCCTCTTCCTTCGGGGGCGTTATATAGCGTTCATCCTGCTCCCCATAGGTGAATACATCCGCGAGGGTGAAGTTCCATCGTTCTGAAAGGTTATATGTCCAGAAAAAGGAGTTGTTCAACTGCAAAAGATTCAATGCGTCGTCAACATCTGCATCAGCGTCGATATCCTCGTAATCTTCGATAAAGGATTGATCACGATTGACGGCTCTGCTACTGTAAACTGCGTTCATGTGCGATGGCTTAATCGTAAAACCTTCAATGGAATACTGACGGACGATTAAATCACTTCCGTCGCGAAGATAGATATGCCCGAGGGAATCTAAAGTAAGAAAAGCGAGATCATGGTCTTCTGCGCTCTGTCTATCCACTTCATAAACTACACGTCCTCTGTATCGTCCCGCACTATCAAATCGTTGTACTCGCGCAATGATGTTGTGATAGATTGTTTCACGAATCTCTTTAACCTTCAGATCTTCCTCTTCCTCCCTCTTGTTTTCATCTTTTTCATCCGCTTCGTCGAGATATTCGTTGAGGTAACGGCGATATTCGGCTTCCTCAAGCAGACGGATTCGCTGGTGTAGGAGCACTACATCTGACGACTGTAAGCTTGAGTTTAGGGAGGCAGAGCGTGGACGAGTAGTGTCAATAACCGAATTAGCTAGACCGGTGCCGGTTGAATAAACATCAGCAAGCCCTTGCCCGGACGGTGAAACGACGTCCAAGAAATTTGCAAGTGGGCTGCCCAAAAACCGTTTGAACTGGCTCGTATCTTTAACTAGAATCTCACCCGTTTTCAAGGTGACAACTGCAATAGGTCTGATAAATTCTCCATTGTTACGCCCCTTTAATCCAAAGCTCAACACAAACTTTCCTGCCGCGTTAAACTTGACCACGCGGTGATTACCGGTGTCCGCAATGAGCACATTCCCTTCAGTATCAATTTCGATGTCCGAGGCATCGCTGTCAAACTCGCCGTCGCCTGCACCGTATCTGCCAAAGGCGCTTAATTTCTCCCCATCTGCTCCAAATTTGTGAATCTTTGCATTTTTCGCATCTAGCAGATATAGCTGATTTTGGTTGTCTACATCAATGAGAACTGACCGGTCGTAGTTCCTTGGTTGATAGGCAAATGCTGTTTTTCCCTCTTCATCTATCATCAGGCGTGTGGGCAGTACGACTTTGGGGCGGACGTCAATCATATCGACAACGTAGGTGTGTAGTAACTCACCATCTGGACTGAACTTGTAAACACACGGGCCAAACCAATAGAGCCTCGGATTCGCAGTCTCTGGGATATGATGGGGGACAGCTTGATCGACGACATAAATATTTCCATCTCCATCGACAGCAACATCGCCCGGTTTTCTGAGGATGTTGTCCACGGTTTTCTCTTTCGGGATTTGCATGATAAACTCACCCGTCGGTGATAGTTTCTGGACTAGCTGATTGTCCGCGTCGCTCACATAAATGTTGCCTGTCGCGTCAAATCCAATACGAATATTTTTGCTAAAAAATCCATCTGTCGAGCCTTTCCCGCCAAACTCTTGCTCAAATTTCAAAAAACCTACCGCAGATACCTCGCCTATTTGCCAGACAAACAACGCAGCGAGAAGCAATAGAATAATAACTAATTTTTTCATTGAATTAGG
>JAJEAL010000146.1 GCA_022822785.1 Candidatus Poribacteria bacterium
CACCGAGTTGCTAGGAACAGTATTTGTATGGTAGGCGAGTTTCATCGTTATAGCAAACACCGAAAGTTACGGATCTGATGGAAGGTAATCCGATTGGCATCGTGATAGTTATGTGCGCCATCGTAAGCGGTACGAACGATGTAGACAATGTCGTCCCCATCGAATTGCCAATCCACATACTGGAAACCGGTCAGCTGAACAGACTGTTCGTAAGGTAAGCCCTGATCGTCGGCTAACAACGTGAGTTTGTGTTCCCAATGGAAAAGGTCTTCCGAGCTGTGTAATGACAGCACCGTGCGCCGAGAGGGTTGACTTGGATTGGGATTGTTGTTACTAAGGGTCAGGTAACGCGCGGTCGCCGGGTCAAAACGGAGGGTGAACTTCGTCATCCCACCGGGAAAGTCGATGAACCCGGTCTCAGGATCGAAGGTAATGACCTTACCATCGTCGTGCACTTTAACAATGGCCGCCTTGTCCCACAGCGGAAGCGAATTGAAACGGAGAATATTCCAGATTTCCCCGTCCGCCGTCTCTACAGTATTCCCTTCTAGCCAACCCGGCCGCTCCAAGGTTCCCCACGCCTCCGGCACCCATGTCGGATCGAAGGGAAGTTTGTTGCTCATCGTCCAGTTGGCAGCGTCAAGGAGATCAGCATCCGCATCAACCGAGACAACGAGGGATTGGAAGCCTATGCCCCAGACACACGGGTCGCAATCCTCGAACGCCCGATACAATCTGCCATCTTTCAGAAGAATTGGCACAGGGGCGCAGTGGTAATTGGGAGGCTCGCGATAAGGAGCTCCCCTAAATAACAGCCCTGACTTCTCGTCTTTCGGATGGGTCCACGTATACCCACCATCGCGGCTGCGGCGGATGACAATTGAGCCGTATTGCTGCGATGTGCCGATCAGGTAGACACTGTCCTTATGAATAAAAAGCGAACTCCAGAACGCATTGGCGATATGAGTGAGGTTAACCCAAGTCGCTCCATTGTCCTCAGAACGGTAGACGCTCGTTAGGTGTTCTTCATGTTCGTGGTTCAGGGGGCAGCCTTTCCCAAAATAGTCATGTGTTGCGAGTAGTTCTCTATTGGCGAGACGGACGATGCTTGGGCTGCCGAGGTAGGTTTGGGTTCTTGCGTCCTGAAATTTGATTTCGTTGAATTCCATAGATGTCCTTTCACTGAGGAATGAGCGAACCCCTGACCCGAGGGTTAATTGTCAAAGGTTGGGTTCCATTATATTTGCGAGATTTGAAAAAGCATCGAAGCTCGAAATCCAAGTGTAATCTCTGATATTTTCATAGGTACTTTTCAACTCAAACGACGTGCTAAGAGGGCTTTATTTTATCAAAATTGGGAGATTGGCACAACGAAAAGGAGTGGGGAATGAAAATTTTGGTCACCGGCGGAAGCGGTCGCATCGGTCGTTATGTTGTAAAGGAACTAGGGAGCGCAGGCCATGACGTTACCAGCGTTGATATAGTGGCGCCTGAAGGGGGATTGTCTCGGTCTTTGCGTGTCGATTTGACCGATGCCGGTGAGGTCTATCAAGCGTTAGCTGCTGCGGGTGCCGAGGCAGTCATTCACATGGGAGCATGGGCGAATGCGGGGATTGTCTCTGATGCACGCACCTACGGGGACAATGTGCGAGGGACCTTTAATCTGTTTCAAGCGTGTGCGGATTTGGGGATTCAACGCGTGGTCTCAGCATCTAGCGCACAGGTCTACGGCTTTGCCAAGGCACCGCCGGTCTATGTGCCGGTGGATGAAGATCATCCCTTACGTCCCGCCAACTGTTACGCACTCTCGAAGGTGGTAGGTGAGCAGGCTGCGGATTACTTTGTCGCGCGTTTTGGCATGACGATTCTCTCCTTCCGGCTTATGGGGATCCGGATGCCAGCTCAACTGAATACGGAAATAGATCGGTTGGCAGGAGATCCGGGCGATGGGGGTTCACTGTTATGGACGCGAACAGACGCTCGCGATGCTGCACTTGCGTGTCGTCTCGCGGTGGAGACGGAGTCGGTGACTTCTGGCCCCTACAATATCACCGGTTCGCGTGTCGTATTGTCAGAGCCGACTGCGGCGTTGGTGGAGCGGTATTTTGGCGATAAAACAGAGGTTCGAGATGCCTTGCCCGGTCATATTTCCCCGATGAGCTGTGCTAAAGCGGAGACCGCCTTCGGCTATCGACCTAAATTTGTGTGGTCTCCGTCGCAAAGACACTTGGAATCAGATTAACATAACGCAAGTTGCTAGTACACTGTCAGATAAATACTAATGGCCCTGCTCGTAGTCGATTGACAAATCCACAGCGCCTCCGCACAGATGGCTTGGATATGTCTATCCAAGCCAAGCGTTTTGGTAGATAGCAGTGTAGATTAATAGCTCAATATCCCATTGGAGGGAACCGTGCTTATCCATAATCCCAAAGGTCATTACTATTTTCTTAAAGGCATCGATCCGTATTCCTGCGGTGTCATCGCCGATCCCGGTTACGAAATCATCAATATCACGCTGAAAAATCCTGTCCCGTGGCGTGAAGGGTTTACACATATTGAAGCGTATTTGAAGGCGCAGGGGGGTGAACGGACAGCCTTGTGTGCGGTTCAACTCCGCAGTCCGGCACCTTTCACCATGGAGGGATTTATTGACTTTAATCGCGGATACTGTCAAGTGTTACAGGAGTGGGGGTTGTACGTTGATGAACTGAATCCGTTGGCACGCACAAATGTGGCACCGTTGGTAGAGCCCCCTGCAGCCCCAACGCTCTACGGCTTTTCTCATCTGCTCCCCTGCGATGAAGCAGCAGATCCAACCTTCATCATCGCGGGTGCGGGCGAACTTTTGGAGGGCACACTGAACGCCGAGGGCATCGTTCGCCGGGGGGAAACCGATAACGATGCTATGCGAGAGAAAGCTACCTATGTCGTTAAAGTGATGGAGGAGCGCCTTTTAGGGTTAGGCGGTGCTTGGGATACAGTGAACCGGGTCAATATCTATACAGCGTATCCGATCAGCAGCCTTGTTCAAGAGATTGTGCTCCCAAGGCTCGTTGCAGCTAAGGGGCACGGTGTCCATTGGTATCCGTCGCGTCCACCGATTATGGACATCGAATATGAGATGGATATGCGGGGAGTGAGAAAAGAGTTGTGCGTCGATTTCGGTTAACACCGACGATTTTTATCCATTATCAACCCTAGAAGATGTGTTACCGCCTGAAGACAAATGTGATGCGCGGTGATCTGTTGATTCCTCACCACGCATCATCGAACCTACTGTCGTTAGCCAGCAGCGATTGCATCGATAATCTGTCCTGAAGTCGGATACTCTTTCGTTTGCAATTTAGAGTAAATCAGGTCTCCATTCAGGGAGACTTCAAAGCAGCCACCACTGCCGGGAACGAGTGTAAGTCCTTTAACATCTGTTTTGTATTTGGTCAATATATCGTCCGCCAAACTGACGGCTCTGGGCAGGTAGTTTCAAGCAGAGCAGTATTCAACTCGCAGTTCCATTGTTAGTCCTCCTAGGAGTGTCAGAATTTCCCGGAGGCTTGCAACCGCCCTCCGGGTAGATGAGTTGAGTGCTGGATAGCACGGATTAGATTTGTATCTACATCAATTAACATCGGATACCTTAAATTTTACAAGAGAAGCTATAGACTCCGCAAGTCTTTTTTTCGCAGTCAAGAGAGTATGGTCAGAAATTGAACGTGAAGGAAGGAGTTGAAAACCGATGCGATTTGGCGTTGTAACCCACGCGGTGGGACATCATCTGTCGTTTGAAAAAACGTTAGCAGCGATTAAGACGATCGGGTTTGATTTCATCTTGCTGTTGACAAGTCGAGCAGCGGAACCAGTCAGTCCAGAAGGAACGAGCGAAAGCGCGTTCCCCAACGTCCTAAATTCTGACCCGGAACACGTCCGGAAGGCGGTATGTAACGCCGGGCTAGAAATCGGTGCGCTCCATTTTTCTGGAGACATTGATATCTGCAACGATGCGGGGATCGAACCCACTATTGCAGCGTTAAAAGAGTATGCGGATTATGCACTAGCCTTAGAGTGTAAATATTTAACGCACCCCGTTCCGAGTTGTGGTAGGTCTAAGATACCTACATCGGAGAAGGCGACAGAAATCAAACGGCTCGCAACCTGTATGAACACGGTAGCGGAAACCTTTATGGATAGCGGTCTCCAGATTGGGGTGGATATCCACTATACCGCATGGGTAGAGGGCGTGGACGATTGCCGCCTCCTGCTCGATTCTATGCCGTGTGAGAACGCCGGCATTATCCTCAACATTGGACACATGACTACGGCAGAAGGCTATGGATGGCTGCTTGTCGATGAGTATCCCAATCGGATACCGGTCGTCGGTTGGAAGGATCATACGCTCGCAAAGGAACGCCCGCGGCCTATGTGGTCGATTGAGCTAGGCACCGGACACAGTCCATTTGAGCTGTATATCAAGGCGTTCAAACGACATCCCGGAGCCCGCGTCCACCTGATTAACTGTGAAAATGTTCCGGACGAAGAGCGTCTCACTGTCCTGCAAAGAAGCCACCAATACCTGACTACACTTTGGAACGCAGTAGGGTAAACAGGAGGGAGCTTTCGATGTTCAAAGTTGCGATTCTCGGATATCGTGCACAGGGGGCTAATCACCATGCGCCCTCCTTTGCTAGGCTGCCCGATTGCGAGATTGTTGCCGTGTGTGACATCGTTGAGGAACGGGCGAGGGCGGGCGCAGACCGATACGGTGTGCCAGCCTATACCAATGTAGATAAAATGCTCGACGCGGAAGATATCGACATTGTAGATATCCCTGTCGGTGAAGGCTATCGTTATGAGCTTGTCATGAAATGCCTGAAGCGGGGCCTGCATGTGTTCACCGAAAAACCGTTGGCAGGGGCGGATGGACAGTACAAAATCCAACCCACCGATGTGCCAGTCGCTCAAGAGATGATTGACGAATGGAGGCGACATGATGTGCACTTTGGTATCTGCTTCTGTCTTCACGCCTCGCGCAATGTTAAGCGGGTGAAGCAGGTCATTCAAAGCGGTCAACTGGGACAACTGCGCCAGATCCAAGCCCGTACCGCTCTGGGATCTTGGAATCACATCATCGATATGGTTCGATTTCTGAGTGGAGAGGTCCAGGAGGTTTTTGCATATGCCGATGATACGGAGATGGGAAATAAGGCAGCATGTCTGAAGTTCGAGAGCGGCGCGGTGGGGACATTGGCAGTATCGCACGATTTGGGGCTGCAATTCCAGATCAAGTGGATCGGTGAGTTGGGAGAGGCGACCATTGACAACATCGCCGGCACCGCGTATTGGCATCCACACAACTCTCAGGATATCATCCGTTGGACCGATGCGCGGCAGCTCGATGGGGGCACCTATGTCACCCAATTTCAGGACTTAATCGCAGAATTTGTCGCATCCATCACGGAAAAGAGACCTTTCGTTGCAGACGGTTGGGCGGGGCTGCGGCACATGGAAATTGATGCAGCAATCACGGAATCCATCCGGACTGGCAAGGCAATTCCGGTCCGACGATACATGCCGGATAAGGGGCACACCATTTTAACTTGGCTCATGTAAAAAGAAAGTGCAAAGCACAACGAGAAGCCGAGTTTTTTCTTCAAAACTCGGTTTCTGTTGCACGATTTCTTAACATGAGCGTTTAACTTTAGCTTAAGCAGCTGCTTGAGGAGGGAAACTGATGGAATATCGTAACTTTGGCACAGCAGGCGTCAAGATTTCGCCCATCTGTCTGGGGGTTGCCTTTCGCGGACGGCCTGATGAGCGGATCCAGCGGGCAACAATTGAACGCGCAATCGATCACGGTATCAATTTTATTGACTGCGCCAACACCTATCAGCGTGGGGAGTCCGAACGCGTTCTCGGCGAAGCTATCAAGGGACGGCGCGATCAGCTTGTCATTACCACCAAAGTATGCGAACCTATCAACAAAGGATCGAATGACCCACTGGGGCCGAATGACCGGGGACTATCACGTTTTCATATCATGCGTGAAATTGAAAAGAGCCTATCGCGCCTGCAAACGGACTATATCGACATCTATCTGCTCCATCACGTCGACCCAACGACGCCAATCGAGGAAACACTCCGGACGTTAGATGACCTTGTGCAGCAGGGGAAGGTGCGCTACATCGGCTGCGCCAACTTTGCTGCGTGGCAGGTATGTAAGGCACTGTGGATATGTGACCGCCGCAACCTTGCCCCGTTCATCTGCGTACAGAACCACTATAATCTACTTGATCGCTCCCCTGAACGGGAGCTGATGCCGTTCTGTGGTACTGAGGGGTTAGGGATAATGACATATAGTCCCCTAGCTGTCGGCTTGTTGACGGGCCGGTTTCGGCGGGGTGTATCGCCACCACCTGATACATCGTGGGCACAGAGGCAGCCAGCATTCGAGAGCGCTATGTCGCCCGACGCCGATCGGGTGGTGGAAACACTTATCCGGATTGGGACAGCGCGAGGGAAAACCCCCGCCCAAGTCGCCATTGCGTGGATTTTATCGCACTCTGAAATTTCCGCAGCGATGATTGGTCCCGACTCCCCAGACCATGTGGAGGAAAACGTGGGAGGCGTCGGGTGGGAATTGACCAACGACGAACGGACAGCGTTAGACGAAGCATCAATGTGGGCACTTGCCGGTGGGAAAGTTGCTTGATACAATGGGGCCGGTCGTGTAGGGCACACACCATGCCGGAGGTGCTCCAAGCCAATCCTATCACAAAATTGCATTTACATATAGTATAGAATTAAGGTATACTTATGACAAGTGGAGGGGCGAATGGAGGAGGTACAAAGACCATGAGAAAATATAAACTAAGTATTATCGCAACACCAGAAAGCATTAAGATTTCTGAGACAACAAATCCTGATGAAGGTAGCTTTATCCAACTTGAAACTTTGATACCTATTCAATTTGAAGGGATAGCCTCCGTTGTATGACATACCAAGAACTTTCTAGAAAATTAAGAAGATTTGGTTGTCACGAAAGCAGAAGAAGAACACGTGAATCTCACAGAAAATGGTTTAATCCCAACACTAACCAGTCTGCTAGTATTCCGTATCATGGCGGACGAGACCTGCCAATAGGAACAGTTCAGGCGATTGTAAGACAACCAGGACTTAATTGGGAAGAATTCAACCGATAAAGTTTGCCAAAATATATGGCTGATTCTAGCACTCCAGAATCAGCTTTTTTTGTGGGTTAGAAAAGACTAAAACCCTTCTAATCACAATCCATTGAGGTATTTGATGAACGTTAAACAGATTCCAATCGTAAACGCCGATGTCGATGAACTGTTACGCATCAGCCAAGAGGGATTACTTTCGTTGAATCTCGCTGAAATGCAGGCAATCCAAACCCACTTTGCCAAAT
>JAJEAL010000041.1 GCA_022822785.1 Candidatus Poribacteria bacterium
TACGACCCCAGCCCCTCATCGCGGTCCAACCCCACAGCTATAGATGAACCAAAACAGCCCAAACGCAGCCGCTATCAACAGCAGCATGTACAGAAACCATAACAGACGGGTCATAAAATACCTCCATATAGAAACTTGACACCCACGGGTAATAAAAATGCGGGCGTCAAGTCCGTTAGGGCTGACTGGAATGTGTGAAGTGGTGTGCGCGTAATCAGCCCTAACCCCTTGGCGGGGGCATCGGACGCGCCAAATATCGCCATGTCAAATGCACCTAACTCAAAATTAAGTGATTTGTTTTATCCGATACCCCCATAAGCCCTTTCCAAAAACGCATCGCTCAACGCATCTACGCCAAAATCACCCGCTTCCGCGGTTGGGAATAACTCCCCGCTAAAAGATGATAGAAATACAGATCGCTTGGCACCGGCTCTCCGATCTATGGGCAAAAACCAGCAATAGGCATACACCCGCCCTTGTTGTCGACTTATCGCAAGGTACTTCTCACCTGCTCTAATAAAGAGGCTGAAGGATCTAAATTGATCCGCTTTATAACCTCTTCAAGCTCCTTAGTAACTAGCATAAGACCTTAATAATATTCAATTGCGTAAATGGAAAACCCTTCCACCTTCCCTGGTTTCGATTTATCGGACCCATCCCCCGTCCAAGGGGAGCGGCAGGCTACGCCGGGGATGGCGAAGTGGACCCCTGCCGCAGGAAGGATCACTGGGCTGGTAAGCATAAACTATGCCAAGGCTTGCTCGAATGAGGGCGAGACTGAGAGAACCCTTGCTGGGCTTGGCTTTGAAGGATACAGACAGGCAGATAGCGTGATAGTGGATGGGCTGAAAGTTTCCCAAAATGGGAGAGTTAAGATGGGTTAAGTGGGAGAAATGTTGGAGGAAACCCTGTAATTACGCGGGATTCTGGCGAGTTTTTCTCAAAACGACACAATTTCTCATTTTGAGAAAATTGAGAAGGGGCTACGGGTACATGATTCCACTTCCCTGTCGGTACGTTTCACGTAGGGGCAAATTGGTTTCAAGCCGACCTTGGGGGATCTTAATCGGAGGTGCGGAGTTGATACAACTTCAATTTCCGATAAAGGGTCGATTGGGCCATCTTCAATGCTTGGGCGGCCTTCGCGACATTGTTGTCCATCACCTTGAGTGCATGAGCCAACGTTTGACGTTCAACCTCTTCAAGCGGTAGGATTTCTGTTGAGTCAGGGGAAAATAAGATAGGTTGGGAAGAACCCCTCGACAGAATCTGTGGGGGTAGGTTGATCGATTGTAACGTCTCTGTGGTCTCAAGCAGAACAGCGCGTTCAATGATGTTTTCCAGTTCGCGCACGTTGCCGGGAAAGTCATATTGCATCAATAATTGCAACGCATCGGCCGAAATCGTGTTAATGGATTTCGTCGCTTTCTCGGCGTATTTTTTTAGAAAATGGTTCGCCAAGAGTGGAATATCTTCATGCCGGTCACTAAGGGAAGGAACGACGATGGGGAAAGTGCTGATTCGATAGAACAAATCTTCTCGGAAAGTGCCTGCTTCTACCGCCGCTTCTAAATCCTGATTTGTCGCTGTTAGTACACGGATGTCAACTGGGATATTGGTTGTACCCCCGACGCGCTGGATCTGCCGCTCTTGGAGGGCACGCAACAATTTCGCTTGCAGCGCCCATTGCAGCTCACCAATTTCATCAAAAAAGATAGTCCCTCCAGCCGCCTGTTCAAATTTGCCGATTCGTTGCGTTGTGGCACCGGTAAAAGCCCCCTGTTCATGCCCGAACAACTCGCTTTCAATCAGTGTCTCTGGAATAGCAGCGCAATTAATTATAATAAGTGGCCCCCCTCTTCGAGGGCTATTCGCGTGGATCGCGCGGGCGACCAATTCTTTACCAGTCCCACTTTCTCCTGAAATAAGCACGGTGATATCACTTTCAGCCGCCCGGTGCATCAACGCGAACATCTGCTGCATGCTTTGGCTTTTGCCTACAATTTCAGAAAAGGAGTGGCCCGTTTCAAGTTCGGCGCGTAAAATGTCGCGAACAACGCACACACAGGCTACAACCTCCTGATTTTCATCAAATAAGGGGATAGCACTAACCCTAATGTGAATTCCCTCCGGTTGTCTCTCATGGCGTACAAAAAGTTCCTGATCTCTTATTGCCTCACCTTGGGAGAGAAATATGACCAGCAACTGATCAATTGGAAGGCGTGTTTCTTTGTCAGGATAAAAAACGCCGTACGGTTCAGACCATTTACTGGGTAATGTATCCGGGGGCTCCGCACCGAAAATCTGTTGTATACTTGGATTGGTGAACAATACTTGACCCGTTGGACCGAGTATCACGATACCATCATACATACTATCAAAAACGGTCTCCATCAGTTGGGTTTGATGGCGTAACTCCCTGACGGATTGGTTTAATTGCCCCTCCAGCGTTTTATACTGGGTGATATCGTGGAAAGTTATAACGATGCCAGTGAGGTTTCCGTTCTCGTCTTTGACGGGTGTGATGCTATAGTCAACAGGGATTTCTTGACCAGATTTCGCAATGAGGTAAGTATTAGCGTCTGCCTCGGAAGCAGAAGACGATTCCCGGGTGGGAACAGATCCCTGTTCGAGTATCTCCATCAGAAATGGGTCTTTTTCACGATCCGCTGCGTTTCCAATATAAATATTGAGAATATCTGTTACGTGCTTTCCAGAACCTTCTTTCATTTCCCAACCTGTGAAGGTTTCGGCAACCGAATTCATAAATGTTATCAATCCGTTTCGATCCGTGGCAATTACGCCCTCACCAACACTGTTGAGAATTGTAGATAGCCGCTCATAGCTTTCTGTGTTTGCCATTTTTTTCCTTAAGGGGCATTGGTGAATTCTAAAAACAGATAGACACTTTTGTCCTCCGGTAGGTGCGGTTTCCTACCCGCTTTCGCTCCCCGGTAGGCGAGGTTTCCAACCTCGCCGATTGACAGTGTCTCATTAATCCTAAGATCCACTAAGGATAATTATACAGATTATCCCGTTCAGGCGACGGCTCTTGAACGGGTTCTTGGTTCGCCTGAAACTCACGAAGAATACAGTTCACAATCTCTTCGCTGTACGCCTGTGCGTGGATGCGGTTCTGGTTCGCTTCCCACGTCATTCGCGCCGCTGCCTCAAAATATTCGGAATGCCTGTACGCGTCTAGAAAATCAGCCCCTCGCGAAAACGTGCCGTGTCCAACCCAGTAGATAATATGGCGCATTTCGCCCCGTTGATCTACTGCGAGATCTTCACCCTTAAAGAGGTGCAGGCTTTCGTAGGAAAGCTCAGGGATACCCGGCGCGCGCTCCTGCACAAAACCGATCCCCCCAGATTTATCGTACATAATCGGGGTTTCCGGTTCATACCCTCTCAGGAAATCGTAGAATCGTGATGCCTCCCCGTGTTCGCTGCGGGAGATCAGGTTCAAGAACTTGGGTTGTAGATGCACCAACGCTTTGAAGCCGTGTGTTTCGAGTTGCTCAAAAATTAGCATATAGTGAAACATCTCACTCGTCGGTTTCGGTGGCTTGGCTTGACTTCCATCGAGCGCGGAGAGCGCGGGTGTCCCGAAGCGCATGCGGTAGTGCACACCGTCATCTTCCACTTCAACAATCGTCAGGTTGAGTGCCGGATGCTCTAGGGCAATCATGTCCAACCGTGAGCCGGACTTCGTTAAAAGGACGTGTCGTCCCGCCAATCCCTTGACGGTAATCGCTGGGGGCAGGGCGTAACGTGGAGATTCATCGCGTGGGAGCAGACAGGCTTCGTCCACCGTCTCGGACAAGAGCGCGCCCATATTACCAGCCGACGCCCAGAGGTAGCCGTGTGCATGTGCGTGGCTGCCTACCCACCCCATCTGCCCGATCAGAACGCCCAATTCGTTATCGGAAACAATCGGTTGAAGATGCGCTTGATAGCCTCGGTCGACCCACTGCCGGTGGCGGTAACTCCTCGCAGGTGGCGGTATTAATTCGTTAGTCAAGTAAGGGTTTGCTAACGTCAATCTGTGCATGATAATTCATTCCTCGTTCTTCCACGCTTTTGGGCAAGCACAAGACCTACCCCTACATTTATGGTGACCCTTGTGGTTGCTTGACTGTAGGTCGATTTTCCAAAATCGACATTCTTGGGTATTCGCAAATCATAAAAAATATATCACGATTGACCAATTTTATCAACAATTTTATCCAGCGTTGGGGATGTGCGGGGTTCAGTTGTTTTTTCTGGATCAAACCCACATCTTATGACATAATAGTATCTGAAGGACAGAACGTAACACGCCATTGGGGAATGGGTGATTCTCATGTCAAACTAGCTCTATAATTGATATGTGGAGGATTGCTAGGAGAAGGTTATGAAACTGGCAGAATTGATTATCGCTGAAGCGAGAGGACGAGGATTACGACACTTTTTCGGGCTTCCGGGCGGCGGATCTCCGTTGGACATGATGGAAGCTGGGCGACGGTTGGACGTTAGTTTTGTGAGCGTTGCCCACGAATCGGCCGCGGCAATAATGGCAGCCTACTACGGCTTGATGAAAAACACAGCGGGGCTAGCACTATCGGTGAAGGGAGTCGGCGCAGGCAATCTCGCCGGGGGTGCCGTCAACGCCTATTTTGAACGTATGCCGGTTGTCTGCCTTTCTGAATCGTCGCCAACGGGTGTCGTGCAGCGAGAGATGGTGCAGCATTGTAACCACGCTCAACTGTTCGGTGCCGTTGTGAAATATCAAAACACCTTAACCGCGGTTGACGCAGCAGCGTCGGTACGGGAAGCGGTGTTTCAGGCAATGGACGGTCGCCCCGGACCTGCCCTCTTAAATCTTCCCTCGGACATGGGCCTGGTTGAATGCGGTGACCCCTTGGCAATCAAGGCGTCGCCGGACGCCTCCCTACCTGAAGATGCCCAACTCGCCGCCGCCCGCCAATTTATTCAGAACGCCGCCCGCCCGGTCATCATTGCCGGTGCGGATGTTGTTCGAGCAGGAGCCGCTAAAGAGCTACTAACCCTGGTCGAGAACATCGGCGCAGCAGTGCTAGTCAACATGGATGCGCGCGGTGTCGTTCCCGAATCCCATCCGCGTTGGGCGGGTGTCCTTACTGGCAATTACGGTCCCAATATCATCGAAACTGAAGTCATGAACCAAGCGGACGCTGCCCTGTTGATTGGAGCGGATGGCATGATGACGCACGTCCCGTGGAGCGTTGACCTCCCAACCTGTGAGCTCTCCCTCCGCTCAGAATACGAAACGCTCTCTCCCGATCCGAAGGTACGGGTAGACGGCGATCTCAAAGAAACACTGAAGCAGCTATCTACCTGCAATCAGCCCGGCTTTTCCGATGACCAGATTCAAGGGATACGCCAAAAAGTTCTCCAGAGTTTCAAGCGACCCGACGCCACTCAATTCGCCGTCCAAGACCTCATAGAAATCACCCGCGCCGTACTGCCGGCGGAAGGCGTCCTCTTCGCGGAGACAGGGGCTTACGTCACCATGCTAGAGCATCTCTGGAAGGTGGAGAACCCAAATACCTATTGGGGAACGACCGGTGGGCGGACTATGGGATTGGCCGTGCCAGCCATTCTCGGTGCAAAGCTGGCGAACCCGGATATGGTTGCGGTAGGGATCGGTGGAGACGGGAGCTTGCTGATGCGCTTGGGCGAGCTGGAAACTTTTGCGCGGACCGGCGTGACGGTGCCGCTGATTATTATCAACGATCAAGCGCTCGGAACGATGAAATCCCGTCAGAAATCACGCGATATGCCTGAGTACGCCTTAGATTTCCACGCTGTCGATTTCGCCGGAATCGCCACAGCGTGTGGCCTGAGCGGGGTTACGGTAAACACACCTGAGCGGTTTGAACGTGAGTTGAAGCTGGCGATGCAGGGGGATCGTACGACGCTTATCGACGCACGGGTCGATCCACAAGCGTATCAAGATAGCTTTGGACCGACGATTGGGGTTCTAGCTTAAATCTGTTCCCCATATCAGCCCGTGCCAAAATTTTTCAGCGAGAACGCAGCCCAAATCTATCAGAATCGTGGTTTTCGCGAAATAAAACTTGCTGAAATTGACCTTTTGCGTGTATCATTTCCATCTAAGCTGTCGAAAGCGTAGACAATTGATTGATAAAAAGTGTGCCGCACGGTTCGTAAACAACAACTAAATTCAGGCGTAAAATGAATTCTCCTCAACCGACACCCAAAATATCGGGGATTATCCTCGCCGCGGGACTGTCCACCCGCATGGGTGAACCCAAGCAACTCCTCCCCTTCGGTGACAGTACGGTTATCGAAACCGTGATCGATAATCTGCTGGGATCCAAACTGAACGAAGTTATCGTTGTCGTTGGACATCAAGCGGATAAGATTCAAGCGCATATACACCACAAACCGGTTAAGGTTGTATTCAACCCCCGCTATCAGGAGGGGATGTTGACCTCTGCACAGTGTGGTGTGGGGGCAATTTCAGCAGCCGCCGATGCATTTGCGATGACACTGGTGGACTTGCCGCTCATCACACCGGATCTGGTTAATCTGGTCATTGATGCATACGTCCAGGCAGAGGGCGGCATTGCAGTGCCAAGTTATAACTATCGTCGTGGGCATCCGGTCATTTTTAACCGGCGCTACGCCGCTGAAATCGTTGCCTTGGACGAGGATAGCGGCGGGGTTCGGTCGCTTTTCAAAAGATATGCAGCTGACATCTGCTATGTGAATGTCGATACCGACCGAGTTTTGAGGGACATCGACTATCGGGAAGATTACGAAGAAGCGTTACGGAAATCCGCGTCTGCATGAGCATAAGGTAACCAATCAAAACCTAACCGTAAAAGGATGATAAATGATAGCATCAATTGAAAAAGTGCAAGAAGCCTTTGTGGAACAGAATTACATCGCTGATCGGGCGTTGGCAACCACAATCTACCTAGCGCATCACCTGAAAAAACCGATTTTCCTTGAAGGTGAGCCCGGCGTCGGGAAAACAGAGGTTGCAAAGGTGCTAGCGGCGGCGACCGGTGGGAATTTAATCCGTCTACAATGTTACGAAGGGCTGGATGTAAATAGTGCGCTGTATGAGTGGAATTACACGAAACAGATTCTCCAGCTGCGCATCGACGAAATACGAGGTATGGATAAAGAGCAGATTGGCGAAGATATCTTCAGCGAGGAATTTCTGCTGAAACGTCCACTCCTCGAAGCTATTCAGACAGATGGTGCGGCGCCGCCCGTCCTGCTCATTGATGAAGTAGACCGAAGTGATAGCGAGTTTGAAGCGTTCCTCCTCGAAATCCTCTCAGATTTTCAGATTACCATTCCGGAGATTGGTACCATTAGTGCCAAACATATCCCTTATGTCGTGCTGACTTCAAACCGTACCCGCGAGATCCATGAAGCGCTGAAACGTCGCTGCCTGTATCAGTGGATAGATTATCCGTCCGTTGAAAAGGAGTTCGCAATCGTCAAAACGAAGCTGCCGCACATCAACGAAATGCTTGCACAGCAACTTTGCAGTATGATGCAGGTATTTAGGCAGGGAGATTTTTACAAGAAGCCAGGGGTCGCAGAAACGCTAGATTGGGGCTTAGCGCTCATCGCTTTGGGTAAAGATGGATTGGAGCCTGCCCTCGTCGATGAAACGCTCGGATGCATTTTCAAATATCAGGACGATATCGAACGCGCACGGGAGGCAGATCTGCACAAGATGGTAGACGGTGCCAAAAGCGAATCTGAGACAAATAGCGTCGAAAAAGTAGATTGGCGGTATATGCGCGGATAAAATCAGGTTCACAGAATTTTCCTGATTATCCAAGCAAATATAATAAATCCTATACGGACTTAATCTATGAATAATCAGCAACCACTTTTTCAAGAACTTACGACCTTCTGCCGGGTGCTCAAGCAGATGGGCGTGAATGTTACCACAACGAATCAAATCAGTTTTTGCCGAAGCGTAGAATTAATCGATATCGGACAACGGCAAGATTTCTACGATACCGCCAAGATGAACCTGATCGCCAACGAATCGGATCGGGAGATTTTTGATACGATTTTTGACTGGTTCTGGCGGTGGCCACGTCCCGACCTACAAGAGTTGGGGATGGAGGCGGACGAAGAAGGGGACATGTCTCTCGACGACCTGCTCAACGCCGAAGAAACGGCGGTCAACCTAGACCAGTGGACGGAAATGGAGGACGAGCAGGAGGAAGGCGATGAAGATACCGTCGCCTATAGTGCCGAGAAGGTGTTGACCCAAAAGGATTTCGGTCAGTTCACAGCGGACGAGATGCAGAGAGCACGGGAGGTTATGGCTAAACTTGTGCCGCTGTTGGCGACAAAACTGAGCCGTCGGAAAAAGACCAGTACCAAGGGAAAGACAATCGATTTTCGACGCAGTTGGCGTAAAAATATCGCCTACGGTGGCGAGCCGCTGAGATTGATACGGAAACGTCAAAAGATTAAGAAAAACAAGATTCTGCTGCTTTGCGATGTCAGCGGATCGATGGACTACTACTCCACCTTTCTGATTCAGTTTATCTACGGGATGCAGCAAGCGCTTGAAGAGGTCGAGGTTGCGGTCTTCAGCACGGAGCTTACCAACATCACGGGGCTCCTCCGCCGCAAAGGGTTGGAAGAAGGATTGCGTGAAGTGGCGGAAGCGGTGCCAGATTGGTCTGGCGGCACCAGAATCGGTGAGAGTATCGTTGCCTTCAACCGCGAGTTTGGACGGTCTTTCTCTGCGTATAGAACTGTGGTCATTTTAATCAGTGACGGTTGGGATCGGGGCGAAGCGGATGTCCTCCAGAAGGGGATGGAGGTGCTGCATCGCCAAGCGTATAAACTCATCTGGTTGAATCCGTTGCTCGGTAGTCCGGGGTATCAACCGATTTGTCGTGGTATACGTACCGCGCTGCCGTATGTTGACTATTTCTTGCCGGCGCATAATCTGGATAGTCTCGTCCAATTGACCAAGGTGTTGACACCGATCTGGTCGGATTAAGGAAGGCGGGAAAAGCGGGCAAGTGCCAATCTCCTTCCGTCGAGATAGGCTAGGCTCGTCCATCAAGTAGCATGGGAGGAAGAAGGACGGACAACTCTACCGGCTACGCCTTACGAATCATGCGTTACCTTTCACGCTTCGCGCCTCACGTTTCGTACAGGTGGGTTCTGTTTATCCCACTCGCTCTTCTGACCTGCGCTGCCCCACCGCTTCGCACCCCTGAGTTAGGAACGGTAGCCCCTGATTTCACTCTCACAGATCAGCACGATACGAAGTTTCGATTGAGCCAATTCCGTGGCGAAAATGTGTTGCTGGTCGGTTTTGATAAGGATAGCATCAATCGAGGGCAGACATGGTTAAACCTATTCCTCGATCAGTATGCTGACGAGCTACGGATTCTACCTATCGCCAACGGAGCCGGTGTGTCGCCCTTTGCACGTCTGTTCCTGAAAGGGCAGATTAAAGCGGACCTCCGAGCAGCTGGGGCAGAGGTGGATCTACCGAGTGTCCTATTGGATTGGACAGGTGAAGTCTCCCGGCAGTACGGGATACCGATTCAGATACCGACGGTTGTGCTGATTGATCGCGCAGGTTATATTCGATTGGTGCATCCGCTTCTGCGGCTGAACACGGCGGAGGTGCGAAAAGTCTTTAATCAAATTGACCAGCAAATTAGGTAGTAATGAAAACAGTGGGCTGTTTTCAAGGAACGAAATCCCCCACTAACAGAAAAGGAATAAATATATGAAAAAATTTCAGATAATTCGGATTTTGATACTCGTTGTCTTTTTGCTCGTTATGGGCGCTCAAACCGTATCCGCCCAATATCAGTTAGCACAAGATGCCTATGCCATCTTTGAAAAGAGTTGCCTCGGCTGCCACGGATCCGGTGGATTTGTCGCCGCAGTCCTCTTAATTGAAGACCATAGCGTACTCCTTGAGAAGGAAGCGGTTGTTCCGGGCGACCCCGATGCATCCAGACTGTATAACCGACTCCTCGGAGAAGGAGGAGCGCTAATGCCGCTCGGAGGTCCGCCTCTCCCCGATGAGGAGATTGAAACAATTGAAAACTGGATCGCAGCCGGCGCGCCTGACTGGGCAACGCTACCCATTTCCACGGTCAACCACACTGTGTCTGAGTCGCTGATTCGCTCCGGTGATACCTTTACGGTTGATATCGGGGCGGAAAATGACTTCGATTCAGCAAAATGGCAGCTCGATATTGCGTTTGATCCCGCTGCTCTTGAAGCGGTTGAGGTCGGCGAGGGCGATTTCTTGATGATGGATGGCGGAACAACCACCTTCCAAGCTGGGAGCATTGATAATGCAGCGGGCACAATCACAGGGGTGACTGCGGAACGGACGGGCGACCACGGTGTGATGGGTATGGGCACACTGCTGCAGGTCGGGTTCAAGGCGAAGTCGAGTGGTGAAACCAAATTGACGCTGAAAAACATCCAATTCGACGCTATCACCGCGGGGGACGTCTCTGTAGAACCGTATGAGATTACACTTACTGTTGAGGAACAACCTATTGCGGGAGATGTGAATGGAGACCGGCAGGTAAACATCTTGGATCTGGTAGCCGTCGCACAGCAACTCGGGCAACCTGTGCCCATCAACTCACCGCTCGATGTCACCGGGGATGGAGCCGTCAATATTCTTGACCTTGTCCGGGTCGCACAACATCTCGGTAGCACCGCAGCAGCTGCAGCACCACCGGCAAGCACAGAAAATATAAGTCCCACGATGGTAGAAGCGTGGATAGCACAAGCACGCTTAAAAGATGACGGGTCACTTGACTTCAAACAGGGGGTTGAAAATCTTCAAAAGCTGTTAGCCTCGCTGATTCCTGGGATGACCGCGCTACACCGCAACTATCCGAACCCGTTTAATCCGGAGACATGGATACCGTATCAGTTAGCAACCGCCGCTGAGGTGACGCTGACGATTTATGATATGAATGGGCAGCTAGTTCGGGGTTTGCCCGTAGGACATCAAGGGGCAGGCATATATCAGAGCCGAAGCCGTGCGGTATATTGGGACGGACGAAATCAGCGCGGTGAGACTGTCGCTAGTGGCCTCTATTTTTATACGCTGACAGCAGGCGACTTTACAGCGACACGGCGAATGGTGATACTGAAGTAGAGTAAAACGTTCAACTTGCCCGACCAAAAGCCCCAGAGAGGCCGCATGTTTATAGACTAATATACCATCACTCATTACGGTTGATTCTGAATCTGATTAAGGAAAAAATATATAACAGAAATAGATATAAGGAGTCTCCAAAATGCAAGTACAAGCTGCAGTCATGCCAGCACCCGGAAAAATCGAAATCCGTGAATTTGACAAACCAACCCCTGCCGACGATGCACTGCTGCTTCAGGTCGACCAGGTCGGCATCTGTGGTAGCGATAAGCATATGTACCTCGGTCATACAAATCTAAACTTCCCTGTCATCCCGGGACATGAGGTTGTTGGCACTGTGGCTGAGATTGGCAAAAATGCGAATCAGACCATGAATGTGATGGGCGGCCCGATTAAAGAGGGCGATCCGGTAACCGTTGTGCCCGGCTCGAAAAACTGCGGGAAATGTTACTACTGTTTGCGTTTCCCACACCGTCCGACCTTATGTACAAATCGAACAATCTACGGGTTCAGCAACTGTGAAACCGCACCTTACCTCACAGGAGAGTTCTCTGAATACACTTACATCCACGGTAACTCTTGGGTGTTTAAGGTGTCAGACGGAATCCCCGAAGCACTGCGCGTCTTGACCGAGCCGGTCGCTGTTGCGACCCGCGCTGTGGAACGGGCACATGCGCCGGGGGTGCCGCAAGTTGGGGCAGGATACGGCATCGGGGACAGCGTCGCTGTCCTTGGCTGCGGGCCCATTGGACTCCTCGTGATTGCCGTGCTCCGTAGTACGGGCGCGGGAACAATTATCGCCACCGATATTGTAGACAGTCGTTTGGAGATGGCAAAACATATGGGGGCAGATGTTGTCATCAACGTCGGGGATACCTCTCCTGAAGAACGTCTTGAGCAGGTACAGGACCTCACAAGCGGTGCGGGTGCTGATATCGTGATTGAGTGCGCCGGGCTGCCCGGCGTCTTCGCCGAAGCGATTGACCTAGCCCGACGCGGCGGTAAAGTCATTGAGGTCGGGCACTATACCGATTCCGGTTCTGTCGAAGTGCGTCCGCACCAGATCTGCAACAAAGATCTCGATATCTGCGGTGTATGGGCATACCCACAGATTCAATTCCAGACCGCCCTCGACTTTTTAGAGCGAACCCGCGTGCCTCTGAAAGATCTGATTACGCATCATCTTCCCCTAGCCTGCCTAGAGGAAGGCATCCAGATGCTTGGTGAGGAGGGGGTCTATAAGGTCGTTATTGAACCGCACGCAAGTTAAGCAAAGGAGGCAGAAATTGAGACCAAGAAATATGGGAAACCGGAACCAACACTCCCGCGCTCCCCTCTCGAATCTCCCTTTTCCTATCTCGGCTCACAGATTGTGGATCTGCTTGCTGCTGATTACGTTAAGCTTTCACACAACCACTGGGAGGGCAGCGAAATCACCCTATGAAACCATTGAACAGGCTGCATCATATATCGTTAAACATCAGAACGTTGATGGCGGTTGGCCCCTTGTACCGGGGGGAGACAGTGATGTCGAAATTACCGCGATCGCGATGCAGGCGTTGATGTTAAAAGGATGGGGATCCGGTTCAAGTGTCATCCGTCGCGGGGTTGCCCACCTAATAAAAAATCAGAAATCCAATGGAAGCTGGAACGACAATACCGCGCATACTATCTTTGCCATTATTGCGTTAAAGCGAGCGGAAACAAATACGGACGAACAGTTTAACGGACTCCAGTGGTTGCGGGAGGTGCAAAAAGGGAGTGGAAGCTGGGGACGTGGGGTACGCGAATCCGGTAACCCTCTCTATACAGGAGCTGTTCTATCCGGGCTTGGACAGCTCGGCTTTAACCAGAAGTTTTCCCCTGTGCTCAAAGCTGCCGATTGGCTCGCCGGTCAGATCAATTATGATGGTGGGTGGTCGATGCAAGCGGGGCTGGGATCGCGATCCGACGTGCTCGTTACGTCGTGGGTATTGCAGGGGTTATCAATTGTTTATGATATCGATGAACAACTAGCGTGGCTCAAGAAGATGCAAAATGATGATGGCGGATTTGGTAAATGGAAAGGGGCACCTAGCGATCCAGAAATTACCGCCTACGCCGTTCTTGCGTTGGTCATTGGGGAAGACCCCTTGAATGCGGATAAGGTCGCGCTAAGATATTTGAGGGAGGTACAACAGGAAGATGGGAGCTTTGTCAGCGCAACCCCCATTGAACTGAAACAGCCAACGGCGAATTTGCAGACCACCTGCTTTGTCCTGTGGGCGATATATGGAAGACAACTTAAAGAAAAAGGATGATATCGAATAAAGGGGCACGCACGCCGATTTGTAGTGGCGCACTTCAACCCACGCCAGATACCAGCTACATCGCGCTAACGTATCTGGGCTCAATTCACCAAACACAACCGCGCGACCAACGGGTATTCGGTAAATCGCCTCCGGTCTATGACCGAGCGTCCTATACCTACCACAAACCTAAAACTCAACTGTAGTTGCCTAACTCATTGGTCGTTGGGGTGCGGTGATAAATCATCGGACTACGAAGGTTTGGACCTTTAACTGCGTCAGTCCTCACTGAATTAGGCTTGCTATTGTAGATAGATTAGAGAGAAGGAGAAGTTAATGCCGCAAATCAACTTTATGAATGAAATAGGGATCGCAATGGTTGTTCTCGTCGTTGCGATGATAACCTCTATCCGTATCCTCAGAGAATATGAAAGGGCAGTTGTATTTCGGTTGGGACGCTTGACCGGTGCGAGGGGACCTGGGCTAGTGCTACTCATCCCGTTCTGGATTGAGCGGATGCAGCGTGTCAGCCTTCGGACAGTCGTGCAGGATGTGACGCCGCAGGATGTGATTACCAAAGACAACGTCTCCGTGAGTGTCAACGCCGTGTTAACCTTCCGAATCGTGGACGCCGCAAGAGCCGTTGTCGAAGTCGAAGAATTTGGGTTTGCTATCAGTCAGTTGGCGCAGACAACCCTCCGAAGCGTGCTCGGAAGCGCGGAACTTGATGACCTCTTATCAGAACGCGAAAAACTGAATCAGGAGTTGGAGGAGATAATCCAAAAGCACAGCGCATCGTGGGGAATTAGTGTCATCGCGATGGAGATTAAGCATGTAGACCTGCCCGCGGAAATGCAACGTGCCATGGCGAAACAAGCGGAAGCGGAGCGGGAACGCCGCGCGAAGTTCACTCACGCTGCGGGAGAGCTGGAATCGTCCGAAGCCTTAACCGAAGCCGCGGTAACCTTGAGCCAAAACCCAATCGGTATCCAACTGCGTTATCTACAAGCACTCATTGAAGTCGCCGCCGAGAAAAACTCAACGCTCGTTTTCCCGATACCGGTGGACCTTTTGAGCTCATTTATGCAGGCGAGAACCAAAACGGATTAGCGATTCCTGATATTGTTATCTGTGGCTATCGGCCTGAGGCGCCAAAAAGAGAGGAGAGTTGGTGAAATGGATATCACGCTAGACCTATTTTAAGCCAACAAGGAATGCCTGTTGCTGAATATGATCATGACGAGATCCAGCAAGAATTGGAGAGTGCGGAATGGCTTCGCCAGTAACCGCAGTTGCTGATGCCTCATTTTTAACAGGAGAGTCATGTACAACCTGAATGACGATCAAAAAAAACGTCTCATTGATGGAATCCAAGCTACTTTTGCTATTCCGTTTGTTGATGATATTGAGAACTTTATTTGGGAGGCCATTTTTGCATATACAAAAAACATTACAATTATTGATCCATTGACGCATATCAGAAGTAAACGTCTTTTTGATGTGGTTGATGAGCATCATAAAATTGGGTGGTCAATTAAAGCAGTGCAACATCAAATCAATCTTCCTTGTGAATTCGAGGTTGTTATCCAACGGGCAGATATTTTCAAGAAAGCAACGGAATTAGGGTTTAACGAACTATCACTTAACTCGTCCCCGGAGGAATTGGGCCTTGCGCTTTTGAAGCATTGGTACGATGAAAAAGTCAACAGGGACGCGCAATTTCAGAGTGTTGAAGACAAGCGGGTGTGCATTCTTCTAAAGTCCCGCGATCGGAGAAGCTACGCCTACTTTGAATCTCAGCTAGCTGAATATTTCCCCGAAAATCTAAAATGGGATTGGACGAACGACACCAAAACGGGCTTGCAAGCAAGGCGAAATTCCGACAATCAGCTAATTTTCCGGTGGTATCCAAACCAAAAACAATTCTTTGAACGGTTTGTGTTGCCTGGGAATGTATACACCTTCAATATTGAGCCGGTGCGTCTTTTAACACACGATATTGTCGAGCTTCTTCTGGCAAAGCTCCAAGACAAACTTTAATGTTCACCGCCATGCTTTGCATGATTAGGGGGGGCACTGCGTTTCCAACTTGATGCGATTTCTCAATATAAGTCCCCGTGAATATGAAATCATCTGAGAAGGATTGAAGTCGTCCCGCTTCACGAATGGTAAGTAGGCGCACCTCACGAGGATGACAGAATCGACCAGAACCGGGATGGAAAAACCATCGAGTAATGGTTGGTGCAACCATCTCGAAATCAAGTCTACCATATGCACCACTATACCCAGATTTCGGACGAATTTCCTTGGGTAGATTTTTTAAACCTTGGCCCGGTTCTAAAGACGCAATTCGTGTGTATTGTTTGGTATTGAGCTTGCGAGTCACATGGTCATAGAGAGCGTTTGAATTAGATCGCATCAGAATCTGATATCCATTTAGGGCAGGCAACTCATAATCCATTGGTTCATAGCCTTCCCCATTTTGCAAAATGGGTAAATCCGAAATTGCGGACCAAGCAGAACGATGCGGCTGCACTTGACCAAATAGAGTTGTGGAAGCAACTTTTCCAAAAGTTGGTGGTGAGAGTAGTGGAAAAAGACCTGTTCGAGAGGCAAAGAAAAAACAGCGCCGTCGACGTTGAGGAACGCCGTAGTCCGGGGCGAATAGGTTGTCAACATCAACCTCATAATCTAGCTTCCTTAAACTGTCAATAATTTCTTGGCGAACAATTCCCCCGTAAGCATTGTAAATTTCTGCCACGTTCTCCATCACAACAATTTTGGGTTGCATTTCATCAACAAAGCGAAGAAAATCTCGAAACAGTTGATTGCGAGAATCTTCAAGGAAGCGGTAAGCAGCCGGAACATTTTTCGAGAATCCTTGGCACGGTGGGCCTCCAATTAGGCAGTCCAAATCGCCTGGAGCTAGGTCCAAAGAGTCCATGACAGATTGTGGATTCAAGTTAGCAATATCCGCTTCAACAATTTTGGCCTCCGGGTGATTATGCTGAAAAGTCTGTAAAGCCCGATTCCAATTGTCAATTCCAGCAAGGATTTTGAAACCTGCCTGATGTAAGCCCCATGACATACCTCCGCAACCGCAAAATAGGTCTATAACCGTCGGTGTTTTCATCCTGTCTACTCTCAATCGAATTTATCAACTAAGGCACTTTCGTTAATGTCCTAGACCATTGCCTGTTAGCACAGCGGTGCCAACCGTGCCATCGGTGATATTAAAAACTGAGGGAAATCTGTCCGTCCACCCCTCGTTTGCCACGGGGCAGTATTGGCGCGCGTTGCCCTCAATCGCAGTGACGCGCGGCACCCGTGCAGCCAGGCCCGCGGAATGCAGGAACGATGCACCCGGACAGGTCAAATCCTGGACCGCTAAAAACATATCGTATTCAATTGCCGCAGCCCCCATGAGCAACGCTTGAGACTGTCCCTTACACGCCTTGAGCGCGACGCCGGAATACCCCTGTTCCCGTGCCAGCTGAAATGTCTCAAAGTCGGTCAGGGATTCGTCGATAACAACCGGTTTAATCTCTGCTGCACGGTGCATTTTATTCTCAGGATGCGCTTTTAGGTCTCGGTTTGTCGGTTGTTCGATGTAAGCCAGCCGCTCAAAGGCGTGCCCCTCACCCTCCTGAATCTTGTGCAGAAATGCCAACAGGTACTCCACATCTTGGCACGTCTCATTGAAGTCCGCAGAGTAATACCATTCGTTGACGCCCTGCGCGGCTTGTGTTTCAGCGGTGATTTTCTCAATTGAGAGCAGCCGCTGCACGTCCCAGTCTAAATCATCCCCGTTTAGCTTAACCTTAAAGTGTGTCAAGCCGTCTGCGATGATCCACTCCGGCAGGGTTTCCGGCAGCCCATCGTTAAGACGGTTCGGGAGGTCCGCATCCGTCAGTGGATCCAACGCACCGACCAGATGGTAGAGCGGCATCGTTGGCTTCGGCTCTCGTAGGGTGTATCGGTCTAGGTACTTCCCGGCAAATTTTCCATTAAGGTAGTGTGACAGGTCGTGGCTCATGAAATCTGCGCTGAGCCCGTTGTAGCTGTTTATACCGTTTGCCTTGCCGAATCCGTCGTGGATGGCTGCGTCAATGGGGCTCCCGGTAACCACCGTGCAGAGCTTCGGTATCGGTACAGCGAGCTGCATCTCCGCGGAGAGTTCAGCTGCGATTCGCAGAAATTCAGGTTCAAGTGCTTCGGAGAGATCTACAGGGTGTGCACACAGATTACACGCGCGTGTGGCTTCGACCAATCGTTCTGAAAGTCGTTTCATCGCCTCAAGACTTTGATCAAAGGGAACGTAACGCGGTGGGAACGCCCACACGTTGCTAAGCGTCATTGACCCCAAGCCCATTGCCTCTTTCCCGTCGCGGGTCTGTACCTGTAGGCGCACATTTAGTAGTCCGCAATTATCTATCGGAACGCCACCGAATTTGAGCGGCGTACGGTACTGATACTCCTCGAAATCACAACTGACCTCCAGAATCCGGATGTCCGTACTTTTGGACATAAACTCTTCTCCTAAAATGAAAATAAAGCAAGTTGCCAAGTAGGTCAAGATTCATATCTCGACAAAACAGTTCCAAAGTCTGCCCTCGGTCTCTCCGATAAGATCGAAACAGGCGGAACGGAATGCTAAAAGGGTTACATTCCAAGCCCCCCTGACAAGGGGGATTTAGGGGGTTGGCTGTGCATTGAGAGGAATCCATGAAGGATTTTTGACGCTGCAATTCTGTCCTAACAAGGGAGATTTAGGGAGTTGCCCCTACATTGCGAGCGTCTAAATTATCCGCAAATCGACCAGAAAAATTACCTCAAATCCAAACACACCATCTCCTTCTGGGTACGGAGATAAAGCTTCCCACCCGCTAACGTCGGCACGGTCCAACATTTATCATCGAACAACTGGAAACGGGCTTTCTCTCTGTATTCGCTAGGAGACGCTTCAGCCAATGCCAGCTTTCCGCCTTCACCGAGGATGATGAAATAGCCATCCGCGAGCAGCAAAGAACCTTTGCCGAAACCGCGGTGCCGCCACTGTTCTTCGCCCGTGTCTGCTTCGATACAGGTTAGGATGGCGTTGTCGAAACCGTAAAGGTAATCCCCCTGAAGCACCGATGAGTTGAAATGATTCTTCATCACGCGGCTCTTCCATACCTCCTCAATTCCTATCTTGTCCCCGTCAGCTGTCATTCTGAGGAGCACGGCGCCCTTATCGTAGGACGCGGAGATAAAAATTTTATCGTCAGGGATGAAAATCGGTGTCGCGATATTGATGCCTTCGGGCCAAGAATACTTCCAGTAAATCTGCCCGTCCGCCGGTGCTACGGAGAGAAGCGTCCTAGCCGTTAGAAAAATAATCTGCCGGACCCCACCGAAATCAACAGGAATGGGCGATGAATATCCCACGTCGTCGGTGTGGTTTGTCCACACCACATCGCCGCTTGTTTTATCGAACGCGACAATGGCTTTCCCATCTTTACCACCAGCTTCAGCTATGATCAGGTTCCCTTCAACCAATGGGGATGAAGAAAATCCCCATATAGGTATCTTACTGCCGAACTCCTCTACAAAATCACGGGACCATAACTCCTTTCCGTCGTGGGCATCTAGGGCGTAGAGTTTGCCTGTGGCTGCCAGCGCAAACACTGAATCGCCATCGACAGTCGGCATTGAGCGAGGGCCATCCCCGCGCTGCTCGGTGAACTTCGCGCCTGACCGAAATCGCCAGACCTCCTCACCGTCGGACGCATTCAGGCAAATTATAAATTCATCATCGCCTTCCGCGAACATTGTATAAATCTTGCCGTGACCGATGGAGATACCGGAATAGCCATCACCAAGCGGAATTTGCCATAAAACGTTGGGGCCCGCTGAGGACCAATTCTTGATGAATCCAGTCTCCGACGAAATCCCATCCCGATTCGGACCGCGCCATTGGGACCACTCTACTGTATCCTTATCTCCCGCTTCAGCACTTAACACGCCGCCAATCAAATACCAAACACCAAATAACACTGCGGCAAATCGTCTAATCAATGTGTCGATTTTATTTTCTATTTTCATGTAAACCTCTTTCGTGTAATAAGTTAAGACTTACACAGGGCGTTCATAAGTCCCCCTGATAAGGGTTTCCCCCGACCCCCCTGACAAGGGGGGAAGCGAAGGGGGCCTTGTCTTTCCCCCCTTCGCAAGGGGGTTCAAGGGGTGGGTGTCCTCTGGGTCCTAAATTTGCGTAAGTCCTGTAAGTAAAGGCTATTTCTTAAGGTTTCCCTGTCATGTCTAGACAGACCATCTCCGTTTCGTTGCGCACGTAAAGTTTTCCGCCCGCAAGGGTCGGTACAGTCCAGCACAGCCCACTCAGCACCTGCGTACTCGCTTTCTCTGTGTACCCTTCAGGCGTCGCTTCGGCTAGCGCCAACTTGCCACGGTCACTGAGAAGAATCAAGTGGCCATCAGCCAACACCACCGTGCCATTGCCAAAGCCGCGGTGCCGCCACTGTTCTTCACCCGTATCTGCCTCAATACACTTCAAGATGGAATTGTCGTAGCCGTACAGATAATTGCCCTGAAGTACTGAGGAAGAGAACTGATTCTTCAATCTACGACTCTTCCAAACTTCGTTAATCCGTATTGTCGCTCGGTTGTCGCTAATCTGTTCCGCTGTAGAACGGTCATCATCCGGCGAGACGAAAACTCGTATCTGGAGCACGACCGCACCCGAATCGTACCCGGAAGATATTAAAACTTTATCCGGCGGAATGAAGACCGGCGTGGCGGCGTTAATATCGTAATCGGTTCTCCACGGGTACTGCCAATAGATTGTCCCATCGGTTGGAGAGACAGAAACCGCCGTGGTGCCCGTGAGAAAGATGAGTTGTCGAATCCCTTTGACTGTAACGGCGATGGGCGATGAATAGCCAAGCTTGTCTTTATGAGAACTCCATATCACATCACCGGTGTTTTTATTAAAAGCAGCGATGGACCTTTCACCACTCCCGCCAATTTCGACTATCAGCAACTCCCCATCAACCAATGGTGATATGCTATACCCCCATTTCGGCATTTTGCTGCCGAACTTCCGCTGGAGATCATGTGACCACACCTCTTGCCCATTCGCGGTGTTTAGGGCATACAGCTTGCCGTAGGCGCTGATGGTAAAAAGGAGATCTCCGTCAATTGACGGCGTTGTACGCGGTCCGTTACCGCCCTGATGCTCGAAGTAATTTTTATCCGATCGGAACCGCCAAATTTCACGCCCATCTGTTGCATCGAGGCAGACAACAAACTCATCATCCTCTTCGGAGAACATGGTGTAAATCCGCCCCTCAGCAACCGAGATGCCGGAAAATCCCTCGCCAAGCGGAATCCGCCAGAGCTCCTTCGGATCGCTCGCAGACCACTCCGTGAGAATCCCCACTTCGTCCGAAACCCCATCGCGATTAGGACCTCGCCATTGGGGCCATTCCGTTGCTATAGCTGTTAAAATACCGCCGCACAGCAACGCGGACACAACAAAAAAAACTGTAACCTTTTTCATGATAACCTCGCATTCTCAAAATTTATGTTTATCGATTTTCCTCTGTTAACCCGTGCTCTTGGCAATGGGCACGGATGATAGGCAAAAAAGTATCAGCATATTTCTGAACTTTTGCAATACCGACACCGTGAATCCCCCTGAACGATTCCACCGATTGTGGTAGGCGGACAGCCATCTCCTTCAACGTCCTGTCACGAAAAACAACGTACGACGGTACATGCTCCGCCTCCGATAACTCCAGGCGCGTAGCCCGAAGTTGCTCGAAAAGCTCAAGACTATATTCGTTCTGTTCTTCGGACATTACATCGTAACTGCTCGGATCTTCTGCTATCTGATTTGCCGAATGCACTGGAACTCCTTGGAACTGCTCATTACTTCTGAGCACCGCCCAGCCCATCTGCGTCAAACGAAGACTCCCGTGCTCCGAATCCCTTTGAAGTAGGCCGTGTTGGACGAACTGTAACGCTAGACGTTTCCACTGTTCTTTGCTGTACTCCTTGCCAATGCCGTAGACGGAGAGTTGATCGGCGCCGTTCTGAATAACTTTTTGCGCTTTCGATCCGCGCAAAACATCGATAATATACGTTTCCCCAAAAATCTGCCGTGTCCTAACAACACATGATAGAAATTTTTGAGCAGGTATCGTCAAATCGACCCGATCTCTTTCCGTTTGACAGCAGCAGTCGCACATCCCACAATTTGGCTTCTCGTAGTAATCTCCGAAATAGGTCAATATCCCTTTGCGGCGACACACTGTAGAGGTCGCCCAATCAACAAGCGTCTCTAATCGTTGCAATGACCCTTCTCGCTCAGATAACGCCCCCTGATCTATGAAATATTTGATAGTATCTACATCGCCGTAACTAAAAAGCAAAAGACAATCCGCCTGAAGACCATCCCGGCCGGCACGCCCAATCTCCTGATAGTAAGATTCAGGTTCCTTTGGCAAACCGGCATGTAACACGAAACGCACATCCTCTTTATCAATCCCCATACCGAAGGCGATTGTCGCAACCATCACCCGAATGTCGCCGTTGATGAAAGCTTCCTGATTCCGTTTGCGGGTCTCGCTATCCAGGTCTGCGTGATAGGGGAGAGCTGCAATCCCATATTCAACCAAGTCACGAGACAAGGATTCAACCTGTTTCTTCGTCTGACAGTAGATGATGCCGGATTCATCGCGATGGCTGTTGAGGAACTCCAATGTTTGCTTGAGCGAATCAATCTTCGGCTCTACGGTGATGAAGAGATTTTCTCTGTCAAAACTGGCAATGAATTCGTTGTCCGCCTGAATCTTAAGCGATTGTTTGATATCCTCTTGCACCCGTGGTGTCGCTGTAGCTGTCAACGCCACACAGACAGCATTTGCAAATCGCTCTCGAACCGAAACCAGTTGTCGATACTCCGGCCGAAAATCGTGACCCCACTGTGAAATACAGTGCGCTTCGTCAATTGCAAGGCATGACACATTTGATTCATCGAGCATCAGCAGGATTTCAGGTCGTATAAGCGTTTCAGGGGCAACGTAAAGTAAGGTAATCTCACCCCGTCTGACTCGCCGCATTGTGGCAACGTATTCTGAATTACTGAGGCTGCTATTGAGAAAAACAGCATTGATATCCCGTCCCTGCAACTGCATCACCTGATCCTGCATCAGCGAAATCAGCGGAGACACGACGACGGTGACGCCATCAAAGATAAGGGCAGGCAGTTGGTAGCAGAGCGACTTGCCACCACCCGTCGGCAGCACAATCAACGCATCGTGCCGGTTGAGGATGTGGTGGATAATTTCCGCTTGCAACGGGCGAAACTGTTCATACCCGAAAACGTCCTTGAGCACCGCTAACGGTGTCTGAAGCGATGTCTGAGGTAAGAAGGATTCTATCTCAGCATCACGCTTAGGGTCGTCTGGGAGAAACCAACCGGAAAGCTGGGCGTAGCAGCATTCTTCTACGTCCGGCGTATCTTTCGGTCGCCACCAGTGCGCTAGTGAGACACGGACAAGCGTGCCTGCCGGAATGACTTCAAGCGGTTCTTGGAAACCGACGAAGGTGAGCGTGTGGCCACCGTTTCCGGTAGGATAACGATACCGCACACGTTTCCCTGCTGTATCACGAATAAGCGGCTGATCCGGTCGCCAGAACGTTGTGCTGTAGGATGGAACACCGCTCCGCTTGGCAATATAGAGCGCGCCACTCTCTGTGGATTGCAGCAAGCCTTCGTACAACGTAGTTGGATCTCCGACTGTCGGGGACATCAGGAGTTCAATAGCACCCTCTAGCTCCGCCGTGTTGAGGAGATGCTGTTTTTCATAGACCACAATATTTTCGTTATGTGGCGGAATCAGAGATTTTGCTGGTATTGCGGAAATCTCCCAAACAGCGCCGACTTCATATTCGCGGTTTGCGCCGTCATGTGGATCTTCGTTGAACGGGATAAGCCGGACGCTTTCACCCTCCTCTGTAATCGCGCCGATACACGCACCACCACCCATTCGCGTTTTAGCGACAATCAGGACTTTCATGGCAGGATATCCTCTACCTCCAATTTTAATTCCTTTGCCAGTTTATCCGCTACCAGCGAACGGTGGCATGCTTCAGGCGCTTTTTCAACACAGAAGAGCGCCACAACCTGGGCGTCCTCTTCAAGATCCGCCAATAGACTATCCGGGTCAAACGCTGCAAGGCATTCAGTTCGGTACGCAGTAATAAACGCGTCTCCCAAAGCTGTGCGTTTGCGTTTGGCAGTCTTCGTCTCTTTATCGGCCGCTGCTTGCCTGTCACGGACCGCTTTCGTGGGTGCGAGGTCTTTGCGATAGAGATAGCGGATACCGAGTTCCGCGAGTCGTGCTTGCAGGCGCAGACTGTTAGCAAATGCATAAGTCGAACCACGCACACCCCGCCGACTGCGAATATCGCAGAAGGTGTCTACCTTTGCCCTGCATAGCGCGTCAAAGAAACTATCTTCGTCGAACCCGTACACCCCGATGGTGACAATTTTAGGTGTCATCGCGAATTACCGGTACTGCTTGCGTGAGCGGAATGTATCTTCACCGAATAGCCGCATCTGTCCCCCCGTCAACCTGTCAATGACTTTTTCTTGGGGCTGCTGTTCATCATTTTCGTCAATATGAATCAGGGGGATGTCCTTTTTATCAAGCGACGCACCGATGAGTTTACTCCGATGGCACTGCTCCGGCTTCCCCTCGCTGCACATGAGCGCAACGCATTGTCGTTGAGCAAAGGCAGTTTGGAGGCGTTCAATCCCACTCTGGTAGCTTTCGGTCTCTTTCACCTTTTCGTAGTCCACCTGTCCTTGTTCGTCGTAACAATCTTCGTCGTCGGGGTGCCCGCCCAACGTATCCCCCATGAACACATACCGAATCCCGTGCCGTTGGAGTTCTGCCGCCAAGGGCTCTTTGGAAAATTCGGGCTTATAGCGAGAATAAGGTGCTGAACGCACATCAATCAGGTAAGCAATCTCATGGTGTTGAAGGGCTTCGATGAACTGCTCGATGGAACGGCTACCGTAACCGATAGTGTAAATAGGGATGCGATCTTGTGATGTTTGCATGATGAGTCAATATGATAGCACGGAAACTCAAATAGAACTTACACAGCTGGGAGTTGGGCAGGCGCAAGTTGCTTTGAATCCCGATTCCATCGGGGCCTCCCTCTATATTGGATTGGTCCCTCTGTAGGGGCAACCCTCGTGGTTGCCCTTGCGACCGAAGTGCGTGATTCCTAAGAGTATTAGTCACCCAAATCCTATCAAAAAATCTTACTTACTATTGCAGAATCTGTTATCATGTTAGGAGTTACACACTTCAGATTGTAGTTGCCTGATTTATCAGGCGTTAGGGCGTGTTGACATTTTGCTTTTGCTGTTGCCAAAAACGCTCAAGTCACTGAAAAAGCTGCTAGAAACCGAGTTTTTTCTTCAAAACTCGGTTCCTTTTCTAGGGGGTCTACCTTAGTGAACCGATTTGTGCCTCTCTATTATCTGATTACGATGAAATGTCAACAGAACCTAGCAACGGTGTCTAGTGGTGATGAATCGCCGACCTACCCCCTTGAATGAAGTTTCAGAAAATAATCGGGTAACTCTATATTTCCCCAAGACCCGGTAGGCGCGGTTTGCAACCGCGCTGGTGTCAATAGCAAATTACCCAATTAATAAATTAATCTTCA
>JAJEAL010000145.1 GCA_022822785.1 Candidatus Poribacteria bacterium
CCTCAGCAGTCAACGTCACCGAACCACCGGGCGCGACGGTTGTGCCGGACAGAGGGCTTACCACGCTTATCGTCCAATCTGCGGAGGCATCCGCACACCACAAAACGGTGAACGCAATTAAGAGTAAAACTAAAGATAAAACGATCTTTGTTGTTTTCATTTATCACTGTCCTTCCCGATTATTACTACAACCGCGACAATAACGAAAAGCGTGTAAAATCTTTTCATAGTTTGTAAGTTTCTTTTTAATAGAATACGTTGATATTCCCGTTGATATTCCGTTGGGAAATTCCCTACAAAAACAGATATGCTATTCTACGGTGTTAATTTATAAGCGTCCCTTGTCGAAAACTCAGTGGTGGCTTGGGTTTCAGCCGTTGTGCCCAAAGTTTGTTGATTTGATGCGTGATTTTTTACTAACAAGGACATTGAACCATTTTCCATTTGGGATGGACGGATGTAAATCCCGATTTTTCGGGACATCCCCGACGCTCTAGCCAATGTTTATCGGCGTTTGAGGAACAATGGTCTAGTTATCATCGCTTTCTTTTTCCAAAAAAATAATAATAAAAAAGCCTTGACAACACCTGTTTTAATTCGATAGAATAGCATTTCAGTAGAAATTTAGAATTACGGACTCAGAATGGAGGAAAGATCATGAATGCATCAACTTGGAATCAAGTCATTATCAGCGATGAAACGGAGGAGTTAGTGAATGCTAGTATCGCGCCGAGTACCGTTGAGACGTATCGGTTCGCAATGGAACAGTTAGAAAAATGGTTGGATGGACGCACACTGAGCGATAACCTACTTGCAACTTATATCACGGCGTTGTATCAAGACGGAAAGTCGCCGGCGACAATCGGTAAAATTGTCGCTGCGGTCAAATGGACGGTAAAAAATCAAGGTGTGGGAGCAAAGAACCTCTCCTTTGAGATTACGGAAAAGGCACTCGCTGGCATTCGGCGTAAGGGCAAGGGCAGAGGACGGGGACAGGTGGATGGCATAACCTGGGAGGAGGTCGATCAGATTTGCGCGCTTGCTGAAGCGGAGGGAACTATCGCTGGACTGAGAGATTCGGCGATGATTAGATTGATGAGCGATTGCCTGTTACGAATCAGTGAAGCAGTCGCGATAGATGTAGCGGATGTCAATAGTGGATTGAGGATTCGTCAGTCAAAGACCAACCCGGGTACGGCGGGCATCCCCGATGTGACACTGTATATCGGTGAGCCCACGCAGGAGGCGATAAAACGGTATTGTGAAGCGGGAAATATCACAGAAGGTCCACTCTTTCGGTGGGTTCGTCGTGGTGATCACATCGCTGATGGCAGGCTAACGATTGATGGCGTGAGAAAAATTATCAAGCGCAGGGCACGTGCAGCGGGTATCGAAGGCAAAATTTCCGGACACTCCCTGCGTATCGGCTCTGCGATATCGCTCGCCCAAGCGGGGGCGTCCGTTGTGAATATGCAGGTTGCGGGTCGATGGAAATCACCTCAAATGCCGGCGCATTATGCGCGTGCAGAATTAATAGAACAAGGCGCGATTGCCCGGTTCAAGTACGGGAAATGACACTGTAGGGAACAACAATCGTTGTTCCCTACGAAGCAGGGCATCGAACCTCTTATATTTCGTAGGGGACGGAGATCTCCGTTCCATTTGTAAAATGTCAACACGCCCTAGCAACTCGGGTGAATATAAGCCGTTGAGTGCACCGTTGTTACCTTTAGAGCCTATAGAACGCACGAGCGTTCTCCGCCATGATGTTCCGCTTCAACTTTGGAGGGAGATTCGTCGGTAGGGTATGATCCGGTGAATCGAAGTCCCAGTGAGGATAGTCGGTGGCAAACATCAACCTCTCATCCGCGTTGATATGTTGGAGTAGCTGTTGAAAGTACTCCGGTTTGGGCGGTTCCTCGATCGGCTGTGTCGTCATCCAGAAATGGTCACGGATGTACTCTGACGGCAACCGTTTGAGATAAGGCACTTCATCGCGCAGCTTCTTCCACGCGCGGTCGAGCCGCCACATCAGCGGTGGGAGCCAGGCAAAGCCGCCCTCAATCAGAGCCACCTTGAGCGTGGGAAAATGCTCGAAAACGCCCTCGCAAACCAGACTGGTCACCTGTGTCTGAAACGCCTGCGTCATGCCAGTGTGATCCTCGATGTAATGAGCGGGTTTACCGACAGCGGTAATCGGACCGACGCCAACGCCGGTGAAGTGAATCCCAATCGGCAGGTCATGGCTCACGGCAGTCTCGTACATCTCCCAGTATTTGCGCCGTCCCAACGGCTCCATTGTGCGTGCGAGCAGCAATATTTGGACAAATCTTGAATCTTTGGCGAGCCGATTAATCTCTTGCGATGCGAACTTACTATCGTCACAGACGACGATCATCGACGCACGAAGCCTCGGGTCTGGATCCAGCCACTCATCGACCTGCCAATCGTTGACCGCCCGTGCAAACGCCGCAGCGTACTCCAGATTGGGCATCTCGCAGACAGGGGTCAGACAGTTCAGGATGCCGTACTCAATGTCCCACAAATCGAGCAATTGTTCCTGAAGGAAGTTTAGATCCGAGCCCGGACGGTTACCGGAAGGGGTCCAGGCGTCGTAACGCGCGCCGTAGGGCATACCGCGCGGTACATACCCACCCACACGATCGGGCGCCCCCAGCATCTGATGATGCCGGCGCCAACGCTCGGAGAGATACGGATACAATACCGTCTCTGAAGACAGGGTGTTATGTATATCACAATCGATAACAGGGAATTTCCGTCGGGTTCGTTCCTTCTCGTCTCCCTTAAATGTCTTCGTCTCTTCCATTTTTATGCACTCCCTTTTACATCTCTACTGCCTTGCCCGTCGCCGCGGATTCGAAGATCGCATCAATCGTCCGCATCTGGTTGATGCTATTCTCCGGCGGTATTCGGTGCGGCTGCCCCGTCTCAAGGCAGTCACACAGATGCGCAAGCTGATTCGTGAATTGATGGATCGGTTCAAAGTTGATGAGCTCCGTTCCGTCCGGGGTACGGTGTTCCAGATCTACAGACCGATTCTCGTTGTTCCAAGCGATTTCTATTCGGAGCATTCCCCCGCTCCCACAGATCTCAACGTACTGTGCGGTCGCCGTATTGAACCCAACAGAAATCTGAGCCGTACGGTCGTTTGGAAAGACGAGCAGTATATACATAGCGTCATCAACCTCTAAGCCCGGCTGTGAGGAAGCAAAGACTCGAATCGGATCCGCGCTAAACATAAACCGCGCCTGATGGATACAGTAACAGGCGAGGTCATAGACGCTACCGCCGCCCTTTGCCTTGTTGAAGCGCCAATTGTTCTCCGGTTTCCGCGTTTCCGGACCGGCACCGCTGCCGCCCGAACAGAACGTACTGCGAATGGTCAATACATCACCGATCGCGCCCGAATCCGCCAACTCCTTCGCTTTGAGGTGCATCGGGTGATGGCGGAATTTAAACGCTTCAGCAAGCAGGATACCGTTCTCTTCCGCCGCAGCGACCATCTGTCTTGCTTCAGCCGCATTGTTGGTGAACGGCTTTTCGCACAGGATGGCCCGCACTTTTCGGGATTTGGCAATCTGAATCCCCGTTTCAGCGTGGACTGCGCCCCAGTTACAGAGGATGGCGATATCCAAGTTTGCGTCCTCAAGCATATCGTCCAAGTCGAGGTATCGGTTAGGAACGCCAAACTGTTCGCCATAATTATCTAACGCGTCCTGCGAAACGTCGCAGATAGCGGAAAGGTCAGCACCGTCGAGTGCTTGACAGGCGGTGCCGTGCGCCCGCGCAATACCACCGCTCCCAACGAGCCCCACGCGGTAAGTCTTTGAATAATTCGACATAGTTACACCTCAGTATGTTTAGTTTTGAATGTACACGAGAAATGTAGCGGAGATCCCTCCGTCGTTGTAAAATCAATTTGGGTTGTAGTTGCGATTTCGCAACCATGCATCCACTATGGAAGCTCCTCCACAATTTGAGCCGCCAAGGAAGCGGTAGCATTATCTTAGGGCGTGTTGATATTTTGATGTTAGCAATTCAGAAAACGGCCCCTCTATCTGCCACAATCTATTAAATAACAATAGCACCTGTAGGTCGAGATTCACATCTCAAGAAAACACCTCAGTTTGTAGTAGCGCAATTCATTGCGCGTCAGATACCAACGACGTTGCGCTAAGGTATCTGGCTCAATTCACCAAACACGACTGCGTGACACAACGGGTATTCGATAAATCGTCCTACTACAAACCTAAAGCTTGTTGTTGAAAAACGGAACCGCTATTGTGGTTGATAAGGATTTGCCTGTAACCGTTCAACCCAACCTATTGTCAAATGTCAACAGATCTTAGCGACTTAGAGTGGTTATTCGGAATCATGTAGTTCCACCTCTTCAAACTTTCCATCAGTAGATTTTCTGGTCAAGATACGAATCCCACCGAAGCCTAGTGTGCCTCCTGTGGCAAAACAATACTCGAAAAGCAGGATATCTTCAATACCATCGCCATTAAAGTCAGCCCGTACTGCTTCTACTAACTGTTGTCCCATCCCATGGGGTTCTACAATCGTCAAAAAGTTTTGCCGTACCATTTTCACCACGAGTACGTCCTTTATTACCTTACTTTGATATGTCGCATTCAACTCCATCCTTTCTAGTTCATCAACACTAGGAAAGAACGAGAAGGGAAGCAGCTCAAGGTCAATTACTCCCACTTTGGGATTCGAGATAAAACTTTCTTGTGAAACAGTTGCAGCTTGAAGCACCCTTAGTAATCCACAGTTATGGTCAAACCGTATTGAACTTTTCACGTTGGAGTTTGGTAGGCTGGGGTAATAACCTCGTTCGAATGCAGCTTCGTACTCTCTACATGTACGTACAAAGATTTGTTCGTCTTTTGCGTTAATTAGTGTTACCCCATCAATATAGTCGTTCTTTTCGCTATAAATAGGCAAGTCTCGCAATGCCTCAATATTGGCTTTGGTGATAGACTTTACTTCAGTGCCATCAGCGAACTTTATACTCTCGCTCAACTCAAAGGTGAGTTCTTCCGGCTTTACGGGGGATGCATTCACCGGCCCCGGAGGCTTTTCGGTTACAATCTCCTTGCTGTTCAGATCCGTTTCAGTCTGCTGTGATGACGACTTGATATTTTTCTCACAGCCCAAGACAAAAACTATAAAAAACATCATGAACAAGCAACCAATTTCCATACATAAGCATCTCTGTCTGAATCCCACGATATATCCCCTTTTCCTTTATAATACTAATTCCAACAAAGAATAACGCATTGTTGAAACGTGAAGAAAACTCACGCTTGTCAACTCATGAACGAATGAATCCTTGAACCGTTGGCCCCCTTGTCGAAACCCCTTGTTTTCTGTCGGAATCGTGTGACAAAATTATTTGGAAACGGTATTATGACCTTCAAATCCGCCTTAGTCCCAACCGGTCATTCCGAATCATCCGGTTCTACCTTTTCAAACTTCTCATCCGTTGAATTTCGAGTCAAAATGATAAGATTGTAGGTGCGGTATGTACCCTGTGTGGCATGGACCGCCTCGGAGAGCAGGAGATCTTCAATGCCGTCGCTATTAAAGTCAGCGCGCGCCACTTCAGTCAAATGTTGCCTCAGTCCGTCGTCCTCGCAGATGAGCCGGTTATCACCTCTGTCCGTCACCTTGAGTAGCCCCTGATTCGCCCGATCTTGATATGTCACATTCTCAATGTTATACCCGTATGTCTGCTCAAAATCGGTCAGGACAGGAAACAACGAAAGGGGGAGCAATTCTAAATCAAACACTTCCTCGTCAGAAGTTGGGAGGAAACTTTGTTGTGGGATTGTTGCTTTCTCAAGTAAGTTGAGGGTTCCACATGGATACTTGAACCACGATGCCATTGAGATGTCGTAAGTTGAGGAGGGGTAGTAGCCATCCTCAATCGCAGCATCATATTCTCTACACGTACGCACATGGATTTTTTTCTCGTGTCTGCTCTTTGTTTTTCTGCTCCTTGTCAGTGTTACGCCATCCGTTTTGTTCCCGCCCATATCAATAGGTCGATCTCTAAGGGCTTCAATATCCGCTTTGGTGATAGACTTTACTTCGGTGCCATCGGCGAATACTATACTCCTGACCAGTTCAAAGGTGAGTTCTCCCGGCTTTACGGAGGTCCCATCTGCCGGTGCCGGAGTCGTTTTCGCTTCCTCCGTCTCGCTACGTCCCTCACAACTCAGGACAAAAACTATACCAAACACCACAAACAAGAAGCCTATTCTCATACATAAGCATCTTTGCCTAAGTCCCATGATACTACTCCTTTTTCGTCTACAGTTGAAATCAACCTTAGGGTCATTTAATTCTCCTGTAGTTCGATCTCCCGGTTGAGGCTACGGCGGGGCAAGTCGCTTTGGATCCCGATTTATCGGGGATGCCCCGCCTACGGCTGGCTGCATAAGTCCTGCTACAGTTGAAATCAACCTCCATCCATTGGACGATACGGATCGATAAAACGATTCTCCGCATCCTTGTGCCGCGGTGGGGGCAGGGCATCGACTTTACCGCGCAACCTTGCAAGTGCTTCAGCATAGGCGGGGGTGTCAATCAGATTGTTACATTCATCGGGATCGCTCGATAAATCGAACAACTGTTCGGGCCAACCGGCATCGTTATCGAATCGAAAATACTTCAGGTCATCCTGCTTGACCATCACAGACGGACCATTATGAACACGCCAGAGTTCGCTGTAGACCGTGTTCTGCCAATCATCGGTACTCCCGTCGATGAGCGGCACCAACGAGCGGCCATCAAGTTCGTCGGGAGCAGGGATGTCAACTAAGTCGCATAGCGTCGGGAACAGGTCTACCAACGATACATTTTGTTCGATAACCTGCGGCTCACGTCCGAACCGTTTCGGATTCCAGATAGAAAACGGCACACGCGCCGACGCATCAAAGAAACTCTGTTTCTCCCACACCCCTTTCGTGCCAAGCATCTCGCCGTGGTCCGAGAGAAATACAATGATGAAATCGTCGAGGACGTTGAGGTGTTCCAATTTCTCGATTACACGACCAAACTGCTGGTCCATCCAGTCGATCATGCCGTAGTAGGCGGCGGTAGCACGGTGCGCCTGACGGTGCGTCACATCCTCACCAAAGCGGACTCTGAAGAAATCGCTGCACTCAAATTTATCGTTCGGATCCTCAATGATTGGCTCGACACGCTGCATGTAATAGGTGAACAGGTCAAGCGGACACTGATACGGATAGTGTGGGCACCATAAGCTCACCGCCATGCACAACGGATTCGGTGTGTACCGGTCATAGGAGGCGTCCACAAAATACTCCTCAAGGAACAGTAGAGCACCATCTACAGCGTACTGATCGTGGAGCATCCAGTATCCCATTCCCGGTTGCGCATCCCGAATCTCTTGGATAACCTTGTTCTGTTTAGAACCGGCCCCCGGCTCTCGCTGAAATTGGGCGGTGTGTTCATCATTAACGGCTGGATAAGGGTAGCCGTTATCACCCACAATGTCCCGACCAACCCGTTCTCGCCAACCGTGCATGACATCCTTGCCGACAAAGTGCATCTTTCCCGCCGCACACGAGTAGTAGCCGTAGTTGCCCAGATGCCCCGGAATGGTTCGCACCTCGGTAGGCATCGGATCGCCGAAGTTGAGGCTGCCACAGTTCCGCGGATAGAGGCCGGAGATAAAGCTCTGCCGTGCCGGCACACAGATAGGCGAGGGCGTGTACGCATTCCGAAAGTAAGTCCCCTCGTTGATAAAGCGATCCAACGTAGGCGTACGGACCTGTCGATCGCCTTCAATAGGCAAAACATCAGGACGATGTTCGTCGTTGATTAACAGCAGCACATGGGGTTTTTGCTGAGACATATCGTTCCTTAATTAAAAGGTTTAGCTCATATTAGGAAATAGTTCAACAGAAACCGAGTTTTGAAAAAAAACTCGGTTTCTCTGTGTGCTTTGCACTTTCTTTTAACCTAACGCAAGTTGCTAATTGTCACACCCGCTCGGCTTGGATAGACATATCCAAGTCTCGGACTCTCCCCAATAAGATCGGGACAGGCGGAACGGAGCCATCTTTGTAAATATGCAGTGGATTTGTCAATCCACTGCGAGCAGTAAGTGATTCAATGTAGCTTGCATTCGTTCGGTTTGCTACGTTTTCTATAACTCGCAACTTAGGTTAACATAAGCCAACGCTTTTGCCAGTTTAGGCGATAACCCGGGTTAAGCGCGTTTATGCTGCCAAAATTCGCTCGTATACCCGCATGCGTTCCCCTTCTGTCTCCTCCGGATCGACCAGCTTGAGCCACACCGCCTGATCCTTTCGTTCGCCACTGAGCTGATGCACTGGACCCGCTTGATCGGGACGTGAACCGCTCCAGATTACCTCTCCATCTTGCAGATAGATAAAAGAACCGGCGTGACGGCTGACTAACCGGTCTTGGTTCTCCTGATAAAACAACGCCTGCTGAGACGCGGTTTGACGCAGGTTAGCGATTTTTTCGGTGGGATCCGTCTCCTCTGAATCAAACTCAGCGAGCGGTGGCTGTAACTCTCCCATATCAAAGTCGATCTCCTCCAGGTTCACAGTCCCAAATCCGTGCTCTGCAGCTACTGCAACGGGACTCCGATCACGACGGAAAGGCGGGTGGGGCCAATCGAGGCGGGGGTCGGTGCCCATCAGATAACTGCCGCAGGCATCCGTGGCAATCACATGATCACCGGCAATTAACGCATCGCAGATTCGGCCTTCTCCTCCCCATTCCCGTCTCGCTTGACCCGTCAAACCGTCAATGATGTTGAGACACGGTTGGGTAATCAGACCGAGGTCAGGCAGGACGTACGACAACCTGATGACATGGTGAAAATAGGTTCTCACCCGCCCGTGCGGGGGTATGGGCGGCAGGCCAAAAAGGTTTTTGAGACACAACGTGATGCCCATAAAGGCGTGATTCTTCATTTTAGCGATGGAGATAAAGGCATCCGCTTCGCCAATGGAGGCAGAGAGTTGGTACTCGGAGAACATTATCCCGCCGCCGGGGACCTTGTATTGCGTAAAGGGTGGATCACCCGCTTCGACATAGGGAATATCGAACTCCTCGAAGATTGGGCGCATATTAAAATCGTCACCGGGACGCTGCCCTGCGGGCACCATGCTCGTATCGAGTACGAAGATTTGTGCATCGGTACGTTCTCGCAATAGACGGAGCGATGCACGGAGCACATCGTCGTCAACCAATTCCTGCCGTCTGCCGCCAATCCGACGGATATTATCCGTACGCATCTGCATGTTCACCTTGATCCCGATTTTGCGGGCGTTTTCGATCTTCTCCCATGAGCGCGTCAGGGGAGCCGTAATCGTCTTGAGCCGTTCGTAAATCTCCTCCTGAGCGGCTTTGTGACTACAGTGAATCGCACGAACTTTGTACGCTTTCTCTTCGGACATATTAAAATCTCCTTTTCAGTTGTGAATCGTAGATTTTGGTAATACAGCACTACTTAAATTATCCGTTCTTCTTTCATACTGATATAGCATCCGTCCCCGATAATAACGTGATCTGTCACAGGGATATCGAGCAACTTCCCTGACTCGACTAGCCGCCGTGTCGCATGAATATCCTCCGGGCTGGGCGCGGGATCACCTGACGGATGGTTATGCACGAGGACAATTGATGCCGCCGCTTCCTCTATTGCAAATCGAAAGACTTCGCGGGAGTGAATGATGCTCGCGTTTAAGCTCCCCTCGAAAATTCGGCGTTGCTTGGTCACATTGTTTTTTGTGTCGAGGCAGAGGACGTGGAGCTCCTCCTTTTGCAGATCTCGCATCGCGGGCATCACGATTCTGGCAACATCGGCGGGAGAGCCGATTTGCGCTTTCTCTTCGAGATATGCTGCCATCCGTCGTCCCAACTCAAAAGCTGCCATCAGTTGGCTTGCTTTTACTTTGCCCATCCCTTTGATACCTTCTGCGATCTGTATCTCGTTATCATCTGCCAATTGCTTCAAGTTGCCATCGTACTTCTGAAGCAGCTGTTCTGCAACCTGCACCGCAGTTGCGGTTCCCGTGCCCGTCCGAATAATAATTGCAATCAGTTCCGATGGTTTGAGTATCTGCGGACCGTATTTGTAAAGCCGTTCGAGCGGGCGTTCATCTTCGGGCAGGTCTTTTATCCGAAGCCGGTATCCTACTGTTTCCATTGTCTCATTCTTAGTAGCCATCCGTGGTATCCTATCCTCATCAAAATAGAAAATTATAGGGCAGATTATACCAAACTCAGGAACGGAAGGCAATAATTATGCGCTGTTGATTTCGCTTTTTTGATAGAAAGTTCGCCCCTGTAAGCGGTCACCTGATGCGGAATCTTGACATTTTGTGTTGATGTTTGCTTACCGATGTGATAGAATACAAACGCGCTTATCCGATGGAGTTATTTGATAAAAGCTATACCTTCGCTAGTTAACACTTTCTCAATTCGTCTTGGGCACCGAAGTACTAGTCAACCTGAGGCGACCGATTTTCCAGCTATAGATGAAACCTACTCGTTCAAGAGAATGTTAGCAACCGAAACCCGAAATACAATGGACGTGCTTTTGGGGAAATTTTCCCGCGCTGCGTTTACGGCGCAAACATTAACCTGCAATATAATCCAATACGATTGACTATCCTGTTTAAGGAGGGGTTCAATGCGTAACCAGAACGATAGAAATCGACCCAAGACGAGACCGGAAGACGATTTTCGACTATTCGACGACATTGAGGAGGAGATTGAGGACGATGATGATCAGGTAGGAACCCCTCGTTCCCTGATGCTAGTGGATCGGCTTATTTATGCAACTCACGAGAACGATCGCCGCCGCCCGCTGCTATTTCAACTGCGCCGGGCGATTGTGGAAGACGAAATGACCTTCCAGGAAGCGCGGGAAGCCATCGTTGAGATGCAGGAAGCAATCGAAAAGTTGACCTCCCCTGCAAATCGGATTGGGACGCTGCTTGGAATGCCGAAAAAGGAAGTAGCCCATGTCATTCTGGGCGGATCTGAATACTATGCGAACATCGATCCCCAGCTGGATCCTGCAGCCCTCAAGATTGGGTTTAGTGTCCTACTCAACGATGCTTATGTCATTGTCGGTGAGCTAGGATACAACACCTCTGGATCGATTGCCAAGATCGTTGACCTGCTGCCCGACGGCCGGCTGCGCGTCGGGGGTGAACCCACTGGGTTGCAATCGATTATCCTACAACGCTCGACCGATTTAGCGAATGCGAAGCTAAAAGTCGGCGATGAGATTCGCATGGACCCAAACTCCAAAGTTGCCTTGGAATGCTTAGAAGTACAAGAAGCAAAGGATTACTATCTCGAAGCGGTGCCGGACCTACCTTGGTCGAAAGTGGGTGGACTCGACGATACCATCCAGCTTATTAAGGATACCATCGAGCTACCGATTCTACATCCGGAGCTTTTCGACAAGTTCCAATACGCCCCTCCGAAAGGCTTTCTCCTACATGGCCCACCGGGGTGCGGAAAAACACTTATCGGCAAAGCAACCGCGCATAACCTGACACAACGGTTGAGCGAAGAGGAAGGCGCTGACGTGGAAGGGTGCTTCCTACACATCAAAGGCCCCGAAATCTTGAATATGTGGCTCGGTGAGTCGGAACGCAAAGTCCGTGAAATCTTCCAGATAGCGCGTGAAAAAAGCAAAGAAGGCTATCTCCCCTTTGTGTTCATCGATGAGGCAGAATCAATTTTAGGGACGCGCCGTTCATTTCGGTCTCATAACATCTCCAATACCGTAGTCCCAATGTTCTGCGCTGAAATGGATGGGATTGAATCACTGCAAGATGTTGTAATTATCCTCGCAACGAACCGTCCCGATCTAATCGATCCGGCGATTTTACGTCCCGGACGAATTGATCGAAAGATTAAAGTCACCCGTCCTGACAAGGAGGCATCAAAATCAATCTTCCGTATTTACCTCACGCCAGATTTACCGCTCCATCCCACAATCCTTGATGCCCACAACGGTGATGTAGAGGCTTCAGTTTCGCACCTGATTGATCAGGTCTCCGATGAACTGTTCCAACGAAATGAAGATAACAAGTTCTTAGAGGTCGCGCTACGAAGCGGTCGTCGGGATATTATGTATCGTGGCGATCTCTGTAGCGGCGCTATCGTTGATTCCATTGTTCAACGCGCTAAAGAGTCGGCAATTAAACGTGCGATAGCAGGCATCGAAGACGAGGTAGGCATTCGGCTCGACGACCTGTTGGAGGGTGCATTGGCGGAATATCGCGAGAACGACATCTTCCCGCCGACAGATAGTGTCGAGGATTGGCTCAAACTCCTTGATTACGATCCGGAGAATGTGGTCAAAGTCACTCCAGTCCGTCCGGAGAAATCAACGCGTAGAAAGCCGACGAGCACCGTGATTTAGGGTCAAACGTTTATGCAAAGACTTTTTGGAATCGAAACTGAATACGGAATTACGCTAGAGGCGGAAGAGCACGTCGATCCTGTCAACCAATCCGTCGAACTGATCAAGAGTTATCGGCAAGCGGATTTCCGGCCGATGTGGGACTATAGTGGTGAGGACCCGTTTCAGGATGAGCGCGGTTTCCGTGCAAAAACTTTACAGGAACACCCCGACGAGCAGGAACATCAGAAAGCGGACCGTCAGCGCAATCTGTCCTTCGTTGAAATCAAAAGCGATCTGATTCTGACTAACGGTGCCCGTTTATACAACGACCACGCCCATCCCGAATACTCCACCCCGGAATGTTGTAGCCTTTTTCAATTGGTCGCTCACGATAAAGCGGGAGAGCGGATACTTCAGCAGTGCGCGGTCAGACGCAGCGAAAAATTGGGCAAACGTGTTTTGTTGTACAAGAACAACACCGACTTTCATGGACACAGTTACGGCTGCCACGACAACTACCTGATGTCGCGGGATATTCCTTTTGACGACCTCAAAGCGGGTATCATGCCGTTTTTTGTGACACGACAGATTTTTGCGGGCGCGGGGAAGGTAGGCATCGAAACTGAATCAGGATTGACCTCCGCCGGTTTTTTTCAGATTGCCCAACGATCTGATTTCTTCCATGTCGAAGTTAGCGTGGATACCATGCACAACCGGCCGATTGTGAACACGCGTGATGAACCGCACGCCGATCCGTCAAAATATCGGCGGCTACACGGCATTGTCGGCGATGCCAATATGTCAGAGTATGCGACCGCACTCAAGGTTGGCACAACTGCACTCGTCATAGATCTTATTGAGCAGAAACGTATCCCCGCACAGTTTGCCTTGCAGGACCCACTCTACGCGATTAAAGAAATCTCCCGCGACCAGACCTATCAATGGCAGTTGAAACTGGCCAACGGTAAGACCATCTCCGCGATTGATTTGCAGCGAGAATATCTTGCATTAGCTCAAAAACACCTTGATGCGGAAAGCGGTGATACCGATTGGATACTTGTCGAATGGGAATCAACGCTTAATGCACTTGAAAAAGACCCGATGGACCTCACAGATAGGTTAGATTGGGTCGCTAAGAAATGGCTGTTGGAGACATTCATTGATGAGGAAGGACTGACCTGGGATGACCCGTGGTTACAGAGTCTCGACCTCGAATATCACAACATCGATCAAGAGGCGGGACTATACTATGAACTTGACGCGAGCAGCTTGGTGCGCCGCCTGGTTACCGATTGGCAGATAGAGGACGCCATCCACAATCCCCCCGCCGATACGCGCGCCTATTTTAGAGGCAAATCATTGGAGAAATTTGGCTCGCAAGTCAAATCGATTCAATGGGATAACGTTACCTTTAAGATAAAGGGCAAACGCGCCATTTCAGTGAGTATGAACCAACTCGCCGATCCAGAGATGGCAGAAAAGTACAATCGTATCCTCGACCAAGCAGAGACGGTTGAGGCGTTAGCTAAGAGCTTAAAGCTTCGTAAATAAATTACCAAATCTATTCTTTTACAGGAGGTCATTACCATGACAGCACAGCATCTGATTTATCTACGCGATCGGATTCAAAGGCCGGTGAAACCGTCAGGCCCGGGCGACGGTGACGACGATGGTGGCCCCAAACGGCCAGATGTTACTAGACCGGATACGAGAAATCTGGTTAGGCGGATGCGGCGCGTCGATAAAGACCAATCCCGACGTTATCGCCAACGAACAGGTGAATAGCCAATGACAAATTACAAGGGGGATTTCCTCGACCTCTTGAAAGCGCAAAATTGCCAGATCCAGTTGGATCTGCCCGCAACCCCCGCAGCCGGGGGGACCTTATCTTCCATCCAAGAGACAGAGGGGACGACCGTCCTCGCGGTGCGCTATAAAGATGGCGTTCTTATCGGTGGAGACCGGCGGGCGACGGCCGGGAACGTTGTGATGTACGATCGCGCGGAAAAGCTACTACAGATTGATGAGCACTCTGTTCTCGCTATTGCAGGTTCCCCTGCGACAGCCTATGAAATGGCGCGAGTCCTCGAACATTCGTTCCAATATTTCCGCCGAAGCCAGCTTCAGGAGTTAAGTCTGGAAGGGAAGCTACGGACCCTCTCCCGTCTCATCCGCGAGAATTTGCCCATGACACTGCAGGGCATCGGTGGCGTCATACCAATCTTTGCCATTTATGATTTGCTGAGTGACGATGAAAACGGTGGCAAAATCTTCTTTTATGACGCACTAGGCGCCCATTTTGAGAGTGCCGATTTTGCGACCTCCGGATCCGGCTCGGTGTGGATCCGCGGGATTCTGTTCTATCAGAACCGTTGGGGCGATAAGCCACTTGCCGACATGGATGAGCAGGAAGCAACCATCACTGTTCTGAGGCTGCTCGATGCGGCGGCAGAATACGATTCAGCGACAAGCGGCTATAACCCAAAATCGAATATTTATCCAACCGTAAAAACGATTACGAAGGACGGCATTCATAATCTCTCCGTCGAAAGGCTCAGAGAGGTTTATGCTGAATCGGTAGAGACAACTTATGCTAGATGAACCTTATCGGTGGCTTGAAGCCGTTAATAACCGCCGCGATTATATAGAAGACCAACTTCGCGGCGGGAGCCCTGTCGTCGGACTGAAATATGATGATGGACTTTTACTAGTAACCATTAGCAGGGGGCAACGCAAAATCTTTGAGGTGCATGACCGGATTGCGCTCTCAGCTATCGGGCATAGCGCGGACGTCGAACGTCTACGCATGATGGCAACTGATACCGCCTCCGTGCAAGGGTTTCAGAGTTCGGTTGATGATGTAACCCTACATCGCCTGACACATTTCGTGCTTGGACCGACTATCAAACAATCTTTTGAAGCCATTTTCGGATCCGCCTATATCATTAAAATGCTGTTAGCAGAACTCGGTGTGCAGGGCGGGGGCGAAGGATTTATCTCCCTCAACTACGATGGCACTGTGCAAGCGAATCAGCATAGCGAAGTTATCGGCGGCTCCCACGACGCTGAAATAGCGATGCAAAATTACCTATCCGCCGCTGAAACTTCCGAGCTTCCGCTTGACTCTGCCCTACAGTTAGCGCTAGAGACTTGGGTCGTTGGTTGGGAGCTAGGGGTGCAACAGACGGATGCCGATTCGGACGGGGAGGAGAACGCGCATTCGGAACCGGCGACGGACAAAGCGCAACTGCACGAAGTTCTTCGGGAAGAATTGAAGTCGGGAGAGATTGAAGGTGCGGTCCTGGAAGCGTCACGTCGAAGCAATAATAAGTTTCGCCTGTTGGCTTCGGACGAAATTAGTGCAGCAGTCACAGATTGGCTTTAACTGAAGCGAAGGCAAACCGAGGTTTATCCCTGAGGCAAAATAGTGAGCAGACGAATTTTCGGGATTGAAACTGAATTTGGCTGTATGGCAGACACGGATGGGGCGCTAGGTTCTTCCGAAGGGACCGCTGCACTCGTGAGGGACTATATCTTCCACGAGTTGAAGCTTGGGATGTCAGACATGCACTACCGAGATTGGGGAGAACCGCCCGGCAATGGCGGGTTTCTGTTCAACGGTGGTCGGCTTTACATCGACATGGGCCATCTTGAGTATGCGACGCCAGAGTGTATCAGTCTTTTCGATCTGATCGCCTACGACAGAGCCATCGAGCAGCTGATTATCACCATCCTTGACGATGTTGGGTTGAAGGAAGATATCTCCTTCTTCAAGAACAATATCGATCATTTTACGGGAGCAACTTTTGGCTGCCATGAGAACTACCAACTCCGGCGCGATGTCCCCTTCTACAAGGTTGTTATCCCTACGCTGCTGCCGTTCTTCGTCACCCGTCAGATTTACGCGGGTGCAGGTCGTGTGGGTGGACACGAAGAAATCCTCGAATTCGGGGATTCCCACCATCGGCGCGATGATTTTGTAGGCTACCAAATCTCTCAGCGTGCAGATCACATTGTCACGGAGATTTACGAGTGGATCCAGTTCAGTCGAGCAATTATCAACACCCGGGATGAGCCACTTGGCGATTATACCAAATACCGACGGCTCCATCTGCTCGTCGGCGATTCAAACATGTCCGAATTTGCGGCAGCCTTGAAGGTCGGAACAACATCTTTGATACTAGACCTGCTTGAGGAAGGACACCGCCTACGCAACCTGAGTTTAATCAACCCCGTGCACGCTATCAAAGAGGTTTCGCGCGATCAGACCTTTCAGTGGATTGTCGAACTAGAATCGGGCGGCACTATCTCGGCGGTAGACCTGCAGCGCGAATATCTCAACCTCGCACAGAAGGTCCTAGCGGGCAGAGATGAAGATACCGATTGGGTATTGACCGAATGGGAATCGGTCTTGGACGACCTAGAAGCGGATCCGGATCGGTTAATAGATCGCGTCGATTGGGTAACCAAGAAATGGCTGCTTGAGACTTTTATGGCAGAAGAGGGATTGGATTGGACGGACCCGTGGATAGAGAGCCTCGACCTTGAGTACCATCACCTCAACCGTGAGAAGGGGTTGTTTTACGAACTTGAAAACCAAGGGCATGTGAGACGGGTCACGACGGATGAACAGATTGAAGCCGCAATCCGGAATGCCCCTACAAATACAAGGGCAAAAGCTCGATCTTATATAATGCGTTTCCTGTCCCAACACCGCCTGCCGTGTATCATCGATTGGAATCAGATCTATTTTTCGCACGAAGAGCCCTTTGAGATGAAAGACCCCTTCCATACCTACGATGCGGAAGTGGAAGCATTGATGCATCGATTAAGCCAACAACCGCGCCCGGTTTCCAGGCAGAAGCGCATCCGGTTGAGACGAGAGTGAGATAACGGGGGTCAGAAACTTCACGATAACAAGGGAAATCGGAATCAACCAAATGGCGATGTCAAAAACATCGCTTTTTTTGTTTCGTAAAACCAACTACGGAATCCTCAAATGCAAGAACAAGCTTCATTCAAATCCGGTTACGTCAGCATCATCGGTGAGCCAAACGTCGGTAAATCCACGCTGCTGAATGCGATGATGGGGGAGAAACTCGCAATCGTCACGCCAAAACCGCAGACGACGCGTAACCGTATCACAGGGATTCTCTCTGACGATTCGTATCAAATTATCTTCTTGGACACGCCCGGTGTGCTCACACCGAAATATCGCTTGCACGACGAGATGCTCAAAGCTGCGTATAACGCGATGACAGACGCAGACCTTGTGCTTTATATGGTCGATGCCAGTCGGCTCAACGCTAGTATTGAGGAAAAAATCCTTAACGAACTCAAAAAGGCAGCGCAGCAAGTCATACTTGTAATTAACAAAATCGACCTCATCCCCAACCCCGCACTTCTGCCTATTATTGCCAGCTATCAGGACAAATTTCCGTTCCTCGAACTCATTCCAATCTCCGCAACAGCGGAAGACGGTGTGTCCCAACTTCATGAGTTCATTATTAAACACCTTCCCGAAGGTCCCCCCTACTTCCCTCCCGACCAGCTAAGCGACCTACCGGAACGTTTTTTCGTCTCGGAAACGATACGCGAGAAAATTTTCCTGAGAACCAGTCAGGAGATTCCCTACGCCTCCGGGGTCGTCGTTGAAGAGTTCAAAGCACGCCCAAGCGGAAAAATCTATATTAGCGCGATGCTCTATGTTGAACGCCAATCTCAAAAAGGCATCCTCGTTGGGAAGGGCGGCAAAACAATTAAGAGAATCGGTCAACTCGCCCGCACAGAGATTGAGCAGTTCTTAGAGACAACTGTATTTCTGGACATGCGCGTGTCCGTCAAACCGGATTGGCGGCGTGATGAACGAAAATTGAGAGATATGGGTTACCTCTAAGCTGCGAAAATATTTGTCAAAAACCGAAAAAAGGGCTTGATCTCACCTCAATTTTTTGATAAACTATTGTCCTATTCAAACTACCTCCTCTTGTATCATACGGAGGACGACAAAATCCCGTACAACTCCTCAATCCTAACGCTACATATTACAAATAGAGTGGAGTTTCAGGCACTGAGGAATCTTTGTAATATGTGGATGCGGATGTAGTATTAGCACAGATCTCCAATCATAGGAATCCATCGATGAACCACTCGAATGGCGGCAACGATAATCGCCCTTTAGAACCCTCCGACTTACCAACCTGTATCCAAACTTCTGGGCAACGCGTACCCGCCAACTCTGGATTGAATCCGGCGTTAACTTTTGATCGATTTGTTGTTGGACAAAGCAATCAAGCAGCGTATGACGCAGCGAAAAGCATGACCAACGGAGCTGTAAAGACAAAGGGGCCCTTAATCATACATGGCGGGGTTGGGTTAGGCAAAACTCATCTCTTGCACGCGATTGGGAATCAATTTCGTCAGCGGCATCTGAACCGCACAGCGCACTGCTCTTCAGCAGAGAAACTGATGCGCGAATGGCTTCGGTCGATTGCAGACCCTCGAAAGGCTGCCATATTGCGGGAACAGTATGAGAATATTGACCTGTTGCTAATTGACGACATTCAATTTTTATCGCCAGAGCAACAGATTCAGGAAGAGTTTTTCCATTTACTTGACCGCTTGAGTGAACGGGGCCAACGACTGGTATGCACCTGTGACCGCTTGCCACAGTTTCTACAGGATTTTTTAGAGTCGCCGGATAACCTCACGCAGGGATACATCGTTGAAATTTGTGCGCCGGAGTTTGATTTACGGGTTTCCATCCTGAAGCAGAAGTTACAAGAACGGGATTCCAAACCTGTCCCCTTGAAAGTGCTCCGTTACCTAGCAAAGCATCTGACACAACACATCCGTCAACTCGAAGGGGCACTCAATCGATTGACAGCCGAGGTGCGTCTGGGGGTCCCCCTAACCCTCCAAGCTGTTCATCACGTGCTAGAGAATAAGACCCCGGATCGACCGCCAGCCGACACCATCACGCTAGAACAGATTCAGGAAGCCGTTGCGCGATATTTTCACCTCACCCTATCAGAGCTGTGCTCACGCAAGCGAGGCAGGCGGTTTGTACTCCCTCGACAAGTCGGGATGTACCTGACCCGTCAGTTGACCACCCTCTCGCTGAAAGAGATTCATCAAGGGTTTGGGCAAAGCCGAACAACAGTGGTGCGCAGCTGCCAACGAATCGAAGCACTACTCAAGGAAGATTTGGTACTACACCAGTCTATTGAAGCGTTAACAGACGAACTGACACGTTCTCAATATTCCAATGAGGATTGAACAGTAACCCAATTTATCATCAAAATCCCTACCTAAACCGTAGAATAGCCGTCCAAGTGGCACTATCTACAACAGCGCCACCGCTCCTCACCCACGTTTAATCACGGGCAACACGATATGGGATGGTCTCAATTCATCGTGCATAACCGTGTTAATTGCGACCTGTCCAGCAGCCTCGTTGTGAATCGATCCGCCGGTGTTGAGATTGCGGTCGAACCGAGGAAAGCAGCTACTTGTGACTGACACGCGAACCCGATGTCCTGGCAGGAAAACATTACTGGTCGCCCACAAATCAATCTCATATCTATACACCTTGCCAACCTCCAACAGCTCAGGCTGCTTGAAAGAATCTCTATATCGTGCTCGAAGGATGCCGTCGCATAACAATCGTGAATAGCCATCCGGGTGCACATCGGTGAGCCGGACAACCCAATCGGTATCCGGCGCAGAGGACAACCCGTATATCACCGCCTTCACGGGCCCGGTGACATCCAGCTCCTCCGTCAACGGCTCGCTGGTGAAGGTCAGGCCCAGCTGTTCAACCTCGCGCTGGTCATAAACACCACCGGGTATATTTAATGTGTTACCCCCGTGAGTGGGAACGGGTTGGGCGGGATCGTATATAAAACTATCCGGATTCTCACTGCCTTCGGGAGGCGTAGTCGATAGGATTCCATCATTCAACGATTTGATAGAACCGCTCTGGCCACTGTGTAGATAGTAGTTTGTGTACTGGGTGTCAGGCAGGGGCCAATCCGATTCATCGCGCCATTCGTTGCGACCCATCACGAAAATCCGTACCGGCGGCGTATCCATAATCCCTGTGTCAACTCCCTTGAGCCAGTAGTCGAACCAAGGGAGGCGCACTTCGTTGAAGTTCTGGGCAGCATCACCCCCAAAATCAAATTCACCGGCAGATTGGGTATTGATAGCTCCAGGACCGTGCACCCAAGGTCCAATAATTAGTTTTTGGTTCTGACGCGCTTTTTCTGTGCGACCCCGTTGCTTGATGCCCATGTAGTGCTTGAGTGTGCCCGCCAGAAAGATGTCGAACCAACCCCCTAGGTGGTACATCGGCGTTTCCATCTGATCGTGGAAGTTATCCATATTAAAGGAATCCCAGTACCCATCGTCCGTTGGGTGTTGAAGCCAATCGTTAAACCAATCGCTCAACCCCTCAAAGAACGGGCACGGGTGCAGCGGCAGTCGTGCATACCAACTATCCATCTCTGCCTGAACCCTTTCGAGCCTCCCTTTCTGCAGATCAAACATCTCTCCCTCCGCGAGGTGTGCGAGATTGTTTAACGTTACCCCGTGTGCCCAAGCCATGTTAAACGCCAACTCAAATGCGCCGCCGCGATACACCCATTCCTGATAATAGTCCGCGGAGGATTCGCGGATGAACATCGCTCGCAGATGAGGTGGACGACTCAGCGCGTTTCTATACTGCGTGGCACCGGAATAGGAACCGCCAATCGTTCCTACATTGCCGTTAGACCACGCTTGCGCTGCTGCCCACTCAACGGTATCATAGCCGTCACGGTTTATCCCCGCCCCATCGTCCCGAAACGGATAGAAGTCCCCGTCAGAGGCGAACCTGCCGCGCACATCTTGGATAATGACGGCATATCCCCGCTGCGCGAAGAATTGGGGGGATCCCACCCCATTTTCGGAGCCAGCTTCCTTGTTATAGGGTGTGCGTTCTATGAGTACCGGAAACTTGCCTTCAACATTGGGACGGGTAATGTTAGCACGTAGAATTGTGCCGTCCCGCATCGGGATCTCTAGATTCTTTTCATGAGTTGTCTGATACTCAGGTTTCGATAATACCGATTCTTTAATCATAATATCTCCTTTGAATCATCACCGCGTTACCAATCCACCGGAAACGACAATCGTCTCACCTGTCATCTCAGCGGCATCTGGCCCCGCCAGAAAAGCCACAACGTTGGCGATGTCCTGTGGCTGCTGCAGCCGACCGAGGGGAATAGAATCCCGACGACGTTCCATAAACTCGCCGGGGGACAATCCCATCTGCTGCACCCCTATCAGGTCATCGAGCGTCCAGTTAAAAGCGGTCTCCACAATACCGGGAGCAACAGCGTTGACCGTAACCCCGTATTCTGCGAGGTTGGCGGCAGCGACTTTCGTGAGATTAATAATCGCCGCCTTGCTCGCTGCGTAGGGAGGCGAGTAGGTCATTCCGCCAGCGATTCCGGCGACCGAGGCGATGTTGATGATTGTGCCGCTCTTTTGCGCCATCATCGGTTTCGCTGCTGCCTGCATGTAAAAATAGGGACCCTTGAGGTTCAGGTTGACCGTCCAGTCCCACGTTTCTTCCGTAACATCCGGGAAGGGCTGCGTCCGTATACCGCCCGCGTTGTTGACCATGATATCAAGGCGTCCATACCGCTCAACGACCGCCTGAACGAACAACGGAGCGTTCGTCGCTTTAGCGGCATCGAAGATACCTGTAGCGATGGTGGCGCCTTTCGCTTTGGCATCGTCCCTCAGCTTCTCTAGCAGATCTTCTCTGATGTCGCTAGCGAAGATCGACGCTCTCTCCCGCGCTAATCGCAAGACAGTTTCCCTACCGATTCCTTGACCCGCGCCGGTGACCGCTGCTACCTTGCCGGCGAGTCTGCCCGAAGATTCTGGTGTCAATTCAGACGATCGATTGTGTCCCTGCATCTTTTTTGTCCCCTCTATTGCTATTATTCGAGATTCTCGCTGATGTGCTGCCGAATCCGTTCCTGCGTCTTTTTTCCCATCAGTTTGAACCCTTCGAGCCTATCTTCATCGAGCGCTTCGCCGAGAGCGGCAAGGCTATCAATACCCAGCTCATCGTACAACGCTTTAGCGGTCTTGATACCGACACCGGGAAGGGCGGTCAACTCGAGCACAGTTTTCGGGGTGTGCTCAGCGAATTCCTCTAACTTTGTGCATGTACCGGTCTCAATGAACTCACCGATAATCTCGGCAATCGTATCACCGACACCGGAGATTGTCGACAAACGTCCTTCCCGGTGCAGCTCTGCTACCGATTCCGGGTGGCGGGAAATGGTGTAGGCTAATCTTGAATACCGTGTGGCATGCGATTCTTCATAGCCACCGATGACCAAGATTTCGTGGAGTTGCTGGAGTTTTTTTGCAATTTCGTCGTTACGCTGCCAACGGGTGCGCCCTTTCTGGTCGGTATATGATGTATCCCCTTTCGGGTCCATAATAAATTTACCTCCAATTTACAAAAATTCTGAGAAAGTACTAGAGATCGGATTTGAGCTCCCAGATTTGAACCGTCGCATCGAAAAGCCCAACTGCCATATATTTCCCGTCATGAGAAAGCGCAAGAGATTCAATTCCGGTCTCGACTCTCAGTGCAAAGACCTCTCTATCTTCTTTGATATTCGAGAGTATGAGCACTCCCGACTCATCGCCCAGCGCAATGTATTTACCATCTAATGCAAACGTCACAGCACGTGCCCAATACGCCTCTAAGCTGTCTATACCAACTAGCTGCCTTCTTGTACTTCTCTCCCAGACGCGAATCCCAGCCTGCGCCTCTATCTGACTATCGACAGCCAGCATTGAGGCATCGGGAGAAAAGTATAGGTTCCAGACACCCAAGATGATACCCGTATCAATCAGGTCTGCCGGGGTGTCTCGCTCGATATCCCACACCTCAACCTTTGTGCGATGTCCCTCCCCATCCCTATAGGTGCCTTCAGCCGCCGCGACGTACTGTCCATCGTGGGAAATGGCTAAACCGTTCCTCACCGGCTCAATCGTGCTCAGGCGTTTTCGTAGCTGTTTCTGGTCTACGTCCCAGATTTCTATCTCCCTATCCCCACGCGACAGTGCAACAAATTTCCCGTCTGCGGATAGACTGCCGTTCTCAAACTCACCATTGGTCAGAATTGTCTCCTGATTCGTGTCTAGAGCGATGAGCGTAACATCATCGTTCTCTTTCCTGACCAAGAGCAGATTACGATTCGGTGAGTATCCGAATAGATCTTGGGTTGTAGTAATATATTTTTCGTTCCGGTTCTCTAAATCCCACTGCACGACGTTCCCATCTTCCATTTTGGAGATGATTTTGGCATCATCCACACTGAAGACAATTTGTCGAGAAACGCGAGGCAGCATACGATCGCCCGGCGGAGGCTGGCTTAGGCCAAAGTGAAATGATAAACGGGGAGTTATCATTTCGTTCTGTTGTGCGCTGACGGGAGCAGCAACGAACCCAAGAGCAAGAAGCAGCAACAATAATCTCAATCCCTTCACAGCGCACCTCCGGCTATAAAATCACAAAAGCCCTATCGAAGTAGTTGGAGAATCTCGTCGGGCCTCTTATGTCGTTCCGCTTGGTTAAGCGGTGTCTCGCCTTTCGCAGTTTTAGTGGTTTTATCCGCTCCCCCAGCAAGTAGGGTTTCAATCATCTCTTTATCGCCCCGCACCGCAGCGACATGCAGCGGTGTCTCTCCCCAGAACGTCCCAAAATTCAGTTCAGAAGGACCATCATGTTTTGTACGATGATTGACGTCGGCACCGTGTTGGATGAGCAACTTGACCGCAGCCGTTTGACCGTTATCTGTAGCATGATGCAACGCCGTCTCACCGCCGCGCGGCATGGCGTGGTCAATCTCCGCACCCGCGTCAAGCAGATAGGGGATGAACGCCACATCTCCGGTGAAGGCAGCAAGTGTTAAAAGTGTCCCTTCACTAAAGTCATCGTGATTGACGTTTCCACCTTTGCTTAACAAGTATTTCACAACATCTATGTGACCATCGAAGTATGCCCACAAAAACGGCGTGATATGATGCCCATCCACAGCATTGACATCGGCACCCCTTTCGACAAGCTGCTGAACCCGATTAAGTTCTCCACTCTTAGCTGCCTCAAATAATGCGTCAGTGAGGTCTTGTGACTCATTCATAATTGTCTCCCTTTTCATCGGTCGTTCCCATGAGAAATTCTCTGGCAGGAATCAACACCATTGATACGCCATCTCCACCGGTGGTATATTCTGGGAGCTCAACCTCTGCCATTTTTATTCGTTCTTTACTAAAGAACAACTGATATGTTACATTTATGGGCGATACATCGTGGTTTATGTTCCGACGTACAGTCTAAAAACCTTACCCATCATGTTAGACAAAATTCGACACATCGCGATTCAATACTATCGCCATCCAAGCGATTGTTTTGATCTTGCTATCTACGTAGGCTTTCTGCTTTTCGTCCTTATCCTTCCATTCGGTTACGCAACGGCGATTCTGAATGCAAGTCTACTGCTCGTACTGTTCGGGTGGGTCGGACGTATCTGCCACGAGCGTCGGTTTGAATGGAAACGAACACCGCTAGACCTCCCGATTGCCCTCTTTCTGCTCCTTGCGTTGGTGGCTTCACTCCTTGCGCCCCACCGAACCACAAGTAGCCTAGGACATTTCTGGAAGCTGCTCCGCGCCGTTTTACTGTTTTATGCGGTCATTCATAGTCGACTAGGCGATCGTTGGCGACACCTTATCATCGCCTTTGTGTGTGCCGGTGGGCTCTCCGCCCTCCTCGGTCTATATTACTATGCAACCGGAACAGGCATGGGCACCGCGTATATGTTCGACATAGAATCGAGATTAGAACACCATTTCAGCGATGCAGTTCAGCGTACCGAAGGGGTTAAGGTCTCCGACGATCTGCGTCAAGTTTATCAGCAAAACAACAGGAAACTCGCTCAGGATGCGACTATTTTTCCCTCGAAAAAACATGGCGGCTGGCTGATAGTGGATAAAAGTAACGACCGCAACTACGCAGTCAGGAAAAGTGACGGGCAACTCAAAGTTTACATGATTGAACCACGACTCGCGGGCACCTTCAAGATGCCTAACGACTTGGGCGCCTACCTCGTGATTGTCCTACCGGTAGCGATGGGCTATTTTGTTGCCGGTTGGCGTGCACCCCAAAACTGGAGGTATATCACTGGGTTAGGGGCCCTCCTATGCGGGCTGGCAGCTAACCTTGCCCTCACCCTCACGCGGGCCGCATGGGGTGGCGTGCTTATCGCAACCGTTTATATCGCAATCTACTTTCAGCGGAAACTGCTCTGGGGATTGCTAGCTCTTGTGCTCCTATCTCCGTTCCTGATGCCCCAATCCGTCAAAGATCGATTTGAGACGATGCGCGAACGTCCGCCGGGCTTTATGAGCGAGCGTCCCCAATGGTGGAAAACCTCCGCTCAACTGATACAGAAATACCCGATCACCGGTATCGGTTTGGGAAGGTTTCGCGCTGAATATCAACTACATGCGCCGGCAGGGGTCCACCATAAACCGTATCATGCCCATAACATCTACCTGCACATCGCTGTTGAACAGGGCATCCCTTCGCTCATCCTGTTTTTAGGGATACTCTTTCTCATCTTCCGTCAGCTTTTCGCCCTACGCAGGAGAGATGATTTCTGGTGCACCGGCTTATTTATCGGTGGCAGTGGTTTCCTGATTTCTGCCCTCGTCTATGGGCTCGCAGATCAGATTCTCCATCAACGCCCTCTGTTAATCTTCTGGTTTCTGGTCGGGCTCGTTTTCTACGTAACAAATTTGACCAAGAGTGTGGAGAGATTCCCCGAACCATCATCTTACTGAGAAAAGGCATAGAGGCCCAATTTTTGCCAAAAACTCAGTCCCTCTATTCTCTGCCCATGCCCGCCAACTTCCCCTATCGGGTTTGGCGTGGGCTATGTTATCACACATGGCAGGTAGGTGTATAGAAAAATTTGGTTGACACGGCAACGCACAGAGGTATAATGAGCGATACAATACGGGGCTATTGCGAAAACAGAAAACACGGGAGCAGCCGATGATAACGACCTTACTGAACGAGCCGATACAACCGCTAGGTTTGGCTGGCAATCCAAATATGGAGGAGGGTTGTGTTACCACAGCCTATGAGGCAGGGGTCAATTACTTCTTCTTTTACAATCAGTCATACCCAATACTTATCAAGGAACTGGCACCGCTGCTAGCCGACAATCGGGAGTCACTTGTTGTCGCCACGGGGAGCGAGTCGCGTAATCTTAAAACGTTGCGCGTCTACCTCGACGAAATTCGTCGGCAACTGGGGGTAGACACAGTGGATATCTTCTACGCGGAGTACGTCTCTCCTGGGGATGATATGGAGACGCTGCTCGGCGCGGGGGGTGTGTTTGATGAATTTCACCGGTGGAAAACGGAGGGGCTTATCCGGTACGTCGGTGCCACAACCCATAATCGACCAATGGGGGTAGAACTAGTCGAGAGCGGCTGCATTGATGTGCTCATGCACCGCTATAACATGGCGCATCGAGGCGCGGAAGAGCTGGTGCTTCCCGCAGCACTCAACGCTGAAATCCCGGTCGTTGCATTTACGTGCACACGGTGGGGGTCGTTGCTGAAGGGACATCAAGATTGGGACGGTCCTGTGCCAACCGCGGCAGATTGCTATCAATATGTCCTGCACCACCCCGCCGTTCACATCGCACTAACCGCACCGGCAACCCGAGCAGAATTGGCAGAGAACCTAATCGCTCTGAAGGGCGCCGACCATCTATCACAAAATCTTCCGCTTTGGGAGGCGTACGGCAAACTGGTATACGGTGATGGAACAGATGCGTTTGAAACCCAGTGGCCCTAGCCTCCAGCGAAAAAATATAAGAGAATTGCCAAATTGAAACCAACTTTTGAACCACCCAACCAACCATTAAGGAGCAGGGACAGTGACAGACGAACAAAAATATCTATTCGACCTACAAGGCTACATTGTCTTGGAAGACGTAGTGCCTCAATCTGTGGTGGAAGCGTGCAACAAGGCGTTAGATCCGTTTGAAGACATGCCACCAGAAAATTATCCGCCACCGCTCTGTCTCGGCACACCCAAGACGGAGCAGGAGCTCTATATCTCCAATATCCTCGAAGCCGATTCAGTCTTCAATCCGTTGATTGACCTTCCCGAGGTGTTGGATGTCGTCGAAGGTGTGACCGGCGGTCCGTACCGCCTCAACCATACCTACACAATCTACCGGTGGGGCGGTGGCTATACAGGGCTGCACATGCACGGCACCCCAATCATCCCCAAATGCCAGTATCATTGCCGTAACGGGCAGATGGTTTCAACGCTGACCAAAGCGGTATTTCCAATGCTAGATTGTGATGTTGAGGATGGATGCTTCGCCGTCATTCCGGGTGCGCACAAGAGCAACTTCCTCAGACCGTGGGGCAACCACCCCGACGAAAACCCGGTCTTGACGCCTATCCCCGCCAAAGCGGGTGATGCCATCATCTTCACCGAAGCTTTGACACACGGCTCAGTGGTGAACACCTCGAAGCGTCCGCGCCGAACCATCTACTACTGCTACAGCATCGGCTACATGCCCGATTGGGGTGGTCAGAGCTTGGTATTTAGTGATAGCGTCATGGATAATCTGTCAGAGGCGCAGCGCGAAGTCCTCCGACTGAAGTAGAGCATCACAGGCAGCGACCTTTGTAGGAGAAACTGAATGTCTGACGTTATTCCAAAGGACATCCGACCGACGTTCCCGGTAGATGTTCCCAAAGACAGGATACGCTCGAAACTGCTAGAGCTGCTGGGATTGGACGAGATTTCTGAAGCGGTTGACTTCAGGGAGGGAATAACGCAGGTCTCGGACGCTCGGCACGGAGAGGATGAGGGCATCCACGTCACCGAGTTGACCTACACGAACTCACTCGGCGAAACGGTTCCGGGGATTCTCACGATGCCGCGCAACACGTCGGGTCAGCAGCTACCGGGTGTCGTCTGCGTACCCGGAACGGGTGGCTCCGCGGAAATAATCGCAGCCGAGCAGTTTCATATATCGGACGACCCACCCGGTATGTTGATCGGTTGGGCGCGTGAGCTAGCACGACGCGGTTTCGTGACGTTGGCGATTTCGCCCAAAGGGAGCGTCACCCGACGGCCTGACATAGAGTATTGGAATCTTGAAGGCAAACTCCTCACACCCTACGGCCGCCCGCAGATGGGCATTCTCGTCGAAGAGACGTTGCGCGCAGCGCGTATCCTCGCAGCAAACGAAGGGGTCGTTTCCGATAGGATCGGGATCACCGGCATGTCGCTCGGCGGGAATGCGACTTGGTATGCGATGGCAGCGGCGCCGTGGATTCGGGTGGGTGCGCCAATCTGCGGCGGCTTGGGACGCATGAGGACCCTTATCCACGAAGGAAACATCCGACGCCACAGTGCCTACTTCTTCGTCCCCCACATGCTCCGCCACTTCGATCATCCGGAGGTTGTCGCTGCGTGTATCCCGCCACGTCCATTCATGATGGTGGCGCCCACCCAAGACGAGGATATGCCCCGTGAAGGAGTCGATGAACTGATTCAGGTTGTGGCGCCGGTCTACGCATCATTGGGACATCCGGAGCGATTCAAGGTCTACCAACCGGACGGCAACCATCGTTTTCTCGTCGAATACTTTGAGTGGATGGTCAAATGGTTCAGCCGATTTCTGAGGGATAAGGCCACTTGATCCGGATAGGCTCCACGCCCTTCAGTCGTGTAACAGCAACCGAGTTTTCAAGAAAAAACTCGGTTTATCTTCACGCTTTGCCTCTCTTTTTATATGAACCTTGATTTTTACCCCAACCCCCTTGAACCCCCCTGCGAAGGGGGAAAGACAAGGGGCCCCTTCGCTTCCCCCCTTGTCAGGGGGACTTATGAATGCGCTGCATAAGTCCTATTCTTCACAATCACAGCACGCGGCTTTACCTTGTGCTTTTTCAAATGCCTCTCTTCCTTCCCTTGCTGCAAAATAGGCAATTCCCAAAGCAGCTACGCTATCTAAATAACCTATGTGCGTCAGTTCGTAGATAAGGCTTGATGCCAACAGGACAAACGACATGTAGAGACATACCTTAGTGCATTTCGCATCAGCGATGATGGGTTGGGAATCTAACTGTTTTCCAACCTTCATCTTCAAAACAATTAGAATCCACATGGTAACGATCGAAATCGCTGAAATAACAATCCCCCAGAAGGTTGTCTCAGGTTGATGGCCTTGAACCATATTGAGAACCGCAGTAATAGCAAGCCCCGCCGTCAGTAGATAAAAACAGGTTCCCGTAATACGCAGCGCAGTGATTTCAAATCTATCCCTTGACACATCTGGAAAACGGCGGATTCGAGTAATCATGTGGGCGATACCGATTGCTGAAATCACCTCAATAAAGCTATCGACCCCGAAACCGAACAGTGCAAGCGTTTCGTCCTGAAACCCTAGTAAGGTTGAAACTGTCCCTTCTAGAAAATTATAGCCGATCGTAAATGCGGTCAGTCGTAACGCCCACCCATACGCTTGCATTTCTATGTTTTCACTATCCATCTTCTGTGTTAGTAACATTTAGCGGTTTCTCCTATCAAACGCGAGTTGCTAGGTTCTGTTGACATTTCATTGTAACCAGATAATAGAAAGCCATAAATTGGTTCACTGAGGTAGAACCCTCAGACAAGAAACCGAGTTTTGAAGAAAAAACTCGGTTTCTGGCAGCTTTTCCAGTGACTCGAGCGTTTCTCGCGATAGCAAAAGCAAAATGTCAACACGCCCTAGTAATCAAACCCGCTCGGCTCCGTTCCGAGAGTCCGAGACCTCGATAAATCGGGATTCAGAGCAACTTGGATAGACATATCCAAGCCATAAACACCAGACTCTAGCGTAATGTGCTAGGTATCCTATGCAGTGGATTTGTCAATCCACTGCGAGCAGCGATTGATTAAATGTGGCTTGCATTCGCTCGGTTTGCAACGCTTTCTATAGCTAGCGACTTCGGTTATCAACCCTGCTTATTACCATTCATTTTGCCAATTCCCCGTCATCAGTAATCCAATTTTGGATAGGTCATCCCGAAACGCTGTCGCCTCAGTCAATCTGCCCCTATACATAACAAAGATTCGGTCGCTCAACGCCAAAACCTCATCGAGTTCCGTTGAGATTAGTAAGATCGCGCGCTGCTTTCGACGCTGCTCAAGAAACTGCTGATGTGTGTAGTCGGCGGCGCCGATGTCCAGGCCACGGGTCGGATTAACAGCCAACAGCAGCTGCGGCTCCTGTGAAAGCTCCCGTGCGATAACCACCTTCTGCTGATTGCCCCCGGATAACGACCTCGCCGGTGCATGGGTGTGGGTGGTTCGTACATCATAACGTTGGATGAGTTCCGCGCTATCAGCGTCAATCCGTTTAAGATCCAGAAACGCCGCCCAACCTTTTAACAGTTTCGACCGATACCCTTTGAGTCGATGAACGTTGAGAACCAGATTCTCTGCAATCGTAAAGCTTAGGATGAGCCCTTCGGTCTGTCGGTCTTCGGGAATATAGCCATACCCCAGCTGGCGACTTTTGCTCGTGGGAAGATTGGTGATTGCTCTCCCGTTAAAACGGACGGTGCCACTCTGAGCCCTGTGGAGTCCAACAATCGTCTCAACAAGCTCAATCTGTCCATTGCCATCAATACCAGCGATCCCCACAATTTCGCCGGCACGAACATCAAACGAAGTGCCATCAACGATCCGACGGCCATCATGGTCTATAGCGATTAAATTTCGTATTTCAAGGATTGGGTCCCCGGGTGTTTGCTCGCTTCGCTGAATCTCTGGCAACTGGTGTCCGACCATCTGTTGCGCCAAATGGGTGGGAGAGGTATCATCGACCGCTGTCGTCCCGACCCGCTTGCCACGCCGCAACACCGTAATCCGATCGCTAATTTCCATCGCCTCCTTCAGCTTATGGCTGATGAAAACAATGGCATGTCCATCCGACTTTAGACGACGGAGGATGGTGAATAGTTCCGTAATCTCTTGTGGCGACAGCACCGCGGTCGGCTCATCAAGGATAAGGATTCGCGCCTCCGCCGACAACGCTTTGAGAATCTCCACCCGTTGCTGAAGCCCGACCGACAGCTGCCCGACCTGCACCTGCGGTGAGATAGACAGTCCGTAACGGGTGGAAAGCTGCTGAACATTTTCTTCCGCTTCGGTCCGTCGAAACCGGAATTTTCCACGTCCAGCATAGAGGGAAATATTTTCAGCGACACTCAGCGACGGCACGAGCATAAAGTGCTGATGCACCATACCCAATCCCAAGTCAATCGCCGTCTTTGGGGAATCAACAATTCTCGACTTTCCATCAATTAGCATCTCGCCGGCATCGGGCTGATATAAGCCGTAGATTAGGTTCATCAAGGTGGACTTACCCGCCCCGTTTTCACCGAGTAGGGCATGAATCTCTCCGCGTTCTAACGTGAAGTCCACGGTGTCCACGGCGAGGTTATTCCCGAAGGCTTTGCTGATGCCGTGCAGTTCAAGTGCGAGTGATGCCAATGGATGAATTTCCCTTTATTCAGCGCCCGAGTGCCGCTCGACCGAAATACCATTTCTGCCGCGATGCTCTAGTTCACACGATACGCTTCCACAACCTGCGTATCCAATTCTACGCCTAGCCCCGGAGCATCCGTTAGGTGCAACTTCCCATCTTGGAAACGCATCCTGTGAGGCACCAGGTCTTGCGCCAGCGGAGACGGAGCACGCGTAAATTCCGTCATCGGCTTCTCGAAAGTGGCAGCCCATTGGGCAGAAGCGGCGAGTAGGATACCGGTCCCAAAGGCATGAGGGACCGTCCATGCCCCGGTATCTTGTGCCGAAGCCGCAATCTGCGTGCCCCCGGTGATACCCCCAACTCGGCCCAGATCGGGCTGAACCACCTGTATCCGCCCACCGTTGAGCAAGTTCTCGTACTCTTCGACTAACGTCAGCGCCTCGCCGGCGGCAATCGGTATCGACGACGATTCGGAGAGCGTCCTGTAGCCTATCGTGTCGTAGGGACTCAACGGCTCTTCAAGCCAAGAGACATCGTATTTCTGAAACCGCTCGACGCGCTCCAGTGCCGTCTCTACATCCCAAGCGCGACCGGCATCTACCATCAGATCTATTTCAGATCCTAGGGCATCACGAGCGGCGGCAACCAACGCCTCGTCGAGGTCCGGGTCCGGTCCCATCGGCGCCCAACCGTATTTCACTGCCCGATACCCTTGTTCCAAAAATCCCCGCGCAGACTCTGCCGTCAACTCTGGACGTTGGGGCCAGAGAACACTCGCATAACACGGCACAGCGTCAACTGGAGTCTCGCTGAGTAAAGCACGGACAGGCACCCCCATCGCCTTACCGCGGAGATCCCATAGCGCCATATCAATCCCGCTCATCGCCTGTCGGGTAACGCCACCGGGACCGTACCACGCTGTGCCCTCGATCATTGCCCGTGAAATGCCATCTATATCGTCGGCCTCCATGCCCTTCACAATGGAGGCCAGCCCGTGCCGAAAAGGCGCAGAACGCGGAGCATCAATCACCGCACGGGCGACATACGAGCAGGAGACTACCTCTCCTAATCCGGTGAGGCCGGCATCGGTGTGCACCCGCACAACGAGACAGTCTTGGGTGCCATCAGCAACCTCTTGAACAACAGGCAAGCGTAGATGCAAGGTTTCAACTTCGGTAATTTTCATAGACAAAAGCTGTTTATTCCCACTGCACTCCTGACGCGTAAGGATGTCCCAAATATAAACCTTATGATTTGGTAATACCGTGCAGTTCAAGTGCAAAGGACGATCTAGTAGAGTCCATCAGCCGGTTAAGACCCCTCACGAACGAAAAAAACGCTCATCCGTCTCCTCAAAAAATAACTCTTCACTTTGAATCGCCATCTCAACAGCAATTCGATCTTTTAAGATATGCGGACTGAAATTTTTGCGAACTTCTTCATCAATTCGATTTAGTAAAAATGGGATTTCGTGACCAGGATTGTTTATTTGACAATCAGCTGCCATGATGCGTAGCATATCCTCTAAATGATCTTTGTGTACTTCAAAACCGAATGTCTTGTTCCGGGGCTTAAAGACACCTCTGAATATATCATGGGTAATGTCACTCTTAATAAACTCCTCCGATACATAACGGTTACGGGTTGTGTTACTCCGATTTAAGTGATCTGCTAAAGTTTCAATTACATAAATCTCACCGGATTTAAGGGCACGAGCGAATTTGGTAAATACAGGATTCGCTATATTTTTGATAACACCCAGAATTTGCTTTTTTTCACTTGCAAACAACCTGTTATACAATTGCACTCCTGCTTGATTTGATATAAGGTATTCATCAACCAAAGGACCATCCAAGAACAGATACGACTCATCAATTTCAAGACAGTGTTCAACTTCATAGTATCGTAAGTAACCTGTCGGATATATACCGAAAAGACCTCGTTTTTCGCGTGCAATGAACTCATCCGTATCGACTGTATCAGAAAGCAAAACTTTGCTTGACCAATAGTGTAACGAGTCTTGCATTGGCCGACCATGTGAGAGGCTACCAATGCCAACACAAATCGCTTGCCCTGCTGAATACTTTTGCATCGGAAGGGCGAAGGTGCCGTCTATAGCGGCAACCTCCCCTTTCTCTAATTCTTTCGCCTTACTGAATAAACCAAACTCCACCTTACGCAATGGGGGTAAATAGGAATCGGCCGAATCATCTTCCATAGTCTTGCGCGCTTCCTGTATTGCCTGATTTACCTGATCGCTATTGAGCATTTCTACAATATCTTCAGCGATCTCACCGAAATTAGAGGCGAACTCATTTCTCGATACACGTCTTGATCTATTGAGGAGTTCGTGGAACATCTCATCGGAATTAGCGGAATTAGCGGTAGATCCATCTCTCGATTCATTGAAAGGTTCGTGAACCGTTTCAACCTGTCGCTTGGGTTTCGATGGGTTGAAGAATTCCCAAATCCTTTTGAACATTTGAAATTTCTCACTTCTTATTAGCTTCTATGTTATCGGTACGCATGAGGTCAAACGGAGATGGTGCCATCTGCACCAGAACAACATTGCGCGATTCAAACATCTTAACAAGGGCATGGCCGGTACCAAGTCTTAACGCCTCCACTGAAAAATCTCTTCCCATCGTCTGCGTTGCAGAGTCCGATTCGTCCTTGCTATTCTGATGCATTACCATGTGCGTGTTGAGATTATTCATCACAAGTTGAGGAATTTGCGAAGCGTTTTGAAGACTAAGAACAATTGAATGATCACGCGTTCGCCCTTCTCGCATAATGCGATTGAATGAACCAGCGAGTGTATCACTGTAACGGGACTCATTATCAAAAATGCGATGTGCTTCATCTACCATGTGAATAATACCTACTCCTTCTTGATTTTTGCGCTTCTCTTGGCAATACTGCAAAACGTAGGACAAAAGTAAAGCATAAGATGAATCGTCCATCTGTGAATAATCAATGACCAAAATCCGTCCTTCGTTTACATTAAAATTAAATGGGTGAACTTTCCTGCTGCTAGCAGCATCAGACCGAGGCATATCTTCTATTGGGGCTCGATATTGACGAGGTGATTGACCTTGAGTCTTGTCGTCAATAGCATCAAGCCACGGCATTTCTTCCCTGCGAGCTTCGACTTTCCCCAATATAGTGTTCCCTGTGGAAGCGTGAATCCGTTCTTCCGGATCTATGTTTGGCCCCATGCGTCTTTTTACATCGTTCAAGATGTCGTCAAGCGAATAAGGCTTGGAAAGGGAATTGGCGGCACTCACAAACCTTTCAAATTGCAGTTCTTCCTCTGTTCTAGGAAAGAAGAAACCCGCTAGCATAGCCGGTGATAAATCTGATGCCCTACATCCAGCAACAATATCCACACGTTTTGGAACGCACTTACCGTGGAATCCCACACGAGTTACGCGATTAGCTGAACGAGGTTTTAATCCATATTTGTCAAAGTCCTTCCAAATAGTTTTTACATTCACATTTGGGTCGCTATTTTTGGAGGTAATCCGCCCATAGTCAGGCTTTGCGTCATGAACTAAAACGCATTTGTTAAATTTCATTGCCTGATTGATCAAATTCGCGGCAATGTTTGATTTTCCCGAACCTGTCCCACCTGCAATCATAATATGATGATTAAACGCTCGTCCATCAACGCAGAGCGGCACATCATCTGCATTGAGAAGTTCACCGATAACATTAAAACTTCCATCTGCATGTCTTGCTTTTTGAGGGAGTCCAATAACTCGACTTATCGTTTCTATATCCAGCCGAGTTACAGGTGCACCCGGTAAGGGGCGTGTCCGCGGTGTGAGCATTTGACTCCCGTTGTATTCTCCTAACATTAATATATCAAATACCTGTACCGATTCTACGGATTGTACATCGGGGTTTGACTGCATAAGTTTGAGTCCATGAAGAATTGTTGGATTAAGGGGGTTACCCACGGTCGAGATATTGCGGTTAGGTTGGACAATCTGTCCAATCCAAGATTTACCCTCTTGCTCTATACGAACATAATCAAATAAAGCAAACTCTTCCTTCATTCCCGCCATAGCCTGAATATTCGATAAGTCGCTGTTTGGATTGTCGTGTAATATGATCACTTTTATCTCCAAATTCCCCTTATTTTCTAAAATTTCACGCGGGGAGCCTTAAACTTACCGGCGAGAATATCCTGACGAATTGTCTCAATTTTGGCGCGGAGGTCTTCAGGGATGCGATCCTTCAGCTTCGGGTTGTAAACCAACTTCACCGTCTCATTCAGCGACATCCCCATCCACATCACGCGAGGCTCGAATTTGCCGGTTTGCACCAACTCAGCGATGTATACAAAAGCTTTGGTGTCAATGGCGGCACTGGCCAATATGGCATCGGGAGCAATGTCGTTCTGATCCAAATTTGAACCGAAAGCGTAAACGTTCTTACCCGCTTTGCGAGTCTCTTCGACAGCATGAAAAACCCCACGTCCAGCGGCATCTGCGTTATGGAAGATGAAGTCAACGCCTTCCGTAATTTGGGACAACGCTAACTCCTTCGCTTTTCCGATGTTCTCCCAATCTCCGACGTAGGACGTGGAGATTTTGATATCTGGATTGACAGATTTCGCCCCTTCTTCAAGGGCGTGAAAGGTGCTGTTAATCGGTGGGATATTCATACCGCCGATAAGCCCAATCTTACCTGTTTGGGTCATCGTACCGGCAATAACCCCTAGCAGATAGGTGACCTCCTCAAGCTCAAACACAATTGAGGCAACATTATCTTCAACCGTGTTCCCGGAGGTCGTGATAAACACGGTATCCGGAAAATCGGGCGCGACCGATTTTGCTGCCTCCTGATACTCGAACCCGTGTCCAAAGATTAGGCCGTATCCCTTAGCTGCATAGAATCGAAAATGTTCCTCCCACTGCGATGGGGCTTTGCTCTCGACATGGCTGACCTCAAACCCGAGCTCTTTTTCAATCCGCTTGAGCCCCTCATAAGCCAGCGCATTCCATCCGGCATCGCTGATTGAGCCGGGTGTCAGCAGGGCAACTTTGAACTTGGCGGCATCGGCTGTGCCGATAGTAAACCCAAACAACAACACCAGTAAACTACAAATAACCCAACTTCTTTTATGCATAAAAACACCTCAATATAGAATTCACGAAAATCGTCTGTGTACAGGACAACATTCATTGTCCGCCGTTCAATCTAAACAGGTTGAAATTATATGGACAACCGAATGGCCTGTCAACCCTATTCTAAACTATGGTAGATTTCAGAATTACTTAAACACACCCAATTCACAGCCAACCCCCTAAATCCCCCTTGTCAGGGGGACTTGGGAAACTTCGCGAAGGTCGGAAAGTGAAACGCGTCGGCTTCTATACACATGCCGCACCTCTGGTGCTAAATGCACGGTTGAACTGTGGATCGCATGACCTACCCATCATTTAGCCATCACATTTCACGCTTCCCGCCTTAACAATGTTGAGACCTTTTGCCGGAGCCATCATCAATTCTGTGTATTCAAGGCCTCTTTTGCATATTCCCGGAGTTGATCGGAATCGACGACTTTTATCTCTCCGTTGTTTTGCTTCACGAGATCAGTAAGGAGCGAGGCACCGGGCGAATGTTCTAGATCTATCTCAAGCGCTACAAGATAGATGCTTGCATTATTGACATTTTTCGCCTTGACCGCTTCCAGAATTTTTGTCGGATCATCTTCACCTGCTGTGGGTAAACCGTCGGTGACCAACACAATAATCGATGGGTCAACCTCAAATGCCGTTTCAATGGCTTCAAGGAGGTTCGTTTCTTGATATCCTGCGATTCGCTCAGGCGTGAACCGATCGAGATACTTCGACACCGTTTCGATATTCTTCTCCGTTACCGGCGCCAGCTGACGCCTCCCCAACCTCGCAAACGCATGGAAGGTGATGATATTGAAAGTGTCATCCTCTTCAAGCGAAGCTAACGCTTCCTTGATCGCCTCAATCGCTAATTCCAGTTTTCTGAGTCCAGCTGCCTGCATACTCGCGGAGATATCAAGGCAGAAGATAACCCGTTGGGGACCTTCAGCCTCCTCAATGAACTCAATGATGCCCAATTTGTCCTTGATTTTCGGTAATCTCTTTAATTTTTTTGCGTTGCCCGGGGCTCCGCCTCCACCAATTAGCCCATCCTTTGATTTCCCCAGCGAGTCAACCATATCGAGACCGCTGCGTTGTCCACGCACCCGCATCCGTCCCGTCACTTTGCCCTGACCGTCCGCCCGAAGTGACACCGGCCGTCCAATATCCGACCGTTCCGATTCGCGCAAGTCCGCATCTGTCATGACGTCCGGCAGCTCCTCAGTGAGCGGTGCCGTGGTCACGTCGAGATTGTCGCGCACAATCCGTTGACTGAGACGAGCGACCTCTGTCAGCTTGTTGCGTGAAGATTCAAGGAGTTTGTCTTTCGATCGACGAGCCAGATTTTGGTCAGGCTTACGCACCTCCATCTTCAGTGGCGGCTTCGTCTTAATTGTTTTCACTTCAGGTCTCGGCGGTTCTTTTACCCATTCCACGGTGATGCGGTCTCTCGCCTCGACTATGTCCTTCTGAGGAATTAGGACGTAAACAATGCCGATAATCATGTGTAGAATCAAAGCAACTAGTATCGCAGATCGCCGCCGAATTTTGTTAAAGTCCGCGTATCGTTGAAGCATCTGTCCAGCCCTCCTAGGGAGTTAAGATCAACCATTAGATCTGAATCTGTTCCCATCGGTTGCTCCGAAAACGGAGGAAATAGGTCACCCCCGCCAAGATGATATAGATTGTTGCGCTACACCAGGCACCGGAAACGCCATACCCCAACCAAATGCCTAGAATGTATGTCAACGGCAGGAAGAGCAGCCACGCATAACCAATCCCAACATACATTGTGAAAAAGGTATCGCCAGCCCCTTTGAGCGCACCCGCCGCGCAGATACCGAACCCGTCAGACAGTTGGAAAAGCGCTGCGAAAAACAGAACCCCCGCTCCGAGACTAATAACCTCTGCATCTGGTGTAATTAACGAGATCAGAAATTCCGGCACAGCAAAAAACACAATCGCAATAAAAAAGGTATATACAACGCCCAACTTTATCGTCGTATAGCCGCTCCTACGAGCATAACGGAGTTGACCGGATCCGATATAGTGCCCCACCAGCGTCGTTGCCGCCATCGAAATCCCATACAACGGCATGAACGATGTGGACGTTAAAGTAATCGCAGCGTTATTCGCCGCAAGTGCGACATCGCCTAACCGTCCAATCAGAGCGGTGAACACCGTAAAGCTTCCCAAATCCATGAAAAAGTGAACACCCATCGGCAAGCCTATCCGCAGAATGCGACGGATGTCACGAAAATCGATCTGGAAATGGGATCGGGTCTGGAACTCTTGATTCAACCGCCGCGACAGGAACACAGTGAGATAGCCAATTGATGCGACGGCCCCTGCGATCATCGTGGCAAGCGCAGCACCGACCACCTCAAGCCGCGGACAGCCAAACTTTCCAAAAATCAACAGATAGTCAAGGAGCACGTTGACTAGGTTAGCGACAATCTCAATCCGCATCGGTGTCTTCGTATCGCCGATGCCCCGCAGAAAACCGCCCAGTCCAAAAGAGATGAAAACCGTAATCCCGCCATATAGCCGAATCTGCGTGTAGATCCCCCCCAGACGTTGTACCTCTGGAGACGGTTTCATCAGGCTGAATATAGGGCCTGTGAATTGGCTAATCACTAGTATGGCGAGGTAAGATCCGAGTGCGAGGTAGATCCCCTGCCACGCCGCGACGGTGACACCTCGTCGATCTCCCGCGCCGTAACGTTGCGCGACAAAGGTGTTGATGCTAGCAAGAAACCCGTCAAAAAAGGATAATAACGTCCATGTCAATATCCCCGCTAATCCGACAGCGGCTAATTCTGTCGCGCCCAAACGTCCGACCATCGCCGAATCCACAAACATCATCGCTGTCCGCGATAACATCGTGATGACAATCGGATATGCTAACAGCCAGACCTCTCGGTAACCGCCGGGCCCCTTTATCCCTCCCTTTACACCCCGAACTTCTATGTTTTGTTGCAATCCATTCTCCTAGACTATTTCGTTTAGGCTCACGTTAAGAGATGGTGCAACAGAAACCGTAGGTTCTCCATTCCGAGAGTTTTCAACTATAGTAGATTTTAGCATTAATGAGACATCCCAACCCGGTGCGGTTGGAAACCGCACCTACCGGGGGGCGAAAGTGTCTATTTATTTTTAGAATCCACCATAAACTAACGGTTTTTACGTTTCACACACCACATTTCACGCTCTGATTCTGCGATGCAACTGTCTCCGTCTTTGCCTCAAATGCGCGTACCCACCGATCCCCTTTGGGGGTCAATTCGTAGTAGGTATGGTTACGATGTTTAATCCACTTCCCCTTGACAATATTCTTGCGATACTGAATTATCCGCTGCTCGACACGCTTCAAGCCGCCCAGTTCCCGCAACTGCCGATGGCGTTTGTGGATCTCCTCAAGCGGCAGACCGAGCATCTCCGAGACAACAATCGAATAGTCCAGTCCAAATTCCTGATGGTGTTTCAGGATAAGGTAATCTACTTCATCAAGTTGATCAAATGCCGGATCTTCCGTTTCTATATCGCCCGGTTTTTCTGCTGCGCGGATCTCATCCCATGTCACGTCAAGCAGCCGCTCGGGGCGTAGATTCCGGACGGAGGCACACTCGGATCGGTGGATCGTAACCGTACCATCCTCCTTGAAGTACCCAACGATGCCGTCACCTGTTTCGGGTGAACAACATTGAGCGAGCTTGTAGGTGAGTTCTTGGTGCATTGCCCGTCTCTTGCCTCCGCCAATCGCACGGTTTTACGCTTTCAATTCGCCCACATACCGACGAATTTTTGTCGCTGCCGTGACAATATCCGCCATATCTTCCTCAGTTCCCATCAGCACACTCTGACCGAGTGCCAAGCCGTTTTGACACAGCTGTTCCACCTCCGGACAGGAGACGTTTGAATAGTCAGGCTTCGCGCTCAGGAGGCCCGATTCCATAAACCGTTCTCGGTACATCGGCGTCGTGTACCAATGTCCCAGTGGCACTCCTTCCGCACGCATCGCCTTGAGGAACGTTTCACGCGAGATGCCTTCAAACTCCTCCGAATCGAAAATCGCTTTATAGCCGTGACAACCGCCGCGAGTTGCACGCGAATCGAGCGGCACCACCTTGATACCGGGAATCTCGCCCAACCCGGCATCCAGAGTTCGCATATTCGCATTGCGGAGGTCAACTTCGTCATTCAATCGCTTAACGCGTGAGAGGAGCAACGCACCTTGCCATTCTGTCATCCGGAAATTCCCGCCGAACGGTTCGGCCTCAAACTCGGATTCGGACGGCGCGCGGCCACAGTTATGAATCGCCCATGCACGTTCATACAGCTGCCGATCGTTGGTCAGGACAATACCACCTTCGCCAGCACACAGGTTCTTGGAGGACTGAAAGCTAAAGCAGCCGAGATGTCCCCAACCGCCGACCCCTCTGTCCCGCCACTCGGCACCGTGCGCTTGGGCACAGTCCTCGACTACAACGAGATTGTTCCGCTCAGCGACCGCCAACACGCCATCCATATCGGCGGGATAGCCCGCAATATGCACCGGCAGGACAACCTTTGTCTTTGGCGTTATTGCCGCCTCGATTTTTGATGGGTCGATGTTAAAACCGTCGGGGAGCGTATCCACAAACACCGGCGTCCCATTGGCCATCAGAATAGAGACGACTGTCGCTTGAAAGGTGTACGGTGTTGTGATGACCTCGTCGCCAAGCCCGACGCCTGCAGCCTTGAGCGCGACGAACAGCGCTGCCGTGCCGCTATTCACGCAGACGCCATACTTCGTGCCTTGAAACTGAGCGAAACGCTCCTCAAACTCAGGGACCCTTTCGCCACCGGTGCCCCATTTCCCGCTCCGATAGACCGCTTCAAAACTTTTGAGATCGTTATCGTCGAAGGTGGGCCACGACGGATACGGTTCGGTCCGAACAGGTGCGCCGCCGTTAATCGCTAAATTTGCCATGTTTGTTCTCCTTAGTCATTTGATAGCTGTTACCATATGGTTTTTTGCGCTTTTCCATTTCTTTTTCTTTTTAGCGCAAGATGTCAGTCAGTGTGAACCTTGAATCGTGTGGGTTTTTAAGAATTGATTTTGCGCTATTTTGCGCTGTTCGGTTTCTCTTTGCGTTTTCGTTTTACATGACCCAGAACTTTTTGAAGTGTAGGCGATCATCCCAAAATCGTCGTTTCAGGGGAAGGACAGAAACCTCCTCACGTTTCATTTTATGAATCAAAGATTCAGGCCGCTCAAATAGTCCGCAATCCGTTTCGGTTGACCGTCAACAGTTGTCTCCATCGCTGCAATCACCAAGGCGAAGCTCTTGATATTATCCTCAATTCGCGTGGCAGAGGGTTGACCGCCCTCCAACCAGTTGAGAAATTCATCGAACAGATGCTCATGACCGAAGCGAGATATCTCCGGCGCTTCGTATATCTCCGGCTCCTGACCCACCCGATGAACCGTGACCTGATCTCCGCCGGCAATTTCGACACACCCGTCCTCAAATTCTGCGCGATAATGTTCGCTATGCCAACAGTTGACGATGCCCGCAGCGGAGCTGTTCCCCTCGTAACAGGTATGCACCCCATTGTCCATCTGCATCAGGTATAGTCCACTCGAAAAGTGCTTAAAACTGGACCACTCCGGATTCCAACCGAACCCCACCAGCGTCTCGCAATCGCCGCCGGAGAGGAAGCGCAGCATGTCGAAATGGTGGACAGAGCCCTCAAAGAGCAGACTGAAATCCATATCGTGCCGCCACGCCTTGCCCCACGACTGATACCGGCGATAGTCACAGGCGTACCGCCCCACAATATGCTGGAGCCGTCCCAGCCGTCCCTCGTCCCGAATCCGAACCAACTCCTGCTTGTTCCTCGCATAACGATAGTTCTGGATGATGGCACACGGTAGCCCGGTTTTCTGGGAGGTATCGACCATCGCCTTTGCCGCTTCGAGCGTGTCCGCGATCGGCTTTTCGCAGATCACCGGCATTCCGTTCTCCATCGCAGCGATCACTGCGGGACTGTGGAACGGCGGAGGTGTCGCAACACCACAGAAGTCCGCCTTGACCGTCGCGCACGCCTCGTTAAAGTCTGAGAATAGCTGATTTTCGCTGAGACCGAGTGCCGCGCCCTGCTCCTTTAGTACGTCCGGCAGCACATCCGCCAATCCAATAATTTTGATCCGATCGCTGAAGTTATCAACAAAGTTTCGGATCCAACCGCCTGCCATGCCGCTGCCACCGATCATTAAACATGTTTTTTCTTCCATCTAATACCTCCGTAATAAGATATGATACTTTATACCTTCCTTAACGAGTGAATAATAAATTCTTCTTCTAAATCAATTATCTATGCTCGATTAGTTTATTAACCGCGTCTAAAAGCTTTCGAGCAGGCTGATAATTCCTATCAATGTTTAAGGCTGCTTGTGCTGCGTTTTTTGCCTCTTGAAGGGAACCTCTCCTAAACTGAGTAAGGGCAAGATTGTAGTGCGCTTCTTTAAAATTGGAATTAAGAATTACTGCCTCTTGAAGATAATCTCTGGCCTTGATATACTCCCTCATCACTAAGTAAGTGGAACCAAGGTTGTAGCGGACTACCGAAGATGTCAAATCATTCTCTTTAGCGTCTTGGAAAAGAGCAATTGCTTCGCTGTACTCGTTTCTGTTAAAAGCATCGCATCCTAGATTATTTTTAGAAATTGCGGCTAATTTTACTCGGGGGGTGCTGTTATAATAAATCTTTTGGAGAGGGGCCTCACGAAGTGACCAAGGAACGACTGAAGTCTCTCCCCGGTTGCGTAATCGCTCCCGCAATGTTGTGTTTTCGTGCTCCAATCTTTGCTTTTGACTACGAAGCGTCTCGTTCTCGCTTCGCAATTGCCGGGCTATAGCAATCTGATTTTTAGTTTCCTTGTCCTGTTCAGTTAGATGCCAGCGTAACTGCCGATTGTCACGAAGAAGCCGCGTATTTTCGCTTGAAAGCGTTTGAATTGAAGAAGTTATAGATTCATCTTTTGCAGCCATCTGCATTACGAGTGCTACAATGCAAACCAATAGGGTAAAAGCTAAAGCGCCGGTAGTATACTGCCAACCTTTTGTAGAAGCCGGTGCTGGTTTTTTCTGCGGTGGCGGAGGCTTGAAGGATTTTATAACATCTAAAAGTTGACGAGCAGGTCGATAGTGCGGATCAATCCTTAAAGCTGCTTCCGCTGCCCTTTTCGCCTCTCCCGGATTGTTCATCTTTAAGTGTGCAAGACCAAGCCCACGGTGCGCCTCTTTATAGTTAGGATTAAGACCTATTGCCTTTTCAAACTCGACAACCGCTTCATTATATCGGTTCTTATTAAGATAGGCGATTCCTTGATTGTAGGCAACTTGACCGGGCGATTCTTTTCGCAACACTGCATCTAAAAGTTGACGAGCAGGTTGATAGTGCGGATCAATCCTTAAAGCTGCTTCCGCTGCCCTTTTCGCCTCTCCCGGATTGTTCATCTTTAAGTGTGCAAGACCAAGCCCATGGTGTGCTTCTTTATAGTTACGATCAAGGCCTATCGCCTTTTCAAACTCGACAACCGCTTCACCGTATCGGTTATTATTAAGATGGGCGATTCCTTGATTGTAGGCAACTTGACCGGGCGAGGTTTTTGGCAATATCGCTTCTAGCGGTTCTAATTGGTCAACCGATCGCTTGCAGAATTCTTTTAATTTTGAAGCCAAGCGTTTCACATCTGGCGACAGATTTTCAAGCTCTCGGAAGACATCAGATTGGTCTGGATCTGTGAAATCCTCGGCTATGAACAATAACCTTCTTTCAGTTGGAGCTCCAAACTGGCTCCAGAGATCGGGTTTTTCTGCAAGGCTCAACAAGGAGAGATAGATTACCAACTCCGAGAAATAGTCCATCTTTTCGGCAGTACTTACACCACACGCTATTCTTTGGGGGTGTTGGTATGCAGGGACTCCAACAATAGTATCGGGTTGTCCACGGAGTGCAGGAACAAACACACTGTCGTAGTCTATCAACTTGATTTCGACATCGGTGCCGCTTCGCTTGATCAGGATATTTCCATCTTGAAGGTCTCCGTGTGAAATTTGGTGAGTATGGAGGGCTGCAACCATCTTTTGGAATTCTGCCGCAGCAGTTTTCAAGCACCTAGCCTCCTGTAAATTATGCTCAATAAAATCACAAAGCGTGTTCCCTTCTGCCCATTCCATGCGCGTGATGGGATATCTGATGCCATTCACTAGAATGCCTTCGGGAACATAAGCAAAATCAACAAAGTAGGGCAAACGGTATTGTTTCAGATAGTCTGATATCTCTTTATACCGAGTTTCGGCATCCCCGATGTCTCTAGTCCAACACCGCAACGCGTAAGTATTTGATAACACTTCAATCGGAAAAACACCTGAAAAGCCGCCGGAGTAAACCATCAAATAGTTGTTAGAACTCCTCTGAGGATTTCCACCTCTGAGTTCTGGATCTAATATGCTGATATGAGGAAAATCGCGTATCGCCTCTGTGTAATCACGCAGACCTGGCCAAAGCATGATTGGCTCCAATTCTATAATAATTTCAAGAGAAGAAACCCAGCAAAAAACATAAGAACACTTGCGAAAATCCCCCAAAAAAGAACAGACGACAGGATGTCCTGTTGCTGTTGATTTGGTTCTTGAGTTTGTGTCTCCGACGGTGTTTCCAGTTCAGGCTCTTCGGACTTTTGAACTTCTTCAACCGAAATTAGCATAAGTGTTACGTCGTCATTAACGAGGCGGATGGCTTCGTCATGACGCACTTCATGGACAAATTGGCAGAATTGTTCATCCGTTTTCACCGCTTTAAGTCTGTCAAGTACCGCATCTAACTTCCCAGCTTCCTCATGTTCGAGAATCCATTGCGCCAACGCATCCGTTGCCAAGATAAAGGTATCACCGGGATTGGCTTGACCAGATCTAAATGTTGGCTCAGAGTGATTGTCTTTCGCAAAACTAGCGAAAAATTCGGGATGATTTGTAAAATCTGCCGAATTCTCTATCAGGTAACTTTTAAACCCAGTATTGCTCTTATGAAAGAGGCAACTATCACCTATAATCATAGCCTCCCACACACCGCTATCTTTATTGAATTCGATGCCAATAAAAGTAGAGGCCGCGGGTTCTCTCGTGTTGAATGAATTTGTAAGATAGAATAGGTTTCTCTCGTTTACCTTTTCTTCTACCTGCTCATACCATTTTTGTTGGCTAGGAGCTATCCAAGCACGCCAACTTGTTTTTGCTACAGACAGATCGGTATTGTCGCAGAAGTGCTTAACGAGCAGGGTTGCCCACTCCTTTGGAAAAAAGGAGTGGGTCACACCATCTGCAATCGCATAGCGTCGCTTCTCATCATTCTGGGCACACGCGTCCTGACAATCCTCTGAAGTTTCCGCTTCTTTATGGGTAATGAAGGAACTCGCTGTTAATCTAATCATATCCTCAAACAGGAACTAGTTGTCCTGCTGCTGTAGATCCAAAATTCAAGATCCGAATCATCGTGGCTTCACCAGCATTATACCCAAAACATCGTGTATCAGGTTCTGCTGGAAGCCCGCGTTCTTTTGCCGCTTCGCGCAAGGGTTCTGGCAAAACGCTAGAGATATTGAAGAGAAATTCCGCAAAAAAGTCATTAGGCAGTAATTGAGTCGTACTGTGTGGGAAAATCACCTCATATTTATTATTAGCGATGTGGATGTTGAAGACCAAGACGTTGCCATCTGTAGTGTGAAGATTCATGACCTTTCTTGCGGCCTCTGCTGTCAAATCAAGGTAAGCTGCCTCCCCATCTGTGATATTGATAACAGTTGGTGGAAAACCATCAGGCTTATCGTTGCACCAGCGTTGGACAATTTCAGCGGCGCGTTCAAACGCCTCGTGCATTGGGGTGCCATTATTCGCCTTCGGTTGCACCCAGATAGGCAGTTCTACCTCAACTTCAACAAGTCCACCCGCCCCATTAGGGATGGACTTGTTGAGTTTCTTGACTTCAACAAGTGATGAGGAAACCTCTGATATCATACCGTCAACAACGCATTCAACTCGCTCACCATAGCCAATAACAGAGACGTGACACCGATCCCTTATCACCTCTCCAGCCCGGCAAGCGAGAACGAGTTCCTCAAGGATATGATTTACGGCAAGAGAGGCCACTTCTGCCTTTGCTCCAGTTCCCCAATCTTCGTTCATGGACCAAGATTGATCAACTAAAATGACAATACAAGCTGGATTAGATGTTCCGATAGGAACGTTACTGTAAGCCATTCCAAATCTCCTATTTCTGTTAATATAGTTCCAACTTATACACAAATTTACAACATTAGCAAGTAAATCTATTTCAGGTAGGACTTACGCAGCTAAACGGTTAAAGCCCTGTAGTTCGGCGATTCATCGCCGCCCCGATAAATCGGGATTCAAGGCAACTGGACACCGTTCCCAATCCTGGTCTCGGAACGGACGCCCGATGAATCGGGCAACTACAATCGAAGTGCGTAAGTCCTGTCAGGTTAGGTTGATGAACCCGGCGTAGGAATTTCATCCCCATGTGCCTTTGCCGTCTCTATCCAACATCGCACAGCATCCCTGCCGTTTTCTATCGCTTCTTGGATTGTTTCCCCATCGGACATACAACCCGGTAGATCAGGATATTCAATCAAATATCCGCCGCCCTCTGCTTCTGGCAATATGCTTGTAATAAATGGATATTCAAGTGCCATTATGCTTCATCCCTTATTAGGGGTATTTAATTTTTCCCGTAGCTTCGATCTCCCGGTCAAGGATACGGCGGGGCAAGTTGAAAATCCCGATTTATCGGGGATGCCCCGCTCCGATAAATCGGGATGCTCGACGAGTCGGCACCGGTGCGGTTGGAAACCGCACCTACCGGGTTGGAGTGAATGCGGTGCGGTCAGAAACCGCATCTATCGGGGATCGGAAGCGTCTATTTATTTTTTGGATTCACCATAAATAACCCTATAGAGTATAACGACCATTATTCCCTACGATGAATCTTTTACAGGTGTCGCCTACGGGTAGGCACAAGACCTACCCCTACTGACCGGAAGGAAGTTGACTTCACAGCAGCAACTCTTTGAGCGACTCAATCAACCCATCAGGCGGGTCAAACGGCAGCTCAACAGGCTCGTGCGTCAAGGCACTGTGATAGATCCCCAAAATCGCATTGAACTCCGCAAGCGACTGTTCCAAGTGGGTCGGATGTACCTTCTCGTCATCATCAAGCCAATCGAGCATCGCGTTGGTTAGTCCCGCTTGACCTAAGAGATCCTGCTCGCCGTACTCGTGTTCCCCACGACTATAGCCGTCTCCCGGTGTGTTGCGCTCCCAGCCGTACATCCACCAATGGACAAACCCGCGCTTCCCGAAAACACGGACCCGTTTGTGCTGGAACACCGATTCATGGTCGCTAATTTCGGGCGAGCCTTTGGTGCCGAATGTGACCAACGCCCGAACCCCGTTGGCATACGTAATCGAAGCCGTGGCATGGTCGGGTGACGGTTGGGCGGTATCCAGATGTTCCCCGCCTGCAACCTGACCGAAAACCTTGACCGGACGCGAATTGTCGATGTACGAGGAGACCAGTTGAAGCACATGGGGTCCCTGATCGATCGGCGTTGAACGGGCACTGGCATCGATAAAGTCGAGGTCCCCAATCGCTCCGGCGGAGACATCCGCTTTTAATTTTAGGTTCGGCGGATGGAAATTGAGCTGCGTATTCACGGCGAACTTGGTCTTTGTATTCGCGCACAAGTCGCTGAGTTGACGCCAATCCTCGCCCATGACCGCAATTGGCTTTTCGACTATTGCAGCCGGCACCTCATGTTCCGATGCGATATTCATCAGCGGGTAGCGGATCAACTCGTTCGTTCCCCGCAGCACCGGCGCGGTCACGATATGAAGCAGGTCAGGACGTTCTTTATCCAACATCTCATGGATGTCCGTGTACCGCTTTTCGATTCCAAAATCATCGCCGAAACTATTTAACAGTTCCTCATTCATATCGCACAACGCGACAATTTCACCACGTTGGATATGTTCGTACGCGTGAGCATGGGCACGCGCCCGTCCGCCACAACCCAAGAATGCACATTTATACATGATGATTCTCCATAAATTATGATTTGAAATAGGATACCTAATGGTGTTAATTCACAAGTCGCTGGTTCATGCCACAAGAAAGTGCAGAGCAGCTTGGAGAAACCGAGTTTTTTCGGAAAAACTCGGTTTCTTTGCATCACTTTTTAACATGAACGTCCGGACTTTCAATCTGCCCAAGAATCCAGCCCCAACAGCTTTCTGCCTAGCGGGGTCAGTTCTGCTGTCTTGCCTTGGAAGTGTTCCTTCTCTTTCGCATCTTTGCCCAGCCCGGTCAGCCGTTCCTGCCATCCGGTGATTCGTTTCTGACGCCCTTCTTCATTATCCGTCGGCGCCGGTGACATGGTGATGTACTGCACGATTCGAGGGCGATCGCCGCTGTTCGGACTGCTCCCGTGTGGTAGGGCACTGTGCCAGATAACTAAATCTCCCGCTTTCCCCGAAACTGGCACGGCATCGGCATCTCTTTCCTTGATGAGCTGCCGTGGATCCGCATCTTCGGGCAGATCGTTGAGCCAGTCTTCGAGTTTATGGTGGAATCCCGGTATGCAGGTGAATGCCCCCTGATTGCCGGGGGTATCAGTCAGGTATAACACCCCTTGCACCTTGAGCCGAACCGGCATATCTAACGACATGTCCCAGTGCAGGTAGGGCCCTGGAAACTTATAATCGTCCCGTTCCGGTGGGTTCAGGCTGCCACGATCAAAGCTGACCCACAGTTTCTCTGTGTCCCAAATCTCAGAGAAGGCTTGGTGGATTCGAGGATACTGTCGATTGTCCCACAACGCTTGATGCTGATAAATCTCGACCATGATGCCGCGCCGCGGCGGGTCTGGATACCAAGTCTCTGGGTCGTCTGTATCCATTTCGAGGAAATCCCAGATGGCCCGTTCGGCTGCTTCACAGTTTTCTGGAGGTACAGCGTCGTGGACAACGACGTAGCCGTGCTCTTCCCAAAAATCTCTATCTGCTGCGCTTAAAACTGGCATGTTTCTCTCCTTTTTTAGTTCATTAGTTTACTCGTTCATCGGTTCATTAATTACCCAATGTACTAATGAACCAATGAACAAACTGTTTTCACGTTTCACGTCCCGGTATCATTGAAGCCTACGTCCTTCGGATCTGATCGCCTTCAGGTCTCGGAATGTGCTGCCAATAGCCCTCGCTATCACGGCCACGACAGATGATACCCAATCCGTGCTGTGGGTCTCTGCCACGCACAAGCGATAAAATCAGATTCGCGCATCTGTTCCACCTCTTCTGTTTTGCCTCCTGTCAACGAGACTGCCCGCCATTTAGGTCCATCTCTTCAAGACTGTTTGCCGTCAAGAGACGGATACCTAGTTGATCCAGCTCTTCGTCCGCGGTCATCCCGTTAATTTGTTCTGTTACGGATTGAGGAAGTTCCCCGAATTTGGTGGCGAGTTGCTGGATTAGGATTAACCGTTTCCCTTGCTGTATGCCATCCTCAATCCAGTCAGTGATAAAACCGGATTCACGCATCTGTTCCACCTCCTCTCCAAAAAATTCCCATAACCAATCAAGTTCAAAATAGCGGGAAGCAATCATCACCGCTGTCGCCAATGAATCCGCCCGTTTCTGCGGATGGGTTTCCTGTAAAATGAGTTCCCTCTCCTGATGCAGCACCGCCTCCGTCTTCTCCTGTTCCAACATAATCAGTAACGGCGCAAACTCTCTCAACTCTCCAGAACGGATCCGGTCTGTATAATCCCACAACTTGATAATCGGATAGGTGAACCGGTGGATGACCCATTCCCCAATTTGAACGACATATTCGCTAGGCGGGTCTGATTCCCGCCGCTCCAGATACAAAACAATGGTGATTGTCGGCTTCTGATGCTGATCCGTTAGTCCACCAGAGAAAGTAAACACATTGCGGGGATAATCAGCCCTATGTTGAAGTTGAAATTCAAAGTGCAGTAAATATTCCTCACCTTCAACCTGAATTCTGTGCAGAAAGTCAGCGCGTCGATCTGGCAGGGTGATTTCGACATTCTCCAGTGTCCCGACCAGTTGGAAAGCAGTATCGGGAAAAGCGAGTTTCAGAAACGATTCGGCGTAATGCCGCCCCAAGATTTTCATGACGCGATCGAAAAGATTAATCCGTCTTGGTGCCACTATAAGAGACTCCTCAACAGAAACCGAGTTTTTGCCAAAAACTCGGTTTCTCTTAACATTTGCACTTAACTTTTCACACAAATCTTTCAGGATATACCGCCAACGCTTCAAACCACTTCTTGAGCAGCGCGACACGCTCGGTGGAGGCATTGGAAGCTTCGAGGGGACGTCCACGCGTGTCCACCACTAAACCGACCACGCCACCTTCGACTTCCGCTTCAACCGACTGACCGTGTCCAGCCCCCATGTCAAGACGACGCTGAGGTTGGATTGTTACACGCGCTTTCTCTCCGACTCCCAACGGATAGAGACGCAATTCGCCAAACGGCACGGTTTCTGTCAAATCGCCGGTGATTGTAATACCCAAATCGCCGGGGTTAGTAACTCCAACCGGCGCAATGCAAGTCCCCAGGTGGATGAGACAATCACGCTCAAAGACCTGCGTCGCCGCTGCTTCGTTGACCTGAGCAAGCACACCGAGTTGGGGCATCATAAAAATGCTATCTACAGCGAGGTGGGTCACCCCTTCCGGCTGGAATGCATCAATCATCATCAACATCGCCTGATTCCGCCGTGGAGCGTGGGAAAGCACCCCCCCACTTCCGACAATCAGGTCCAGCGAGAGCATATCCACAAGTGTTGCGCCGGTCTCGGATTGGGCAAACGCTTCGGAGATGGTACGTTGCTGCTGCACCCCACGCAGTTCGACCGCAAGCTGCTTGTGCTGATCAAACGCCAATCGCAACGCTTCACGCGCGATGGCCCCCTCAATAATCAGTTCCTCCAACGCCTGCGGAATCGTAGTCGGTCTTATCATCTTGTTCTTGATCCGATTCCCAAGATCACTGACATCAATATCAAAGGGTACCCACCGCAACACGTTCTCCATCCCCGCCTCTGCAAGGACGTTGGAGATACTGTAGCTCATCCCCAGATTCGCGCTCACCGTGCGATTAAAAACCGCGTCGCCCTCCTGATTTTTGAAGACAGAAAATACATCCGTCGTTGCGCCCCCGATGTCCACACCGACCACCTCGATGTTCTGCTGCGCGGCGATTGTTTGCATAATTGCGCCGACAGCACCGGGCGTTGGCATAATCGGCGCATCGGTCCACGAGATTAATTTTCGGTAGCCGGGGGCGTGTGCCATAACATGCTCGAGAAATTGATTTTGGATTTTCAGACGGGTCGGCATCAGATTTTCGCGCTCAAGCACGGGACGCAGGTTATCAACCACCTCTAGCGCCATTGTATCGCCAAGTCGTTCACCGACAATCTCGCGTGCCTCCTTGTTTCCGGCATAGATCACCGGTAACTCATAAGTCACGCCCAAACGGGGTCTGGGATTTGCTGCCTCAATAATTTCTGCCAATTCCGCAACGTGCGAGGTTGTCCCGCCATCAATCCCGCCGGAGAGCAGGACCATATCCGGGCGAAGATGTCGGATCCGCTCAATCTTCTCGTGTGGAAGCCGCTTGTCGTTAGAGGCGATAACATCCATGACAATCGCTCCTGCGCCCAGCGCGGCACGTTCTGCGCTCTCAGCGGTGAGGTTGCGCACGACACCGGCAACCATCATCTGTAGACCGCCGCCGGCACTACTCGTCGAGATATACAGATCTGCGCCTTCATTCCCCCGTTGTGGCTTGAGAATCTGCCCGTCCTTCAACAGCTTGCGCCCGGCAAGTTCCTCGACCTCTGTAATCGCGTTGATTACCCCAGCGGTAACATCCTCCACCGGCGCTTCAACCGTCGTCGGTGCCTCCCCACGAACCACCAGGTGGTATTCCTCCCCTCGTTTCTCGATCAGGATGGCTTTCGTGGTAGTACTGCCACAATCTGTCGCAAGGATCGAGCGTATCTCCTGTGCCTGATCCGACATATTATTTTTTCTCCTCTGCATCTAATTTTTCAATAAGTTGAGTCAACAGCTCAACGTTTGCATCCTTTTCGATTATCAAGGCAAATTTCTGATATTCAGCGGTGTTAAAAATTGAACTCACAAAAGGGTTGAGCGCAATAAGTATTTGACTCCCGATAAAGTTGAGCGGTTTACACGTTTCAAGGAATAAAATCGCGGGCACGGTCAGGCGTCGTCTCACAATCTCGGTCGCAACCTTTGTCAGTAGCGCTTCCTGTTCATCGTCAGGAATTTCATCAAGGGTCAGTGGTTGGGATATCTGCATCTTTTTGTCAATATATTGAAGGAATTACGCACTTCAGTTTATAGTAGCGCATTTCTTAATCCCCATTCCACGAGGTCCGGCTCGATTTATCGGGGATTCATCCGCGTCGTGACAAGCAATAAATCGCTCTATTGTTAGACCAAGAACATGGCGCAACCATTTCTGGTGTTGGTTATGAACGTATAGCAGAGCGATAGATTAACAAAAACTCAACTGCCCACCCCGTTTTCAGTTCTGAACGAATGGAAGAAGCACCTGATCAACACCTACATTGCCGTGCACAATCTGGTTCACAATCTCGCAAACCCGCAACCGAATACCCAATTGGGCTGCCAACTCCGATACGGCGTCGGACGATGCGACCCCTTCGGCAACACTCCTACGCTCACGCAAAATCCCCTCCAACGTCTCACCCTGTCCCAACGCGTAACCGAGCGACATATTGCGTGAAGTGTGGCTGTTACAGGTCAGGATTAGGTCGCCAAGGCCGCATAGCGCCATCGCTGTTTCAGGCTTACCGCCTTTGGCAACGCACAGTTGGCTTATCTCCGCCAAACCTTCAACGATTAATGCGGCTTTCGCCCCTTCTCCTAGCGCTCTGCCTTCGACAATACCGCAAGCGATAGCAATAACATTTTTCATCGTGCCACAAATCTGGGGGCCTATCACATCGTCGGAATGGTGGACGACGAATTTCGGGTGTGCGAGCAAGCGCGCTAATTTCGGTCCAAGCGCTAAATCTTCACACGCAAGCGTCACCGAAACGGGCAATCCCTTCGCCACTTCAATCGCAAAGGTTGGTCCGCTGAGTATCGCTGCTGGATTGGAGAAATACTCCGCCACAACTTCGCTCATCAGCTTTAAGCTGCCCTGTTCTATCCCCTTACTGCAGATAACTATAGGGAGAGAAGCAGCCAAACCGGCTGATACCAGCTGCTCACAGGTGCCCCGTACATATTGGGCGGGTGCCACCATCAACAGGGCGTCCTGTGCCGACATCGCGCTTAAATCGTTGACCGCCTGAACAGTGTCAGGCAGCTCGACGCCGGAGAGAAACATCTCGTTGACTCCGCGTTGGTTGATAGATGTAACAACCTCCGGCTCCCGCGCCCATAGGGTAACGTCGCAGCCAGCGCGCGCCGCCGTAACTGCAAGCGCGGTCCCCCACGCACCAGCCCCCACAATTCCAACCCTTTTCATAGTTACCTTCGCCTTCCTTTTTCCGCAGTAGCTCGGTCCCTGCTACGCTGAAAGTTTACCCCAAATCTTGTAGCAAACATTCCCAACTCTGACGCTCACGCTCAGGGTCGAAAGTCGGCTTTAGTCGCTCGCACCACGTTTTGAGCGCTTCATAAAACGCGGCATCCGTCTCAACCCGTAAAAGCAGATCCGTCAACGCCTGTGTATCGCCTACCGGAAAGTAGCCGGGATAATCCTCCCCCAATAGACCGATTGAGCCAGATATCCGTGACGAAATGACAGGCACAGCACACGCAATCGCTTCCGAAACGGCATTCGCCCCTCCCTCCATCTGCGAGGTCAGCACGAGAACCCGACTCCGTGCGAGGACTCGAAGCGCCCGCCAGCGTGGGAGTTCCCCTAACCAGCGGTAACGCGGATTGCTAGACGCTTCGGCGTCTGCCTCCGCTTTCATATCGTCGGTGAGTGCTCCCCCAACATGTACCACCTGAATTCGGGAAGACGGAGGCAATTGTCGGGCTGCCATTGCGGCCCGGAATGGGTCTTTTACGGGACGCAGATGTCCCAGCACACACAATTCAAAAACGTTCTTTTTCGGAGAAAACACCCCCGGCGGTGCTGTCACCGATTGATAAATCACCCGCGCTTTAGCCCGGAGATGTTCTGAGAGTTCTTCAATGCCCGCCGGTTGCAATAGCACGAAACGATCCGCCATCTCCAAGGATTCTTGGGCTGAGGTGTCCGTATGGATATCGCCGTAAAGGTCTGTTCCGGTCAGCGCGAGGATGAGCGGCAGTTCCGGGTATTCGTGACGGAAACGCACCATAGCGGCGTGGCTGCGACGCGCATGGAGCGCGACTAGCACATCACATCGTTCCCCGTGATACTCTTCCGCGATAACGACACGGTGACCGAGTTCCCGTAAGAGACGCGCCCACCGAAGCGCAGTCACACGGTTACCTTTTCGAGAGTATGTTGGGGCAGGCGTAATTAGACAGATTTTCATAATTTATACAAACGCCCATGTTAAGAAATAGTACAACAGAAACCGAGTTTTTTCTTCAAAACTCGGTTTCTCTTCGTGCTTTCCATTTTCTTTTTACATGAACCTATCTAAAAACAAGATAGTTCGGTTCGGCAAAAGACTTCACGTCCCCGATGACTTGCGCTTCTGTCACACCACCATTGTGCAAAGCCCTCAACAGCGATTCGCTTTGAGAGGCGGGCACAGACATCAGGAGCCCGCCGCTAGTCTGCGGATCAACAAAGATTTCTTCATGCCACTCAGGGAGCGATTTCTCAAAATGCGCGGAATCCTCAATCAACGCGCGATTGGCAGCATTAACCCCTGTCCGCATCCCTCTTTCGTACATCTCCAGCGCCTCGCTCATCGTCGGCACCTCGTCGGTGCGAATTTCTAAAGTCACGCCTGACCCTTCAGCCATTTCTAAAGCATGACCGCCTAACCCGAATCCGGTGATGTCCGTCACCGCATGGATGTCAAAATCAACCATAACCGCTGCCGCCCCCTTGTTGAGCGTCGTGATAGCCCCTATGCACTCCGCTAGTGCTTGGTCTGACACCCAGTTTTTCAGATTGGCGTTAAAAAGTACGCCGCTACCAATCGGTTTCGTCAAGATTAGGACATCTCCCGGTTCGGCACCGACATTTCGCCAATACTTTTCCGGATGCACAATTCCAGTGACCGATAACCCAAACTTGGGTTCCTCATCATCGGTCGTATGCCCGCCCGCTAGGACCGCGCCGGATTCGGTGATTTTACTCAGTGCCCCTTCGACAATACCGTGCAGGATTTCTGGACCCAATTTGTCCGCGGGAAACCCCACCAAATTCAGACAGGTCACCGGTCTGCCGCCCATCGCATAAATGTCGCTGATGGAATTTGCTGCGGCGATTTGACCGAACAGATACGGATCATCCACCGGCGGTGTGATAAAGTCGGCGGTTGTAACCAATGCCATCTCGTCGTTCAGGCGGTAGATACCCGCATCATCGCTCGTCTCAAACCCAACGAGCAGATTTGGGTCGTTCTTCTTCGGCAATTTAGCGAGAAGTTCCCCCAGTCCAACTGGACTGACTTTCGCCGCTCACCCGCACGTTTTTGCAAGGCTTGTGAGTGTATGTTTTCGTGACAACCTATTTAGGTTCATCCTATCGCTCCCAACCTTTCTAATCTTCTACCAAGACATCAGAAACCGAGTTTTCAAGAAAAAACTCGGTTTCTCTTTATGCTTCGCACTTTCCTTTTACATGAGCCAACTCGGTTTCTCTAATCTCGTGTAATACAATTATGCCATAGCGGCTTTTGCCTGCGCTAACGCCTCAGATTCCGCATCAGCGCGGGTCTCAGCCGTAGACCGAGAAATGACAGCACCGGGGCTTACATTGTCTACAGTACAGATATACGCATCACCGAGTTGGTAGGATCTAATCCGAACCGTCCATTTTCCAATAGCTTCGGTTCGGGTTTGATGGTTTTTAGGGGTTTGCGCCATACTTTTTCTCCTTCAAAAATTCACCCGATTCAGTTCCACATCTTTCTAGCGGTCTCGACAACTACCGATAGCTTATGTCGCTGATCTTCTTCGGTTATGTGATTGCCGAGGACCGAAGTTGCGAAGCCGCACTGTGGACTCAACGCGAGTCGTTCTAGCGGCATAAATTGATTGGCTTCCTTGATACGCATCGCAAGTTCCTCCGGCGTTTCCCGACGCCCTGTTTTTGTCGTGACCAACCCTAAAACGGCAATCTTGTCATCGGGAATGAACCGCAACGGTTCAAAGGAGCCGGAGCGTTCATCGTCGTATTCGAGCAGCAGCCGCTGGGCACGGATGCCCTCGAAAATCGGTTTAGCAATCAGCTCGTAATCCCCTTCGACCAACCACCGGCTGCCCTGATTACCGCGTCAGAGGTGAAACCCAAATGTCACCTCCGGAAAATCGCCAATCACAGCATTGTCCATCTCAATGCCTCGATCCAGCCACCGATTGAGCCCCCAACCTTGCTTTTCGTAGAAGGTTCTGGTCTTCGGATCAAGCAGCAACGGATAGTGAGGGGCATCAAGCTGAATGTAGGTTGCGCCGAGTCGAACCAACTCGGCGACCTCATTCCGGAGAATATCAACGACATCCGCAAGAAAGCTGTCGAGCGTCGGATACGCTAACAGAGAGTGTTCTGACGACCAGAAGTTTGTCCATAGACTCGGACTTGGCAACGTAACCTTCGGGATGCGAGTCGTCCGCGCCCGTAGATAGGTGAACTCCTCCGTTGACAGGTGACGTTTACGTTTGAGTTTGCTTACAACACCCAAATTCTTGGGACGTTCTAAACTCAAGTTGCCCGCGTCTCCATCACCACGCCAATCACCCCAGAGGAAGGCGTTGAGATCGTATTCACCGAAACCGGCGACCGCCTCCGTCATCTGGCTCTGGAAGGATAACCTACGCATTTCACCATCGGTAACAACATCCAAGCCCACCGCTTCCTGCAGCGCAACCGCCTCGTCAACCGCTTGGTCCTCGACAGCTTTGAACGCCGCTTGCGTCATTTTGCCCGCAGCGACTTCGCTTCTCGCTTTGAGGAGTTCAGGCGGACGGAGCAGACTTCCAACGACATCGGTATGCGCCGCAGTCATGGGCATTCCTCGTAATAATAGTTAGGATGATGTCGCACAGTTCTAAGTTCCGGCACCGTTTTACGCCCCCGCGGCAAGTTTGACGCCAATCTCATCCTGACTCAGTTTTTCCCGATGGATGGGGAGATCAATCCCATACAGACCGGCGACGTTTTCGCCTAAGATCTTGCGCTTGGCTTCTGGCGTAATGTCAACCCCATACTCCTCTTTAATATCGTCCGGCAGCTCAAGCGCCATAAATTTCTCAATTAACCACTTCGGCGTCCAGATCGCATAATCGCTGCCGAAAATCATCTTATCCTCACCCAACCAAAACAGCAGGTTGGCAACTATCTCGGCGAAATATCTCGGACGCGAATGGATGAACGCCATCGCCACCGACATGCCGGCATAGACATTCTTTTCCTGTGTGGCAATCCAGCAGAAGTCGTCTAATCGTGGTAGTCCGATGTGCTCAATGATAAAGTTGAGATTGGGGAAATCGGTTGCGGCATAATCCACATCGGCGACATCAAAGGCATCGCGATTGAGAGGATAAACCGTCGGTCCCTTGTGAACATGGATATTTTTAACCCCAACTTCCTCGGCGAGTTCAAAATACTTGTAAGCCCACGGATCATTCAGCCGCCAGCCTTTCGAGCCGTCTCGCCATTCGGCGGTGTAAAGCTTGAGCCCCTGAATCGGGTAATCCTCCATCATCTGTCGGAACGCATCCAGTCCTGCCTCCTCCGCTCTGGGATCGAAAGAACCGCAGAGAATAAAACGGTCAGGATATTTTGCTTTGATTGCGTTATTCTGTTGATGCGTATTAAATCCATTTTTGTAAAATTCGTAAAGATACGTTGAGTTGAGGATGGCAACATCGACGTATCCTTCCGCGAAGAGATCGTTAATCAGTGTATCTTCACCGTATTTGCAATACTTTTCAAAGGGCCAGACATATTCCTCCGGACTGAGGGCGGTATGAAAATCGTAGAAACATCGAATCCAGCCTTCACCATACTCGTTACGCCAGTTTTCCGGGTTGGCATCCCAAAAGTGCATATGTCCGTCAACAACAAAAATCTCTTGCCCATTTTCTTTATACATTGTGAGGCTCCTTGTCTATTTAACGGCATCGCTCATGTTAAGAAATAGTACAACAGAAACCGAGTTTTGAGGAAAAAACTCGGTTTCTCTCCGTGTTCCGCGTAGCTTAGTTTTTGCCTTTCCGTGCTGCCAACACAGCGGTACAGAATGACCCGTTGGCTTGCAGAGCAACACGCACGGTGCGCGCACGTATCAGGTACTCCTCTAACCCCTCAGCAGTTACCTCGTTACCACGCAGATCGATTATCAAAGGCGCGGTAGGCGAGCAATCAAGATTTATTTCCGCTCGACGCTGGAAGTATTGACGAGCGACTTCGGCATCCCCAACATCACAAATCCGACCATTGTTACGCCGGATCCGGCAAGATTCGTTCTCAAAATAGAGGTCGCCAATGCGTAGGAGGGCAATCTCCTCGAATGATAGCCCCGCATTTTTTAAGTTCTGTAACAAGCGTTCTTGACGCCGGATATACCCTTTGCGGAGAAAAAGATCGCTGAGTTGACACAGGTTTTCAGATGTTTCATCCGGGAAAGCCTCCGAGAACGATTTACCGGCGTTCACACTCGCCTCAATTGTCTGCGCAGCGAAATGGTCTTTCAAACGAACTGTGACATCGTGAAGCCCTTCAACCGTCAAAAGTTCACGGCGGGTATCCTCAGCCATCATATAGGAGAAGTTGGGCGCACACCAGTAGGTTGGAAGGTGCAGTTCGATTGTCAGATGCCCGCTTTCGGCTTCAATCGACTTGACGAAGCCAAGTTTGAGGATGGACTCATCCAGTTCGGGATCAAGCACCTTTTCTAACCGCTTGAAGATGATTTCTCGATCCAAAGTATCAGGAAGCGATAACCGCACATCATCGTACATTTCTCCCTCCACTTACGCCGGGCTGGATTCCCATCAATAACCCAACCGGCGTTTTCATGTCCCATGATGTAGGGCAACAACGCGCCCTCCGCATCCATCACATCCCGCCATACCCCTTCGATGATGTGCAGATCAGTCCGGCACAAGCCTGCAGCGCCGACACGAACAATCACGTCTTCAGGGTCACTGATGGTTGGCTCAGGTACGGTTTCAATTTTAAGATCGACGTTCATCTCTTTGTCGTACGCATACAGTTGAGCGGCTTTCATGGTGATGCCTCCTTTCCGGACTCCGAATTAGGGCGTATTGCTATTTGACAACACCATGCCGTCTTTTAAGAAAAATAAAGGCCTAATGCATCAATGCAGACCTTGTAATAGATATAAGTAGAGCAGCAGCAAGAACTCTATGGGATTCGGCGCATGAGTTCTTTTGGTAAGAAACACGATTCGGGAAGAAGTCAATCCGAACCGCGTTTCCTTTTGATAGCTGTTACGGCTGCTAGCCCTCCACCAAGTTCTTTCTAACTGCCATTCGCATCGACATGCGATCGCAGCACTGCGTTGATTTGCGCTTCGTAATCTGGAGTATGGGCTTTGAACCATTCCAACAAATCTGCATCAACGATGACCATGTTTTCTGGCATGACCATTGTTGCATCTTTCCAAAAGTCTGCATCCGTGGGCGGATCGTCCGGATCAGATAAGGCTGCTCTTTCTATGTCTTCATCAGTTAGTGCATCCACGCACTCCCAATCAGTTTCATCAGGGAGGGTGTCTATTTCAGAACGGGTGTATTTGACGTAGGTATTCTGCTCTTTCATCTCTGTTTGCCTTTCTTGCTGAAATGATTCGGATGACCGAATTGCGCCGTATATAAACAACGTATCCGTTTTTTTCTAAAAAAGTTAGAAAAGTCCGACATGAATTTTAGCAGATATTTCCATCAAAAAAACTTGGGGGTAGTGGACGAAGGAATTTCAAGTCCGGTCAAATTTTTAAGAATAGAACGAGCAGCCATATTTACCAATTCATCAACAGCCTGTTTGTAGGTCCATTGATCCTCTGTTTGTACAAAAATTTCACCTGTTCCCTCCCAGACGGCATCACCTATTGTACACGACCAGACTTGCCCAAATATATTCATTTTGATTTCTTTTACTATTACTGGGCCTTTGCTCAAGATCTTTGGTGCCCGTCCCTCTGCTTGTGATTGCTCTAAGAGTTCGACGTACAATAGATATTCGACCCCTATCACTGTCCCAATTTTTATCAGACTGTCTTTGTTCAAGATAGCTGAATGATTATAGTCGTTCAGCAGTCGTGAATAATCTTCCGTCAACCCCGCATTGCTGATTAAGGCTATCGTTTCAAGGTCCCCTATAAACTTACCTTCAGGAAGTTTATCGCTAAGATCTTTATTCAACTTATTTCCAAACGGTCTTCGTAATCCTTCCTGACCGGCATTGGCAACAATAGGCAGTAAGCCCAATCCTCCTGCAGCGAGTCCCCCCTGTTTAGACACTGTGGCAAAATAATCGAATTGGACATTCTGTGTAATAGGTGCTGCGCAACCGAAAACAAACAATAACAAAAAAGATAAAAGTTTTTGGAGTATTGATCGTTTCATAGGTTCCTCCTCGTGATTTTGTAATTCACATCTTGAATTTGCCTTCATAGGCTTTCTAGGTAAAGTTTCTCATCTCAGATTCCTCTAAAAGATAGTTGAATCTCCTAACTCATCTCTTGAAGTTTCGCCACAAGGGAGGCGTGGGGAGGTATACTTGCCTTGTGACTTTTATCCCTTCACGAATCGTGGCGCGTCAGGTGGTCGATGTGGTTCTGGTTCAGCTTGCTCATTTCTCGATATGGTGTGCTAGGTGATCAATATAGTTCTGGTTGAGTGCATCAAGCCGGGTTTCAATGAGATTAAACCGCTTGTCAAAGCGGGTCTCAAGTTCAGTGAATCGCTTATCAAAGCGGGTCTCAAGATGTGTTAGCCGTTGGTCCACGCTATTGATTCGGTCATTGATAGTTGTAACTGTGAAAATGATGTAAACTTGAGCAAAGGCGAAGATTGCCACTATTAAGGTGGCTATGGCTATCAAAAGGGGTTTTTGGTTCATGGTCTATCCCTTCTTTCTGTTGTTATGCCAAAAGCGCGGCATCCCGGCTACGGTGTCTTTCACTCTGTATCATCAAACTCATCATCGTTTCCTGCTATCCATTGATTGAGCTTGGCTGCTAGGGGCAGCAATAACATGAGCAATACGACCAGTCCAATAAGCACCATCCACATAAAGGCACTTATTATTATCCCCAAACAGCATGTGCCATTGTAAAGTGTTCAAACACGCCAGCAACCGATACGAAAATGATCGCAGCCAAAGGCACCACCAGAACAGTTGCTCGAATATAAGTTGCTATAAACCCCTTTTCTAATTTAGATAAAGGTAAGCGGTTCACTATTTTCATTGGATTATCTCCTTATCAGAAGAGTCCGATAAGAAAACTTATCAACCGTTCTATGTTAATGAAGTTTGATATTTCTTTTTTACCGGGAAAAGGCGAAAACAGGGTTTACCTCTGATAACCATTATCAACGCTTAAGGATCTTCAGTTTCATCATAAATCCTGCTAGTTTTGAGTCCTGTAAAGCCAATCCGAGAACGCCTTTCAATGAGATGTATGTGACCGTATCTGTATGAATTCTTCGCCGAAAATAGTGCGTTCATGTTAGCATACCCACCATTTGAAATGCAAGCAAAAAGGCGGACGCTACAAATCCCCCAACGCTCCTATTCAGACAGAATGACTAGGCTATTTTTAATTCAGCAAATTTTGGTATAGGGTTTAGAATACGACTGTGTTATACTTTAACAACGGGATTGGATAGAAACGGATCGGTCACTTCAACATTTAGGGCATTGTTACGTCCAAAGAATCAAGAATTTTGGGAAGCGTTTTCGCTATCGTTCTTCGTCCATTTATTGAGTTGAGAGCGGTCCATAGACGATTTGGAACGGCACCGGGTTTCAGGCTTTCCGAGTTTCTAAGGGTATTACGACATTTTAAGGAGAGAAAAATCAGATGAAAGGTACATACCAACATATATTCCGAGCGACAATACTCGTCTTTGCATTCATAACCTTACTCATCGGTTGTAGGCAAGAGGTGACCCGCAAGGCGGATTGGGAAGTCAATTTCACAGATTTGCACTTCGCAGATGCCGACCATGGATGGATCGTCGGTGAAAAGGGAACAATCGTCCATACAAACGACGGTGGGAAAACGTGGGAACGCCAAGAGGTCGGGACAGAAGGTGATTTTAAGGCGGTCTATTTCACCAACGCTCGTTACGGTTGGGCGGTCGGCGATAGGGGTTTAATTGCGACCACCGATGACGGCCGTCGCTGGCACCTCCAAGATAGTGGCACCTTAGCAATGCTCAGGGATGTCTACTTCGCAAATTCTGATGAGGGGTGGATCGTCGGGGAGGATGCCGACGTACTCTACACAAAGAACGGCGGTAAAACGTGGGACCGGTATGAATACATCAGCGACTTTCCGCTCAGCGGTATCTGGTTTGTCAGTAAACGCCGTGGATGGACTGTCGGCGGCAATGATCGGATCCTGCTCACAGAGGACGGTGGGAAAACGTGGCGGGAACAGAGTAACCGCTACGAGGGTGAGCGGGACCGGATGATTAATGACAACAAGCGGGTCTTCTTCATCAGCCAAAACGAGGGCTGGCTTTGCGGGACCGATGGATCAATCTTCCACACGACAAACGGCGGTGCCGAATGGACGCGTCAGGACAGCCGGATCCCATTGATTAACGGGCATGTTCGGGATACTGTCAACAGTATCCATTTCATAGATAATCAACGCGGCGTAGCGGTCGCTGATATCGGTTTCATCACATTCACAGAGGACGGTGGGGATAACTGGCGATTGCTGGAGAGCGGCACCGAAAACAATCTGACCGGGGTTCAGTTCACCAGTCCAGACGAGGCCTGGGCGGTCGGCTGGCAGGGTACAATCATGCACTCAGACGACGGTGGAGAGACATGGACGATAGCCAGCGGCACGACCGCCAACAACCTTGAGGAGATACAGTTTGCTGATGGGAATCGGGCAATCGCGGTCGGCGAAAAAGGGACCATCGCCGTGACCGAAGATGGTGGGCAAACGTGGACGGAGGTGCAAACGGACATCTGGGACCATATCCGAAGTCTCTATTTTGTCTCTGACCTAGAGGGGTGGGCGGTCGGCGATCGCGGCATGATTGTCCACACCTCCGACGGCGGACAGAGTTGGGAAACTCAGAAAAGCGGGTGGTGGTATTCACTCCGGGGCACCTACTTCGTCAGTCCAAAGAAAGGCTGGGTCGTTGGCGATTTGGGGACAGTCCTGCATACCGCCGACGGCGGTGAATCGTGGGTGCAGCAGACGCCGGGCGAATTCCACATGCTCAAAGAGGTGTTCTTTCTCAACGATAAGGAAGGTTGGTCGGTCGGTTGGCCCGGGATTGTCATCCACACAGCCAACGGCGGGCTGACATGGACGCAACAAAAGACACCTACCTACAATGAGTTATATGCGGTCTACTTTATCGACAGCAAAATGGGTTGGGTGACCGGGCAGTTTGGAGAGATCATACATACCAGAGACGGGGGCAAAACGTGGAGATTCCAACCGACCGGTGTAGAGACAAACCTGAATAAGGTGTACTTTGCGGATGAAAATCACGGTCTCGTTGTGGGGGATGGCGGCGTTATCCTGACCACCACCAACGGCGGGAAGAAATGGGAGAAACAGGAGAGCGATACGGAGAACGACCTATACGGATTCGCCCTTTCGCCGGAAGGGATGGTCGCTGTCGGCAAGGGCGGAATCGCGATGCGTTACTCTGTTGACGCAGAAGAGCTGCCGGCGGAACTGCCACCGATGGCAGAACGAACGGAAGTCGCCGAAGCGGTCGAGGAAGCACCGGCTGAAGAGGTCACTTATAATTGGGAAATCGTCCGTCAGGCGACGTGGCAGACCGATTTCGCCGATACCTACTTTCATCGCACGGCAGACGAGTCAGCCTCCTTACACGGCTGGGCGGTCGGGTCCGGGGGCGTCATCGCGCACACAACGGACGGCGGTAAAACATGGCTGCCGCAGCATAGCGGCGTGAAGGAAGACCTACGCCGTGTCACTTTTGTCGATGAAAACCACGGCTGGATTGCCGGCAGTGGCGTGCTGCTTCGGACAGAAAACGGCGGGCAAACGTGGCAGGTTATCAGAAAGGTGGTGCAAAATTTCCGTAGGATTGGTGCCATACAGTTTATCAACACCAAAGAGGGTTGGCTCGGTGTTGATCAGGGCCAGACGCTTCACACGATGGACGGTGGCGTGACGTGGAAACTTCAGAAAACCGGGACGACGAACCAAGCCATTACAGCGTTTCATTTCATCAATAGCACCGAGGGGTGGGCGGTTGTCCCCCAACGGGTGGAAGGTGGCCTGATCCTGCACACCGTCAACAGTGGTGACTACTGGGAGATTCAAGATAAGACCCATCAACCTGCCACCGCAGTACATTTCGCCGATTCGAAATCCGGCTGGATTGTCGGCAGCGATGGCCGGTCTTTTATTACACAGGATGGTGGGGGGACATGGCAACAACTCCTCCCGGAAACGATGGTGGAAGGGCTCCGTCGGATCAAGTTCCGCGACCATCAACGCGCGTGGGGCATTGACCGTAGCGGCGCCATCCTCGTGACAAACGACCAAGGTGAGAGTTGGTTACCTAGCTACGTCGGGCTTGAAACGGTGGCGGAACTCATGGCTGCGCGCGAACAGGCGGACACGGAGGGAGCAACGGACGAGGCTCAAGCATCTGAGGAAACAGTTGACAATCCGCTGGACGACAATTTTACCGACATCTTCCAGAGAGACTTGACCGAGCAGCGATCTCGCGCCGGACGTTTCACCCCTGAGGGCGAAATTGAAGCCGATGCTGCGGATACTCCCACTCCCCGACCAGATACAGGTGCAGCGGAAAGACAGAGCGCCCGTCAACGCCGGGCCCTTCGCCAATCGGGGCTGCCTATCACAAACGTGCATTTCGTCGGTGACCAACACGTCTGGGCGGTCGCCGACGCAGGACACATCTATCATACCAAAGATGGTGGACAAACGTGGGAACGCCAACTTGGGGAGCAACTTGATGACTTCCGTGACATCTTGTTCATAGATAGCACACACGGGTGGCTCGCCGGAGATAACGGCATCTTGCTGGAAACGCGGGACGGTGGTCAGACATGGACGCGCCTGCACAGTGGAACAGAGCAGCACCTTGTCGGTGTCCATTTTGCCGATGTGTCGGGGCTAGACGCCGAAGACGCACAGCGATGGGGCTGGTCAATGCGGCGCGACGGCACAGTGCTTTACACCACCAACGGTGTGAAATGGTCAGCGGGCCAAACCCCGATGCGCCCAGGCCTCTTTGAGGAGGACCCGCCGTTGCCATTTGAGATAAACGATGTCGCGTTTGGTGGCTTCTCCGAAGGGTGGGCGGTCGGAAGGGATGGACAGATTATCCACAACCAAGACGGGGGTCCCATCTGGACACCCCAACGGACCTCCACAGGGAAAGACCTCGAAAGGGTCGAAATGAAATTCGCGCCGCTCGGCTGGGCGGTTGGGCATAGCGGCATTATCCAACGCACGATCAACGGTGGTGGATACTGGAAGTATCACGAAACCGAGACCGGTTATAACCTGTATGGCGTCTCATTCATCACAAAACGGAAGGGCTGGGCGGTCGGCGACTACGGTATCATTCTCCGCACAACCGGAGGCGGATTCAAGTGGGAAGCCTTGTCGAGCGGCGTCACTGAAGTGCTCTACGGTATCCTCGCGTTGTCGGAAGAGGAGATTTACGCCGTCGGCGCATCCGGCACCATTCTCCGCTCAACAGATGGTGGCACAACATGGGAGCGAGAACATACAGATATCTCTAACAACCTGTATACCATCGTCCGTGCCCCACACGACGATGCGCTCTGGGTGGTGGGTCAGTGGGGGGTCGTCCTGCGGCGGAAGAGCGATTCCGAGAAGATGTCAATGCGGTAACGCAATCCGTAGGTTGAATAGAGCGCGTTTACAACCCGGTCTATCAACGTACCAATTAACCAAATCATTTGAGAGTCTTTCAGAATGCTATCAAAGTATAGATCAAGCAAAGCCCTCGTTGTTTCTTTTGCCTTACACTTCATCGCCGGCGTCATCGGTTTTTTCTTCTGGACCGGGGAGCAGTTTATCGCGAATCAAGACGCTATCAACGCAGTGTTGATGAAGGTTGAAGAACCTAAAACGAAACGGATGAATCGTCCTAAACGGCCTCAGGTGCGGAGACAGAAGGCAAATGTGCAGACCAACCAACCGGCGTTAAAGATTTTGACGAGCAACGCCCCCGCTACGGATCGAGGGGTCGTTTCAGCAGCGGAGCCGACGCAGTTCACCATGGGCCCATTAAATCTGGGCGACAACGTGGGCCTGTCGACAGAAAGTGTCACACCGCAAGCAATGCCGCAGATGGAACGGGTGATCACGCGCCCTGTCAAAAAAGTCGATTCACAGGCGCGTCCCAAAAGCCGTCTGGTCAGATTTATCGAAAGGCAGGAGGGGCCACAGCGGATCATCTATTGCGTCGACCTCTCGTCAAGTATGGTCGGTTTGGCGCCGCGAAAACTTCAGCGCATCCTCCGTATTATGTCAAATTCGCTGGAATTTCTCGAACCGCACGATGAATTCAACGTCTGCACCTTCAGCGAAGAGGTCTACTTCTACCAACCGGACTTCCTCCCTGTTAGCGAGGTAGACATTGCCGATACCGCCGCTCATCTTGAGGGCGCCAAGCCTGTGAAAAGTGAGCGTTATTCGGACAGAGATATGCTCGAAGCATTACAAGAGGCGCACAACCGGGGACCTACAATCGTTGTGCTGTTTAGCGATGGCATCCTGACTTCCGGCATTCCCAACCTTCAGACTATCGCGCAACATACAACAACCGAGACCCGCATCTTCACGATGGCGATTGATATGGCGGAAGATTTTCCCGGCGCCGTGCTGCTTCGTATGTTAGCAACCCATAGCGAGGGCGAATTCTGGTTGGTTAGGCGTTAATATTGGGCATCTTTCTTGGAAGGGAGAACCGCTATGAGTGCACAGAAGAAGGCGCGCCTGGGTTTCATCGGTGCGGGGTGGTGGGCGACGAGCAATCACATGCCCGTTTTCGCTGCGCGTGAGGATGTAGAGTTGGTAGGTGTCTGCCGGCTAGGAACTGAAGAACTACAACAGGTGCAAAAGGCTTTCGGATTTGCGTATGCGACTGAAGATTACCGCGACCTACTTGATAAGTGTGAACTAGATGGTGTGGTTGTGGCTTCACCCCACACGCTCCACTACGATCACGCCCGCGCCGCGCTTGAAAAAGGGCTGCACGTTATGTGCGAGAAACCGCTAACTACCCGCGCCGAACATGCACGAGCGTTAGTCACGTTGGCGGAAGAAAAAGGCGTCCAACTACTGGTGCCCTACGGTTGGCATCATAAGCCGTTCATCCAACACGCCAAGCGACTCATGGACGACAGCGGGATTGGTACGATAGAATATGTACTGTGTCACATGGCTTCACCGATTCGTGGGCTGCTCAGTGGCGAAGGGATGGATGTCGCCGAAGTGAGCGGTCAGTCTGAGGGGACAATGTTCAGCCCGGATCCCGCCACATGGGCGGATCCCCAAGTCGCCGGAGGGGGTTACGGTCATGCACAGATTTCGCACTCGGCGGGGTTGATGTTCTGGCTCTCAGGTTTGCGGGCAGAAACCGTCTTCAGCATGATGAGCGCACCGGGGGCACAGGTAGACCTGTACGATGCAATCACGGCCCGCTTCACAACCGGTGCAGTTGGCACAGTCAGCGGCGCGGGTACGGTGCCGACCCACCGACCATTTCACGTGGATATCCGTTTCTTTGGCACCGAAGGGATGCTGCTCCTAGATGCCGAACGTGCACGCATGGAATTGCGCCGGCACAATGCGGTTGATGAGGTCGCCGATGTGGCTCTAGATGCTGGTGCCTATGAGTGTGACGGTCCACCCAACAACTTCGTGGATCTGATCCTCGGAACGACCGATGTGAACTGGTCGCCGGGGGAAGCCGCGATGCGCGGCGTAGAGTTGCTCGATGCAGCCTATCGTTCTGCAGCATCCGGCGTAGCAGAAGCAGTATAACCTAAACGCTCATGTTAAGAAATAGTGCAATAGAAACCGAGTTTTTTCTTCAAAACTCGGTTTCTCTGTGTGTGAAGATAAACCGGGGAGTTGCCAGTAAGGAACAATTATCGTTGTTACCTACGGTTCCTGTTTCACGAATTGTTACCATGAACCTTCACGTTATACACGGACTTGGCGAACTTTCTTCAACACCGGAAAGCATCCGTCTACCCCATTAGCTCAAAGGGTGTTAGGAATGAACATCCACGACAGCGGATATAAGAAGCTATTCTCAAATCGCACTATCTTTCGACAACTCCTCGAAACCTTTGTCAACCAAGAGTGGGTCCATTCTCTCGATTTTGATCTGTTTTCGTCGGAGAGTGACAAACAGGCGGTCAGTCTATTCTTAAATTGGTTTAGGCAGTTGGCTTTCCATGGACGGCTTGAATCTGAAGATTATCAGTCATTGGAGTCCATTTATCGGAACGAAGAGGAGGTGAAGACGATGTTAGTCGCAGCGTTAGAGAGGGAAAGGCAGCGTTTTTTTCAAAACGGTTTGCGTGAGGGCAAGCAAGAAGGGCTACGTGAGGGCAAGCAGGAAGGGCTGCGTGAAGGAGAGCAGAAAGGCAGACTTGAAGCTGCAAAGGCAATGCTTGCCAAGGGAATGGAGATGACACTCATCTCTGAAATCACAAACCTTCCAGAAGCACAACTCTTGCAGTTGAAAAACGGGCTTTCTACAGTGAAGGAGTGAAAACCATGTTAATCACCTGCTTTAACATTGATTGTGGTTGTGAGGCAGTGTCCAAATCCTGTCCATCATATCTGGAAACAGTCTCTACCGGCCCCGATGGGTAAGCCAACCGGCACGGCTTGGACACCTTTGTTTTAGTGGTAAGCTTAAGCTACTCTATTTCTCGTCTTTTCATTTTCCCGCGAGTGCTTTGGCACGCAGCGCTGGACTGTCTAGGACCTCTGGATTTACCACCGATTCCGGCATCTGCCCCGTCAACACCCTTGCAACCTCTGACGCCGCGGTCTTCTGGGCATCATACGTTGACTCTTCCGAGAGAAACGCAACGTGCGGCGTCAGAATGATGTTCTCCAGCGTCAGGAGCGGTTCATCGGGGTCCGGCGGTTCTTGCGGCAAGACATCCTGCCCTGCCCCAGCAATCCACCCCTCGTTCAACGCCTTGTAGAGCGCAACCGTATCAATGATCCCTCCCCGCGCAGTGTTGATGAGATAGGCGTTCGACTTCATCTGACGGAGCTCCGCTTCACCAATCAACCCCTGCGTTTCAGGCGTCAACGGCGTATGAATCGAGATGAAATCCGATTGTGCGAGCAGTTCGGGGAGTTCAACCTTCGTTGCGCCTTCCGCTTGAATAGCTTCCGATGTAAGGTAATCATCGAACACGATAACCTCTAACCCGAAGGCTTGTGCCTTCGGCGCGATTGCGCGTCCAATCCTACCAAATCCGATGACGCCTAAAGTCTGTCCACGGATGCGGCGCATCGGCGGGCCGACATCCCGATTCCAACCATTGATGTGCTTGTGGAATAGAGGAATCTTGCGAGCACACGCTAACAGCAACGCCATAGCGTGGTCGGTAACTTCATCAATACAGTAAGCTGGGACGTTGGTAACAATAATGCCCGCAGCCGTCGCCGCATCCAGCGCTACGTTGTCAAACCCAACGCCGTACCGAGCGATAGCCTGACACCGCTGTGCAACCGCGATAACATCGTCGGTTATCGACTGCCTATCCGTAAGTATCCCATCCACTTGGGGGGCCAAGGCGCGCACCTCCGCCGCTGTCCTTGTCTCAGCGACAATTATCTCAGCGTCTATCTCTCCGAAAACCTCCTGTTCCGGTTCTATAGACCACGGCGCATCAGCTATCAAAATTTTGTATTGGGCCGACATCCTAGACTTCCTTTCCGTATAGTTCCTAATCTCAATAACAAATATAAACTCTTCATCAAGCCAATAACAGATTACAACTGTGCCTGCTCCCGCGCATGATACGAACTCCGGACCAGCGGTCCCGATTCCACATGCCGAAATCCCATCTCCATACCAGCTATTTTCAACTCCTCAAACTCCTCTGGGGTGTAATACCGCTGAATCGGTAGATGCCTCGATGTCGGCGACAGGTACTGTCCGATTGTCAAAAGGTCGCAATGCGTATCGCGGATATCCTGCATCGTTTCTATCAATTCTTGAGTGCTCTCCCCTAACCCCACCATCAGGCCGGACTTGGTCAGCATCGTCCCGTCCATCTCTTTGCCGACCCGCAAGAGGTCCAAGGTTCGCTGATATTTCGCTTGGGGACGAGTCCTGCGATAGAGGCGTGGCACCGTCTCCGTATTATGGTTGAGAACGTCAGGCTTGGCTTCAACAATCACCCCTAGCGCGTCCCAATTGCCTTCAAGGTCTGGGATCAGCACTTCAACAGAGCAGCCGGGACTATGCCGACGGGCCTCATGGATACAGGCGGCAAAGATGCTCGCGCCGCCGTCGGGCAGCTCATCCCGATTGACGGAGGTGATTACCACATGCTTCAGTTTCAGATGCCCCACAGCTTCTCCGAGCCGACGGGGTTCATCGAAATCGACTCCCTCCGGTTTCCCTTTGGTGACTGCACAAAACATGCACCGACGGGTACAGACATCGCCCAAAATCATGAAGGTAGCGGATCGGCTCTCCCAACACTCACCGATATTGGGGCACTGCGCCTCTTCGCAGACGGTGTGCAATTCCAGATCGCGCATCAACCGCTTGAGCTCAGTATAGTTCGGTCCTGACGGCACCCGCGCCCGAATCCACGGTGGGTGGCGGCGTTTAGGGGAGTATTGAACGGATTTTTTGCCGGTCGTGCATGAAGTGACACCACCATTTTCTTTGTATAGTTGGAGTGATTTAATCATTTGCATCTGCCTCTTTCCGATGCGACTATCTGTTTGTCAATCCGGTATCTTTGAGATAGTTGTAGAGGTCGCTGTCCGTCGTCAAAATCAGCTTGGTATTAGCGTCAATGGTTGTACGGTAGGTGTCTAGCGTTTGAAGGAACGCGTAAAATTCCGGATCTTGACCATGCGATTGTGCGTAAATCTGAATCGCTTGCGCGTCAGCGTCACCTCTAAGCTGCTCCGCTTTCTGGTATGCTTCAGACTGAATGCGCTCCAACTCCTTCTGTTTCTGTCCCATGATATCTGCGGCTTCACCTTGACCCTCTGACCGGTACTTGGCAGCGATCCGATCTCGTTCGGAAATCATTTGGGCAAACACCTCCTGACGGACGGTCTCCACATAGTTAATCCGTTTGATCCGTACATCGATGAGTTCGATCCCCCAATCTTCAGGCGTGTTTTCCCGTGCTTTTTCAAGAATCATGGTCACAATTTTATCCCTACCCACCTGAATGCTCTCCAACGGCTCACTACTACCGCCGCCCTCGTCTTGGTCCAGTTCCTCTATATTGAGGTCTAAAATACGGTCTGAGTTACGGGCAACTTCGACTAACAGTTGGCCCGTCACCAAATCCCGGGCGGCAGAATCAATGATGTCATCTAACCGCGATTGAGCAAGCGCTTCGGCATTTCCGCCACGGAATCTCTCGTAGAACGCAAGGGCGTCTGTGATGCGCCAGCGTGCAGTCGTGTCTAACCAGATAAATCGCTTATCCTTCGTCGTAATCTCGTTGGGGGAACCGTCCCATTCGAGTATCCGTTTATCTAAGCGTTGGACTTTCTGGATGAATGGTGTTTTTATTTTAAGCCCGGCTTCACTCATCGTTTTGATGGCTTCGCCGAATTGAGTAATTACCACCTGCTCATCTTCACGAACCGTGTAGAATAGATTTGAGCCTAAGAAAATAGCGATGATAAGAACAACGATTATTACTATCAGTGTTTTGGGATTCATCGTGGATATCCTTTCATGAGATGAATAGTGCTATCTATCAAGCTGTAAAATTGGGAGGGGAGCGTTCGACTCACCATCGACCACATAGATTTCCTTGACCTTGGGCAGTACCTCTTTCATTGCTTCCAGATAGAGTCTGCGGCGGGTCACAGCCTTGGCGTTCTGATACTCCCGTCGGATTGCGTTGAATCGGTCGGCATCGCCTCTCGCTTCGTTGACACGTTTGAGCGCGTATCCCTCCGCTTCCAAAATCTGTTGGCGCGCCACCCCTTTGGCTTTCGGGACAGATTCGTTATAATCCTTCCGCGCTTCATTGATTAGTTTCTCTTTCTCCTGCTTCGCCTCATTAACCGCATTGAAGGAGGGTTTCACTGTCTCCGGGGGATTCACATCTTGCAGCGTAACGTTCACCAGGAGTAAACCGGTATCATACAGATCGAGTAACTCTTGGAGGCGCTGTTTCACTTCGGCGGCAATCTCAATCCGCCCAACAGTCAACACCTCCGTGACAGTACGGTCACCAACAACAGTCCGCATAACCGCTTCAGAGAGATCGCGTAAGGAACGCGTCGCATCACGGATGTCAAATAGGAACTTCCGAGGCTCACTAACTTGATATTGGACGACCCACTCAACATCAGCGATGCTGAGGTCACCAGTCAACAGGAGCGATTCATCGGAATAGTCCCTAGGATCATATTGGGTGCGAACCCCGGCACGCAGGGTGCGGAACCCAAATTCCTCCTTGAATACCCTTTTCACAGGGACACCGATCACCTGGTCAATGCCAAACGGCAGCTTGAAGCGCAAGCCGGGGTCAGTCGTGTCGATATATTTGCCAAACCTCAGTACCACCGCCACCTCATCCGCTTCGACAGTATACATACTGGTCAAAGCAACGCCGACAGCGAGCAGAATAACAATCAGTAAAGTAATACGTTGAGGGGTAATGAGTCGAAAATACGGTTGCATCTCATCCCACGGTTGTCCTTGCATGGTCATTAATCCTTTCTATTTGAGTCTTCACTCCTTGAATCCGGCAGCGTGCTATAACAAGAACAATGAAATCCCAATGTTCGTGTGTCTTTCTGCGCCCCCAATCGGTTCAAGGAAATTCTGGATAACATAATCAGCGGTCATGAGTAGCCCCATTCTCTGTCCGAAGGCATCGCCCTGTAGTACGAGCTCTAAAAAGCTAACGGTTCGGTTAAAATTCCGTTTTGAATCCCTGTGGTCCCGCCACGTCAAAAATTGTCCGCCGGCGCTCAACTGTAACTGAGCCGCAACCTGATGGGTCAAAGTCAAAATATAAGCGTTTCGGATGGTATCAAAGGCGGTCCGCTTATCAAAAGGGAACGTATAACCGATGTTTCGATCGCTCCGAAACGCCGGCGCGATGGTCAGGTCTTCACGAATTTGATAATCGTAGCGAACCTGGTTAATCAACGCAGTGTCAATCACCCGTTGACGGCTGTGGAACAGTGTATCCCGCTGATATTTGAATTTGCTGCGAATTGTGAGGTTCTTGATATTCTGGTAATCGACAATCATCGTAAAAATGTTGCCGAGATACCTTTGGAGCGCTAAATTGTCTTCGATCAGATCGCCTGTACTGCGAATCACAACGTCATCAGGGATAATATCGCGAGATCGCCGAAAGGTGTACCGAAAGAGAATCGTCCCAAAATTAGGTATTGACTGCGGTGCATAAGATAAAACATTATACCATCCTTTCGCGCCCTTATGCTGAAGAATGAGATGTTTCTCATAATATCCGGGCAGTACCGACAGTCCGTCCACAAACGGCAGTTCCACCTTGAGGTAGGTGTGGTGCCCGGAAGAGCCCTCATCGTAATCGTAGCGGTAGTTCGGTTTATCGTCGTCTTCGAGGTTATCCGGCTGACCGTTGTTGTTGAAGTCAATCGACTCGCGGTTGAGCCCCAGTCGAAATCTCGGTGGATCCGCGAAGAATAGTAGAAAATCATCGTCCCAATCTTTAACCCGATCGCCGTCCAGATCGTCCTTCGTATTTCCCGAAATTAAAATCTCCGGCTCACGGGAATCCGCATAGGGATCGTTATCGTCGTTATCGTCTATGAAATTTCTCGCTGTATAAAAGGGCGCAATCCGCGTCACCTCGGTGCGCCAAGTCACCGGGCCGAAATTCCGATTCACATCAATGAACCATGCACCGGTTGTGCGGTATGACCGCTCGCCATTGAGGAGCGGATACTGCCTCGTTTGCACGTACCATGCCCGTTCCGCCTCAATCGAAAATCCGAGCAGCGTTGTTTGGAGATCGAATCCCATCGTCGCCTCATCGGTAAGTTCACCGTATTCAAACCGATGCACCTCCCGATTCGATTCGTCCTTAACATTGCCCGGCGCACTTAACTCGACCTGAAAATCCTGATTGTTTGTTGAAAGTTCGACTTGGTAGTCGTTGGCGATATCAACCTCAAATCGCACGCTCCCAATCTCCTGTGGATTGAACAGGAAGAATCGATAGGTAAATGTCCCTTCGCCATCCACCCACCGCGACTCGCTGTCCCGTCTACTGTCATTCGGCAATATCAGCACACCGGGCAACTCCCTGCCGCCAATGATGTCATACTCTAAGACATCATCGACAAACACGCGGACGCGGAAAACCTTTGCCCCGCCCGGGTTCTCCGGTGAGGCGTCGCTAAAGCGCAGGTACAGCTCTGGCGGCGGATTGGCGATTGTGACACCACGAAATGGGTTGGTTGTGCGGGTGAGATCATAGTTGGTAAAAAAACGGTTCACATAGTTAAATCCGACCCTCGGCAACGGTAGAGTGAACGCTGGCAACGCTCCCAATCGGACACCGTGGGCACCGAGATTGGCTTCCGCTCGCAAGCCGGCCATGAACCAGTCAGAACGACTCACAATATCTCGGTTCTCAATAGGCCTGACCCGGTCTCCGGACAGCGCAAACGTGTTGTTCGTCACCCGCCCCACAAACGCCGATACCCGCCCCCCCGCTTTCGGAACCGTTATGTTCCAACGCGCTGCATCAAAGAGCTCCTTGTTGAGTGTGAAACTCGAAAACTTAGTCGGAAAGTTACCGACCGTCAACTGATGGAGCACATTTTCGCTCGGAATATTGAAGGTGAAGAAGTTCCGGTTGCTCGTCTTACTGCTAAATTCAGAGTCACGGCGCAGGAGCGAGTTCCCGCCCAACACACCGAAGCGCGCTTGGAGTGTGTACAGCTCCTTACCGCTCTTATCGAAGACGGGATTCCCCAACGGATCTGTATGTTGGGCACATACCGGTCGCAACAGACACGTCCATACGATCAACAAAACTACTGAACCATGAAGGGGTTTAATCCGAGCCCGGGCCGTCCCGGTGGATGGCACCTTTGGCGTTGTCTGTCGCACCACGTTACGACCTCCTTTTCGGTCAGACAGTATAGAACATTACAAGGAGGCGTGTCAAGGATGAAGGAGGGCTATTGGTTATCAGGCACCAATATGTATGGTTAGAATTAGACTAACAGTGGGCGGGACAGTAAAGCGCAAGCGAATGTTGGGGGATTGAAACCATGAAGTAGCAAGATTGTTTGAATCAGGATTGGACTTTAGGATTCCCAGGATTTTTGACGGATTGCCCTGCACTCGAAAGTTCAGGGAGAATTACTTTTCGCTTCGCTCGCTTCGGCAAAGTTGTTTGTAGCTAAACGTCTATCGCCGCTAGGGGACGTAGCCGTGGCGGTTTACCGGATTCACAGACAACAATCAGCGGGGGTGTCCAATCAATCTCGGTGTTGAGGAGCGCTTGTAAGTCCGCAATCACCTCCGCAGATGGACGATTTCCCGAACGCAAATGGATAATTCCAGTGATAGGTTGCCCCTCATGGACCGCTAGCGTTCCAAAATCGGAATCGTGTGTCAACACAAATCGGTTCCTCACATGCGCCTCACGTAAGAGGTCTCGATCTTCGTATGTGTACCACCCCTCTTCGCGTCCAGCCACCACGTCAACTCCTTGCGCTCGCAAAAACCGGATGACGGAAACTGCGATGTTTATGTCAGCGACAAGCGGGGGCAGCATTATTAAGCTCTATCACGGGTAGTTAGGAGATCGATTATCACTCCATTACGGAGCACCCACGAAGGATAAGGGTGTCCCGAAGCATACGCCTGCACTGCTTGGATGTTTTCTTCGTTTAACTCTGGATAGTCTGCGATAATCTCTGCCTTAGACATCCCGCTAGCGAGCAGCCCCAATACATGCTCGACGCTAAGGCGAGTGCCTTCGATAATCGGTTTGCCACCAAGAATTTCTGGATTGACGACAATTCGAGCCATCATTCCACCTCCCTTGAGCAATTTTTATGGTAAATTAGAGAAATAAATGAACATTTACTAATAGCTCCGACCTTAGCGAATTTCCAAAGTCCCCCTGATAAGGGGGATTTAGGGGGTTAGCTGTGCATCGGGAGTGTTTAAGTGATTCTAAAATCTACCATAGTTTCGATTTTTACTGCTTTTATCAGTTTGTCAACATTCATGCCGGCGGTGGCGTTAGCCCCGATAAGATCGGGATTCAAAGCAACATGGCGGCGATGTCCTCTGGTAGCTGAACGCCATTTCTCCGCTCGAAACTCTCCACGCTGTCGTAGTCATTACGGAACTCAGTAATGATATTTATTCCCATTTCTCTGGCAACAGTCAAGTCTGATTTGGCTCTTTCCCATTCTCTCAGGCGTAACCACGCCACGCCGCGATTGTAATAGGCCGGGGCCAGCTTAGGATTCAGTCCTATTGCCGGGTTATAGTCTTTGATGGCACGGATTACGGCACGCTTAGAAGTCGGCGAGTCCGGTCGAGGCGTCAAACCGTCAACTTCGCCTTTGACCCCGTAAGTCCTACCGCGATTGTTGTAGGCTATGGCATAGTCAGGATTTAGCTCTATCGCTCTAGTGAAGTCTACAATCGCAGACTCATACTCCTTTTTTAAGTAGTACGCAACCCCCCGATTGTTATAGGCTACGGCATCATCGGGATTCAGTTCTATCACTTTGCTAAAGTCTGCAAGAGCCAGGTCAGCCTTACCCCTCACTCCATAAGCTGCGCCGCGATTGTGATAAGCATTGGCATCACCGGTATTGAGTTCTATCGCTTTGGTCAAGTCTACGATGGCACGGTCATAATCACCCTTTACTGCGTAGACCGCACCACGATTGGTATAAGCTAAGGCAAAATCAGGATTCAAATCTATCGCTTTAGTATAGCTCACGATGGCCTTATCAAACTCGCCTTTTTTGGTATAAGCCACTCCGTGATTGTTATAGGTGGAAGCATTATCCGGATTGAGCTCAATCGCATGCGAGTAGGCTTCTATCGCCTTATCTGTTTGCCCGAGCATCAGCAGAAAGTTGCCCTGTTGAAAGATCCATTCAGGTAAGGATTCCTTTTGGACAGTAGCTTGCATTTTGTCAACGACTTTTCGGATACCAGCAACTACATTTTGCCAACCCTTGCTCTCAGGCTGCCATTCGTTAATTGGCTTGCCTCTATCTGGGAATGCCTGAAAATCGCTGAGTTGATGATGCTGCCAATCACAATCCTCAAGGATTATCGGGATAATTCTTATGTCCGAACTTACCGCTTCTGCCAATTCTTTGTTGCAGTTTTCAGACGCAAGGCTCGCAGCAGAAACGAGATAGAGAAATATATCCGAATCAGCAAGGTGTTTGAAAATATTTTCACGCCACTTATCGCCCCCGATCATTTCGGCATCGTGCCAAGTCACTAGCTCGTTTCGTTGCTGTATCACATCAAGGCGCGTTATCAACTCATCCTTAGCTGCTGCCTTTTTATGTGCGTAGGTAATAAACCCTTTTAGTGGCTTACTCATTCTCTTTCCTCTATCTGCATCTATATCTGCTGGATTCTATGATTCTCAAAAATTCTTGGACGTATCTTCACCTATCCTGTTTATCCTTCAATCCCCGCTGAAGCATCGGGACTAAGAAGCCTGAAAAATCCTGATTCAGACAATCCCTAATCCAAACCAAAATCAAAAACCGCCTCTTCCTGAGCCTCATCTTGACTCGGCGCTGTTTGCTCGGTTGCGGCGGGTTCTTCAGGAGCGGGCTCCAGTCTCGGCGAAGTTGCACCAAGAACCGTGAGCAACACAATCAGTGCAACGGACAGACAGGTAACTGTAAGCGCAACCGGACGTTTCCATAAAGCAGCCCGGTCTCTCTTATCCAAAAAAGGCAGGAACAGGAGCAGGATAAACCCAACAGTAGGAATCACAAACGTACCAACCACCTCAAGGGGTCCCTCGAAATACTTGAGCAACTGAAACAGAAACAGGAAATACCACTCCGGGCGCGGATCGTAACTAGCATCGGTCGGGTCTGCAAGTTCTTCGAGCGGGACAGGAACAAAAATCGCCATCGCAGCGAGGATGACAAATAGGATGAGGATTGCAACCGCATCCTCAAAAAGCTGATCCGGATAAAACGGCTTGCCCGCTCGCATATCTTCCGGAGTATTTCTGTGGGTTCCCGCCGAACCGTAATAGCGCACGAAAAACAGATGTATCCCGACCAACCCGAAAGCGAGCCACGGCAGCCAGATTGTGTGCAGCGCGTAAAACCGAGTAAGCGTGACGGTGCCGACCTCATCCCCGCCGCGAAGCACCTTCGCGACAAAATCCCCCATAACAGGCGCTGTACCGGCAATTTTGACACCGACCACGGTTGCCCAGTACGCCTTCTGATCCCACGGCAGCAGGTAGCCGGTGAAACCGAATCCCAACACAATTAGGAGCATCAAGACCCCGGTCACCCATGTCAACTCCCTCGGCGGTTTATAGGAGGCGTAAACCACAACGCGCAGCAGATGCAAGAACACCACAATCACCATCACGCTAGCACCCCAATGGTGTAAGCCGCGGACAAAGCCGCCGAAAGCGACCTCCTTGCTAATGTAGTTTACAGCATTATAAGCGTGGTCAGGCGAGGGCGAGTAGTAAAACGCCAGAAATGCCCCAGTAACCGCCTGAAGAATCAGTAGAAAGGCTGCCATACTCCCCAGAGAAAAGAGCCAGTTGATATACTTCGGCACCGGCTTTTTGATATGGTCTTCCACACCTTTGAGGGGCAGTCGGTCGTCCAAAAATGCGCGTATTCGATTCTTCATCAATGCGACCCCTTCTTGAAAATATGCTTGGCTGAGCTTTCGTTGATCTCTGTGTAAATTATACAACCGGAGCCGCCAAAACTCAACATCAAAACCGAATCCTTCGTATTGACAATCCCCGAAACCTGTCATACAATGCGTACAAACTCTGGACTGGTTCAAACCCTACTGACGATTTTCTGACCGCTCAAACCAAACTCGCGCCAAAAGAGCCAGCCCTAAATCCTAACTCATTATCACCATGGAGGTGTAATCGTGCCAGCGAAAAAGATTGTGTGTCTCGGCGGTGGCAGCCTCTATTTCCGCCGTGCAATACCAGATTTGCTAAAGAACTGCTTCCTCAATTTTTCTCCTAAAGATAACTTAAGTTGCTCGTTTAGCAAGTTTAAGTATAAATTTTTAGTTTTTACAGAAGGGTCTGGTGAAGCTGCTCTGATTCATGAATCCCCATCAAAGATTGGAATCGTGAAAAAGGTAATCTATCAAGCCACCCGATGACAGTTTCACAGAGTTGAGAGAAACTGTTAAAAAAATAACTCCTGTTGATTTGATCTCGCATCAGATGCCACAATCGCTCAATGAGATTCAGATGCGGACTATAAGTCGGCATTGGGACTAAACGCAATCGGTCTTTGTGGTGAATAAGGAAATCGTCAAGTTTTGCCGTTGTATGACTCGATGCATTATCACGGACGACAAACAGCAACTCATCGGGATACATATCCATTAGGTTTGTCCAATGTGTTTTCATCTGAAGATGGGTTTTATTGGCATAGATTTCATACAAGCCGGCACCCGAAGGATACTCTAAGGAGCCGATGAGGTATTTTCGCTGATTTTTGCCGGGGGTGTTGACCTTATATTCAGTGCCTTGCTGTCGATAAATGCGTCCACTGTTGGGACACCAAGACACGTTAGCTTCATCAAAGAAAAACAGGCGAGCCGTCTTTTTTTTAGTCTCAAGTGCCGGGAGATCTAAACGCCGAAGTTGGGTGTCCGGGAGAATCAACCGAGTCGCCTCGCTCGTCAACTCTCCCGTTTTGGCAAACTTGTCAACTCTGTCAGTTGAGTGCGTTTGGCTTGATATTCTGGATCCGGACTGCCAACACGGAGTTTGCTGCGACCGGTTCGGTAGCCTATCCGTCGTAAAGCCAGATGGATCGCTGGCGGTGTGACCGAAATCTCGTGATATGCTTTGAGATAAACTCTTATCAACTCAAGCGTCCATTGTCGAGAGTCGGTCTGAAGTTTTTCGTATTGATTCGGCGTTTGTTCAAGAAGTTGATTCCAGTCGGATTTGCTAAAGTGTGTGATTTTACCACGACGCCCCGGAGGACTCTTAGGTATCAACGCCTCTAAACCAGAGGTATTGTATTTATGAATATAATCCCTAACACTCCCATCAGAAAGATTAAACATCTTTGCGAGTTTCGAGACGGGCATACGTTCAACACCACTAAGTTTGATAATCAGTAAACGCCTATACCATTTCGGGTGCGTCGCTTCAGAAAGCGCAACATCAAGACGTTCAAGAGCCAACACATCGTTAAGTTCTGCGTAAATCATCACTCAAGACACTCCTTGTGAGGTAGATTTACACACAGTATAACTTAAAACTCTAGAAATTGATAATTTATTATTTAATAGTGCTTAACCGCACCGGACATCGCTTGAAGATTACCCAATTTATTTGTTAATCTTCATGAGGAGCGCGATGTGTATGGAAAACTTGAGTTGAAATAAGGAAACACAATGCGTACTTTGATCATAGTAATATTGATTGGGGTTTTCGGCCTGTGTTACTTTGAAATGACTTTTGCTGATATTACCATTGACGGCGAAACCGTCCATGTCGAAACCGACAGCTACAAAATCCAACTCAACCACGGCGTCATTACTCAAATCCACAACAAACTCACCGCCGAAACCTATACCCTACCACTTGGCGTTGATGGCGCACCAACAGGCAGATTGGGACAAACCGGCATACTAAGAACAAGAAACGGAAATATCTATATACGTGAGTCCACACTAACAGAAGTAAAAAAAATTACTCCGCTTGAAGCTGAAATCCTATTCCGTCAGGGCGGAAACGAAATTACTCTCACCATCGAAGTAGAAGCACACACCGGTGATCTGCTCATCAGTGGAGACGGAGCATCCGACACCACCGGCGTCTACGGATTTCAGTGGGGTTGTGACAATATAGACATCAATAATTTGGACCTTATTCTACCTGCAAACGGTGGACAAGTTGTCACGGCATCGACCCCTTTTGAAGAGAAATGGTATTCTTATCCTGCGTCGTGGGAGGCACAACTTGCAATTTTCGAGGGAGAACAGGGTGGGGTCTTTGTGCGTACAGCGGATGAGACATTCCCGTACCAACAATTAATCTGGAAAAAAAATAGCGAGGAACTCGCGGTCAATTTCCAAACCCACAATCAAGCGCCTTGGGACGCACTTAACACGGTGCAGTCTGTGGTATGGCGATTGAATACCTACGCCGGCGACTGGCGGGTTCCCGCTCGAATCTACCGCGACTGGATGGAACAAACCTTCAATCCTTGGAGACTCTCAGACATGCCTACGTGGGTGAGCGAGATCGGCTTGGTAGTCATCCAAGCCAGTTTTGACCCCAAGACGCTGGATCGACTAGCAGAACAGGTTGATCCCACCAAAACCTTACTCTATCTGGTTGGTTGGCGCAAAGATGGATACGATGTTAATTATCCCGATTATACACCAAGGGAAGGTTTCGGGGACTTCATTAAAGCAGCTCATGGATATGGATTTCGTGTCATGCCGCATGCCAATCTTGTCGGAATATCTCCCTATCACCCGCTCTACCCCGAATTTCAGGCTTTTCAATTCCGATCTCCATGGAATAGAGAACTCATCGGCTGGGAGTGGAATAAAACAGATTCCCCGAGTCGTCATGCTTGGATAAATAATGCCAGTTCTAAATTCAGGAGCCTCTTTGTTCAACAACTCAAGGAGGTATGGGAGAAATACAAGGTAGATGCCTTCCACCTTGACATCAGCCATGCCGTTGTGAATGACGCAAACGGTCTAATCGAAGGATTAACTTCAGCACAAGGCAATGTGCTTATGCACCAAGAATTGGCGGAGGCAATGCCCGGCGTTGTTTTCAGCGGCGAACATCTCCACGAAGTCACGTTCTTCCGTGAAAGTTTTGCCCAACGGTGGAAGCAGTGGCAGGGCTTTACACCACATCCTATCAGCTCATTTCTGTTTGGTCCTTATACCCGTCCCTACGGTTATCTTGGACTTCCCTCTTTGGAAAATGACCCCTTGGATTATCAAACATATCTGGATTCCTACGAAAGTTGGGGTGTATTGCCTACAGTTCGGGTATGGGGGTTGAGGGAACTGAATGGAGACCTCACCCAACAAATCCTCTCGGTTGCCCGCCAATGGCAAGAACTCGGTTTGAGTCCTGACTTTGAATCTGACTGGGAGGTTGGCACCCTGTTTCAATACGTTACCCGAGATGGCGAAACCGTAACCTATCAGCGTACCCCTGCCGGTTCCACCTTCATTTTGCTCCAAGACAACGGATATGAGCGCGTCTATGGAGTAACACAGGCACAAACCCACCGCAGCCTCCCCCATTGGCGTGCCTACAACGACACCGCATTACTCGGTTTAGACCCAAATAAGTCTTACCTCCTCAGTGATATCCCCCGCGATTTCTCCCAAGTACACATCAATTCCCTGCCTCCGGGTGTCTCCGTCACGGAAACCCGCGTCACCGGAAACGCTGCCCTCTTTCGATTGGAAAGGACCAATGTCTTACTCGAAATCGATCTGTTGTCGCAACTCCATCAGGCAAGAGCCGGAATCGTTGTCAATGAAACAGAATTGCCTCTACAACGAGGAGGAACCTTCAGACATTCGCAAAGCGCGCTCTCTGGTGTCACTAAATCTGCGATTCATGCACATCCCTTTTATCAGGGTGGCAGCGGGAACACATTCGGAGAATTTACACTCACGCTGCCAAATAGCCCCGATATTCGTCTCGAATTTTATATCGGTCTGTGGGAAGGTTCCGAAAGATCCGATGGGGTTACCTTCATTGTTTCTGTCCAAGGCGATGAGATTTTTCGTCAACACTACAACCAACAACAATGGCAACCCGTTACCCTTAATTTATCTCCTTATCGGGGCAAAATAGTCAAACTCCGCTTTACCACTACCCCAGGACCAGATGGTAACGCCAGTTGGGATTGGGCGGTGTGGGGTGAACCCAAAATCATCTCCGCGCCCGACCGCTCACTCACTACCATTGGATGTTTCCTCCCTATCGAACCAATAGATAGCTATCCCAATCCCCTTCAGAGTCTTGGGCAAGGAAACTACACCCTTGAAACCGACATATCTAAACCATTTATTATCTTCCTCACTCCACCTCAACAAGTAACCTCTCCCTACAATGTGAGAGATGCACAATTTACCCCAGGCCTCCAATTTGACGGTATCTTCCGCCTCGGAGATGCTTGGGGCTCAGGTAGTCGTAGGTCTACAACTATTGATGGCATCCATAAAGAGACTATCTTTGCCCATCCACCTGCAAATGGACAGACGATTCTCCAATTCCCACTCTTACTTCCTCAAGATCCGTCAACCTTCTCCTTCTCTATGGGCTTACATGAAGGGTGTAGCGAAGGGGTGTTGTTTCAGGTTCGGCTCAACGGTCAAACTTACTTTGAAGCCTTCAAGGATACGTTTACTTGGACGGATGCCAGCATCTCCCTCTCAGCGTTTGCGGGTCAACCTGTGCTGTTAGCATTGGTGACAGATCCCGCTGAAAAAGGTAGTGGAGGTGCAAACTGTGATGGTGCACATTGGGCAGACCTCCGCATCATTGCTGCACCCAACCCCGACGCCAACCTCGATGGACGGATTAATGTCCTCGATCTCATCGTCGTTGCAAGTAGTTTCAACGAGCAACCACCCAGCAACCTATTGGCAGATACCAACAAAGATGGCGTGGTCAATCTCCTAGACCTCGTCTTCGTCGCAGAGCATCTCAGTCAAAACGCCGCCGCTCCTTCTCAACTACGCTTCATTGAATCTATCCCCTCCACCGCCAAAGAGGTCATCGCCGCACACCGCGCTTTGACCGAGTTAGAAGCTATCCCAAACAAATCACACGGCGTTCAAATCGCCATCGAACTCCTCCGCCACTACCTATCACTCGCGGAATTGAACGTCCAAGAGACCAAATTACTTCCCAATTACCCTAATCCCTTCAATCCAGAGACATGGATACCGTATCAGCTATCAGATAGTGGAGATATAACGGTGAAAATCTACGATGTAGGTGGACACCTGATAAGGACAATCGAAGCGGGACACAAACCGGTGGGGTACTACCTCACCCGCGAACGTGCGGTGTACTGGGACGGTCGAAACACAAACGGAGAGCCGGTCGGCAGTGGTGTCTATTTCTATACATTGAGTGCTGGCGATTACGCCCAAACCCGTCGAATGGTCATCGTCAAGTAGGAGGGAAAAAGAGTTACACGGCGTTGAAATGCTGCCGTTCACAGAAAGAAACCAGGAAATTTAGATCCAATTATAGTCTGTTTTTCCAGCTATCTGAAAATGCTTCTGCTATCAGCAAATGGCTTCATTTGTTTTTACGTGAAAACACTCCACTGGAGAAATACATAATGACATTTAGGATGACCACAACGATAGCCACAACCTCGGCACCTGAAAACTCCATAATAAACCGTCCTTTTCAGTGATGCGATCTGCTTTTATGATAGCACAATTTGAACAGAAGGTCAACTAAATATCCAAATCGAGTGAGGCGTCAGAATTCAGCAATCCCTCCCCGATAAATCGGGATGCAAGCACCTACAGGAGAACTAAATGACCCCAAATTCAATTATGGTGAATTATCAAAATATGTAGACACTTTCGCTCCCCATGTTTGGTAGGCGCTGTTTCCAACTGCGCCGGTATAGAGTGTCCAAGTAATTCTAAAATTCACCATAAATGCCCCCAAATTCAATTAATTCATTTCTTGAAATTTCACAAAATCTTAACTTATACGTAATATTTACTTACCATAATCTGTTATAATATCCACATATCAATAAGGAGGAAGAACGGATGCCGCGCACGCTTCAATACATTTCCTATCTCATCGCATTCAGTTTCGTTTGGATTGCCATCAGCCAAGTTGCTTTGAATCCCGATGCTATCGGGTCCGAAAAAGCCCTCCAAATCATAGGGAACGAAGGAAAGATTGTGCTGACCGGAGAAATCTCCAAAGCTCTGGGCACCTATGACGAGCATCTAAAGGGAGCTGTGGAATACCTCCTCTGTGGACCGGGCGGCAAAGAATACGAGAGTATTATTGTTGTCAATAGCTCCGCAGAGGAAATCCACGACGCAATGCACAAACTCGGCGTCGAAAGGGGCACCCCGCCTATGTACGACGAAGAGAAGGATACCACCATCGGCGCGACAGGGACCGGCGTCCTCGTGTTCGTCGAATGGGAAACAAACGGCGAGACCAAAAGGGTACGTGGTGAAGATCTGCTCTACAACACGCAAACTGAAAAGCCGATGCAACATGTTACGTGGGTCTTTTCCGGCTCCAGAGAGGTCCCCGACCTCGACAGCGAGGACGAAGATGCGATGATTCCCCAAGCGTTTATCGGAAACGACATCATTGCCCTTAACTACATTGACGGCAGCGCACTGTTTCAAAGCCCAATCCCTTCCGAAGAGAGCCCTTATAAAAAGAATGCGGAGACGCTCCCACCGCTCGGCACATCGGTGAAAGTTACAATCGAGGTAAACGCAAAAATGCAACGCTATATTCTAATCAGCGGGAAAGTCCAAGGGGTCGGATTCCGCTATTTCACCAGACAAAACGCAACGCGACTTGGGGTTCACGGCTATGCGAAGAACTTGCCCAACGGTAAAGTGGAGGTCGTTGCTGAGGGGGATAAGGCAACGCTAGATGAGTTTGTGAAAATCTTGTGGCAGGGACCCCCCGCCTCCAGAGTCGAAGATGTCAAGGTCGAAGCGCGTCCCCATAGTGGGAAATACACCGTTTTCGGTATTAAGTATTGAGAGATAATTGAGGGGGATACCTTATTATGGTCTGAATCAGGATTCTCAGAATTAAAGTAGAACTTACGTCCTTAGGTTTGTAGTAGAGCAATTCATTGCGCGTCGAAAAGCATGTTCAGTCTCCGTACCCATCGTAGGTCGGGCATCTTGTCCCGCCCTAGCGATGAAGTATCGACTTACAATGCCTGTTTATTTATGAGCACCCTTCAGATAATCCAGTAACGGAAAGGATTAATAGTGCGGGAAGAATTTATTAAATTTGTTCACAAACTTGCGGCGGAAAGTGCCGAAGTCATAAAGCCGTATTTCGCCGCTTTCGACCTTAAAGTCGAACTGAAATCGGACGAGACCCCTGTCACCGCGGCGGATCGAGGCGCAGAGGAGGTCATGCGAAACCTCATCCGCAAAGCCTTTCCAAACCACGGGGTCATCGGCGAAGAGTTCGGGAACGAAAATGAAACCGCTGAATTTGTCTGGGTGCTCGATCCAATAGACGGCACGAAGTCCTTTACAAGCGGCTGTCCGCTTTTCGGCACGTTAATCTGTCTCCTGCACGAGGGACAACCCGTTTTGGGCGCAATCAGTCAACCCATCTTGGACCGGCTGTGTATCGGTGATAACAATCAAACAACCGTCAACGGACATCCGGTGCACGTTCCAGATACTGAAGGGCTTTCTGAAGCAATCCTGCTGACAACAGATATTCTGAGCGTTGGCAAATATCAGGACAAAACGGGATTTGAGAATTTGCTGCACAGAACCAAAATGTTCCGCACATGGGGCGACTGCTACGGGTATCTACTGCTCGCGTCGGGAGGGGCTGACATCATGCTCGATCCCATCGTCAATCCGTGGGATGTTCTACCGGTTATCCCGGTCATTCGAGGGGCGGGTGGGGTGATTACTGCGTGGGACGGCAGCGATGTTGTTCAAGGCGATTCGTGTGTGGCTGCAACCCCGCATCTACACCCGCATGTGCTGGAAATCCTAAACGCCGACCGATAGCGCGATCCATTCGAGTTGGCTCATGTTAAGAAACCCTGAATCGTAAGGGCGGGGCTCCCCGCCCAAAAATGAATCCGTTGTTTTCACGTTTCACCCGCTTAAGGAGTTTACCATTGATGAGAACGAGACGGCTACTGTTGCCTGTTATCACCCTTTTCTGTTTTTACCTGCTGATTACTGCTTCACCAACCGAAGCCTTTATCGTGCGGCACTATACCCTTCAAGAGGTGCTGGCACAGTGCAGCAACATCGTCTTTGGGACCGTTGCCTCGGTCAATTCAAAACGCATGACCGCTAAGGTCAAGGTTGAGGAGAATGTTAAAGGACGCAGCGATTTTCAGGAGATTAAAATTAACCTATCCACCGGACAGGGCAACTTCCCGCAACAGATGATTAAGAAATTCAAGGTCGGGAGGCCCATTATTATCTTTTATCAGCGAGAAGGACGGCGAATCCCAAGTCTCGGGCATATCGACGGTACTTGGTTCCAAACCTTTGCCCAAGACCGATCGGATAAAAGCCGTGTATGGTGGAACTTTACCCATATTGAAATCTATATGCACCGGACCTATAAAGGGTCAACACCCGACTTTCAGAAGCTTTTACGGGATACGTTTGCGGGGAAAACCAAGCTCACTAAGCCAAATACCGCAGCGGCGCAATCCCTGGCCAAAGCATCTTCAGACGCAGTGCGTGTGCTGGTCCTCTCCATTAAACGCTACCGTATCGAGTTCGCTACTATCTCTGCCTTCAATTCGGCTGGAGAACGCCAAGTGGTCTACCAAAGAACGAAAGATCGCGACCTGCCAGAGCTCGACCACGCCGACATCCTCTGGTTAGGGCAGGGGGAAATCTGTGAAGATAAGTATCGCTTGACGAAAAAGCGAGAAAATAGAATCAAAGCCTTTGTCAGAGGTGGCGGTGTCGTTATCGTTTCCGGACAAGACAGCGATGATGATCGACCATGTGCCACGGGGTGGATCCCTGAACCGATGCGGGGCGTAGAACGGTCGGGACGTAGCGATTTTCAACCGACACGCGCTGCAGGGGGGCTATTTAGCAAACCGAATAAAATCGAATTTGGTGATGTCTTCCTTGACGACGCATGGAAGGATTGGAGCGATAAATATAAAATCCTCGCCACCACGAACGACGGAAAAGAGATTGCGTTTGCCGCTTTGGAATATGGCGACGGGATGTACCTCATCACAAGCCTCCAAAACGAGACGAGTGCCAACGTGTCTATTAACCACCGGATGCTAGAGAACCTAATCCATTTTGCCGTTGAATGGCTGAACAGTAAATCGTAACGCGAGCATCGCTAATCAGGACTATGAATATCAGGCTACAGATTCAGTGTAGGTTGGACCTCCCCGGTCACGGGCCTCCTCTCAATGCGTCGGAGATCCTCTCGAACTTACCCGATACCTCGCTCCAGTCGAGCATAATGAATCAACGCATCAATGTCCCAACTGAACCCCAGCAGGGCGACGTATGATAGCATCAAGCGTGAGGCATGAAACGTAAGGGAAATTTCACTAACCGTCTAATGAGCCAATAAACTAACATATCATGATAAAACTAAAAACAAAACCGTCAATTCTGGCGTTGGTCCTTTTATGTATCGCCTTCAACGCAGCGGGCACCGCCCATGCCGTTATTCCCCAACTCTTGGGGCCCCTCTCCGCCCTACTCAGTGTTATCCCGCAAATTCTTGCGGTCGTCGGTCTCGCCTTTTTAACTGCGTTCGTGTTCGCTCGTGATTGGCTAAAGGGACTGTTCTACCGTATCCGCGAATCTTTCCTGCTCAAGGCAATTATACTGGCACTCCTGTTTGTCCTCATCGGCGGGAGCGCATGGATTATCTCGCGTGGGGTCCAATCCGGTGGACTGCGCTCGAAAGCAGCGGTAAATACGCAACCAGTAACACAGAGCTGGTACACCTTCCGAGGCGATCTCGCCCGTACCGGGCATCTTGACAATCTCCCCGGACCAGCACAGCCCACACTCTCGTGGCTGTTCAAAGGGACGGGCGGCGTTGTCGTGGACTTCTCCTCTTCACCTGCGGTCGTCGGGTCTCGGGTCTATATCGCTGCAGCGCAAGGTTCGTTCTTCTCCAGTGGTGGTGCGCTCTACTGCCTTGATGCAGATAACGGAGCTGGCCTCTGGCGCTACGATATGCCGATCCAAATCTTTTCCTCACCTGCGGTCGCCGGAGGGCGTGTTTATGTCGGCGAAGGGTTCCATCAGGATGCCAATTGCCATCTCTACTGCTTTGATGCGGAGAGTGGACGCGCTATCTGGCAGTTCCAAACGACGAGCCACGTGGAATCGACCCCTGTGATCAGTCAGGGGAAGGTCTACTTCGGTGCAGGAGATGATGGCGTCTACTGCCTCGACGCGCTCGAAGGACAGCTAATCTGGCACTACCCATTTGTCCATGTGGACGTGTCGCCAGTGGTGTGGAAGGGGAAGGTCTACTTCGGCACCGGCTATGGTGTATATCGCATCTACGCTGTCGATGCGAATACCGGCGAAAAGGTGTGGTCGAAACGGGTGGAGTATCCCGCGTGGGGGAGTCCGAGCGCTGACGGCAATACGGTCTTTTTCGGACTCGGAAACGGTAACTTTGTCGAGAGTGCAGCATCCCCAAAGGGACGGGTCTCCGCGCGTAACGCCGAAACCGGATCGCCAATCTGGGAGTATGAGACCAACGATTCCGTACTGACAGCGGTCGCTTATCGTGACGGGTTTGTGTATTTCGGTTCACGGGACGGAGGCGTCTACGCGCTCAACGCCGCTGACGGCACACCCCGCTGGAAAGCACATATCGGCTATCCCGTGGTCTCCTCGCCAGCGATTACAGCGGATTCGGTGTATGCCGGTGCGAATAACGGCGTAATCTACAAGCTCGACATTGATAACGGCGACGTGGTCTGGCAGTACGATACAAATAGAATCACCGGCGGTGAACCGATCTACTCCTCCCCGGCTATCGCCAACGGCAGGCTGTATGTTGGGTTAAAGGATTACCTCTTGTGCCTTGGCGGTGAAAAGGCGATGGAGGAAATACTGGATCTTGACAACCAGTAGCCTCGCACAACGCGAGTCGCTAGGGCGTGTCCGCACTCTGATGCCGCTAACAATGTAACGCAAACTGTATGAAGTTCAAAAAAATAATTGAGTAATTCTATATTCCCCCCAGGGCCGGTAGGTGCGGTTTCCACCCGCACCGGACATCGCTCGGAAATTTTCGATCCCCATGTTTGGTAGGCGCTGTTTCCAACTGCGCTGTCCAGTCTCCCATTTGGTAGGCGCTGTTTCTAACTGCGCCGTCCAGTCTCCCATTTGGTAGGCGCTGTTTCTAACTGCGCCGTCCAGTCTCCCATTTGGTAGGCGCTGTTTCTAACTGCGCCGGTATAAAGTGTCCAAGTAATTCTAAAATTCACCATAGTTTGCGGACTACGATTATCATCTCACAGCTTGTGGTACAGAATCGTACTTAACCGTCAGGCTGATCGGGAACCTCACGGTGAAACCCTTCAATCTCAGTCAGCGTTAAGCGGCGATATTTCCCGACCGAGAGCCGTCCCAGCGACAGCGATCCTATCCTTATCCGTTTGAGATATACCACCGTGTGACCCACGGCGTGAAACATACGCCGAATCTGTCGCTTCTTTCCCTCGTGGATAACAACCTTGAACTGTGTCTGCCCCGATCGCCGTCCAATCTGGCTGACCTGCGCGGAAATGGTTACCCCCGTTTCAATCTCAATTCCCTCTCGCAGCCGCTGTATCGTCTGCCGAGTCGGTTGCCCCGCCACCCATGCAACGTAGGTCTTCTGAATCTCATGACTCGGATGGAGGATTCGATGGGCAAAATCCCCATCGTTTGTCATCAACAGCAGTCCTTCAGTCTCTAAATCCAATCGCCCGATCGGATAGATGCGTTCGGGGATGTCGCGTACCAATGCCATGACCGTCGGACGGCCGCGCTCGTCCCGCACCGTTGTAACATAACCCGCCGGTTTATTGAGCATGAGGTAGATCCGCTCCGGCTGCCCACGCACCAGCTCTCCATCAAAGATAATCTCATCCTGCTGCGGATCGATGTGGGTGCCGGGGATCAACACCCGTTCACCATTGACGGTGACCTGTCCCGTCGAGATATATCTCTTCGCGTCCCGTCGGGAGGCGATGCCGGACTCAGAGAGGAATTTTTCGAGGCGCATTTTTTAAACTGTCCCTAAAATAAGTAGACACGGAGCATGAAAAACAGTAGAATAGCCCACACATCTACCCATCATTTGCGATAAGTGTGTTAAAGTAGTAGCCACACTCCGTACGCTGTAACCCTTATGCTAACCACAGCACGGAGCGATAGGTATATACGGAATAAGCGCCGGTAGCGTTTCGCTCCAGCGGAGCGATATGTCTATAGCACCACAATCCGCCATCTCCTGCGCTCCAGAGGAGCGCCATGTATAAAGTTCATTAATCCAATGAATTTGTGGCTTGCATCAAAATAAACGATATACTCAAAAATTTTATTGTGATAGAAAACTACAAGCCCTGTCAAGTGGAAAATCGATAAACTAGAGATACGCAAGTGAAGATATAAGGAGGTCAAAATGCGACTTGGTGGACCAATATTTGGTGACAGCTCCACTCCAGACAGCTGGGCGGAAACCGTCAAAAATCACGGCTACAGCGCTGCCTTCTGTCCCGTGGACGCAGACACCGACGACGTGACGATCGACGCCTACATCGAAGCCGCAAAAAAAGCGGACATCGTTATTGCTGAAGTCGGCGCATGGAGCAATCCAATCAGTATTGACGATGCAGAACGCGAAGCTGCCCTAGAAAAGTGTCGCGTACAACTTGCACTCGCCGATCGGGTCGGTGCAAACTGCTGCGTGAACATCGCCGGCTCCCGCGGACCTAAGTGGGACGGACCGCACCCTGATAATCTGACAGATGATACCTTCGACCTAATCGTCGAAAGTGTCCGCTCAATTATTGATGATGTGAAGCCTACACGGACCTTCTACACACTCGAAATGATGCCGTGGGCCTATCCCGATAGCGCCGATAGCTACCTCCGCCTTATTGAAGCTATCAATCGGGCACAATGCGCTGTCCATCTCGACCCTGTCAACATCGTCAACAGTCCTGAACGCTACTTCCGCAGCGGCGATCTCATCCGTGACTGTTTCGCGAAACTGGGACCACACATGAAAAGCTGTCATGCGAAAGACATCACCCTCGCCAACAAGTTGACCGTTCACCTCGATGAAACCCGCCCCGGTCTGGGTAGACTTGACTATGCGACATATCTACGTGAACTGAATCGGCTCGCCCCGGATGTACCGTTGATGCTTGAACATCTGCCCTCTGCCGAAGAGTATGCGCTCGGCGCCCAACATATCCGATCGGTTGCGGCGGAAGTCGGTGTCACAATTCAATAAACCTGTGGAACAGAAACCGAGTTTTTTTTCAAAACTCGGTTTCTCTTTGTACTTTCTTTTATATGAGTCTTGTGATTTAAGGAGGAGAAAATGACCCCAATTGGATCTGGGTTCAAGGCAGCTGCAAGTCGGTTGTGGCGGTGCTGGACGAGACCATGCCGCCAAAGCAAAAAGTCTGAGACTTCAATTGGGCCGAAGGTCAAATCTTCGAGCAGAACAAAGGCACCGCCGGCTACCCCGATGGACTGGCGGGGACAATTTTCTGGAAGAGCGGTGGACTCTCCACAGTCATTAGCACCGACCAAGGAATGAACCCCCAAGGGTCGTGGCTTGGTTCGCTCATCACGCCTAAGTAATTCTAAAATCTGCCATAGATTGTTTTTCGCTCCAGCGGAGCGTAATGTCTATAGAAATCGGTAGGGACTTACGCAGCGCGTTCATAAGTCTGATAAGGAGGATTTAGGGGATTAAAAATCAAAAATCTACCCCCGTGTGCCAAATTCGTGTAAGTTCTGTATACGTTCGATAGATCAGGATTTTGATAGATAATGGGCGACTAAGGTGGAGGTTAGTTTGCCTTGCCAGATTCATAAATTCGCCAAGCCCCATCCTCTTTTCGCATCTTAATAACTATATCTGATGGTGCCGGTCTGTTCTCCATTTCTGCCCCCGGAATCTCCGCTAGCGCCGCCGCTTGGTGTTCTTCCGGTAAATTCTGCATCACCATTCCTACCAGCTCTCTGAACTGTAGTTCCGGTTCTCTCAACCGGAAATGGAATTCACCGCCTACATATTCGCTACTCACAATTTCTGTCCTACCAACTGTTCGGCTCAATATTTCCTCAGCGAACCGCTTCGCCTCCGGTCCTGTTTCCGCGATTTCTATTTTCGCGTCTTCTAAGGCAGGGAGGCTACTTTCCGCTTCTTCTTTGGCAGCTCCTGTCAAGAGTGGGAGCGCTGCCTTAAAGTCGAGATGCTTAGACGCCTCCAGATAGGCATTCATCACATCTTCGGCAGACCGGCCCTCATCGTCTAATAACATAGAGGCGCCCGTTGTAACACTCGGCTCTGAATCTGGTTGAAATTCCGCCTCTGTCGTGAATTGTGATGTATCTATCTCTTCTAGAAAGACATCATCAGTTGGCTCTATCCCTTCTCCGGGCTCGATCACGGCAATTTGTGACGGATTGTCCCGGCTTTCTGTATCCTGAGTGAAATTAGTTTGGGCGGTCAATGCTTTGAAACTATTTCGTGGACGTGGAGTGCCATCCTCCCACGGCGACAAATACACCCGTTCCTTGATTGTGGGCGCGTGCATCTGGCGGATACCGACAAAACCGATAAAAATCAGCGCAATCAGCGCTGCTACACCAACCGTTATCTTAGGCACCGTTCCAACTTTCATGGCAGTTAGCCCCCCTGAGTATATCTTTTTTAGTGTCGTTGTGGGAGAAACGAAGATGCCAGTGAGAAGGGATCGCAACCGTTTGGAGAGTTGTCGCTTCGCACGCGACAACCGAGACGCAACTGCGTTATATGACAGTCCATGCGCGTTTATCAGTTCGTCGTAGCTCGCACCCTCCAAATAGAAGGCGCGGACAAGCTCCCTGTCTTTCTGCGGAAGTGTCTCTATTGTTCGGCGAATCAACTCTCTCTGTTCCAGTCGGATCAATTGCTCATCAGGTGAATCCTCCGTTTGAAGTGTCTGTTCGTTTACTTCATCAAGGGATACAGTCTCGTCTCTCTGTTTTCGGAGCCACTGTCGCGCACAATTCCGCGTTATCTCAGCCAACCAACTCTTGAATTTAGTCGCATCCTCAAGCTGCCCTAATCCTTGATAGGCGTTGAAGAAGGCGTCTTGCACCACCTCTTCGGCGTCATGGGCATTATCCACGATCTCGCCTACGATTGCATAAACATAGGCGTAGTACTCCCGCATCAGATCAGCAAAAGCCTCTTCATCTCCAGTTTGCGCGCGATAGATGAGCGTATTTTCCTTAGCCATGGTTCCTCATTTCTCCTTTACACCTTATCAAGATGCAGTTCCGAGATTTTTTTGGCACTTTTTTGCTCTGAAATGTCATTCTAAGTGATTTCAGGTAAGTAATTGGACATTGGACAAATGTGTTTGTCCCGTTGGCATATATCTGTATTTTGAAAGTAGGATTGTCCAAAAACTTATTTTAAGGTGTTTTCAATCCTCAGATAAGTTTTTGGACAATCGAAAATCAATTGTTAAATCAGAGGGAGGTTGGGTATTGTGTTCCTTGAAGAACAGATGGACTGC
>JAJEAL010000025.1 GCA_022822785.1 Candidatus Poribacteria bacterium
CGAGTTTTTTCGGAAAAACTCGGTTTCTCCTCACGTTGATATGAGCCATATTAAAAATGGCACAACGTAGCAATCGGGGCATCCCACCCATACCTGCTAATGAACGCTTACCGCTTACGTGTCACCTTGTCCTCAATTCAACACTCCGCCCCGTATGCGCTGACTCATGCACCCCATCAATCACGCGCATGTTCCACAGCGCATCCGTTATCGGCAGGAGCGGCGGTTCCCCGGTCGATATCGCTTCACACAAGCTCAAGAGCTCCGCCGCATACGGATTCACCCCTTCAACCGTCACCGTCTCAGACTGACCGTCCCGTATGAGAGTAAAACTACACTCTCCTCCGCTGTTTCCCCACGCCTTCGGCGCGAAAATCGTCCCTTCTGTGCCAGCCACCTCATAAGACTCCCGCCATGTCCAACCGAAGCTACAATCAAACTGTCCAGTGATACCATCGCCGAAATCGAGCGTTCCAATCAGCGTGTCCCACACATCGCTAATCGGTTCAAACTTCCCGGTCGCCCACACAGCTTGTGGCTCCGCGCCAACCATATACCGGATGACGTTGATGCAGTAGCAGCCCAGATCCATCACCGCGCCGCCGCCCTGATCGCCGCGTAGCCGCCAGTTTGTTCGATCCGTCAACCCAGTTGAAAATGTCGAACCGGCAAAACGGACATCGCCGATCGCACCGTCAAGGATATGCTGCTTAACGGAAAGCGTAAGGGGGTGATGACGATACATAAACCCTTCCATCAGCAGGACATCCGCTGACGAGGTGACTTGAATCATCTGCTCCAGTTGAGTGGCGTTGATAGCAATCGGCTTTTCGCAGAGGATTGCTTTTACCCCACCACGGACCCCCTCCAAGATGTGCTTCAGATGGAGCGTCGGCCACGTTGCGACTATCAACACCTCCGGCTCTTGCTGCTCAAGCATGCGTCTCAGGTCGTTATACGTGTTTTTAACGTTGAACTGCTCTGCGAAATTCTTGACCGCCTCGAATTTGACATCGCAAGCACCGACAAGATCAATCTCTGGAAGATTTTGCGAGGCAGTACCGTGTGCTCTGGAAATCCCGCCGCAACCGACAATAGCAACCCTATATTTTTCGCTCATAATAGTTCCTTATCAGCCAATGTCAGATATCGACACCGAAGTTCCCGATTCACTTGACTGAATCGACGCAAGCGAAATCGCCAGGCTCTTAACAGCATCGCTATAAGGACTCAAGATCCTAGATCCATCGCCGTTCCGGATGGCATCGACAAATACCTCGTCAATGCTTGGGCCGGGGGCCGTTTTGGTGACAACTTCTCCATCTTCCCGCACATCCACGCCGCCAACCGCCCAGTGGATAAGCTGGTCCTCATATAAGATATCTAACACGTTTGCATGTGACCAATCTCGTGGGTCATAACACCACGAGGTAGTCAATGATCCGACCGCACCGTCGGCAAACTTCAGCGTCACACAGTTGTTGTCGGGACAATCAATTGCATTCAGGACACGATTCGCACTGAATGCATAGACCTCCTCCACCTCACCAACGAGGTAACGCATCATGTCGATAGTGTGGGTCGCCTGCTCCAATATCTGACCGCCGGATTTGCTCATCTGTCGCTGCCAAGCGTTGGGATCGCCACGTCCACTGCCAGACCAATACTTCCCAACGACCATATTCACCGCTTTGCCACTGAGTGCTTCACGCGCCAGCGTCGTCGATCCGAGATAGCGCAGTTGGTAGCCGACACAGGTAATGATACCGGCAGCCTCCACCGCTTCCTCAACCTGACGTGCAATCTCCATGTTGACTGCCACAGGCTTTTCAACAAGAAATGGCAGTCCACGCTCGATTACAGCCAACTCCGGTGCTCCGTGTGCAAAGACCGGGAGGCTCAGGTAGATGCCATCGAGGTCCTCTCGCTCAAGCATGAGGTGGTGATTGGTGTAAGGCTGGGCATTGTAACTCGCAGCAGCGGCCTGGGCGCGGTCCTCTTGAAGGTCGCACGTTCCAACAATACGGACACCTTCCAGCTCAGAAAGCCGGCCCATGTGTCCGTTGGCGTTCCCGCCACAACCGATAAAACCGATTCTGACTTCTTGCATTACAGTCCTCTTCCGATTCGTGATTGGGTTTTCCCTCTCAAATTGTAGCAAATTGAATCCTGTCCGTCAATGTCTTTATCGTCAGCGCGTTGTGACAGCCCCACCGGCTAGCCAGTATCATCAGATAGGAGAAAAGGGCGAAGAGTACATAAGAGGTTTAATGCAATTTCCCGCCTACCCGTGGGCAGTGTAAATAACATTTTGACTTTATGATTAGACGTTTCGCGGGGCTATTCGTCATAGACATAAACGCACCTTGTGACAAAAGAGAATTGACAGCAAATGATTTAAGCGGTAATATTTGGGGCATAGGATATTTGGGAAAAGAGGAAACTAACAGGTGAGAGAAAAGAGAAGAGTAGGTAGAAATTCCAGCGCCCACTCGTTACCAATTAACGGACTGTCGCACCTTTTCGGATGGATTGGTCTGCTGTTATGTTATCTCGCTGTGGAAGGCGTTTGCGCGGATAACTATTTCGATAATATAACCGCTGCTTCCAACGGTCGGTTAACGCGGTTTGAGCGTGACCGTATTACGGTCTACGCAGATACCATTCCATTTGAAGCAAAAAGTTACGAGGAAGCATTGGGACAGGCGTTGTCACTATGGGAGAATGCGACTCGAGGGAAGCTGCAGTTTGAATTGACACCGGATGTCACAGCTGCGGATATCCGGATAAAGTGGGCATATCAGCAGGATAGACAACGATATGATGAATACATCGGCGAAGCAATGCTAATCCGAGACAATGAAGGGTTTCATGTAGAAATCGAGATTGCTCTGAGGGACCGAATATCGTTAAAATCCCGTTCACCTGATATGGTTAAAGCCGCCTTGCTGCACGAGATTGGACATGCCATCGGCCTGTGGGGCCACAGCGATGATCCGAAAGACGTGATGTATTTCGCTGCAACCGCGCAAACACCCACAACGCGAGACAGCGCAACATGGGCAAAGGTGAATGAAACGCCTATTGATTCTCCGTTTCATGAACACGCCCTCAGGATTCTACACGCTGCCATTGAGGAGGAGCCCACAACAGCAAGAAACCACTACCTCATCGGCATGGTCTACGCAGATTTAGGCGATTACCAGCTCGCGATTGACGCCTTCCAGCGTGCCCTTAAAATCGACCCCCAGCTTGGCGTTTCATCGGTACAGATCGCCCAAATCTTCCAGCAGAAAGGGATATACGACCAAGCAATCGAACACTACAAACAGGCATTGGCAACAGCACCGTCAGCCGAGGTATTTGGTGCGCTAGGAACACTGTGGCTGCTACAGGGAGAGTTTGATCAAGCGGTCAACTCACTCCAACGTGCACTTACCTTCGACCCCCATTCTCCAACCCTAAACCAAAATCTGCTCGCAGCATACCATCGGTGGGGCATCCACTATCTGGAGCGAGATCAGTTTTCAGACGCTTTCAACTGTTTTGAGCGCGGGTTAAAGCGATTCCCATTTTCTGAAATCCTGCTTTCCGACCTCGCTGCAACTCATGCCGCCGCGGGGAAATACCAGAAAGCCTTGGACATCTATCAGCGGGTCATGCAGATTAACCCCGAATATACCGCCGTGAAGGTTGGAATGGGGGCAACATTAAACAACTGGGGATCACAGTACGCCCGCAACAAAGAGTGGGAGCAGGCGTTGATATGCTATCAACAAGCATTGGAATACGATCCACTGTGTCAACCGGCACGCCAGAATCTCGGCGAAACCTTGATGCGGGTCGGTTGGGAACAAGGAGCAATGGGAGATATGGAGGGAGCGATTGGTACTTACCAAAGATTAATCGCTGTTGCACCCGACAATGCAGAAGCTCACAATAATTTAGGCGTCATCCACTTCAGAAAACGGGAGTACAGCAAAGCGAAAGCCTACTTTGAAACTGCACTCACTTTGGACGCGAGCTATAACGAGGCACACACAAATCTCAGTTATGTGAAACGGGAACGGATTTATGACCTGATGAAACAGTGGGGGCTGCCCTTGACTGCCGGGTTATTGGTATGCCTTATTGTTGTAAGTCGGATTGATAGGCGCCGGAAGGGGAGGCGTCCAAGATCAGACGCAGGCCATTAGTCGTAGGACAGGTGTCATAGCGCTTATCTGTAGAAGCGTTTAATTCATGCTAGTAATCAGAAGCGGTTCTATCCCCAGCTTTACCACTTGGCTAATGAGCTCATCGGCATCCTCTCTGTTGTGAAATCCGCCCATCGTGACACGATACCAGCGTCGTGATCGGACTATGACTTCGGTGAGATGGGTTTTCGCACCCAATTCCAACGCCTCCAGCGCTTCAACAAGCGATTCGGCATTCTTGCGATTCTGGAACGAGCCGACCATCAGAGTGTACCTCGGCTCCGGGCTGAAGGTCTCCTGTTTTTCTTCACTCGGTTCTGCGACCACCTCCCCCTGACTCGCATCAGGACTCTCTTCCTCAACCCTAACGACTGAGAACGATGTTTCGTCGGTACTACGATTGCCAGCGATATCGTGAACTGTCAGCACACAACGGAAAAGCGGCTCTTGACCATCAACCAACTGTTGCCAGTTGTTCCAAATGACGCTATCAGATGGTGCCCCTTCTGCATCGATGTGATGAACCCGTTTCTCATCGCTGTCGAAAAACTCCAGCTCCCAACGGGCGATTGTATTCAGATCTGAGACTTGAAGATGTAGCTTTGCGATTTGGAGAACAGTCTCCTCACCATTGGACATCCCAAGAATAGGCGGTTCCGCGGATATTTCAAGTGAAGCGGGTGTAGTATCCACAGTAATCATCTTTTCTGCCTGCAGCTGACGGCTGCCAACCTGATCGGTAGTAAACCAGCGCACAAGGTAAATACCGTCCTTCACCTGGGTACCTGCGTCATCCTCCCCTTCCCAAACGATTTTAGTCGATGGTAAACCGGTGCCTGTGTAACGTTGGAAAATCTTGCCCGATTCACTTTGACTATTACTGTCCCGAATCTCCAGTTCCCACGCTTGACCTTTGGGCACCTCAAAATCGAACACGGTTTGATCTTGCACCCCGTCACCGTTAGGGGAGATTGCCTCCTCTGAAATGTGGAGGACATAAGAAAACGGCTCAGGCATGACAATTGGTGCTGGTTTAGGCGGCGCCGGGGGCGGCGCTTTAACAACTGGAGCCTGCGGAATAGGAATCGCGATATTCTTTTCTCCCCAGCGCAAGGTGGTGGAGATCCAGTGCATCGCGCCATTCAACTGATCACCCCTTACATAGGCATAATCAAGTTGGCCAGATGGACTCTGAATGCTTAAACCCGTTGACCATTCGCCCTGTGTAAATTGGCTAGGCACTGCTGTGTATCCGAGCCGCAGTCCCAACCCATTCTTGAACAGCCAACGCTCAATCCCTACGTGTGTACGCAGCCGCTCTACAAACACAATATTTACATCATTGTGCATGACAAGATCCGCAGATAAGGTCGTATATTGATTGAAAGTGTGCGATGCGCCCAGTCGGGTTACCGTGGGTATGCGCGCTGTAGGCTCACCATTTCGCCAGATACGTCCAGCGAGATCTTCGAGAGTCAATCCAATAGCAATCTTCTCACCAGGCCCCTTCAGTTCACGAACAAAACGAATGCCGAGATCGAAGCTCCAGCCATATCGCTGGCTGATAGAACTTCTGTGACGGTAGTGGCGAAGATTTGCACCAGCAGCAACACTTCTTCCCAAGACAGTCCCATACCCCACAAGCACCATTCGGTTCTTTTCAGCGTCGCTCCCCCAACCATCAAACCAAGAGGAGACGGAAAAATTGCCGACATTCTTTGAAGCGATTCCTAGCTGCTGCGGATTTAGCGCTAGCGAGAAGGCCCCCTCTCGATCAGCAGCTGCATCGGGAAAAGGGAGGCCTACAAGGGAGAGCTCTGTTGCCTTAAGTGACCCAAGCGATGAAGGATTCCAGAACAGACTGTTACTAGAGGCAGGGCCCGCGGTGAAGGCACCACCCATCCCTAGCGCACGGGCACTTGTTCCAACGAAGATCTGTCGATTTTTGATACCCGATTCTGCCTGGACGAGCGAAACACTGAAGGCCATAAAAGCGAGTACGCTCAACATCGTATTTACGAAAGTTCTCTTAATCTGCATACCGTGATACCCCATTTACTGAATTTGTTGATGACTGATTACCTGTTAAGCGATCTACCCTCTATTAAGTATAATTGCACTTGGGATAAAACGTCTATTCTTTAACAATCGATACAAAAAACAAAAAAAAAAGCGAGGAACTGCCAAGCGTATCACACTCAGCTAGCTTCTCGCTTTTGATGTAGCTTTTATCGGCTGCAGCGATTCAAGTGATATCCTTTCAACTCACTGGAAACCGCTACGATTTGATGATATCCCGGTACTCCGTGAAATATGTCCGTGTCGCCCGCATTACCCTTGGTGCGAGTAGAAGTGTGGAAATCATTGTTGGAATTGCCATGAGGGCGAAAGCACCATCGATGAGACCGATTGCGGCGTCCAAAGAGACCACAGCAGCCACCACCATCAATGCGACATAGAAATAGTTGTAAATATGTTGTCGTTCAGCACCGATTAAAAATCCCATACATTTTGCACCGTAATAGGAGTAGGCAAACATGGTGCTCGTACTGAAGCAGAGCACACAAAGGGTGAGCAGATACGGTCCAATGCCAGGCATCGCCTTATTAAAAGCCATTACGGTAAGGGTGATGCCGTTGGCTTCGGCGCTCTCCCATACCCCCGTGGTGAGGATAATGAGTGCTGTGATCGTGCAGACGATGAGGGTGTCAATCGCGGGACCGAGCATAGCGATGAGCCCTTCTCGAACCGGCTCGGTGGTCTTGGCAGCACCATGCGCCAACGCTGCCGTTCCAATACCCGCCTCGTTGGAATAGGCAGCCCGACGGATACCCGTCATGATAACCGCACCGATTGCGCCACCGGCGACAGCCTGTCCAGAAAAAGCATCTGTGATAATCAGCCAGAGACTCTTCGGTATATTGGCGTAATTCATAGCAAGAATCCATACAGCAGCTGCCATATAAAGAATCAACATCCCCGGCACCAACCTTGAGGCAACCGTACCAATCCGGATGATTCCACCAAAAATGATAAGCGCAACCGATCCGGCGATAACGATGCCTGCTATCAGATCAAAGGTAAAATGAGACTCGCCGACCCAGCCGTTTGGGACAAAGATTACATCACGGAGAATCTGAACGAGTTGATTCACCTGGAATGCGGGCAACGCCCCTATCAGGGCCGCGACGCAGAAGAAAGCCGCTAACGGTTTCCATTTTCGCCCGAGCCCCTCCACGATCGTATACATCGGTCCGCCCTGTGTCGCCCCCCGACTATCCGTCCCTCGATACATGACAGCGAGGCTACAGGTGAAGAATTTTGTTGCCATTCCAACGACGGCACTGAGCCACATCCAGAAGATTGCTCCCGGTCCGCCCACCTTTACAGCCACTGCCACCCCGGCTATATTCCCTACGCCTATGGTCGCTGCTAGGGCACTAGATAGAGCTGCGAAGTGGGAGATATCTCCAGGATCGTTCGGATCGTCGTATTTGCCGCGCAATATGTTTACGGCATGCTTGAAAAATCGGAACGGCAGAAACCGGGAATAGCAAAGAAAAAAGGCGCCGCCGCCTATGAGTAAGACCAATAGCCACGGTCCCCAAGCAACATCAGCAAAGCCAATTATGATTTTCTCGATCTGTTGCATACTGTAAATCCTTTCTCTTGTGGCGTTGCGTTTTTTACGGTTACAGTAAAGTTAGGTCTAACTGTGAAAATCTGTTTTTCGCTACACTTCCGGACCCTAAAGATAACGCAAGTTGCTAGGGCGTGTTGACATTT
>JAJEAL010000119.1 GCA_022822785.1 Candidatus Poribacteria bacterium
GATGGCATGGGTTTGCTCTACGACATGCCGCTCGGAATTGGTGAACCTCACTATGCACAGATTATCAAAGCGGATAAATTGAATGCATGGGAGGTCTATCCTGAGGTTGGCTGGGATACCATCAAACAACAGAAGCATCCGAAAGCATCACTCAAAGGTTCAATTACGCGGAATGGAAACAGGGTGGAGGTAAACATGACCGCCATTCGCAGCCACTACGAGCCTGAAATTGTGGAGGTCAACAAGGGTGATCGGGTGATCTTGAATCTTACCAATCTTGAGCGGACCTACGATGCGACGCACGGTTTTGCCCTGCCCGGCTATAATATTACCTCAAGCATTGAGGCTGGGGAAACGGTTACGCTTGATTTCATAGCAGATAAGGAGGGGGTATTCTCCTTCTACTGCACCGAGTTCTGTTCGGCACTGCACCTAGAGATGGTCGGATATTTTCTTGTCAAACCGTAAGAATGAAACGTGAAAACCAACTACAGAGACGTAGGTTGCTTTGAATCCCGATCTTATCGAGGGGCACAGAGCAGATGGAGGGAAGATTGGAAGCATGGAAGATTGGGGGGAACCCTTATCCTTCCATCTTTCCAGTCTTCCACTTTTTTCTCTGCGTCTTTGTAATAGAAAAAGAAAACGAGCTAATGAACCAATTCTTAAAAATTGAGCACACCCGACGCGAGTGGTTGGTAAGTGCGTTGCTAGTTGTCGCAGGTATCCTGCTGCTCGTTTCGCTGCTGTTTCCCTACTGGCGAGTAGACCTTCAAGCGGGAATTTATCCAAAAGGATTAACGCTCGAGCTTCGTCCCTACCGCCTTGATGGAGATATCAAAGAAATTGATGAACTGAACCATTATATCGGGATGCGAGAGCTGGAATCAGCGGGGAAATTGGAACGAACAATTGCTGTCCCGGCAATTATCATTGCGGGGCTATGTCTGCTGATTGCGGGAGTGGTCCCCCGCCGATGGTCAATATGGTTGACACTTCCCGGCTTGGTATTCCCGATTATTTTTCTGGGAGAACTGTATTGGTGGTTGGCGGATAGCGGTCTCAATCTTGATCCCAAAGCGCCGCTGAATCAATCGATAAAACCTTTTATACCACCCATTTTCGGCGAAGGGCGGATCGCACAGTTCAACGCACATGCCTTTTTTAAGATTGGATTCTACTTTGCGCTGCTTGCGGCGGTATTATCAAGGGCGGCATTCTATCTGAAGAAGCCGGAATGGTTGGTCAAAGCGTTAATGATCGATGCCTCGGTGTTGTTGCTTATTTCACTGCTCTTCCCTTACTGGCGGGTAGATTTTGAGGCACGAAAATTCCCCAAAGGTGCTATACTTCAGATTCGACCAGACCGTATAGAAGGAAATATCCGAGAAGTAAACAAGTTGAACCGGGATATTGGAATGCGGGACATCGAATCGGCGGGAAGCTTTGAACGGAAGATTGCCGTACCGTCTATAGCCGCTATGGCGTTATGTTTGCTGATGTCCGTCTTTGTCCCGCGAAAATGGTCATCTTGGCTTGCATTGCCCGTCCTAATTTTCCCAATTGTCTTTGTCGGTGCACTTTATTGGTGGCTACGTGATAGTGGTCTCAACCTTGATCCCGAAGTCGCCCTCTATCCAGACATCGAGCCCTTTACCCCTCCCGTCGTTGGCACAGAAACAGTCAAATCGGTCACTACTACCTCCACTTTTCAGCTCGGTTTTTACCTCACCATTCTCACTTCGCTGCTAGCTATCTGTGCACTTCTGCTGAAAAAATACCGAGTCTTTCACCTTAAGAAAACAGTAATGGGGGTCGTGCTGCTCCTATCTTTATGTTCGGGTGTAACAACGTTGGACGCCGCAACGCTAACCGTTGACGAAAATGCTAGTATTGGCGATACGGTAAAACGTGCTGCACAAGGCGATACCATTGTCGTAAAAGGTGGGGTCCATCATGAGCGATTTGTCGTCGATAAATCGCTGATTCTCATCGGAGAAGATGGAGCCGTGATTGACGGGGGAGGAGTTAATAGTGTCATCACAATCATGGCACCGTCGGTTGTTGTCCGCGGATTCACAATTCGGAACACCGGCGACCGGCTCTCGGAAGGCGATGCCGGTATCATGGCCAAAAAGGCGAAAGGGGTCATTGTTGAGGAGAACCGATTTGAGGATGCCTTATTTGGGGTACAAATACGAAATTCTCCGGATAGCATCGTTCGTGACAACATCTTCCATGGAAAGAACCTTGATGTAGGACGCCGGGGCGATTTGATTCGGGTGTGGTATAGCAGTGGTGCGCTGGTTGAAGATAACCGTGTGTTTGATGGCCGCGATGTCGTCATCTGGTATTCAAAAAAGATCGCGGTGCGTAGGAATGAAGTTCGTAACGGACGTTACGGTATTCACTTCATGTATTGCGACGATGCAATGATTGAAGATAATCGTCTGATTGGCAACTCAGTCGGCGTCTATTTGATGTATAGTTATCGTTTGCAACTTCAAAAAAATTGGGTGATAGCTAATCGTGGTGCTAGCGGTTACGGAATTGGCCAGAAGGATATGTACGATGGACTTATCGCCGATAATTTTGTTGCGGATAATCGGGCGGGCATGTTCATGGACAATTCGACGAACACTTTTCGCAATAATCTGATTGCTTTTAACGATTACGGAATACTTGCACTCCCTTCCGCTCGGAAGAACACTTTTGCTAAGAATAGTTTTGTCGATAACGGCGAACAGGTAGCTATTGAGGGACAAGGCCGACTTGGCAGCAACCAATGGAAGGACAATTACTGGAGTGATTACAACGGCTATGATGCAGATGGAGATGGCATCGGGGACATGCCGTATCGATCCGTGCATCTATTTGAGAAGCTAACCGAGCAGCATCGGGCGTTACGAATCTTCACCTATAGCCCATCGGTGCAGGCGCTTGATTTTGCGTCTCGGCTTTTCCCTGTTTTTACGCCGCAGCCTAAACTGGTAGATGATGCCCCGCGCATGCAGCCGGTGGTGCCCAATCTGGTGCCACCAAAAGGTCAGCTTTCATCAACATGGCTGTTGGGAACTTCCGCGCTGTTCTTGTCGGCTCTGTTCGTTTCTGGATACTTAAAGAAACTGTTAAATCTCCTTAAGTTCCAAGTTCCCCCCTCTGCATCTCACGCATCCTATAGTACACAAGGCACAAGCAGCGATACACAAGATAAACAGTATGAGGGGGAATCAGCTGGATCGATGTTCGTCCGCAACTTAACCAAACGTTTCGGTAAACTAGCGGCGGTAGACCAACTGGATTTCGACGTCTCCGCCGGGGAAACGGTGGCGCTGTGGGGACCAAATGGCGCCGGTAAAACAACAGCTCTACGCTGCGTGTTGGGGATACTGTCTTTCGATGGAACGGTGACAGTCGGCGGGAATTCGGCACGTACCGAAGGTAAAATGGTTCGGCAACAGATCGGTTATGTTCCACAGGAAGTACGTCTTCACAGTGACCTAACGGTGCAGGAAACGGTTTCATTCTATGCCCGTCTTCGGCATGTTGCGACTGACCGGGCAGCGGTCTTAATGGAAGAATGGAACTTAGCTGAAATCGCAGAAAAGCGGGTTGGCGATCTTTCTGGCGGAATGAAGCAACGCCTGGCATTGGCGATAGCACTGCTTTCCGATCCGCCCATTCTGCTACTAGACGAACCGACGAGCAATCTGGATGTCCACACTCGCCACGAATTCTGGGAGGTACTTAAACAACTTAAGGCAGCGGGCAAGACCTTAATCTTCTGCTCCCATAGACTTGATGAAATTTTCACGCTGGCAGACCGTGTGATTGTCATGGACAGAGGGAAGAAGGTTGCTGAAGGTCCACCAACACATCTTGACGGATATCTTTCACGCGATGTAGTGCTGCATCTATCGATCCCCGAACCGTTCCATGAAGCAGCAGCAAATCTGCTTGAACAAGAGGGTTTTTCCACAAAATGCAACGGCCTGAAAATCTCGGTACAGGCACCACACGACAGAAAAGTTGAGCCGTTCGGCATATTGGCAAAATCCGCCATCCCGATCCACGACTTTGAATTAACCGATAGTCAAGATAAGGAGTGAATTATAGTCACTGCAATTTCTAACATCTCCGTTGTAATGGGCAAAGAGATACAAGATTCCCGACGCAACCGATGGTTTTTGTTGTTTACGGTTGTATTTACCGGGCTAGCACTCGGTTTAAGTGTCCTTGGATTTTCGGGCTTGGGCACTTTCGGTGTAGCGGGGTTTGGACGCACAGTTGCTAGTCTTATCAATCTTGTTGTACTGATTGCGCCGCTGATGGGTTTGCTGCTCGGAGCTATCAGTATATCGGGTGAGCGGGAACGAGGGAGTCTCCTTCCGATTCTAGCGCAACCGGTAACGCCAACGGAAGTATTACTGGGCAAATTTTTCGGCACAGCGGCAGCACTCGCTGCGGCCATCCTTTTCGGGTTCGGATTGAGCGGATTTGTAATTGCGTGGCAAGGCGGTTTCGCCCAATTAGAGGACTACCTGATGCTGGTCGGGTTGACTTTGCTGCTCGGTCTTGTTCACCTCAGCATTGGATTCTGCGTATCTGTCCTAACATCGAAAAGCGCAACAGCACTCAGCCTCGCCTTAATCCTCTGGTTGTCAATCGTATTTCTCAGCGATTTGGGGCTCATTGGGACAGCTATTGTGTTAAAGCTATCACCGGAGATACTGCTTGCGGCTGTTCTCTTGAACCCGGCACAGGTCTTCAAGTTAGCGGCTATGCAGATGATACAGGGGAACTTAGAGCTACTCGGTGCTGCGGGACGCTATGCTGCAGATGTGATGGGAGCTTTGTTGTTACCCGTGCTGATGATATTCCTTGTTTTCTGGCTGCTTATCCCGCTCGGCATCGCAATCTACATATTCCCACGAAGAGGTGTGCAGTGAAACAAAGACCGATGAAAGGCAAGAAAACGATTTTTTTAGATATCAAGGTAATTGCCTTAGTCATTGGATCGGTCATGATCAGCTGTGGGTCGCAAGATAGCGGTCTGCCCCGCATCCGATACGGCGAAGAGACTTGTGACCGTTGCCGCATGATTATCAGTGAAAAGCGGTTTGCCGCCGCATATCGCACCGATTCCGGTGCGTTGCGGAAGTTCGATGATTTGGGTTGCGCGATACTTTACCCTAAAGAACAAGACGAAACGGTAGCCCAGCTTTGGGGCTATGACTATGAAGAGACCAACTGGTTGGATGTAAGACAAGCGTTTTTGGTACATAGTTCGGAGCTATTGACTCCGATGGGCTATGGAATTGCTGTTCTTTCAACAGCAGAACAAGCTACAGCCCTAGCAGCGAAGATAAATGGTCGAATAGTGCAATTTGACCAACTTTATCCACTTTTGCAACCATAAATGAAAGGAGCATAGTTAATGTTACTCAAACGAATCTTATACAGCGGATTGGTACTAACCTCGGTTCTGGTCACGTTGGCAGTCGCCCGGTTGGGTTGGACAACGGAAGAGGCAAAAGTTGACCCTTCTGTATCTCAAACCGAAGCAACGCCGGAGACGGCTACCATCATTGGGACGGTGAAATTTGAAGGGGATGCGCCTTTTCGGCGTGCGATTAACTTCGGTGCGAATTTGGACTGTAAACGGCTACACGATGGCAAAGTCCATTACGAGGATGTCGTCATCAACGAGAATAATACCCTCAAAGATACACTTGTTTATGTGCGAGGGAAACCGAGAGGCGACTACAAAGCATCAAGTGAACCTGTAGTGGTGGATCAGGTAGGTTGTATCTTCATTCCACATGTTGCCGCGGTGATGGTCGGTCAACCGATGGAGTTCCTGAATAGCGATCCGGCGCTTCACAATGTCCGAACTGAATCCAAGAAACAGACGCCCTTTAATATCTCTCAACCCACTAAAGGTATGAAATACACGCACCAATTTGAGGAAGCTGAAATTGGGATTCCGCTCCGGTGCGATGTTCATCACTGGATGGTAGCTTACGCTCACGTTCTGTCGCACCCGTTCTTTGCGGTTACCGGCGAGAAGGGGACCTTCAAGATTCAGGGACTCGCGCCTCGTACTTACAACATTGAAGCATGGCATAGCAAGCTAGGACAACATAGGCAGAAAATTACGCTGGAAGCGGGGGAAACTAAGACAGTGGATTTTGTGTTTACCAGCGAGTGACTGGTTGAACCTCTGATTGGTAACTAGGCTTACAGGTCGGGCGAGATGCCCGACCTACGCGCTCGTGGAATAGGCTTGACGCGCTACATCGCAAACCAATATCGACATTTCACAAGGAAAATATTCGACCCGGCATCGGTAAAACTGGTTCTTAACCGATGGAGCGGACGAAAGTCGAGGTCCGCTTCTCCCACATGTGTTAGATCTGCTTCGCGTGATTGGGACCAAACTAGGAACAGCGTGCTTCCGGGGCGGAACTCCCACCGAAGCACGGTGTTGCCTCGCAATGACCGTAGGTGGAAATCACGGTTTTCGCTTAGTGGATACGGCTTGAACTGATAGGATTTCGGTTCGACTAACTCCTTGAAATTGGTGTAGTCCCCGATGGTGATGAAGGGTTGCACATAAAACTGGAGGCTCAACGTCGGTGTAAAGCTAATGTTCGCCCGGGTGGTGAAGTCAAGCGTGCGGCTTATCAATTCTCCATAGACATAGTGTCTTAGAGTTTCCCCGTTGATCTCCTTTTCAATCAGATCGACCCATTGGGCATCCTTCACCTGATAGGTATAGCTTGGACCAATACTTAACTCAATGTTGGATGCGGGACGAATACGTAAGGATAGGTCCACATTATAGTCATACGAATGCCTATCATCGTTCCAAGCGAAAACAGGGTTCAATTGGAGCTGAACCATTTTGCGGTCATCGGTCGAGAGTCCGGTATAAATCCACCAACCTGCGGGCTGCTTAATTAGTGTCCCACCACGTCTAACATCGTTGTCACTAAAAGTTTCTAGAATGCGTCCCACCCAAAGATCGTAACCCCAATAGTTTTTGAAACGTGCGTTTGTCCATAACTCGACATAACCGCTGATGTGGACGCGGTCATAATTCCAAGACTGCCAGCCAAATAGTCCTAAGGTAGCTTCACGGAAAATGCTGAACGGCTTCTCTTTCCGCACAGTGAGGTCGTAATTCCACTCCATCATGTTGGCGCGCCGAAGGAATCCCAGATCGTTTATCTCTAAATCCGGCGAGAGCATCCTAAAATTGGTTTCCCCTCTTAACCAGCCACCGTGTTTGTCTAACTCAACGTGTGCAAGATATCCTGACCGGCGCCCCTCCTGTTTTCCTGCGTGACTTGCGGCGAATGTACCGGTAAATTGAAATTTCTCTTCCGCAAACTTCACATCCCAGTCCAAGCCACCGACATAAGCGGAGTTAGAATCTTTTCGATTTACAGCGGTCATTATCAGTCCAATAACCGAGTTTCCTTTCAGCACGTCCTGATTGACTCGACCAACAAAATAGTTGGTTAGCGGTTCCACGAGGAACTCTCGTTCGATCTTTTCCCCGTTGACCTTTTCTTCAATTTGTGCGTACTCCGGCGCGGTGATCGCCTCCATAATACCGAAGTGGGTGCTGCCTTGGGTTTTGCCTACAATTTTGCTTGCACCGAGAATTGTAGTTGATTCCGGACGGCTCAGTTCGGTGGCACCTTTGGGCAGTTCAAAATGCCCCGGTCGCCGCCCAATTCGTCGTGAGTAAAGGAAGCTATAGTCCAAGTTGCCAAAGATCCTTGCCCCCTTCACAAAGAAGGGGCGACGCTCATTAAAATACTCCTCGTAAGCTGAAAGATTTAAGCTGGCCGGGTCCGCCTCAACCTGTCCGAAGTCGGGATTAATCGTGGCATCGAGTGAAATCCCAGAGCTGATCCCATATTGAACATCGGTGCCAACGTTGCCCCACAAGTCAGTTTCATCATTATCGCTGAAATGTGTGCGCCCCATCACATAGGGCACAATTTCCAGATGATGGGACGGATGGATATTTTTAATGCCGGCGAGATCTCCAAACCGGGCTGCCCAACCGGGTTCATCGCGCTTGATGAGACGCCAGTGATCCTGTTCTTTTTTACGACTGATGTGTCGTTCGACCTGTAGTCCCCACGTGTATTCATCTTTTGGCGAGAAGCGCAGTATGTGGAATGGGATTTTATATTCTGCTGCCCAGCCATCGTCGTGAATCCCGGTTTTCACTTCCCATACGCCATCCCACGTGCTGTCCCACCAGCCGGTTTCGGGCCTGATCCCATCAGTCACGGACCCAGAAGGATAAACGGTAAACCAGAATGCACTCTGGCGACTATAGTGTGGGTCAAGACTAATCGTGACTTTATCCGATTCGACCTCATGGTCTCGTCTGACGAGTCGGGAGACAATTTTATCAGGTTCGCTATCGTAGCACATCACCCCAAAATAGACCGCTTCGTCATCGTAGGCGATTTGGACCGTGGTACGTTCCGTTGCGGGTCTTCCCTCATCGGGATCGCGCTGGTAAAAGTCTTCGTGAAGAGGTGCGCTTTCCCATATCTCGTCGTCCAAAACGCCATCTAACTGCGGTGGTACGCCGTTAATTCGGATGGCGGTCGCGGTTCGGTGATGCGGGTCTGCCTCGTCTGCAGCCTGTGTGTCGCCTGGGGATTGAACCGCTAAAAAGATGGTCAGAAACGCCCAGACGCCCCAATAGTCGAAAACAAATTTCACAGTTGTTTTTTCTCCTTTGCGTAGTTGTTTGACTATTGAATCCCCTTTGCGGAAGATACTTCAGATTTTTTTACTGCCCATTTGAAGGCTCTGACCAAACTCTAACGCTGAAAGGTTTGGCACACTACAGTCCAAACCAATAACGACATTTTATGAGGAAGATATTCGACCCGGCATCGGTGAAGCTACTACCTAAGCGATGTAAGGGACGAAATTCGAGGTCTGCCTCTCCTACACGCGTTAGATCAACATCGCGTGATTGCGACCAAACCAAGAACAGTGTGCTGCCGGGGCGGAACTCCCAGCGGAGAACGGCGTTGCCCCGCAACGACCGCCGATGGAAATCCCGGTTCTCGTCCAGCGGATAGGGCCTGAACTGATATGACTTCGGTTCTACGAGTTCCTTGAAGTTGGTATAGTCGCCGATCGTTACGAAGGGTTGCACGTAGAGCTGCAAACTCAGGGTCGGGGTAAAACTGATATCCGTACGCGTGGTGAAGTCAAGCGTTTGAGTTTCTAACTCCCCATAGACATAGTGTTGCTGGACATGTCCGTTGATATTCTCTTCGACCAGATCCACCCACTGTGCATCCTGTGTGCCAACTCTATATGAAGGTCCAAGGGTTACTTCAATATTCGAGGCGACGCGGATGCGTAGCCGGAGGCTTACATCATAGCCATAAGTCTGCCTGTCATCCCAGAAAAAAACAGGATTCCACCAATAAGGATTCAATTGCAGCTGAATCCTCTTCCGACTATCAGTCGCGAGCTGTGTAAGGATCCCCCAACTTGCAGGATTCTTAATCAGAACTCCGCCACGTCGGACGTCATCATCATTAAAGGATTCAAAGCTGCGGAGAACTCCCAGTGTATACTCCCAATAATTCTTAAATTGACCACGTGTCGATATATTAAAGTAGCGACCGATATTGACACTGTCGTAGTTCCAGGTGAGTTGGGTAAAGGAAACAAGAGTGGCTCGTCTGAAGATGCTAAATGGCTGCTCTTTGTTCGCGGTAAGGTAATAACTCCATTGTATCATATCAGCACGCCAGCGAAAACCGAGGTCGTTCATCTCGAAGTCAGGTGACAACGCCTGCAAATAGGTCTCACCTATCAACCACCCGCCTCGTTTATCAAACTCAATGAGTGCAAGATATCCCGATTTGCGTGCATCCAGTTCCCCAGTGCGACTTCCCGCGACGGTGCCGGTTATCTGATACTGATCGCTGGCAAATCTCAAATCCCAATCAATTCCACCGACATAGGCGGAGTTAGAATCCCTTCGATTCACGGCGGTTGTTATTAGCCCAACGGTTGAGTTCCCTTTTAGAACGCTCTGCTTAACTCGGCCGACAAAATAATTGGTTAACGGTTCGATGAGGTACTCACGTTGGACTTTCTTACCATTGACAACCTGTTCAATCTGGGCGTATTCAGGGGCAGTGATTGCCTCCATGATGCCAAAAGAGGTCCCGGCTTCCGTTCTACCCACAATTTTACCGGCACCGAGAATCGTTGTGGCTTCCGGCCGACTTAGTTCAATGGCATCGTCGGGCACCCCGAAATGCCCGGGGCTTCGCCCGATTCGACGTGAGTAAAAGAATGAGTAATCGGCGTTTTCAAAAGCGGCCGCATCCTTGACAAAGAAGGAACGACGTTCCTGAAAAAATTCCTCATAAGCCGAGAGATTTAGCGTCGCCGGATCGGCTTCCACCTGTCCAAAATCAGGATTAATCGTTGCGTCGAGTGTAATGCCGGAGGTAATCCCATATCGCACATCGGTGCCACCACCACCCCACAAGTCGGTGCCATCATTAAACCTAGTGCGTCCCATCGCATAAGGGACTATCTCAAGATGACGGGAGGGGCGGATGTACTTGATGCCCGTGAGATCTCCAAAACGAGACACCCAGCTAGGCGCATTGCGTTTGACCAGACGCCAGTGGTCCTGTTCTTTTTTTCGACTGGTGTATCGCTCGACCTGTAGCCCCCACGTGTATTCATCTTTTGGGGAAAAGCGCAAGATATGAAACGGGATTTTATATTCTGCTGCCCAACCATTCTCGTGGATCCGGACCTTCACGGCCCACACACCGTCCCATGTATCATCAAACGGCGGACTATATTCATCAGTAACCGTGCCATCGGTGACAGACCCCGAAGAATAAACGGCAAACCAAAACCCGCGCTGCCGGTTGGGATGCGGGGCAAGACTGACGGTGACTTTATCCGATTCAATATCGGCATCTCGCCTAACCAACCGCGAGACAATTTTATCGGGTTCGCTATCGTAGCACATCACCCCAAAATAGACCGCTTCGTCATCGTAGGCGATTTGGAGCGTGGTACGTTCCGTTGCGGGTTTTCCCTCATCGGGATCGCGCTGGTAAAAGTCTTCGTGAAGAGGTGCGCTTTCCCATATCTCGTCGTCCAAAACACCATCTAACTGTGGGGGTGCACCGTTAATGCGGATAGCACTTGCGGTTCGGTGATGCGGATCTGCCTCGTTGGCAGCTTGTCCCTTGCGTGGAAATTGAGCCGCTAAAAGTATGATGATCACCGTCCAGACGACACAAAAATCGAAATTATTTTTCACAGCTGTTTTCCTCTTTCCTCCTTATCGTTATTCGCCCATTAAAACCCCCTTTCTGCAAAAGACTTCAGATTTTTTTAATTCGTAGAACCGAAAAGATACTTGAGATGGTATGCGTGAGGATGTACAATGGGTAAATAACTCAAGATAGCAAGGCATTACACAATACGCCGATGGCAGCTTTACCACTTATGGACTGTTTCAATAAGAGAGGAGCCTCTGTGGGCGAGGCAAGTTGAGCGTAGCGAAGTCCCAATCTTATCGGGGATGCCTCGCCTACGGGGTTTAGTGACGGACGAGGACAGATGATTCACCGCTCGTTAATATGTTTGCTACCACCTGCGGGTGAAGCTCAATCTTCCGGTTAAGCCCGTTTGCTCTTCAGCTTTCTTGGTGTCATACCCGACAAGTATGCCGAAGGTGTTATTTTCACCGTAGCCGATGTTGATGCGAGGACCGACAACGAAACTGACAAGCCCAACACCGCCCGCCGCGAATACAGCCTCGACCTGAGGACCGATGGCGAGAGTTTTGTTGAGGGAATAGGTTATATAATTGCGGGTGTATACCTCGTTGTCTTCGCCCTCGTCAAATAAGGAATAGAGAGTTCCAATTGTCCACGATTTCAAGAAAAGTTTTCCGGCAGGTATAAAAACAAAGAGATGTGGATAGACTGCCAGGGGACCATCCGGCGCAGCGAAATCATACCCCAGACCAAGCATAGGCAGCAATATGATACTTAAACTGTCGCCCTTAACTGCGGGGATGGAAACACCGAGATCAAACTCTCCGATGGTGTCGTCAATAAAAATATTGGACTCAAGCGAAACTCCTCCGACGGAATGGGTTGCGCCGATTAGAAAATGCGTTCCTAAACTATCGGTATCGACGCGGAACCAGCCGGGAATACTAGATTTTTCGGTTGCCGCTTCACCTTCATTGCTCTCTGCTTGGACTAAAAAACTTGCAATAGCCATGATAGAAACGATCATCAAAACGAGGGTGAATCTGTACATTTTGCTCTATATCCTTTCTTGTAACAGACTGAAGTTGGGCTTCGAGAATTCAATACCGCAGATTGGCAAGATTGCCTCCTTCTTCAATTATACCCTTCACACCCAATTATTGAAATTAAACATTTGTCAAAGTCAATCCATTTGCGCTGGGATATTCACTGCGGATTCAGAATTATCAAGGGGAGTTAATGGAAAAGACAGATTAACACCAAAAGACGAAAGCACGAGGTCAATTATCGCAGCGAACCAACAGGATATCTTGACATTGACAATGTGCGGGTCAAGTCGTATAATTTGGCGGGTTCAACCGAATTGATTTTCAAAACGCCATGCAGATTGCACTACAAAAAGAGATCCTTTCTTACTTTAGGGATTGCAAGATGGAAACTTTTCCAAACAAAATCACTCTCAATCTTGATGATGATTCAGAAGTGTCAGTCAAAGGCTTCATCGCCCCGATTGAGTATACCGGATCCAACTTCCATGTGGAGTGGGACGCGTTGGCGAATCTGCGAGCCGCCGAGCCAGAAAAGCAGTACGCTGCGTCTATTTTTCTCGCTTTTCTACCGCACACCCCTGTTTCTGTTGGCGAGCTCTGGCAGATAGAACAAGATGGTGTTCTGGAACTGCTGAAACAACTTCACCCCGATCCGCATCTGAATATGCATATTGATGCGGGGGATTCCAAAGGATTGTGGGCATGTCTGCGTGCTTACAATGATAGATTTGCTGACATCGTGTTTCGCCTCCACGCAGAATTCACTTTAAAGGACGGTTGGTTCACACCTTCACAGTTTGCCGGGCATCTCCTTATTGACCGAATTGAAGAAAGGGTCGTCTCCTACAAGATGCACGTTCCTGAAGGCACATTGAACTTTGATGTCAACTGGAAGAGAGACAAAGACGACTCTGGTTTCTTTACGGATAGTGGCTTTTGCCCGCGAATGGAACTACGTGCCGGGACGCAAAGTGTCGTGCAAGACATGGAATTCGCGGAAACCATTACCCAAGAAGAAGCTGAGCACAAACTGATCCTCTGTTTCTACGAATGGCAGCGAATTAACTGGGTACCGGTGGACAAGGCGTTGGATATAGCACGGGCACAGCAGAAGCCGATTCATGCTGTATCAGTAGACGGCCCGCTCGCTGACGAATCATGCTGAGGGAGCGGTAAAAGCCTGAGAGCAGTTGCTCTCTCTGACGAACGAAACATAGAATTCTTGAACGAAAATTTCATCAACACTTGGGTGTCCAATGCCGAATTAGGGCGTATTCCTGGCTTGCAAGCCCCTATTACGATGAGACGGGAGCGCGAATCCAAGGTGTTTGACACAACACAGCCATTGATACAAGCAATTATTAGGGGAGGGAAGACAGGCTCAAAGAAAGCCTCACCCGTGGATTGTTTAGTCATATCGCCTGAACTTGAACTGATGGGTCGTCAACCCATTAATGAACTCTACGGTGAAAGCAGGCGTAGAGGCCTCCGGTACGCCGAGGGTTACTTTATGTTTCTCGTAGAATCCTTAGAAGGGAAACAGCCGGGATTGGGGAACGTTATCCTCAATAATGAGCAACCCTTGCAGAAGGTATTGGACATTTTTCGGACACCGATGATTGGCTATCACGATTACACTGTTGTTGTAATTGATGCAAGGGCGTTTGAAGATGGCGGCACACTAACGATTGATATTGAAGTAGGTAGGGGACAGGGGGCAGGTTCGTTTTTTTTGTTCGATGGCAACAGCGAACTCTCAAAAGAAAAAGTGCCCAAAGGCACTCTTGCCAGGGCGTGGCTTATCTCACCAGGTGATACAGGGCAAATCACACATCATTTCGACTATGGCAAGATGTTTAAATTGGGTGCTAGCGGACAGTGGACCAATGAGAGAGGGACAGTTAATGCCTTTCAGGCAAGAATTTCTGTAGAAACACCAAAAAAGAACGAAAGTTAAGGTGTCGCCGTGAAACCGTTTTCCTGTAGGAGCACCCTGAAGCTGTAAGACGAGCGGATATGGAACCACCTATCCTCATGTTAAATCAACTCTTAGAAGTTTTGGTGATTTTCTCGATGCGGTAGAGATGTGTGAGCGGGCGCAGGATGGTAGCATTGTCAGTGACGGACGGAGATGCGATGAAACTCGCGTCGAGCTCTTTTTCGGCGCACACTTTGAATACTCATGTTGTTGAAATCACAGGCACCTTTCCCTCTTCGCTAAAAAAGTCAGGACTTACGCACTTCGATTGTAGTTACCCGTTTCTTAATCCCGATTTATCGGGGATGCCTCGCCTACGGTTTTTGAGGTAAGTTGATGCTTTTGCACTAATTCTTAACATGAGCGAAAAAAGATTTGACAAAGATAATTTGCTGGTGCTATCATAATGCGTTTCTAATCTTCACAATTCTCATGTCTGAAATGAGGTAAGGTTCTTGCGGAACACTCAAATCGACGCCAACCCAGCCGGCTGGGTAATTGCGATTGGGGTTTTTTATATTCTGATGGCAATAAGCCTGGTCAGTCATACTCATGATCACGATCATGATCACGGTATCATTGGTGTATCTGACTGTTCTGCGTGCTTCTATACTGCCAATCATCTTGGTATTGAGCTTCCCGTCTTTGAATTTACCAATCTCAATATCCACGTCTCAATCTACTCTCCTGTTGATTTTATTTATATTTCTACGACACCCATCAGTAATATCCATAGTCGTGCCCCACCGGTGTGATCTGTTTAATCTCCTAGTTTAACCCATATATCTGTTTTTTTATTTAATCAATTTATGCCTTTTCCCTGCGGAGTTGACTGTGGCGTTAGTTTGCCTAAGTGATGATGCCGGGAAACAAGATTTATCTATATCTGGAGGAAATTGTGTCTACCTGTTTTTTTAGATTCACGTTGTTATTACTCGCATTTGCTGTACTGTTCGCCGCTTGTGGCGAAGACGATAATCCCATTATTGAGGATGACCATGACCATGAAGACGAACCATTCCATGCCGATGCCGACGGTTTTGTCCTCAAGGTTGACGGAAATCAGATTTACCGCCAATTTGAAGGGGAACATGAGGGGAGTATTACCCTCAAAGTCGGAGAGGAACTGGATGTGCTCGCCACGTTCCTTGACCATGATGAAGAGGAATTTCTGCCTGAAAACCCCGAAGAAGAAGACGACCATGATCATGACCATGGCGAAGAAGAGGTGTTTGCCTTAGCTCTCAGTGCGTTTGATTCGTCAATCATTGAAATCCACCGTCACGAACACGAAGGTGAGGAACATGAAGACGATCATGATCATGAGGACGAACACCATGATGAGGAGCTCGCCGAGCAATTCACGTTTGAGGTGGTAGGGCTTAAAGCTGGAGAAACAGCGATCAAATTCCAACTTCTGCACGGTGACCATGCTGATTTTACGGCGGCGCTCATGATCCCCGTAACGGTTACACCGTAACAGGCGTTTGTTTAGTAGATTGTTTTGTTCAATTGCCAAATCCAATGGTTGATTTGGGTTTGGCAATATGGACAAAGCAGGACGAAAATGAGAATAAGTTTCACATGAGTTTAGAGGAAACAATTGAAAAGCCATTTGAATCACTCACTCGTAGATAATGTTGGGGCATGCATCTCGTTTGCCTGTGCCCTCCACTGTATGGCAACCCCGTTGTTGATAATCGCCCTGCCGCTCATTGGCCTTGGATTTCTCCTGAGTGAATCCGTCGAATTGGTGATGATCACCGTAGCGGTGGGACTCGCCCTAGGGAGTCTGACATGGGGTTATTGGCACCATCGAAAATGGCGGATATTTCTGATACTCGGCGGTGCGTTCGTATGTATATTTATTGCACGCTTCCAGGTGCCAGAACAGTATGAAAGCATCTTCACCGCTTGCGGCGGGATCCTACTTATGGCAGGTCATCTTCTCAATCGCCGCTTGTGTCGTGCGTGTGAAAGCTGTCAAGCCTCAGAAGGTTGATTGAGGACCGCGATGGCACTCTTAACAATCACAAATCTAGAAAAAGCTTACGTCTCACCTGAAGGTTTAGAAACGCGCATCATTAATGTTCCTTATTTTGAGATAGATGAGGGTACGCAGATCGCGCTCAGAGGAAGTAGCGGGGCGGGAAAAACAACATTTCTGAACCTCATCGCTGGAATCTTGCAAGCTGATAGCGGAAGCATTAGTCTCGCCGGCGAAGAGATGACCGTCCTGTCAGAATCTGAACGTGATAGATTACGTGCCCACCATATTGGGTATATTTTCCAGACCTTCAATCTGCTTGCGGGTTACACAGCTCTAGAGAATGTGATTCTCGGCATGATGTTTGGAAACGGGGTTGACATTAATTTCGCGCGACAGTTGCTTGAGCGGGTAGGACTTGGTGACCGGATGCAGTATCGCCCTTCCCAACTATCGGTCGGGCAGCAGCAACGCGTTGCGGTTGCCCGCGCCATCGCGAATCGACCACGGCTCGTACTCGCTGACGAACCGACCGGCAATCTGGATTATCATTATGCGAACGAAGCTATCAGCCTGATCCGTGAAATTTGTCATGAAAACAGTGCGTCGTTACTTATTGTTAGTCATGATTCGGAAGTTTTAGGGCAATTTGCGGAAGCAAAGGATTTCGCACAAATAAATTGTGTATAAAAAAACGCCAATAAGCACAAAGCGGGGCGCGATGCCCCGCCTACCTTAGCCCTTGAATCTCTCTGCAAACGGGGAAAGTTGGACCCCTCGTAGCAGCGTTTTAGCTAAACTTATGTTGTACGATTCCTGAACATGAGCCAATGAAAAAACAGATTGGGTTGTTTTTTATTGTTCAACGCAGCCTTCGCCAACACGCACTTTCGACACTCATCACGATGGTATCAATCGCACTTGGCACGGGACTAGTTATGGCGGTCATTGCTATAAGAACACAGTCTGTTTTCGCGTTCACAGGGGGTCCGATAGGTTTTGATGCCGTTTTGGGCGCACGTGGTAGTCCGTTACAATTGGTGCTGAATACGGTTTTTCATCTCGAAACCTCGCCGGGGAATATCCCGTGGGCGATGTATCAAGCCGTGGAAAGTGACCCGCGTGTTGACCTCGCCATTCCTTACGCGCTTGGCGACAATTATCACGGTTTCCGCATCGTCGGTACAACAACAACGCTGTTCACGGAGTTTGAATACCGCAAAGGGGCTCGCTTTCAAACACAAGGGGAGGGGCGTTTTTTCGATCCCAACCGTCAGGAGGCAGTCATTGGTAGTTATGCCGCACAGAAGTTGGGCTTAGAGGTGGGCGATCAATTCAACCCGTATCACGGCTTAGTGTTTGACGAATCCATGCGGCATGATGAACAATATGTCATTGTTGGTGTGCTCGAACCAACCAATTCACCATCCGACCGCGTCATCTGGATTCCAATTGAGGGGATTTATCGGATGGAAGGGCATGTGTTGCGCGGCAGCGGCGAAGACTATGTCGCTCAACCCGGTCGAGAGATACCGGACGCACACAAAGAGGTCAGCGCAGTTATGCTCAAGTTTCGGAATCCGCAGATCGGTTTCATGATGGACGCCATGATTAACAAACAGGGGAAGGTCGCAACGTTGGCATGGCCCATAGGTGCGGTGATGGCAGGACTGTTTGACAAAATCGGTTGGATGAACCAAATTCTAGCACTTGTTTCCTATCTCGTTGTGCTCGTCGCGAGTGGTTCGATTCTCGCCAGCATCTACAACTCAATCAACGAGCGGCGCCGTGAGTTCGCGATTTTGCGGTCGCTCGGTGCGCGCCGCAGAACGGTGTTCACAGTAATTGTGATGGAGGCAGCATCAATTGCCATGTTGGGAGCTTTGATAGGATTTATCGTTTACAGCGCGATTTTTACGTCGGCGTCCGCAATTGTCCGCGCCCAGACGGGCATCGTTCTAGACCTGTTTCAATTTCACTCTGTGTTCGTGGTCGCTCCGGTCTGCGTGGTGCTCTTAGGCATCATGGCTGGCATTGTACCTGCATTTAAGGCGTATCAGACAGATGTCGCGACGAATTTAACCCCCGTAAGTTAATGCGAATTTAACCATGCAGCAGATCCGATACAATTTGTCAAATCTAAGTTCGCCGCCGGTGAGCTTTTTGCATGAAAGGTTATCATTATGAAAATCCCAAGATTTATATTGATATGGACAGCAATTTTAGCGATTACTATAACCCAATTGAGCTGCGAGGACAAGGAGGCACAACATCCCAAACAGGAAGAAAAACAGGAAACCGATACACATCACGAACATACGGCACCCCACGGTGGAACCTTGGTTGTCTTCGGCGATGAGTTCGCGCACATTGAATTTCTACTGGAAGAAGCCAATGGAAAACTAACTGGTTACGTGCTAGATGGCGAAGCGGAAAACCCAGTCCGACTCTCGCAGAAGACAATTGAACTCAAGATACATCAAGAAGATACCCAGTCCGACTTTACGTTGCAACTTTCAGGCGTCGAAAATGTGCTCACCGGAGAGGCGGAAGGTGATACCTCTCAATTTGCAGTACAATCGGACGCGTTAAGGGGCGTATCGGAATTCCACGCAGAAATCGTTTCCATTACCATCAAAGGTCAGAGGTTCACAGACATTGATTTTGAATTTCCCGAAGGGAACGAGGGAACGCATAGCGACCATTAGTTAGGAGACAAGAAAGATGAGCTCATCTAAAACGCAACAGCGATGGCGCCCGTGGGTGAGGTTCGCAATGGTTGCCGCGGTTGTCGTAGGGCTGTCTCTCGGCATTTTTCAACTGATTCCAGAATCGCATCCGATGCGGGCGCTTCAGGGTATGACCGCAGGAACAGATAAAGTCATCGAACCGGTTACCGTGCAAGGCGTCCCGTTAACAACCACGGGAGGGACCGTTGACATACCTCAATCGGGAGACGGTACAGGTGCACAACCGACGCCGACTGCTGCTGCACCGGTTCCCAAGCGTAGGGGCGGTCAGAATGCAGACCAGAAAGACGGGTATCAATTGCTCACCTTCGACACGTTGATCAGCTACCCAATCAAAGAACCAAATTGGGCAAAAATGACCGACCCAGTCTACATTTCCTCACTTAATCTCGACGCGCAGATTGCCCCGGCGCTTCAAGCGATGAACGGGAAGAAAGTGGAGATACAAGGCTTTATGCTGCCGCTCGATATGTCAGACGGTAATCTTCAGACATTTATGTTGCTCAAGGACCAGATGGCGTGCTGCTTTGGCAATATCCCACGCCTGAATGAGTGGGTGTATGTCCGGGTGCCAAAAAAGAAGCAAATCAACGTCCACCAAGATGTGTTGGTAACGTTGTTCGGCACGTTGCACGTCGGGGCAAAGTTTGAACAGGAAATACTCACCGGCATCTACCATCTTGACCTAGATCGGATACAGGTCAGCACACTCCGACTTGATAGATTGTGATATAATGGTAAAGGGAGGCATGAAAACAATGAAAAAGCTGGTGCTTTTTTTATTAATACTTGGTGTATCTGTCGCCTGCGCCTTAGCTCAAAGCCAGCCGCCTGAAGAGCTGAAGACATTCACGCCAGATAAAGAGGGAAATATATTCATGTTTGGAGGCAGTCAGTTCCGAGCGGCAACCGAACGTATCAACGGAAGCATTGCGCTCAACCCCGACGCGCTGCATAAGACGTTTAAGGCGATGTTCCAACTGGATATGAAACGCCTGAAAATAGAAACTGTTATTGATAGGGGGATACAGAAGGTTGTGTGGAACGCCGCTGTCTACCCGCAAGCCATTCTTCGGATTGAAAGCCTAGATGTCGTAGAAGATGTCGGTCTGGTTGATGGCTTACCCATCACGACTGATGCCAAGGCGACCTTTGAGTTCCACGGTGTCAAGAAGTCGGTGGAGTTGAAAGATTTACGGTTTACCTATTTTCCAAAAAACAGTCGGTTTGTCCAATGGTTACCGGGTGATGTCCTGCGGCTCGTTGGCGGGTTTGAAATCGAATTTGAGGATTACAACGTTGAGACAAAGCCGGAATTGACTTCGCCAATTTCGATCCACTTTAGTCTTTTTGCCGTTGATATCGCTGAAGCGGTCTCCGTGCCCGCCGAAAGGATTGGTGACTATCTACGCGTTCCGTTCAGTTTTCTCGGTGACTATTGGCTTGATGAGCCGGACTGGCAGAAGCTGACAAACCCTCAATACATAGCTTCGCTTTCTTACGAGAAGCAGATCCCCGATAAAGTTAAACAGATCGATGGGGAAAAGGTCGCTATCACAGGATTTATGCTTCCGATTGACGTTGATAAAGGGAAGGTTCGTCGATTTTTGCTGATGAAATCGACGATGTCGTGCTGTTTCGGCGTCGCCCCACGTATTAACGAGCTAGTCTACGTCGAATCACCAAAAGAGCGGAAGATTCAGGCGGTGATGGATATGCCAATCACTGTTTTTGGTAAACTGTCGGTCAGCCAGCAGTTTCGGGAAGATCTGATGCTGATGGGGGTCTATCAACTAGAGTTAGATAAGGTAAAACGTGCGCGATAAACAGAACAATCTAAGGCATCAGTTGTCGCACCGTAGGGGACACGCCGCGAAGTGGTTGAGTTTTTTGCTACTCGCCATTTTCCTGATTCATTCGGACGCCCAATCAAAGGCAAGTGTGTAGAATCTATCCCTGATACTCCCACTGTAGATGGGAAATCCCTACTTCACTATCCTTGGCAGCCGATTGGTAAAATAGAAAACTGTCGAAGTTAATCCCCTTGTGTTATAATGTTTTTATTCAGTTTCCAAATATCCCACTCTTGAAAGAGGTAAAGGCTCTTGCAGAGCGATCGAATCCACATTTATCCAACTCGCTGGATAATTGCGCTGGGTATTTCTTATTGCCTGATGGCAATAAGCTTGGTTGGACTTCCACATGAACATGAACATCACCACGAACATGACCATACGCACCACTGTTCGACAGATTGCTCTGCTTGTTTCTTCAGTGCCAATCACGTCGGTATAGAATTTGATCAGGTTGACACTGCCAATGTTGATACGTGCATCTCAATCCACCCGCCTTTCGACTCTACTTTCATTTTCACGACACTCAGCAAAAGTATCCAAAGTCGTGCCCCACCAGCGTTCTCCGCTTAATTTGTTGGTCTAATCCATATTCCTGCTTTTGTTTAATTAATTGCTGCCTTTCCCGGCGGATTTGATGCTAGTGTTAGTATGCCTCAGTTATGGTGCTGGGAAGACGATCTATTTATATCTAGAGGAAATTATGTTTACCTGTTTTTTTAAATGCACCTTGTTACTGATTACATTTACTGTGAAGTGGCTCCGTCTTGTGCTATCTGCTATTTTTCTCATGTATTTTATAGAAGGTAGCTCCTTTGCCCGCAATATCTCCATCTCAGGAGAGGTGATTGATGCAGCGACGGAAACTCCCCTTGTGGATGTCCATGTATCCCTGTTGCTCGACAGGGAAGGCACATCTTTGTTCCGAACCGGTAGGACCGGGCAATTTCGGTTTGACGACATTGCGCCGGGGACATATATACTTCGCTTCGAACGTGTTGGCTATGAAACATTAGATCAGGAAATCGTCGTCGATACAGAGCCGATGATAATAACTGTCAAATTAAAACATACCTCGTACCGACTCGGAGAAGTGGTTGTCACACCGGGTGATGAAGAACACGCTCATTTTGATAAAACAACCGACCTGAATGTGTCCGCACAGGAGCTTGACCGGCAGATGGGGGCAACGATAGCCGAGACACTCAGCGGAGAAGTCGGAATCGCACAGCGGACGATGGGCAGAGCCACCGCGCGCCCGGTGATTCGGGGCATGGGTGGCGGTCGACTACTTATCCTTGAAGATGGCGGTCGCACCGGCGATAAATCTGCGTCCTCAGCAGATCACGCGGTCGCAATCGACCCCACCACGGCGACAAGTATCGAAGTTACACGCGGGCCGGCATCTTTAATCTACGGCTCAAGTGCACTTGGCGGCGTCGTCAATGTCAAGCGCGAGACTATCCCGCAAACGCTGCCCCACCGTCCAACGATGAACCTCACATTTCAGGGTGAGTCGGTCAATTCGGGGTTGACCGGAACCACAGGATTTACAATTCCGATCGGTGACCTTGCGTGGCGACTGGAATTGAACCGCCGCCGCACCGATGATACGCATACCCCTATCGGCATTCTAGACAACACGTCACTATCACAAACCAATTTTTCGACCGGTCTGGCAATGGTCAAGGATTGGGGGCATATCGGTATCTCCGGTGCGAGTTACCGCTCAGATTATGGGGTTCCCGGTTCACCGGAGGGACATATCCACGGCGTCACCATCGACCTTGACCGTCAGCGGTATGAGGGTGATTTTGAGTATGGATTTCAGCAGTCGTTTCTTGAAAAACTGAAAATTCACTCGACCTACACACGCTATCAGCATCAGGAACTTGAAGCAAACAAGACACTCGGTGTTGAGTTTGGAGTTCTGACAACCAACATCTCCGCGTTGGCTTATATGCGTGGCGACGCGGTTGCCGGGGTTTGGGGCGAGTACCGTGACCATGCGACGGGCGGGTTTTACTGGACACCACACACACGGGAAATGTCGGTGGCGGGATTCTATTTGAAACAGAAACGACTCAACGAAGATTTAACACTACAAGGCGCGATTCGCTACGATGTCAGGCGGGTTGAACCGTTTAGGGAAGGTACTGTCACCCGCGCGGGAACGGTGGAACGACGGGACTTCGGCGGCCTATCAAGCGCAGTTTCGGGGATTTATCATTGGGATGACCACCTGGAAACAGGCGCCACCTTGATGAAGACGTTTCGCACACCGGGAATCGAAGAACTTTTTTCAGATGGTCCTCATCTCGCCGTCTACTCCTATGAGATCGGTAATGCCGAACTCGGTTCGGAGGATGGATTCGGGACAGAGGCGTTTCTGCGCTATTCGGCGAAACATGTGAAACTCAATCTCACTGCTTTTCGCAACCAGATTTACAGTTACCTGATTTCGACCAACATAGGGGAAAAGGAGTGGGGAAGTGGTGCAGCGGGATGGCTGTGGATATATCAATACCAGGGGCAGAATGCCATCCTTGAGGGTGCCGAATTTAGCGTTGATGCCGAAATTAGCCCACGATTTCAGGCGGAGGCAAGCACAAGTTACGTCAGAGGGACATTGGCAGACAGTGGATCACCACTTGAACGCATCCCCCCGCTCAACGGAAAAGTGGCGCTGCGATACGTCACGCAGCCGCTAAACCTGCATTTCACGGCGCGATTTTCAGATGGTCAGCACCGACTTGGCGAGTTTGAAGAGCCAACGGATGGATACATCGTCTACGATGCAGGTCTTCAGTTCTCGTTCCCATGGTGGCAACTTCAGCATCAGGCAGTTGTTACGGTCGAGAATATCTTCGATACCGAATATCGTCAGCATCTTTCGAGAATCAAATTGGTGATGCCGGAGCCGGGACGGAACCTCAAACTTCTGTATCGACTGATTTTTTAAGAGTAAAAATAACAGTTAGAGAAACAGCAGATTAATCGATGCGAAACTCCTGCGCTACACCGTTGACAATGACTTTATAATCGCCCGCCGGAAGCGTACCGATAGAAACCTGCTCTTGATACTCTGTCACGACCGTCGCGCAAGCAAGATTTCTCGGACGTATGGTTGTGATTTGGATAGTGATACTGTTTCCTTCCTGCGCTTGATGTGTCTCATGGTGTGCGGTACAACTATCTGATAACCATCCGGTCACCTCAACGGTTACTTGAACGGGGTGACTTTCCGCAAGCAGAACTTCTACATCCGTGATAGGCATATCCGCAACGATTGACTCATCATCAACAACATCATTATCGCTGCTAGATGGCTCATCGATACCGTTGAGAATATCATCAACGACGTTTGCACAACCGATGTAGCATATAACACTGATGATTGTGGCAAACTGGACCGTACGATGAAGCAGTTGGAAACGGATTGTTTCCATGGTAACTCCTTATCCAACAGGACTTACGCAAATTTGGCACACGGGGGTAGATTTTTGATTTTTAACCCCCTAAATCCCCCTTATCAGGGGGACTTATGAACGCGCTGCGTAAGTCCTATCCAAAATAGAAGGTGTAGGTCGGTCTTTTAAGGAAGATCCCCACCAGACTCCAAAAACTGCCTAAGACGAAATCGCCGAGCGCCAATCCGAGAAAGAGCGGAATCGCTCTCCGATAAAGCACTATTCCTCCATATTTCAGGAGACTCCATTTGGCGACACCGGCGATGATGAATGGGGCCCAAAACATAAACATGTGGGACGATAACGAAATACCGTAACCCAGTGGATGGATGGGCCACCAAAAGAACCGGGCGCGAACTATTCCTAGCAGAACTGTGAAACCAAATCCAAAACCCATCGCTGCGATGTGACCTGTCTGCGGATCCTTCGGAGTCGTCAACCAGCCGTGTAGGAAACGATAGGCACGGCCCCCAAAGCTGTTGATCTGCCCCCCGATGTTCCCGGTGTCCACCCCCAACCTAAAGAAAGTTTCCAAAAGCATCAGTAAGCACAACGGCATTGCAACGATAAGGATGGCGAGCATCCACCGGGAGAGCCCTTTGACATTGAGGGATCCGCGTTCAGCGAGCTTGAAGGCTTCCAGCTGATGTGGCATAGGGTGGCTCCGGTTGTCGCGGTTGAACCAGAAAAAAAGCGAGAACCATGTGAGGTTCTGTGCACCGATCTGTCGAGTGCCCAACAGACTGACGAGGCTATGGTGGGGCCCAATGAATGTGGTTGAATGGATGGGGAAGCCAATCTGCGCACGCAGGCGCGTGAGCGGGATAGCAATCGTCGCGAAATGTGCAACGAAAAACAGGAGGGCAATCTTGAACCCCATGCCCCCTCGCATGGCAAAACCGATGAGAAAGAGGAGCCCTAATAGAACCCCCAAAAAAGCGGTTCGATAACGCATCGGCTCCCTCTCATCTTCTTCTGGCCGCGGTCTGATGGCAGCCTTCAGCGCCCGCCAGATCTGTCGGCGGGTTGCCCAGAGCGCAATCACACATATTCCTGTGTACGCTCCGGTTTGCTGCTCATACGGGTAGGGGAAACCGGGGATTTGCTCCATGCCGGTTACGCTTGCAAAGAAAAACTGCATCTTATATAAAAAGAAAAAGAGGAGACACGACGCCAGAAGATCCATCGGCATAAGGAAGAAGAGTCCGACAGCAAAAGGGTATATGACAATCATACTGCCGCCGCGCAACAGCGCATTCCACGGCTTTTCGGTGAACAACGGTGCTAAAGAGATGGTTTTCGTGGGAACTTCTGGGATAATTGGGAACAGGACATGTAGCCCGTTGAGAAGACTGATGCCGGCCGCAATGGCAAATCCGCTCCACATTACCTTGCTGCGAAAGAAGCTGCCGGTGTTATAGGCAAGCTGGTAAGGGAGTTCAACGATCGGATAGGTTAGTCGCTCCTGTTCCGCCCACGCTTTCCTAATGATGACGTTGATACATTGGGTGACCAAGAGCCAGACGAACGCAAAAGAACACCACCAGAATATCGGCTTCACCCAAGCACGCAAATATTGTGGCTCGAAAAAGGATTTCTCCCCTCGATAAAAGGCGCGCCCTATCTCCGGATTGCTGATTGTCAACCAGTCAGGCAAGTAGTGGAAAAAGAGATCCCGCCACTCATTCTCCGGCGTGGCGAAGTAGAATGCGTGCACGACGATAGATGCCAACGGGAGGAACATGTCGTAGGACATAAAAATTAAAGAAATCGACATCAAAACGTAAAGGGTAGTTAATTCTCCGCCCGTCAGGATGTGTTGCGGGAAAAACCTTTTCACAAGCAGGTTGAGCGATGCCAATACTAGCACGGCGAAAACAACGGTGTAAAGTGGTGACATCAGGGTCGGGGGCGGACCGAAGGACGGTAAGGCTTCGCATTCAATATGCCACCAGTAGAAAATGGGTAGGAGGAGCAGCGTAATCAGAACGGGGCGCCAAGTAATAGGTTCGGGATGGGTCACGGAAAAGTTAGTTTGCATTATCTGAACTCTATCAAGGAATCAGGACAGCTGCTCAATAAGCTGGTTATGCAACTGTATTATAAGTCGGATATTATAGCGCAGGTTGCTAGTACTGCTGACATTTGAGAAATTGAATTCTTCTTCACTCCAAGAATCTTCAATGGGTAGGTACAAGACCTACCCCTACGTTGGGTGGATTCCCTGTAGGGGCAACCCCCCGATAAATCCCCGATGAATCGGGACAGGCGGGATGCAAGCACTTGTGGTTGCCCTGTCGTAGGTCATGATGGATTTCCAATAACTAGCAACTTAGGTTATTATAGAACGCCTCTTATACTTTGTCAAACAGATTCAATGAGGTTTATATACTAAATTTCTAAAGGTAGACTGGACACAAATTCTCGGTGCGAAAAACAGAGAGATGAAAGGCACCTGAGAAAAAGCGATACCAGTTACACTTTTGGCGAGATTGACGAGGGATTTAAGGTGTGGTATAATGAATTGAGCTTTGCACAAGCACAGCCCCAGTAAATTTTAACCCTATTTTGGACGCGAGAGTGATCATCAAAACGGAGAACCCAAAATGAAAAAGTATCAATTCCCTTCTGCCCCCCTATTTCTGATTGGTCTGATAATCATTGGGACCGCATGGCCGCAGCACCCTTCTCAAGCTACCGGAGATAATTGGCCACAATGGCGCGGTCCTAACCAAACCGGCGTTAGCGACGCCGAAAACCTGCCCACTGCATGGAGTCGGACTCAAAACATCGTTTGGAAGACACCGCTGCCCGCATGGAGCGGCGGTACGCCCATCGTATGGGCTGATAGAATCTTCCTTACTTCCCCAACGAAGGGCACAGAAGCATCTGCGGCCCCGGAACCGCAGCGTGAGCGAAGAGGACGGCGCGGACGTCGAGGAGGCGGACGGTCCCCCGGCGGCGATGAACTGCTGCTGATTTGTGTTTCAAGGACAGACGGCGCTATCCTCTGGCAGCGTGAACTCGATACAGGGAATCAGCTGCATCGTAAGGGAAACGATTCGTCGCCCTCGCCGGTAACGGATGGCACGCATATCTGGGTCGTCACTGGCACAGGTGCTGTGGCTGCCTTCGATATGGAAGGGAACGAGGTTTGGAAGCGAAACCTTCAGGATGATTACGGACGATTCGGTCTTATGTGGGGATATGCCTCCTCCCCATTGCTTTACGAGGGAACCCTCATTATTGAAGTGCTTCACGGGTTCAGGACCGATGATCCATCCTATATTGTCGCTTTCAATGCTGCCACAGGCGAGGAAGTGTGGAGACAGGAACGGCCGACCGACGCTCTCGCCGAATCGCCTGATGCTTACACGACGCCTGCGCTGCTTGAACATGATGGGGTCACTCAGATTGTGATTTCGGGAGCGGATTATGTGACCGGACACCATCCGGATACCGGCGAAGAGATTTGGCGTTCTTGGGGATTGAATCCACATCAGGAACGGAACTATCGGGTTGTTGGATCTCCGTTCGTCGTGGACGGGATCATCTATGCACCGACTCGCAAACGACCACTGTTAGCCCTGCGTGCAGGTGGCACCGGCGATATAACCGACAGTCACTTGGCATGGAAATGGGACGGTCCCGGCGCACCGGACGTTCCGACATCGGCCTGTGATGGCACCTATTTTTATATGGTGGACGACAGAGGGCTAGCAACCTGTCTTGACGCTAAGACAGGTAAGGTGGTGTGGGGACCTGAGCGTACCGCAGAGGGTACAGTAAGTTCCTCACCGGTTTTGGCAGATGGAAAACTCTACATCACCAATGAGTTTGCGGTAACGACGGTTATCGCAGCCGGTCCGGAGTTCAAGGTCTTGGCAACCAATGAGTTAGATGGCAGCTACACCTTGTCGTCGCTCGCGGTTGCCGGTTCCCAGCTTTTCATGCGGACCGGGACACATTTGTACTGTATTGAAACAGAGTAGCTGAACAGCTGGAAAATGCGAATCTGGAGGGGCTAGCAGCAATGCCCCTCCCAAAAGTTATTTTTATTCCATTTGTGCGGTCATATTACGGATAAATTAGATATCCCTTACGCGCTGTCCGGGTGCGATAAAGGCAGCCGCCCGCGGTCACATAGAGGGTCTGTAGGTCAGCATCTCCAAAGGTACAGTTTGTCGGTTGGTCGGTCGGCAGTGGATGCGTTTCTAGTACACGACCGCTCGGTGCGAATACGTAGATCATGGGGCCTGGCCCACTCTGCTTCCACCCCGCTGTCGCGACGATATTCCCTTCTGTGTCAAGACACATCCCATCAATGCCGCGATGCGGGAAGAAGTTATGCAGCACCTCAGGTTCTCCCGCCGTGCCATCGTTGTTGATTGGATACCCACGTAACTCTCGCTTGTTGTCACCATAGTGGCTTTGAGCAACATAGAGCCATTTCCCATCCGGAGAAATCAGGAGCCCATTCGGTTTTGTTGTGTCATAGGTGACTCGGTTGATTTCCCACCCGCCATCTGGTTGTGAGTCTAGCCGGTACACAGATTCGTGATCGAGCTCCATATCATCAAATTTTTCGCCGTAACGCGGGTCGGTGAACCAGATTCGTCCTTGCGCGTCGAAAGCAAGGTCGTTCGGACTGTTGAGGCGTTTGCCTTCAAAAGCGTCCACAAGCACATCAGTTGTGCCATCCGTGTGGTAGCGCACCATCCGTCTCCCACCACCTTCGCAAGCGTACAATTCGCCTGCCTTATCAAACATCAGACCATTCGCTTGGTTGGTTCCTGTGCGAAACTCTGTGCATTCGCCGCTGCTCGGATCGTAACGCATAATGCGGTTATTTGGTATATCGGTAAATAGTAGTGCTTCTCCATCCCACGCGGGCCCTTCCGTAAAATTAAATGGTCCCGCAACCAATTCAAAATCCCAGCTCATACTTTTCCTCCTGAAAGAATGATGTAGTACGATGGTAGTTATACCACGGATTCGCGGTCTAAGTCAAGTGGCGAGTTCACCGCTTTTTTATTGGCACACTCGCGACTTTCGGTTATAATAACGCAAGTTACAGCACATTGCTTCAAATCCCAGTTTATCAAGGTGGAGTGCGCCCACTACTTTATAAATAATTCTAAAGAGGAGTATCAGTATGGCAGTTCTCAGACACGTTGCATTGCGAGTGAAGGATAAGGAAGAGACACGCCGATTTTATGAGATGATTGGATTCAAATTTGTCGGCTATCGCGGTCCAGACAGTACGAGCAGCGTCGATCTCACCGATGGAACGCTCAACATGACAATCCTCCAGTACGATGGCGAAGAACGTCAACCGCTAGCGGAGCTCAGCGAGTTTATGCACATTGGTGTCATCGTGGAAGATTTAGCGGATATCTATAAAAAGCTTCTAGATAGTGGTGCCAACCTATTACGCGATGATGTCAAGAAGCGCAATGAGATCGATTGGGAGCAGCCACCGACCCGCTCGTTCAAGGTCTCTGATCCGGATGGGAACGTGATTGACGTTACATGTGCAAAGGATGAGTGGCGCGGGGTCACGATCTGATTCTGCACTACTATTAATCCAAGTCGCTGTGTAAGCCGCTGCCCACAGAGCCAAAATGAGGGCTGTTCCTTTCCAACCAGGTCGGAGAATCCCCCGATCGGGGGATTCAAAGCAACGTGCCTATTACTACCAACTTGTGGCAGAAAACAATTATGGTAGATTTTAGAATTAATTGGACACTCTGTACCGGCGAGGCCCGGAAACCACGCCGACCAAGGATGGAAAAATCCGGGCTATCACCCCGGTAGGTGCGATTGCTAACCGCACCGCATAGGCGCAGTTGGAAACAGCGCCTACCAAACATGGGAAGCGAAGGTTTCTATTTATTTTTAGAATTCACCATAAATCGCTGGAAAAGACAGGTAGGGTGTATCATTGACTTGGAGGCTTATCAACACGGAAGAAAACAGTGCCGCCATGAACATGGCGGTTGATGAGGCGATGCTTTTGGCGCAGAACGGTAGCCTCCAGCCGACACTGCGGTTCTACGACTGGTTACAACCGGCGTTCAGTTTCGGCTATTTCCAGCGGATTTCAGAGGAGGTAGATGTCGCAACGTGTGACACCCATGGCATTGAGATTGTTCGACGTATCACCGGCGGCGGCACAGTGATACACGGTTGGGATGTGACGTATACCCTCATCGTTCCTCACGGTTGTGGAACATTCCCAAAGGACATCTCGGCCGCATATTGTGCTATTAGCGACTGCCTGATTAACGGATTGCAGCGGTTAGACATTGACGTCGCATACCAGGCTGACAAGCCGACAGCGGAGGATGCGCCTAATATCTGTCTCACCAATCCCGCGCAATACGACACACTACTAAACGAAAAAAAGATAGCAGGCGTTTCCCAACGCCGCAATCGAGTAGGTGTGATGTATCAGGGATACATTGCGCTCAACCTTCCCCCTTCAGAAGTCTTAGCTCTCGCTTCCCGGCAAGTTAGTTTTGATCAGCTAGCGGCAGGGAAATCCACTGCAATCAACGAGTGCCGATCTTTTCCCGTATACCGGAGAGAGATTGAAGCAGCAGTCGCCTTGGGATTTGAGGAGACACTCGGCGTCCGATTGACAAACAGTGAGCTGTCCCCTGAAGAGATAGAGGCTGCTGCATCCCTTGCACAAACAAAATATGGGGCTGCTGAATGGAATTTCCGTCGATAACCCTAAGTGCTGACCGCTCAGACATCTCCCAACAGTGGGATGATGTGCTTATTCCACGGAGTGCGTTCATTATGGGCACCGACATCGAACCGTTCTATGGGACAATTTTGGCACAGTCTCGATATGCGAAGCTGGACGAAGCACCGATGCATGTGCGGTTTCTCGAACCTTACCGCATCACTCGTTACCCGGTTACAAACGCAGAATACGAAGCGTTTGTGAGTGCGACGGGGCACACACACCCCCCCCATTGGGCAGGTGGAAGAGCGCCTGACGGCGAAGCGACTTTACCGGTTGTACACATCAGTTGGAATGATGCAAATGCATACGCACAGTGGGCACAAGGACGACTCCCGACCGAAGCGGAATGGGAGAAGGCAGCAAGAGGCGCGGATGGTCGTATGTACCCGTGGGGAGATGAGTTTGCATCCGCTGCGGATGGGGGCGCAGTCCTTCTCACGGAGCAACCTACGGCGGTAGGCAATCGTCCCACGGCTGTAAGTCCTTACGGGGTGCACGAGGTCGCCGGAAATGTATGGGAATGGACCGCTGACTGGTATCAACCGTATGAAGGGAATACGCATCGGGATGCAGATTACGGAACAAAACATAAGGTTTTGCGAGGCGGTTCATGGTTGGAGGTCCGGGACGAAACCGCAAATCGATATTTCCGATGCGCCAATCGGTTGCATGCCCCGCCCACCTATACTGCAAGCAATATAGGTTTTCGATGTGTCCGAGATGTCGTGCTAGTTTCCTCGAATACGGATACAGCCGAGGACAGTGTGCAGGTGTATCCAACGCAAATATCCACTGAGCTATTGAACAGATATGTCAGACAAGAAAGATTGAAGAATTTACAACAGATTCGCAAACGCGCACGCGACCGCTGTCTAGGTGATTTCAGCATTGCCTCCCTTGCAGTTGGCGCCGGTTACTACGGCATGATGACACCAACGCTTGAAATTGGGGGTTTTACATTAGCAATGGTTGGCGTCGGTTTCTTATTCAGTGCAGGCGTAAATTTCTGGCGACAGTGGCGGGCGAGAGGTCAATTAAACTTGACCAAGATGGAAAAGGTATCCTGATATTCTTGGCTCATATAAAAAGAAAGTGCAAAGCATGAAGAGAAACCGAGTTTTCAAAAAAAAACTCGGTTTCTTTGCACTAAATCTTAACATGAGCGATATTCTTTTAATGTTGGTAGCCCAAGCGGAAGAAAAGTTCAGAACCCAAAGCACGTAAAACGTAATGCCTAAAACGTGAAAGCTATTCGTTTACCGAATAAATAGTTGATTGATGAAGCTTGAGCTAGGAACTCTTAATTGTGCTGTACGATTTTTCGTGATGAGCCCGCGCTGCTTAGGATTTCGGAGGAGAATTGTGAGTTGAGATGAATGCAAATGATACCGATAGGCGTCTTAGGTCGCGCGGGATTATACTTCTGCTCTCGGTTTCGATTATTGCGATCTGCGCGATTATCTATGAGCTTGGGATTGGGAGTTTATCCTCTTACCTCTTAGGCAATAGCGTTTATCAGTTTTCGATTACGATCGGGCTATTCATGACAGCGATGGGTATCGGGTCGTATCTGTCGAAATATATCACGCGTCAGCTCATCACAGCGTTTATTCGCGTTGAATTGGTGATTGGTTGCATCGGCGGCTTTTCTTGTCCTATCCTGTTTGCTGCATACAGCTTCAAGTTCTTCTACGTTCCAATCATGTGGATATTAATTATTTTGATTGGGACCTTAATCGGGTTAGAGTTGCCGCTGCTGACCCGAATCTTCCGCGAATATACGACGCTCCGCACAGCACTAGCAAATGCCCTCACCTTCGATTATCTGGGTGGATTAATCGGTGCGCTTGCGTTTCCACTGCTGCTGTTACCCCTATTGGGGATTTTTGAAACCTCGCTGGTGATGGGGCTAGCCAACCTCGCTGTGGTGATTGGTAACTTGATTCTGTTTCGACGCGAAATCCAGCATTTCAAGCAGACCGTTGTAGTAACCGCGTTAATAACAACTGGACTGGTTGCGGCATTGGTGATTAGCGATCCGGTGAGCGGTTACCTCGAACAGCGCGTCTACACCGACCGGATCATCCTATCGAAAGCATCCAAATATCAACGGATTGTCGTAACCCGCTGGAAGGACGATGTCCGCCTCTACATCAATGGGCGTTTGCAGTTCAGCGCGATGGATGAGTACCGCTATCACGAAGCGTTAATCCATCCGGCGGCATCGTTGGTTCCCTCACGGGCACAGGTGCTGCTCCTCGGCGGCGGCGATGGACTTGCGGCCCGCGAGATTTTGAAATACAACGATGTCAAGAAAATCACCGTGGTTGACTTGGACCCGATGATAACGGAACTCGCGTCCGCAGACAGTGCGCTACGTCAGCTCAACGGAGATGCACTTCACAATCCGAAAGTGCAGGTAATCAATCAGGATGCCCAGCAGTTCCTTCAGACAACCGCCCAACGTTATAATTTAATCATTATCGATCTCCCCGATCCGAGCGATGAATCGCTTGTATCGCTTTATTCAGACACCTTCTACCATCTCGTCAAACGTCATCTCGCTAAAGACGGCCTTGCTGTGACGCAGAGCAGCTCCCCCTTTTTTGCACAGAATGCATTCTGGTGTATCCATCAGACAATCGAGGCTGCCGGGTTGTATGCAACCGCTTACCATGTAAATGTGCCGAGCTTTGGTGAATGGGGGTTTAATCTGTTTGGTGAATGGCAAATTGATCCGCAGCAGGTTAGGATATCGGTGCCGACCCGTTTTCTGTCGGACGAATCACTCGCGCCACTATTCGTCTTTGACAAAGATATCGATGAGGTTGAGACGCAGATCAATACTCTCTTAACGCCAATTCTGCTTTTCTATCACCGGGAGGGGTGGGAGTCGTGGGGACTATAAGACTTTGTGCTTTATTTTCTGTCCACGTCCCGTTTTCCGTTTTTCACCTTCACGTATCACGTTGCACTTAAATCATGCGTCCAATTCCTCGTCGTCTTTTTTTCCAATACTGCCTCCTCGGATTAGGGATGCCGTTTTTGCCACGGTGTTCAGCCCCTATCCCTAAGCCATCAACCTTCGACATTCCGGGTGAAGTTATCGGTGAGCCGAGTGGGATCGGGCATCTCGTACGGCAACCGCTCACAGAAACACTCATCCCTCCACCGACCGGCAAGCGACACAGCGCAATCATCATTGGCGGAGGAGTATCGGGGGTCAGTGCGGGTTGGAAGTTGGCACGGTCCGGTGTCACCGATTTTGTTATCCTTGATTTGGGGGATCAGTTAGGTGGAACTTCGATTGCCGGTCAGGTTGGGTCAAACGGTGTGTCATTCCCGTGGGGAGCGCACTACATCAACACGCCGCCAATGGAAGCGGACTGTATTCTTGAGGTGCTTGAAGAGCTTCAGGTTGTCGTGGACTATACCCCGCTCGGTTGGCCCATCATGAATCCTGACTATATTCTGCGCGAACCGGCGGAGCGTCTATTTATCGAAAACCGGTGGGTAGGGCGCATCGACCCTTTTTCCACAGGAACTCAGGACGATCAAGCGGTATTTCAGGAGTTTGAAACCGACATGCTTCGATGGACGCTCTATAGAGGTGCCGATCAACGCCGCGCGTTTACGCTGCCGTTAGAATACAGTAGTGCAGATCCGGAGCTACGGGCGTTAGATAAGATCACGATGCAGGAATATATGCGCCGAAAGGGGTGGGATTCTGAGCGATTGGATTGGTTTGTCAACTACGGCTGTCGTGATGACTACGCCTGTCCGATCGATGAGGTTTCAGCATGGGCAGGCATCCACTACTTCGCGTGTCGCTATTATGCGGACCAACTACAGGATCGCTTCCCAGTTGATACGGTTACGTGGCCTGAGGGCAACGCTTTTTTGGTGAACGGCATGGCGCGACGCTTTTCGTCAGCCAACCTGCGCTTGAATGCGCTTGTCGTGTCTATCCGTCAGGACGGGGATGAGGTGCTCGTAACTTTCATGGATACCCAGACCCGTCAGTTCACGACGTTGCAGGGGCGAACCGCAATCTATGCCGGGCAGAAACATATCGCCAACTATATCATACCGGGGCTCCCGGACGATCAGAAGACTGTTTTTCAGGAGTGTCAGTATACACCGTGGTTGACAGGCAGCATCCACCTCAAACGCCTACCGCAGACAAAACAGAGCCCACTTGCTTGGGATAATGTCATGTATGAAAGTGAGGGATTGGGTTACATTGTCGCTGAACATCAGACATGGGAGGAGACGGACGATGAGGGTCCGACGGTGCTTACCTACTACCTGCCCTTTGATCGTGAACCGGATATCAAGCGGAGAGAGTTGTTGGACAAAGGGCACGGTTTCTGGGTGGACGAAATCATGAAGGACCTTTGGGAGATGCACCCCGGCATCGAAAAGGATATTACCCGAATAGACCTCTACAAATGGGGGCACGCGATGATAAGACCGACGCCGAACCTTATCTGGGGTCCAGATCGGGGGTTACGGGGGCGTCCGTATGGCAAGATTTTCTTTGCAAATGCGGATGTAACGGGGCTGCCGCTTTTTGAGGAGGCGTGTTACTCCGGGATCCGAGCGGCACAGGACGCTATGAACATGCTGCGGATCCCTTATGCGAATTCGATTCAGGGAGGTATTCAGTGAGAGAAGCTGCTTGGAGGTTAGCGGGTAGATTTTCATCGAATAAAAACCCGTTCATGCAATTTTTTGGATCTGGTAATGATTCGCCATTAATTTGGCAGCAAACTGGATACAGGCATAAACGTCATCTCTTTTGAGAGAAGGATATGCTTCAAGAACGTCGTCCACGGAATCGCCTGCACCCAAAAACTCCATAATGGTTTGAACCGGGATACGGGTTCCCGCAATCACAGGTCGTCCATTACAAATGTCAGGATGGATATCTATTCGCTTTGCCATGATAGCTTTCCTTTTTCACGTTTTAATCATTCATTATACCAGATTTCAGGGTTGAAAAGGTAAAAAAGGGTTATTTTATTGACTGAATTGCTGGGCGACGAAGACCAAATCAAGAATGTTGACTGTGCCATCGCCATTGGGGTCCGGGGCGGCTGTGCCGAGACCGTTGGCAACCTGCACTAGGTCTAAGACATTGACCCTCCCATCGCGGTTGACATCTAGGGTTGTGGTATAAGCCAAGACGCTTTAGATTGGAAGCGGCCTCCAGTCCAGTTAAGTCAGTAATACCACGGTCCCCACCGGCATCGAGACGCTGAAGTTTTACCATCTCTCGTTGGGTGATAGGACTTCCGTCAGGAAGTTTGAGTTCTTCTCGGATAACTTGCTTGAGGTTGGAATCAGAGATGTCCACAACCTGAGCAGATGCTTGAATAGTGACAAAAATGAGGGATAGATAAATTAGACGGTATAGAACTCTCATGTAGTTCCCTTCGTTGGTCTATTGGTAAATACGTTCATTGATTCGTATACCACGTTTCACGCTTCGCGTTTTATCAGTTCATTATATCAGATCTGAAGTAGAAAATGAGAAAAATCATCGGACAGACACTGTTGCGATTAAGTAGAAAAGCTGCTTTTTTTATCCGTTTTCTGGCAACTGTGCTATAATTATCACATCTTATCCAATTTTGCAGTGGTCAGCAAGATGGTAGGTGCAATGAGAGGGCAGGAATCCGGCGATGCAGGCATTAGGACGACAAATTCTGATTGAATTCTACGATTGTCAGAACGAGGTGCTGACTGACAGAGATCGGATCCGTCAATATATGCTTGAAGCAGCCCGCGATGCCGGAGCAACGGTGATATCGGATACATTCCATCATTTCAAGCCGGACGGGGTCAGCGGTGTAGTCGTTATTGCGGAATCCCACATCTCGATTCACACGTGGCCCGAACATCGCTACGCTGCGGTCGATGTCTTTACCTGCGGCGATGCCGTTGACCCGTGGGGGGTTCCACATTACCTCCAAGAAAAGCTACAAGCTAAGAATGTCTCAAGTATGGAGCTAAAGCGTGGGCTTTTCCCAATCCCGGTACAGTACAAGCCTACAGTGAGTGAAACGCAAAAACAATAAAATATCTGGGTTATATGGAAAAAGAGAGCACGATTTCTGAGTATGAGCGAATATCCGTAGGAAGGAACTATCAATGAAAGTGGACCTAAACAATCGGGTTGCCATTGTTACCGGCGGTGCACACGGCATTGGACGCGCTATTGTGCAAGCGCTATCCGATAACGGTGCCCATATTGTCATCGTGGATATCGACGCTGAAGCGGGTGAGAAAGCCGCCAACCAGATTACTGAAGATGGCGGTTCGTGTATGGCGCTAGCGGGTGACGTGTCCGACGCGGAACAGATGGAAGCTGTCGCCGAACAAGTGATGGACAGTCTTGGCCGGATTAACATACTGATCAATAACGCAGGCATCAACACCCGAAGTGATCGGGTGCCGATTCACCAATACTCACTTGAAGATTGGAACCGCATCATAGATGTTGACCTGACCGGCGTCTTTGTGACCAGCCGTGCAATTATCCCTGAAATCTTGAAGAACCCCGATGGCGGACGGATTGTGAACACCAGCTCCATCGCGGGCTTGGTCCCCTTACGATTGCAGACCGCCTATATCGCTGCCAAAGCAGGTGTTGCCAACCTGACAAAGTCGATGGCGATAGAGCTCGGTTCAGAGGGAATTCTTGTCAACGCGGTCGCGCCGGGGTCTACCCTGACTCGTGGAACAGAAGCGTTATTCTATGGGCCTAGTGGCGCCTATACCGAAAACGCTGCGAGCTTGCTATCGCATATTCCATTGGGGAGACCGGGTAAGGTGGAAGAGATAGCACACGCTGTACTGTTTTTGGTGTCGCCGGAGGCGAGTTACATCAATGGGGTTGTCCTGCCCGTAGATGGCGGCTGGACAGCTGGTTATGTGCGCGATTGGTAATATGAGTTCACTAGTTCGTTGATAGTACCTTTGGCGGGCGGGGAGCCCCCGCCCCTACAGGAAAACACCGAATATTGTGGCGGGAGCGTGGAAGATTTCTATAGAGGAACGGCAATATGAACATCATAATCGGCAGCGCGCCGGACTCGTGGGGTGTCTGGTTTCCGAGCGACCCACAACAGACGCCATGGCATCGATTCATGGATGAAATCGTCGAAGCCGGCTACGAATGGACGGAGTTAGGACCCTACGGCTATCTCCCTATCGATCTGCCCACCCTCCGCAGAGAGCTCGACAGCCGCGGTTTGAAGGTGACCGGCACTTTTGCGATGGCGAATGTTGAGGAGCCCTCCTTATGGGGTGAATTGGAAAGGCAGGTGTTGGGCGCAGGTGAGCGGCTTGCAGCCCTCGATGCGAAATATCTTGTGCTCATTGACGACACCTACACGGACCTTTTTACCGGTGAGGCAATCGCACCTAAACGTCTTGATGGAGATGCGTGGGCACGATTTATCGAAACGACGCACAAGGTGGCGGATATAGCGCGAGACCGATTTGGGCTGCAGTTGGTTTTTCATCCTCATGCGGAAACTCACGTTGAATACGAAGATCAGATAGAGACATTCCTAGCGCAGACCGATCCAGACCGGGTGGCTATCTGCTTTGATACAGGTCATCATGCGTATCGGGGCGGCAATCCCATCAATTTTATGCGCCGACATCACGACCGCATCCCCTACCTGCATCTCAAGAGCATTGACCCGGACGTACAGAAATGGGTGGAAGCGGAAGGCATTCCATTCGCGGAAGCGGTGAAAAGGGATATGTTTGTTGAACCGTCCAAAGGGGCGGTGGATTTCCTCGCGTTCCGAGACCTGCTGCAGGAGATTGACTATAACGGCTATGCGATTGTAGAGCAAGATATGTATCCAGCACCGTTTGATAAACCGTTGCCGATCGCCAAACGTACCCGCGCATACCTGCGTGAAATTGGGATCGGATGAGTTTGGTTCATTAATTCATTAGTTAATTGGTTCATTACAACATGACGAGAAAACAAGACGCTTTCACGCATCACGTTTCACGTTATCAACAGCTTCAAACTAGCACCATTGCTATTACGTTTCGCCTTTTAGGGAAGGAGATATAAGCTATGTATCGGGTGGGGATCATGGGTTGTGGGCGTATTGCCAGCACGATGGAGGACGAATCTGATGTGCATCCCATCTCAATTGCGGGCGCATTTGATACGCTGCCGAACACCGAGCTCGTTGCAGGCTGTAACCGGGGCGCAGAGAAGTTACACGCCTTTGGCGAGCGATGGGGTGTGGAGGCGCTCTATCATGACTATCGTGAAATGTTGGCAAAGGAAGATTTGGACATCGTCTGCGTCGCCACGCACCCACCGCTGCATCCAGAGATGGTGATTGCCTCCGTCGAAGCGGGTGCGAAAGGCATCTTCTGTGAGAAACCGATGGCGTTGAGTATAGGCGAGTGTGAAGCGATGATCGACGCCTGCGAACAAGGTAGGGTGAAGATGTTGGTTAACTGTTCGCGCCGGTGGTCAGGGGAATATCAAGCTGCAAAGGATTTGATAGACTCCGGTGAACTGGGCACCTTACTTCACGTCGTCGCCCACTGTGAAGGATGTAAACCGTCTCCGGATTGGGTTGCTGACACCGAGGGACCGCTGCTGCACGATGCGGTGCACACCTTTGATACCCTCCGCATTTTCGCAGGCGATGTGCAATCGGTGTTGGGTACAGCACGACGGCGCACCCGTCATGAGTTCCGTGTGGAAGATACCAGCTATTCCCTACTCCAATTCCAGAGCGGTGTGGACGGCGTTGTTATCAGTGATGAGCTGACCGAATATGAGCGATGGGACGTGGAGCTACAGTGCGAAAAGGGGCTGATACGGTTAGGGTTTGGTGCAGGTATGTGGAAAGCGGAACCGATAGAATTTGAGAAGGGATCATGGTGGGCGCTTGAACCCCGTCCGCTCCCCGATTCGAGTTGGGGCGAGACCACAACGCTGCGTGCCGCCCAGGACCTGATTGATTGTATTGAGAATGATTCTCAACCACGATGCACCGGGTACGACGGTCGTGCTGCCGTTGAAATTATTATGGCAATTTACGAATCGGAACGGCGCAACAACGGTTGGGTTGACTTACCACTTGGGATAAGCGGCTCGCTGGTTGATATCCTACGGCGAGAAGGGAAACTATAATAACGTGAAACGTGAGAACAGTTGGTTCATCGATTCACCGATTGAGTTGGGTTTCACGGTTTCCATTCAACCCAACCTACATCACTTTTATCCATACCAAACATAATATTGCGCGTTTCATATAATAAAAATGGAGGATTTAAGATGCATTCACTCGTAAATCTTGAAGTACCAAATGGTGCGGTTGCCGTTCATTGGTTTGAGCAGAGCACCTTTGCCGTGAAGGACTCGCACGGCACCGTCGTGCAGATTGACCCTTACTTTCCACACGATCGCCCTGCTGACAGATTCATTTACACCGAACCGCCACTGGACGAATCTCAACTCCCGACGGACTATGTGTTGTTGACACACAATCACGCCGACCACACGTGGCCCGAATCAATTAACCGGATCCACAACACTTCACCGGAGGTGAGATGCGTTGGACCGGAAGAGAGTATCGCACAGGTGTTATCAGATACAGATGTTGATGCGGATCATACGACTACAATCCACGCCGGCGAATCATCAGGACTCGGAACGCTCACGGTTCACGCCATCTACGCGAAACCCCCAGACGGACATCCCGATGCAGATATCGCCCCACCCGATGTCACCCATCTCGGGTATATCATCAAAGCCGATGGCGTGACGCTCTATTTTTCTGGCGATCCTATCAACACCTTCGCCGATCACGACGAGTTGGTGAATGCTGTCGCTGCTCACAATCCGGACATTGGGTTCTTGACGAATCACCCGACGGAAGGGGAGTTTCCGTTCTATGATGGGTGCGTCAAGATGGCACAACGGATTGGACTTAAGCACGCGGTTCCTTCGCACCGTTCCTGCTTTGTCACGCGAGATTACGATCCCGATGAGTGGGCAGGGCAATTTCCTGCTGATGGACCTCAGCCGCTGATTATCCCTCGAAATTCACACATTATCTATCCGAGCTAAAGCGAGGCGCTAAAATGGGTTGGAAAGAAGAGCTCTCCTCGCTTATCCAAAACCGGAACACCCGTTCTAAACTCCGTTTCGATGAACCGCTCGGTAAGCACAACTATTTTGGAATCGGTGGTAACGCCGCAGCATATTTCGAGGTGAGCACAACCGACGAACTAGCTCAGGTAGCACAACTGAAGAAGCGTTGGGAAGTGCCGGTCGCCCTCATCGGTAGAGGGTCAAATCTGCTGGTTAGCGATGCTGGATATTCCGGCATTGTCGTCCGATTAATCGGGGAATTTAATCGGCTTGAATTCGACCAAAACCGTGTTGATGTAGGCGCGGGGGTTTCCCTGCCACGGCTGTCGAAAATAGCGGCAAACCGTGGATTGAGTGGTGTCGAGTTTGCGCTTGGGATTCCGGGATCTGTCGGTGGAGCGTTGATTATGAATGCAGGTGCTTGGGGCAGCAGCTTCGGGGATTTGGTCGAGCGGGTGCAGGTGATGACGGAGGAAGGGGAGCCAATTGACCTCAACCATGATGATGCACAATTCAGCTATCGCCACAGCGGACTAAAGCCTTACTTTTGTGTTACCGAGGCAACGCTTACCCTGACACCCGGTGATGCGGAGGAAGTTGATGCTCTTATGCAAGATCTCTACAACCAAAAAATCACAAGCCAACCTTTTGCGGAGGAGAATGCGGGGTGTATGTTTAAGAACCCACCCGGGCATTCTGCCGGTAAATTGATCGATGAATGTGGCTTAAAAGGGCATCGGGTCGGTGGGGCAGAGGTATCCAAAATCCACGGTAACTTTATCCTCAACCTTGATAACGCAACCGCTCAAGATGTGCTGTCACTTGTTCGCCATATCCAGAACCGTGTCAAACGAGAGCGGGGGGTTGATTTGGAAATGGAGGTTCAACTGCTAGGCTTTTGAAAGTCGAAGCAGCTCGATCCGTGTTAAAAGAGTTGACCTTTAGCCGAACTTGAAGGGAGAAGGGAGTAGGAAAATGCTGAAATCTATCAGTGAAGATGTACTCAAAGCTGCCCAAGCAATTCTGTACCCGCCGGAGCTTTATCACTTCGATTCGGTCACGGAGGGGATTTGGGGCGGTTTTGAAGCCGTGACCGATGCAGATGTCCAATTTTTCCACACGCACGGATACCTTGTCATCCACGATGCGTTCAGTCCTGAAGAGGTACGCGAAACATTGGATGGGATGCTATATCTGATGGATGGGAAAAATCCAGATTACCGGGGCATTCAATATGAACCGAAGATGGTGAAACAGAAGTCAGTATTATCCACAGAAGAGCGGCGCGATATTATCCGTAAGATTGCCAGTTTTGTGAAATTTGAACCACGTCTACAAGCGATATCTGAACACGAAGGACTGGTCGCTGTCGTTCAACGCCTGATTGACGACACCCCCATGCTGTTCCAAGATATGGGGCTGATTAAGCCGCCTCACGTTGGTTCAGAAAAGCCGTGGCATCAGGACTGCGCCTATTTCAATTTGCCGTTGGATACGCCGGTCGTGGCTGCATGGATAGCACTAGACGAAGCCACCCCGGAAAATGGTTGTATGCACATCATCCCCGGTTCGCACAGAGAGGGCCCAGTGGTGCATTTCAACCGACGGGATTGGCAAATCTGCGATACACATGTTCTCGCAGATCGGGAGGTGATGGTACCGCTGAAGCCAGGCGGTTGCCTGCTATGGCATGGACTGCTACATCACGGCACACCGGCAAATCGGTCGAACTTGCGCCGTCGGGCATTACAATTCCATTATTGTCCTGAAGGCACCGGAAAAATTAAGACCCAAGAACGGATGGATGTGTTCGGAAACGAAGGTAAGGATGTTGAGTGTTAGGCGCAAAAGTATATGATAGCTTAAATTATGGTGAACAATATAAATATGTAGACACTTTCGATCCACATGTTTGGTAGGCGCTGT
>JAJEAL010000045.1 GCA_022822785.1 Candidatus Poribacteria bacterium
AACCGCGCTAGTGTCAATAGCAAATTACCCAATTAATAAATTAATCTTCATCCAACCGCACCGGTTTGGAACGTCCAAATAATTCTAAAATCTACCATAGTTAAAGGGTCTTGATAAATAACTTAAGTTGATAGTCGTTGAAAATCTATCGATTGGAACGTATCGTTGATTTGTTCAGCTTTCCGCTCCAGCGGAGCGACATGTCTATAGAATACCAACGCAGCCACGATCCGCGCTCCAGCGGAGCGCAATGTGGGACCCTGGCACTACCATTCAGACAATAATTATGAGCACCCCTCAGTTAATCAGACTTGAACAAAACATTACGAGAGGACAAACCTATGTCAACCTATCGGGCCGCAGTAATCGGTCTCGGCAGAATGGGCAGCACCTTTGACGATGAGATTACCCAAGGCGGATCGCTGTTCCTGCCCTATTGCCACGGACCCAGTTACAATGCAGCACCCAACGTCGAATTGGTAGCCGGAGCGGATCTCCATGAGGAACAGGCATCCATCTTCGGAGAACGTTGGGGCTTAAGCGCTGATCATCTGTATAGCGACTATCGAGAGATGCTGACAGAAGAGCAGTTAGATCTCGTCAGCGTATGCACGACCGCGCGTGTCCGCGCATCCATCGTACAGGACGTGGCTCGTGCTGGCGTTAAAGCTATCTGGGCAGAAAAGCCAATTGCACTGACCCTAGAGGAAGCGGATACGATGGTGAATGTCTGTCGGGAGAATGGTGTTGCGTTGGCAGTCAACTGTGCCCGCCGCTGGAATCCATTCTTCAGCGAAGCCCGGCGACTCATCGACGAGGGTGAGCTTGGCGAGCTTCTGCAGGTAACGGTTTATGCCCAATGTGGTTTGTCTCACAACGGCAGTCATGCCATCGATATTTTACGCTATATGGCTGGCGGAAATGTCGACTGGGTCTTCGGAGAGATGGAATCGGATGAAGCCGCCGCCGGTGAAAATGACCTGAGCGGCAACGGTTACCTCGCTTTTGATAACGGGGTGCGTGCATATCTACGGAGTATGCCCTGTGGTGCCGCGTCGTGGGAGGTTGATGTGATTGGCACTGAGGGGCGTATCCGCTCCCTAAACAATGCAGAGGAGTTTGAATTTATCCTTACCGTACCCGGTGGTCGCCGAGGTCGTCCCAGACCGGCAAAGGTCCCATTCCCTTGGCCCGTGCGGATGCAGGGGATGGGACTGACAATCGTTTCGGACCTAATCAATGCTGCGGAAACAGGACAGCCCCCAAAATGTTCGGGCGACGACGGACGGGCGGCGTTAGAAGTCGCTGTCGGATTACGAGAATCGCACCGGCGCGGTGGAGCCAAGGTCAATCTCCCGTTGGCAGACCGTAGCTTGGGGATTCAATCCATAGAGATTGTCAACGATGATGTGCCGGCAAGGGTTCGACGGTTGCAACAGGAGGGTTCCTAGGCGTGAGTATCACATGGGCCCACGATCTTGTTGCCCCATGCAGCGTTATCTGCTATCCTTGATGATTCCGACCCAACAATGATATAGGTTTCAACCACCACTCACGACTATACCCAGACCCGTAAAATGCTGATTCTAACGGAGTGGCAGACTCATGTGTCTGCTACTTCTAAAAGGAGAAATAGCGACATGAAAATCACGCAAGTGGACCTTTACGAAGTAGAAATCCCCCCAATTCCACCGATTGCCAAATACATGCCCAAGATCTACGATATCACCCTCTGCCGCGTTCAGACCGACGAAGGCATAGAGGGGTGGGGCGAGTACCAAGGCACACGATCTTCGCACGAAAGCACGGCGCAGGCTTACATCGGTAAAGAGGTCTTGGCGTTAGACCCATTCGCCCAACCTAGTGCGTTCACCTGTGCGCTTTTGGACATCACCGGTCAGATGCACGGCATTCCTGTCCACCGTTTTCTTGGTCAAAAGGTGCGCGATGAGGTGCCGGTCTCCTACTGGTCCTGTCCTATGGAACCACATGAGACAGCTGCGGAGGCAGAGGTGGGAGCGCGCTTGGGATTTACAAACCACAAACTCAAGGCGCGTTCCTGGAACATCGTGGAAACGGTGCGCCTCATAAAGGAGGCGGCAGGCCCCGACTACACCGTCGGCGTAGATCCAAATACAGAATTCAGACACGTGCATATTGCCACGCGCCTAGCTGAACAGCTGGAACCTTTCGGAACAGTTGCCAATTTTGAAGACCCCGTCCTCAAAACTAACCTGGACTGGTATCGCTTGTTACGTGAGAAAACCCACATCCCCCAAGCATTGCACCTAGGACCACCGGCTGGGGTTCTCGCAGCACTCAAGGCTGAGTGTATCGACTATGTGAACTTGGGCGGTTCTGCCCAAAGTCTGCGAAAGTCCGCTGCATTAGCCGAAGCCGCAGATGTGCCGTGCTGGGTACAGATGGGGGGACTCTGTTTGAGCATCTTAGCTGCCTATTCCGTCCACGTGCAATGCACACTACCCAATGCGACCCTGCCTTGCGACGAATTGCCCCACATGCGCATCGCTGACGTTGCGAAAGAGGGCCTAACAATCAAAGCGGGACACTTTCTTGTGCCGGAGGGACCAGGGCTTGGTATCACCGTGGACATGGACGTAATTGAGAAATACCGCGTAGCATGACACGTCAGGAAAAGAATGCGAAAAAGCCAGGAAATTCTTCTTAGCGTCTTGGCGCCTTTGTGTTAAAATCCTCCTGTTAATCTTTTCAGGAGTTACGCAGTTCAGTTTGTAGTAGCGCAATTCAACCCGCGTCCGGACGGGCGATAAATCGCCCGACTACAAACCTAAGACTTTACTGTAGTTGCCCGATTCATCGGGCATTGAAAATTATGTTCTATGGTAACGAATCGCTGAACTACAAAACGTTGAGTGTTCAAGGGCGTAACTCCTACTTTTATAGTAAAGTTTAGAATTATGGTGAATTAGAGAAATAAGTAAACATTAAAAGTAGTAGGCACACTCCGTGTGCCGTAACTCCGCACACAACGTCCTGGCCACGCTCGTTCACAGCGTTCAAGTAATTCTAAAATCTACCATAATTGGACACTCTGTGCTGGGGATGGGAAAATCCGGGCTATCACCCCGGTAGGTGCGGTTGCTAACCGCACCGAATAGGCGCAGTTGGAAACAGCGCC
>JAJEAL010000130.1 GCA_022822785.1 Candidatus Poribacteria bacterium
ATAGAGAGACATAAATCGGTTCACTGACGTAACACCCCAGACAAGAAACCGAGTTTTGAAGAAAAAACTCGGTTTCTGGCATCTTTTCCAGTGATTTGAGGGTTTCTCGCGACAGCAAAAACAAAATGTCAACACGCCCTAATCTGACTAAGCCATTGCCGCTTTTTCCACGTCAGCCAGCCACACGCGTTCGCCGTTGTTCAGTGCAGACCGATGGACTGCGCCTTCAAATACGAGCTCGTTCCATGCAGCTTCCCCATCCGCCGGGAACGGTTCGTTTGCGTGCATGGCTTTAATCACGCCGTCCGCCATGCGGGAGAAAGATGTTTGATAACTGTCCCCCTTCTCGGATTCCCACAGCTCCTCATCTTCAGAGGTGTTAGCTTTTCGGCGCTGATACCATCCCTCCAAACCGCGAGCTTCGGCGTAGCGTTCGTCGCCAACAATCATGATGCGCAACGGATGATCATCGTAACCCCATAGATTGCTGCCAGCGAGCGAACCGATTACACCGTTTGGCCACTGCATCTGAATCATACGCTGCCACCCCCCCTCGTCACTTGGATTGCCCATAACGCTGACCCATTCGGGCCGCCCCATGGTCCAGAGGATTTGGTCAATGACGTGGGACCAGCAGTTGAAATGTGCCCGAGCGCGCACCATCCGTATCTCACCCAACCGCCCTTCCACTGCATCATCGTGAAGTTTCCGGAAATGAGTCATGAACCGGTAATTGAAGTCAATACCGAACTTTAGCCCTGAATCTCGCCACTCGGAGATCGCTGCTGCTGCGATGGGGAGATCATCCTGCCTAACGCGGAATTGACCCTCCAGACCGCAGAGCGGTTTCTCGGTGAACACATTCTGTCCGGCTGCAATCAGCTGGCGTAACGGTGGAATCCGTCGCGTTTCATTGACGATTAACAGCATCAGGTCCACATCACAGTTAGCAAGCAGCTCTTCAATGTTCGCATAGCCGGGTACGCCAAACGTATCTTTGGCTTCAGCGAGCAATTCGGGATCCATATCGCAGACAGCGACAACTTCGGCGTCGGGATGGCTATTGAAATTTCCACCGTGCATCAAACCCATACCCCTACCGCTGATGAGTGCACATTTTATCATTAAAAAACTCCTTTAGGTGTGGAGGTTCAAGTTTCAGAGCTTGGGGTGGGAGCCCCCATTCTAGCTTAAGTTTCCCGTAACCTTCTAGATTATGGTGAACCTTACAATTACTGAGACACTCCAAACCGGTGCGGTTGGAAACCGCACCTACCGGGTGCGAAAATCTACCAGGTCCGAAAGTGTCTACTTATTTTTCTAATTCACCATAAATATGTGAGTGTACAGCGTTAGGAATCATCCGATTGTTCATCCCTCGCCTTAAGTTCGGTTTCTAGGTGAGCTACTCGCTCCTGAAGCCGCGAAAACGCTTGCAACATTTCTGGCATTCGGCGCAGGGACGCTTGGACGCGTAGTTGATGCGCGTGGTTTTCGGCTGGGAACCCGGAGACGTAACTGCCGGCTGGGAGATCTTTAGTCACCGCTGATTTGGCAAAAACAGTGCTATCCTCCCCAATCGTGATATGCCCAACCGCTCCGGAGTGGCCAGCCATTGTCACCCGGTCTTTCAATTCGGCACTTCCGGCGATACCGGTTTGTGCGGCGATGCAGCAGTCTTCGCCAATCACAACATTATGTGCAATCTGTATGAGGTTATCGAGTTTTGTTCCTCGTTTGATAATTGTTGCGCCGTTGGTCATTGTGGCCCGGTCAACCGTTGTGTTTGCACCGATTTCAACATCATCCTCGACGATTACGGTGCCTATTTGTGGGATTTTATGGTGACGATCGCTGACCGAAGCGAAGCCGAACCCGTCACTGCCGATGACTACCCCACTGTGAAGGATAACCCGCGCACCAATCTCGACATCTTCGCGAATTGTCACGTTAGGATAAATCAGGGTTTGATCACCAATTTTCGTATCATCGCCGATATACACAAAAGGACTGATAATTGCTCCATCGCCAATCTGGACATTGTCGCCGATATAGGTATAGGCTTGAATGGAGACCATTTCGCCGATCTGGACATTATCGCCAATAATTGCGGTCTGATGGATGCCGTATGCAGTTTTCCGTTTGCGCCATGCAAACAGCTCTAGGACTTTGACAAAAGCGAAGTACGGATTGGCGACCCGAACCAGCGGTTTGCCGCTGTAAGGGATGTCCTGACCAACGATAATCGCGGAAGCCTGTGTACGCTCTATTTCGCTCAGATACTTTGAGTTGGCGACAAAGGTGATCTCATGTGTTCTTGCTTCTTTAATCCCGGAGACACCGACAATCTCGATTTCGCCGTCACCTAGCAACTCCCCATCGATTAATTCGTTAATCTCTTTCAGTGTTTTGACCATAATTGATTGAGGATAGACCGCCCTGTACCGTTGACCGATTTTCTCCGGCATGGGAGCTAGTGGGCAATCGTTAGTTACTTTTTTCCCCTTCCTTTCCTGTCTCAGTTTCAGGGGCGGGTGCCGATTGTTGAGCGTCCTTCGATTTTTCTTTTTCGTACGTATCGTTCAGCAGCGTGACAACCCGATCGGTCAAATCATACTGTGGATCCACATAAAGTGTCACCAGACGTTTTTCAAGGATGAGGCTATATCCTTCACTCTCACCGATTTGCTGAAGCAGTCCCTCTATCTCCTGTGTTAGCGGCGCAAGCAATTCCTCACGTTTCGCTATAAGCGATTCTTGACCAATTTCGAGTTCACGCTGGAGCTCTTGCCTTTTGAGATTAATGTCGTTTTGCAAAGTCTCAGTCTCCGGGGCGTCAAGAAACAGCTTCTGCTTCGTCAGACGTTCCTCCATTGTAGCAATTTCCTGCTGAATGGCGTTGAGCTGATCTCTCAACCGTTCTTCGGCAGTTTTTAGGATATTATTGGCTTCTTGCGCTTTTGTAAAATTCTCAAATACTCCTTGTGTGTCAACAACACCTAACTTAAAGCCATTATCTGCTGCTGCACCAAATCCTACACTAAAAACGCTGAACAAGATAAGGCTTATCCCTAGGTAAAACTTCAAAACTCGAGTCATAACACCTCCGCGTTGTAGAATCCCCGGCATCGGGGATTTGCTGTTTTAACTGTTCTTATTATGTTGCGTTTATTAAAACCCCGGTCCGATTGTGAAGTGAATTTTCCCTCTGTTTCCTTCAATACGATCGAACCCATAACCCCATTCGAGACGGGCCAACATGCCCATTAGATCGAAGCGAATGCCGACTCCTGCGCCTCTCTTAAGGTTGAAATCTCTGAATACATTAGTAAGGCTTTCATCCCATACCTGTCCTGCATCAAAGAATAGAACGCCCGTCAGCTGGTCTGCAAATGGAATTCGATACTCTAAATTTGCGTAGAGGACCTTGTTGCCGCCGTTGTAATTGATCCCGCCGGTATCCACGTTGATGGGAAAAATTGTATAATCGTCATAGCCGCGGACGGTATCGATTCCGCCGAGCCGGTAGCGTTCATAATGAAGGAGTACGCTAGCGGTGCTGCTGTTTAGATATGAGGCACGCACATGGCCCGCTAGGACGTGATTGAATAAACCGGGGAAGAACCAGCTTGAATCCACAGAGTATCTCTGAAATCTATTGTCCGCGCCAAAAAATCCACCGGCGTATTCATAAGAAAGCGTGTTCATCGACCCCGCTACCGGTTCATGCAGACTCCTCTGATAGTCCCGGGTATCTCTAGACAGGTTGAAAGTGATACTACGTGTAATACGATCATTGATGGTTCCTACGTGCGATCCCTCTGAATCAACAGATTCGTTTTTTAGCAGAATTGATAG
>JAJEAL010000022.1 GCA_022822785.1 Candidatus Poribacteria bacterium
GGTTATTATAGTATAACAGCAGAAATCCGGTCAAGTCTATACCTTATCGAACCTTCTAAGATCAAGGGGCGGGGATGAGTGTCAACCTATGGGTAGCCGGCCCGGGTAGGAAGGGTAGGGGCTCTCCCTTCAACCAATAGCTATACTGGTCTCTGTAGTTTTTCGATAAGGGATGACCCGATTGGCCGCAAGGTATATGTAGAATCCCATCCGCAAGGTGTCCTGGGGAGATGACCATGCGTTCAGATGCGCTCGTCGCACGAACGCAATGGTAACCTCCTGGTAGTGGTTCCTCCGGCATGTTCAATATCTTGCCTAGGATAGGAATAAATCCAAGCGGATGTGAAATTCGGGTCCTGTGAATGGTGCCCCAAGTCAATTGATCTAATGAATCAAGATTGTGTTCACTAATCAGTTGATCGATGGATTCTTCCAACTTTGAGAGGATGAACCTGTCCCAGTCCGGATAATGTGCTGGGTCTGGAAGGATTTCTGGAATCCTTTGGCTTAGTAGCGCCCGGAGCGGGGTTTCCATATTCCTCCAAGTGTATGAGAAGCTTGTATCAGCTTTGTAACAGAGGGCTAAAAACGGTTCAAATACATCTTCAGCCAGAATTTCACGGAACCGAACCAAAAACCCAAAAGCGACGCTGTCCACCTCCGCTTTGCTATCCCACATTTCTATCTGTTTCCGCGCTTCTAATAGCCGTGGTTCATTTTCAACGGCATCGTCCGTCAAAACGGACAGCGCTAGCTGTTGGTAAAACTCATAGAAGTGGTTGGTCGTGTCCAACTGAAGTTGGAACATATCCTGTTCCGTAACGTGATCCATTTCTTCTAGCCGCTTGTTGATGCGGTACGCTCGGTGGCTATTAGCAAAATTATAGCCGATGATATAGGGATAATCTTTACCGATTGTTCGATTGTTGGCAGTCGCTATAAACCCCTCTGGCGGCGAAATCACACGGGGCAGTTCAGATGGGGGGATATACCCTTCCCAACCGATGTCGCCCTCGGCCCACGACTTGGTGGCTGCCCCATCAAACCCTTTTCGGATAGGAATTTTCCCACAATATGTCCAGGCAATTTCTCCGTCCTTATCAGCCATAGTCACATTCAGCGGTGGGCCGCCAAAATGATTCATGACCTGTAGCGCATCGTCAAGCGTCACCGCCCGATCCATATCAAGCAGTTCCATGTCAACGGCGTCGGGTTGTAGCGCTGTCCAATGGATGGCGACCGGTTGACCGATCAATGGCTGTGGACTGACAGGTCCCCATATTGTGAGTCTGATAGGCTGGACAATAGTCTTCCCTCCTTTGACTTGAATTTGCTCATTGACAACCTCAAATCGCTTCCAGCCCTTTGGTGTCTTGTATTCATCTGGATTTTCGGGATTAATCTCCAACCGGACTAAATCGAGGAAATCCCCGGCGATATAGGTGAATCCCCAAGCCACATGACCGTTAGATCCGACAACCATGGCGGGAGCCCCCGGTAGGACAACACCTGACATTTCAACGTTTCCGTAGCGGAGAGAGACCCGATACCATGTATTCGGTATAGACAGAGCGAGGTGCATATCGTTTGCCACAATCGCCCGGCCATCCGCTGTCTTGGATTGATCGACTGCCCAACCGTTCGATCCCGCGACCTGAGAGGTTGCGTGAACAAGTTGTTTGCCGTCCTGTTTTGGCGTCCGGCGAATCGAGGCGAGTGCCTTGACAGGGATAGGCAGACTTGGTCGGTGCGAGTCGGGTCCTCCCAAGAGGACCTGAGCATAGCTATCTGTATCAGGGGTGAGAAAAGCGACCACCTCCGGCGGCAGCGACTTTTCCATAATGGTCATCATCCTTTCGTCATCTTGCCTGAAAGATAGCACCTGAAAGATGTTCATGACAACAAGGAGGCTGTCTTCTACTGTCCACGGTTCGGGCTGATAGCCCAAGAGGAGAAATTCAAAAGGGAGCGTGTCCATCTGGCGGATAAAGGCATTCACCCCATCAGCGTGGGCAGCGAGGAGCTCGCGTTGTTCATGGGAGAGGTTGGCAACAATCGCTTGGGTCACACGGTGGAAACCGATAACTCTCTGTTGCTTATCGGTTTCCACTGCTATTTCGCCGACGATTTCGGAGAGCCGACCGGCGGCACGTCGGCGCAGCAAATCCATCTGAAAGAGCCGATCTTGAGCGATTACATATCCCAACGCTAAGGCGGCATCCCTACGTGTCGAGGCAGTAATCGTCGGAATTCCAAAGCGATCTGAGGTTACTGTGACTGACTGGGCTAACCCCTCAATTCGCTGTTCACCGTCGCGGATTGGCAGCGATCCCCGCAGTTTGATAACGCTGAACGTTGCCGCACTTGCTAGCACCAACAGAAAAACGAATAACAGATAGAGAGTGACTTTTAGACCTCGTCGAGCCATAACGGTAACCTCTCTACATAAGCATCGCAGCCCTTATCATCGATTTATCCCTCGCCTATATTCCAAGCCGTAATGCGACCGCAGCGAGCAGAACAAGTAAGGAAAACACACCGATAAGGCTCGACACGACTGCCATCTGAGCACGCATCTTGTCGATATGGTCGGGCAGTTCTTCAGTTCCTGGTTCTAGTTCTTCAACAGCTCGCGCTAGCCGCGGTGCCATAATAAAGCCGTGGATTCCGGTTAAGATAATTAAGATAAGAACAAGCAGGATTTTGACGCCAAGCATCCGCATAAAGGGCCCAATTAAATCCGGATTCTCTAGTACGCCGGCAGTAAAAATGTTAAACAGACCTGAGAAGATGAGAATAATCACACATGTCCCTCCAATCGGTTCAAAGCTTCTCCCAATCTGCGTCATGATTTTGATTCGTTCGACAGGGGGCAGAGAACGTTTGAAGTAAGGTACAATTACCATCGCTATCATAAAATTACCGCCAACCCAAATCGCGGCAGCGGTGACGTGTAACCATAGGGTCACTAAACCAAGCAAGTCCATGAAATTTCCTTTCTTTCAGCAACAGATTGTTTCTAAATTTTTTCGATTGCCTCTGCAGTAATCCATCCTGAATTTTCATTGGGTAGATAGATTTTCACCCAATCGTTGCGTTCTTCCTGAAGTAGAACCTTGGTGCCCTCATGCAGTGAAAGGACAACGGTTTCTGCCCCCAAGTCGGGTTCGCTCAGTACCATGACTTGGTTCGCAACGACGATGGCGTACGGTAGATTAATTTCTCGAATTTTCAAACCAAAAACCGATAAAGAAAACAACCAGGTGATACTCCCAATTAGGACAACATACCGTAATGCTCGTTGGAGATAATGGCTCCGAGTGAATAAGATTGCAACGAAGCCAGTGGCTGCGATCCAATAAGGAATAAGTCCCGCCCAAACAACCTCATTTGGGCGTAAAACAGAGTATAAGAGCGAGAAGCCCGAGGAGGGTTTAACCAGATCGAACGAGTCAGCATTCTGCGCCCTAGCCACCTTGAGATTGAAGCTTGTATCTTTGTCTCTTGGCATCAATCGCTTGGCGCGCTCATAATTCAAGATGGCTCTTCCCCTATCGCCAAGGCGGAAGTAGGCATTGCCGAGATTATAATAGACGGCACCATTTTGAATCGCGCTTGCCAGCTGTTCGTACTTTTCCACTGCCTGTTGATACTTCCCGTTTTGATATAAGGCATCGGCACGCCGATAGCTCGCCTCCAAAGTTGCCTGCGATTGAGGATAGGCGCACTCGCCCCAGACAAAGAGACAGAAGGCACACACGAACAGTACGGAACGTGAGATAAACTTTCCTGTAGCTACTATCCTTTTATCTTTCCAACCGTTCATCTTTCAGATCCCTTTGCCTCATTAAATATAATGTCTAAATCTCTTTCAGCTGCCGTTCCGTCTCAATCTCGCTAATTGCCGACATCGCACGGTTGAGTGTATCTTCCATATCTCTTGGACTATCCGTAACTGGAGCGAACCGTATATAGTCACACTGTGTCAGCGTATCAAAAATCGGTGTCGTGGCAGATTCAGGCAAGCCTGCCTCTTCACATCGTTGACGTACCAGTTCAGGATTGAGCCCAGCGGGTGAAATACCGAAGATGTCGCCAATGTACTGGTACAATCCATTGGCGAGCGTTCCATAAAACGCCGTTGGTTCATGCACAGCGTATTTCTTAGCATTCTCAATGATTCGTAGGGCATTCTTCGCCGCATACCGCTCTCGAAGCTTTTCGGGGTCGTGTTTGGCTTGTCGCTGCCGGTAAAGCCATATAGATAGCACAATAGCAATAGGTAAGGTCTGGAGAACCCAAAATGATACACGCTTATAGGGTTGAAGGTGCTGATTTGATAATTCAAGCGAATCCGGCTTAATATATCGAATGTCCTGCTTGAGGAGATTTATGTCAGCCGATGTTGTGTGCGGCAGTGCTGTGTCCGTTACCCCATTGGGGTTGGGAAGTACCTCAATAGGGATAGGGGCAGTACGTGCAATTTGGTAGCTTTCTGTTTGCGGATCGAAATAAGGGTAGTCAATCGCGGGAACCGTCCAACGTCCCTCCTTTGATGGGATAACAACATATTCATAGGTGCGACTACCCTGAACTTTTGAATCCACGATGCCAATAGCATCGGTAATTTGGGGGTCATATATCGCCATATTTGGGAGGGTAGGGACGGTTGGGGCGGGTATCGTCTTGATATTCCCGTCCCCGGAAACCTGCACTCGGAGGTTGAACCCATCTCCCACGTCGATTGTCTCCCGATCAGTCTGTGCATGGATACGATATTGACCGACAGTGCCTGCGAAATTTGCTGGTTTGCCCTCTTGAGGGAGTGGACGGACACTGAGATCAACCGGATCCGTGACAAGCACCTTGGACGGTTGAGAAAACCGTTGTCCCGCAGCGGTTGGGAGCGATAGCTTTGCCGGCTCGATTGTGACGTTGCCGGCGGTAATTGGAAACAATCCAACTTGGATTTCTTGAATCCAATAGAGGGTGCCATCAATGGTCTGCCTCCGCGCTTGTTTCCGTTCTAGTTCTGCTGTCCAAAACTGTCGCCAGGAGGGCGGTGTATATTTGGGACTATTGATACTTGGGATGCGAGCAGTATAGAGATACCGAAAGGTATATATAATTTGTTCATTCACATAGGGACGTGAATTATCAATGGAGGCTTCAATTTTATGTGTACTGCTAGAAAATGTGTCTGTGAAAGTATCTTGCGTCGAGTTGTTTTGGAGAGTTCTCTGAGATTGTGGTAACACGTCGATGGCGATGGGATTTGCCGTATAGGTTTTATTGTCATGAGAGACGTGAATATTGGACAGGGAAAATTGACCTACCTTCTTGGGTCTCAACACATAGGTCCACGTCACCGACACAGAGAACTGATTGCCAGTGAGATTATATTGACTGGATGAACCACCGTAAGAAACATTAAATTCTGGCAATACGTTTAGTTCTAGTGGCTTGATATCTCCCAGTTGCTGATTGGCGGAAATCGTTACACGCAAGGACGCTGTTTCGTTGACGCTAATAATTTTTGGAGTGACCTCCGCTGATACGGTGATACCTTGCCCATGAGCATTCCCGCCAAAGAAAGCAAAGATTAAGAAAACAGAGAGCACGAAACGGAAGGCGTAAAACGTAAAACGCAAAAAATGAAGCGTGAATGAACGCCTGAATTCCGAAACACTTAAACGTTTGAACGCTTCGCCCTGTGCTTTCCTAGTCCACATATTTTGCCTTACCTCTTACCAATCCTTTTCAGGTCGCTGGTGTCTTGAAAATCGCTTCTGTAATATCTTTTTCTGAATCGCTTTTTCGTCATCCTTAACAGTTTCTAGAAGCCGAATGGCATCTTCCTTGGACATGTCAACTGGCTGCTGTGTCAGCTCCCGCTCGAGTTGGGGAGGTGATGCTTCAGCGGTGGATTCTTCCTCAATTGATTCTTGATTCTGTTGTTGCCGATTTTGTTCTTGTGAATCTCTATTCTCATCCCCAGATTCTGATTGGTTCTGCTGCGATTTTTGTTCTAACTTCTCAAGTGCGAGCTCCAGGTTATGCTTGGCGTCCAGATCGGTTGGGTTCAGGCGCAACGCACTTTTGTATGATCGAATTGCCCTCTCTATATCGTTGAGTTGAGCTTGAGCATTACCCAAGTTGTAGTATCCTTGCGCCTGATAGATTGGATCTGCTGCGTCGAGTGACCGCCTAAATTCATTTGCAGCTTTCTCAAACTCCTCTTTTTGGTATAGGGCTGCCCCCAGATTGTAGCGGGAAATCGCATGTTCCGGTCGATCTTTTGCTGCGGATTGGTAGGCTTCGAGCGCGGCGTCATACGCTCCTGCCTCATAGTGTGTATTTCCACGTTTGATCGCTTGAGACCAGCTGCCTATCCAGCCAATGAGAAAGAGGGATAGACCCAAGACTATATAGTGCACAGGAGGGTGTGAATTGCGGATTGTGGCGTATAAAAAATCGATGGTTACCCGATACAAATTTCTTCCCTCGAGCTGAGTTGGCAAATTCACGGTATTCGGTGGGGATATTACGAATCACTCAGAAGCATCGCGCCCTGTTTTTCGTAAATTGTTCGGAGTTGACCACAGGCGGCGGCGATGTCTCTCCCTTTGCTGAATCGAATCGGGGCAACATGGTGCCCCTCCGCGACAATACGGCGGAATCGTTCAACCTGATTCAGTTCTGGACGTTGAAAATCGGCACCCTCAATCTCATTAAACGGAATGAGATTGAGCTTGCACGGCAGCCGCCCCATCAGTTTGCGGAGTCGTCTGGCATCTGCGGCAGTGTCATTCACCCCTCGAATTAGGACGTATTCAAGCGTGGCGGGACGTTGCGTTGCCAGGGCCCATTCCCGTGTGGCATCAAGGACTTCATCAATTGGATATTTGGCGTTGATCGGCATCAGGCGTGTGCGGTCTGCATCTGTTGTGGCATTTAACGAGAGTGCAAGATTACACTTGAGTTGTTCACCAGCAAATTGCCGTATCTGCCGGGCTAAACCGGAGGTGGAAACGGTTATCTTCCCCTCAGACATCCCTAGCGCGTTCGCATCCGTCATCAAACGAATTGCTTTCACGGTCTGATTGTAGTTTGCGAGTGGCTCTCCCATACCCATAAATACGACATGCGTTACCCCTTTTTCATTATCCAACTCACGTTCGATTGTTATCAGCTGGTCGAGAATCTCCGCAGCGGTTAAATTACGGAAAAATCCCATCTTGGCGGTCGCACAAAAATCGCACGCCATTGCACACCCTACCTGTGAAGAGAGGCAGACCGTAATACGGTCTTGATCATACATCAGGACACTTTCGACCCGGCTGCCATCGACGAGTTCAAACAGGTATTTGATTGCCGTATCGGTGTTAGAAGTTGTGCGCGTGAGGATACGTGCCTCGCTAATGTAAGCGAGATTTGCTAATCGCTGTCTTAACTGATGGGGCAGATTTGTCATTGTCTCAAATGCCCGCACCCGTCTGCGATACAACCATGACATTAATTGTTTCGCGCGATATTTCGGCTCACCCCACTGCATGACCAACTCTTCGAGCTCTAACAGTGTCAACCCTTTGAGATTGATTTTGGCTGCCTTTTGGTCATATCGTTGGCTTTGGGCTGTCATAGTCTGACACTGGGTCCGCTTCCGGGAATCTGTCGTTGGTCCTTTACCCGTCTAGTTTCTGGCGCAAGAGTTGATTGACTATCTGGGGGTTGGCTTTGCCTCTGGTCGCTTTCATCACCTGACCGACAAGGAAACCGATTGCCTTCTGTTTCCCGTCTCGATAATCTTGTGCGGGCCCCGGATTTTCTTCGATGGCTTGGTCAACGATAGATTCAATTGCAGACGCATCAGAAATCTGAGAGAGCCCTTTTTCTTGGACGATTTGCTTAGGGGATTTGCCGGTTTCAAAGACATCAGGCAGGACGGATTTAGCAATTTTGCCGCTGATTGTTCGATCGTTAATCAGTTGGATTAGTTCGCTGAGCTGGGCGGGTGTTACTTTAGCATCTTGAATCTCTATTCCTGCATTGTTCAATAGACTTGATAGATCACCCATAATCCAATTACTACTCGCCTTTGGATCGCCGCTGAGACGCGCCGTTTCGTCGAAAAAGTCTGCTATCTGCCGTGTGGCAGTGAGAAACTCAGCATCGTAGGTTGGAATACCGTATTCTGCCATAAAACGCTCGCGACGCTCGGCGGGTAATTCCGGTAACGTCGCTCGGATTCGTTCTACTTCTGCTGCTTCCACTTCAAAGGGAACAAGGTCGGGTTCAGGAAAGTAGCGATAGTCGTGTGCTTCTTCTTTACTCCGCATAGATGCTGTCCTGCCGGTATTGATATCAAACAGCACAGTTTCTTGGATAACTTCGCCTCCCTGATCGAGAATCCGCGCCTGGCGTTTTTCCTCGTATTCGAGAGCGGTCATCACATGTTGAAATGAATTTTTATTTTTTAATTCTGTTCGTGTGCCCAATTCTTTGCTGCCAACGGGCCGTAGGGAGATGTTCGCGTCACAGCGGAAACTCCCCTCCTCCATGTTACAATCACTAACCTCGACATACTCTAGGATTTCTTTGACGGCACGCCAATAGGCGATTGCTTCTGCCGGGGAGCGCAGATCGGGCTCACTGACAATCTCTAACAGCGGCACACAGGAACGGTTGAAGTCTACATAGCTCTGATTTGGGTTGCCTGTCAAATTTTCATGAACTAGCTTTCCGGCATCTTCCTCTAGATGAATGCGATTGATACGAACACGCTTCGTCTCACCGTTTAATTGATAATCGACATAACCGTCATAGGCAAGGGGCAGGTCGTACTGTGAGATTTGGTAACCTTTGGGCAAATCGGGATAGAAGTAGTTTTTCCGATCAAACTTGCTGTAAGACGCAATTTTGCAATTTAACCCTAGAGCGGCACGGATTGAGAACTCGACAGCCCGTTGATTCATCACAGGGAGCACCCCGGGCATCCCCAAACAGATGGGGCAGGTTTGCGTATTTGCCGCAGATCCAAACTTAGCTTCACAGTTACAAAAGAGTTTACTGTTTGTCGATAATTCGGCATGAATTTCCAAGCCGATAACGGTTTCGTATTTGTGTGCCATGTTTTACTCCCCAATCGGGATGTCAATTGAAAAACTGCCCGTTATCAACGCATCTTCCTGGTCAACCATCTTCGCGTATTCAAAGGTTCAGGAGTCGCATCCAAAGAGGTCGCGTATTTCCAGAGCTGAAAGTATAGCACTGGACCAATGAGAGATCCCGTTTCACCGACGGTTCCAAGGACCTGTTTCGCCTGAACAGTATCCCCCCGTTTTACAGCTATATCTGATAGGTGTGCATACAGAGAGGTGTATCCATTCCCGTGTAAAACAACAACCGTGTTGCCATAGCCCATAATCGATTTGGAGTCTGCGACAATACCATCTGCAACGCATTGTACGGGTTTCCCTTTCTTCGCTTGAATGGTGAGTCCCCGGTCAGTGGGCGATTGGTTTGGGACGACCACCCCGACAACGGGCCAAGGGAGTTTACCAAACAGCGCAGATTGGATGCCATCAATCGTTTGTGCTTGCTCCTCAAGATATTCGTTACTAGCGATTCCGAGGCGTTCCTCCAACTTTACACCGGCAGCTTTTAGCTCTCTTATTGCTTGGTTACGAATCCCTTTATCAGTTCGGTACTTATGCAGGAGCTGTTGACGTTTCTGTTGCTGAGCGAGCAGACGTGAACTCTCGATTTGTGCAGCTTTGGAGGCTTCCTGCGCCAATTGGATGAGGTTAACGAGTTCAGTGGATTTCTGTGCAATTTCTACCTGTCGAAGTTGTATCTGTTTTAACATACCTTGATCTGCTTCGGCGATAACCCCCATGTACTTATACTTTTCGACCAGATCTTGCATATCCTGAGCACCGAGCAGCATTTTCAGCATGTGCTCCTCCTGCCCGTTATAACCGAGTTTATAGATTGCCCGAATCCGCCTGACAGTTCGTTTCTTTTGGTCCTTATCTTTGGAGTCTAGTACTCTTAATTCTCTCTGAAGTTCTGCTGCTTCAAGCGTATGATTTTCAATCTCTTGTTGGTATCGAGCGAGTTCTCTTTCGTTAGCGGCCAACTGGGATTCAATCTCCTGTAGCTGCTGTAACACCCCTCTTTCCTTTTGGATTATTGAATTTCTTTCGTCTTCCAGACTCCGCTTTTCCTCTTTTTTCCGCTCATATTCCCTCTGCCACTGTTCTGTCTGCTGCGAGGTTTGCGAAGGGAGTTGTGACGGTGATTGAAGGAAAATCGCAGTGATGATGTAAACAAAGAGACTAAACCTGTTCAGATCGCATCGTTTCAAGACATAGCTCCTTTAAAGAAGATACAAAGTTTGCAAAATTTCAGAAGCAGCTATTCGTTCTGTTCGTCCTGCAGCGCAAAATCAGGATCTATTTCCCATTAGGATTGCAGCGTATTATCAATGGTGATAAGCTCCGTGCCGGGAATGATTAACGGCTTGGATTAATCAGCGAGTTCGTTAATAATTGTGACGTTTTCCTCCACTTCGCGTCGGCTTGTCATACCGATTGTCATCGCGTGGACGCAAGCCAGCCCCATGACAAATTCGATGCCTTTTCTTGGGCCGTCTTCTTTAGCTAACTTACTCTGTCCGAGTACCTTCATACCGTAGATACCCTTGCCAAACGCTGCCATCTGCTCCATCGTCCGGATGACGTCAGCGGGTGATGCATCCATGTGGGTTCCGGCGTAGTTAATCCGGGCTAACACGACTTCGACCCATTTGGTCATAGCAGCTGTTTGGAACGCGCCAAAGTCGTGGCACGAGACTCCATGCGCGCGTATGATTCCCTGCTCTTTGCATCGCGCTAAGGCTTCCATAGCGTCCGGATAGCGTGTGGGCCAGTCGACTTCCGTGAGACAGTGTAGCAAGACAATATCCACGTAGTCCGATCCAATCTCCTTCAAGAACCGTTTAACATCGTTTTCAACCGATTCCTTGGTGCGCGCAACGGTTTTTGTTGTGATGACGACCGACGGCCGATCTAACGCCTTGAGCGCTTCCTTGATATAGGAGTGGCTGCCGTATTGGTCTGCAGCATCCCAAAACGTCACCCCTTGGTCATGAGCAAAATGAAGTAGGTCCACCAATCCTTTTAATCCCAGTGCCGTCTGATCCGATTTTCCGCCCCAGCCGCTCGTACCAGTTCCAATCGAAAGCCGCGAAACCTGCAATCCTGTTCTGCCAAGATCTACCACTTGCATTGAATGACTCCTTTGGATTAAAGACGGTTATGCCATCTTGTTAGTGATTGATTTATAGCCGTGGACAGTATATCACAAGGTATTAGCAGGGTCAACCCTATTTATAGAAATCCGCTGTGGGTGCTAGAGTAGCAGCGTTAACAGGTGCAAATGGTGAAGACCGACATGGCTTTTAATTAGCGCTACTTTTTTGCAAGAAACCTCTTGACAAATGTTCTCCATAAGGTTATAATTTTCCCAAATTTTCAATTGAAAGTGAGTCTCAATTTCAATAAGGGGGAAAACGATGAGTCAAGAGAATCTGACCAGTGAGATACGTTCTGTCCCAACCGATCAGAGATACCCTGTTACAGCGGCAATTCGATCACGCCGAACAATTTTTCAGTTTAAGCCGGGTGCAGTGCCCAGAGATGTGCTCGAAGAGATCCTTGAGGCAGGTATCTGGAGTCCCAATCACCACTTAACCGAACCGTGGCGATTCACTGTCATCGGCGAGGAAACGAAGTTAACCCTCGCTGAACGGTACAGTGAAATCCAGATTGAAAAAATTACGTCCAACCCGAAGGCGGCTGCAGCTGCAGACGAGGAGACCCTTGCTAAAGTTGGCGAACAAGGCTTCAAAAAGTTTACTTCCAAACCTACCATTGTGGCGGTGTCGTGCCTACAAGAGGGAGACGATCAACGGAAACGTGAAGACTACGCAGCGACCTGCTGTGCTATGCTGAATATTCAGCTTGCCGGCTGGGAGCGCGGGGTTGGGATGCAGTGGAGCACCGGCGCAATCACAATGGAGCAAAATACTTACGATTTGCTCGGTATTGATTCCGGTCAGGAATATATCATCGGATTTTATTATATGGGTTATCCGGCTGAGGTGCCCACGCATGAGCGAAAACCGGTGGATGAGCAAATCCGCTGGACCAGTTGAAGCACCGATGCGCCACTCTACGATAAAATGAAGCTTGTAGCTTAGGAAAATAGGGTATTTCACATACCTATCGTCTAATTCTAACGCCTCCCGCTTGCATTGCACTTTCGGCTTCTTCGGCAGTTGCCCAGTTGAAGTCGCCGGGGAAGGTATGGGCAAGTGCGGAGTAGCCCCCCCCGAAATCTACCGCTTCTTGGAGTGATTTACCGTTGAGGAGGCTATAAATTAACCCTGCGGAAAAGCTGTCACCGCCGCCGACACGATCGACGAGTTCAAGGTTTTCGTAGATGCGCGACAGATAGAAGTTCGATCCGTCGAACAGAAGTGTGCGCCAATCGTTTAACCAACCGGTTTTTGCGTCGCGTAAGGTCGTGCCAATCATTTCGATATTAGGAAACGCTTCGCAAACGCGTTGTGCGACCTCTTTATAACTTTCTGGGTCGAGCTGGCTGAAACTTTCGGTAGTGCCTTCCGCCTTGAATCCGAGCGCCATTTCAAAATCCTCTTCATTGCCGATGAGTACACAGACATGGTCCATCATTTCGCGATTTGCAGCTTGTGCTTGCTCCGCACTCCATAATTTTGACCGAAAGTTCAGGTCGTAGCTTGTTTTCACATCTGCAGCGCGTGCTGCCTGAAGTGCCTCTTTCGCTACTGCCGCTGCGGACTCAGATAGTGCTGGCGTGATACCGCTCAAGTGGAACCAGCGGGCACCGTCAAAAATGTGGGACCACTCGATTTCGCCGGGTTGGATGTTTGATATTGCTGAATAGGCACGGTCATAGGTAACGCTGCTAGCGCGGGGGCCGGCACCCAATTCGACATGATAGAAACCGTTCCGTTCCAGCCCGACCCCATCGAACGGGGTCCACGCAATATGAGACATATCGACGCCCAACTCGCGTCCCTTGTTGGCAATGAATCTCCCCGACCAATTATCAACCAAGCGAGAGACCCACGCGGTGCACAGTCCTAACTGAGCCCCATTGACCGCAACATTTAATTCTGCTCCGCCGGCATCAATCAGTAGGGACGGCGACTGCTCAAGCCGCCTAAAATCAGGCGAAGTGAGCCGTACCATCGCTTCGCCAAACGTAACCAGATCGTACATATGAACCTCCTTTATTACAGGTTGAGTTGATGTATTGAGTGGACCTTTGCCTGCAATTTACGAGTTAGCAGCTTCACTGATTTGCTCTTCCTCAGCCTTGTGTGCCACCTTTGCCTGATGTTCAAGGCGCAGTTGTTCAATGCAGTCGCCGCAAAAGCAGTAGATTCGGCTATAGCCGCCGATCTCTTTCTCTAGCAGTGCGTCCATAGGGAACTCTTCATGGCAGATTGCACATTCTTCGAGCTGGATATCGGGATCCGCTGCTGCGTCCGTTTTTCGTCTGGAAACGATCCGTAGAATAATCCAGATAACTAACGGTATACAAACAATCCAGATAATAAAAAATAGCATAATCAGTGAACCTACTTATAGTAAGATTAGGTAAAAAAGTGTTGAGAGCCCCTGAAAACACGGGGTCCACTTTTCAGATGTTACATTTCATGCTTATTCGTACCGCTCTGCATCAGCAGCTTCAACGGCATCTTCACTCATTGAAACCTCTAGTTTTTCGGCACACTCTGAAATCTGCTGATGGATAGTATCGGGGATTTCAATACCGTCGGCCAAACGCTGGACACGATTCCGATGTTCGAAGTCGCCGGGGACGAGCACCTCGCTAAAGCCCGGCGCGGGAGGGATTGACTTGATGCCGTCCAAGAAGGCACGGACTCCCTGTTGATACTCCTCTAACGGTGTCAGTGCGTTGACATTTATCACCTGCATAAAGCAGCCGCCCATTGTTCCTTTTTCAACATCGAAGGAACCAGATAATCCCCCAAGCAAACAGATGAGCAATCCAATCGAGTAGCCCTTGTGTAAACCGAATGGCAGGAGGAATCCGCCATCATAAAAGTCGGCAGGTTTGACACTCGGATTGCCGTTCTTATCGACGATGTAACCTTCCGGCAGATCTTCTCCCTTGCTGCGTGCGACCTGAATTTTACCTTCAGCAATCATGCTAGTAGCAATATCAATGACAAAAGGAGAGTCATCACCGGTCGGGACGCCAACAGCAATAGGGTTGGTGCCTGTTGCCCCACCGGCTCCACCAAAAGGCACGGTAATTCCCTGCATCCGCCCACCTCCACCGGTGGTAATGATGCCGATACACCCTGCCCGCGCTGCCGCCTCTGCATACTCACCGAGCCGACCAATGTGACCGGTATTGACGAGGCTTGCGCTACAACTATCCGCCTCTTTTGCTTTCTCAATTGCGCGTTTCATCGCCTCGCGAGCGATGTAATGACCAAAGCTCCGTTTCCCATCAAAAAACATAGTGTTAGCGGTTTCCTTGACGGTTTCAGGTTCAGCATCGGGAACAAGCCCCCCACTTTCAATGCCGCGCAGATATGCGGGGATACGAAGGACTCCGTGTGAGTCGTGTCCGGCGAGGTTCGCGTTGACCAGAATTTCTGCCACATCGTCAGCGATGTGACGGGTTGCGCCTGCCGCGACAAAGATCCGTCGCGTAACCGAGTGCAGGTAACTTGCTTGAAACTTGTGTGTGGTTGCCATAGTTAGTAACCCTTTCTTAAATTATGGTAGATTTTAGAATTACTTAGACATTCCCAATACACAGCCAACCCCCTCAATCCCCCTTGTCAGGGGGACTTGGGAAACTTCGCGAAGGTTGAAGTTATTGGTACATGTATCCTTATTTCTCGTGTTACTATAACCAGTACTAAATGTTGCCTAGTTTAATCCGTTGGGTCAGCGATTCATAAATGATTATTGCTCTATTCAGTCGCTGCCCCTATTCTCTGATTCCAATAATTTCAGAGGTCTGCTGTTGTAACTCAACAAGGCTGTAAAACACGCCTTTCTTGTCCATTAGTTCGCTATGTGTACCGACCTCTACGATTCTGCCAGCATCAAGGACGACCAGTCGGTCAGCGTTCCGCAGTGTCGAAAGTCGATGTGCAATGGCGACCGTCGTTCGATTTTGGATCAGCCGGGCAACTGCCTCTTGAATCTCCTTCTCGGTCTCTACATCAACTGATGAGGTCGCTTCATCTAGAATAAGGATTTTGGGATCGTGGAGGATAGCACGAGCAATGGAGACGCGCTGCTTTTCTCCGCCTGACAGATTATTCCCTCGTTCTCCGACATTTGTGTCATAGCCGTCAGGCTTTGCCACGATAAAATCGTGTGCATTCGCCGCTTGTGCTGCCTGCATAATCTCCTCGAAAGTGGCGCCCGGTCCGCCATATCCGATGTTCTCGGCAATTGTTCCGCTAAACAAGAACGGCTCTTGAAGCACGATACCAATTTGACTGCGTAGGTCTTCTAGACGAACCTCACGTACATCCATGCCGTCAATTTCAATGGTTCCCCGGTCTACATCGTAAAATCGGGCGATTAGGTTCACAGTAGTTGTCTTGCCCACCCCGGATTTACCTACGAGTCCAATCATCTCTCCCGGAGCAACATCAAGGTCTACGCCGTGGAGGACCGGTTTGCTTTTGTCGTAACCGAAGGTGACATCCTTGAAGGTAATCCGTCCCTTTATCCCTGCTAGTGCAGTAGCAGTCGGATCATCGTAGGCTTCGGGCGCTGTATCAATGACCTCGAAAATGCGTTCTGCACCGGCAAATGCGCGTGTCATCCAGCTATTGACCCTACCTAACCACTCTAGGGGGCCGTAGACAAGCCACATATAATGGGAAAACGCTGCGAGGGTGCCTAGGGTTAAGTTGGTTCTAATGACCTCCAATCCGCCGACCAACCAGATGATTAATCCCCCGCACCCGGTCAGGGCGCTTGTCACCGCGAAGAACACAAGCCAGTGACGGGCGGTTGTTCTAGATATCTGCATTAAATCGGTATTCTTCTTCTCAAACTCCCCTACCTCCCGGTCTTCTTGGGCAAAAGCCTTTACGACGCGGATGCCGGCGAGTGCCTCGTTTAACCGAGCACTGAGATGCGCCCAGCTCTGACCATGCTTGTTAAAGATTCGTCGCATACGCTGCCAGAAGAATCTTCCCCAAATAATAATAAGAGGAATGGGAATTAACATGCAGAGGGTAAGCTGCCAATGCATCCAGACCAGGAAACAGAATATACCGAGAATCATCAGGGTGTTAATCACCAAGTAGGGTAACCCATCAACCAAAAACTCTCGCAGCATGTCACTGTCGCGGGTGACACGCGACATCAGTGCTCCTACCTGCCGTTTGTCGTAAAATTGCATTGAGAGCATTTCTAGTCGCCGATAAAGATGACTTCGAATATCTGCTGTTACTCGTGCCCCCAACCAGCTAACTACCCACCCGTGTAACAACTCCGATCCCCACCGCAGCACGCGAAGGCCAATCAGCACCAGCACGCATAACCCTAGAAGTGCGGTCCTTTCATCGATACTGCTAGCGGTTCCCTCTGGCGGCAAGAAGACATTATCAACGATGTGCCGCGTAATCTGGGGTGGGATCAGCTCTGAACCGATAGTTGCCAGCGAGATGAACGCGAGTAGACTAGCCCGCCATTTATACGGCTTCAAATAACCCGCAATCCGTCCTAAAGTTGCTAGCCGACGGATGCAAGCTGTGCAGATTCCGTTTTTCTCAGGCAAGAGTCTCCCACATTTGGGACACCGTGTTTGGTCAAGTTCCGAATTAATTAGAAATTCATCGTGCTGGCGGAGCTGCTCAAGTCCGCGTGCGACCTCAGAGAATTTTTCCGCAAGTGAGCTAGAGTAAGGAACCAGGAGGGTTGCCCCCCCTTCTCGTTCGATTTCCAAGCGCCCGCCTCCGACCAAGGGTTCAGTCTGAACACTCACTAATTCCCGGATAGGCACGTCAACAACCCCGTCAACCCCTTCCGCAGGGATCACAATTACTCGTCTATCCGTAACGACGACCCACTGTTCCCCAAAGGTTCCGTCAGGGTTCAGATCGGTGGATACACGGATGAACTCTTCCTCGTGAGTCAGCACATTCTGGATTTTCTGGCTGACGGTATCGGGCATATGTTCGAGCAGTTTCATCATAGATTTCATCCGATCAATCGCAAAAGCAGACCCTATTTCTGCTTTAGGTGATAGGCTCCTAGCGTGTCAATCGCACGGTGGAAACATCGGTCGATGTTTCGCGGGCGGCGACATAGCGATAATCTGGTCGCCCCGCCAGTCGATGGTGTAGTTTTCAAAACAGATACTCTCCACCGTCCGCTTTTCGCGCATTGGGAAAGTAATAATACTTGATGAAGGGGTCTTGTTTCCAGTAATAAGTAGATACGACTTGATAAATATTTTCTGAGATTCCACCCCGTTTGTCATTAAGCACATGTCTTTCTTATCCACCCAAGACGGGATACGCACTAGCAGCGGTCGTCCACTTCGATTTTCAATCTCAAGCTGTCCTTTTCGGGAAAGGCGACTGGTAAGGCACACCCCTTCTGCCTCATGGCTGAATAGGAGATTGATGCGAACGCCCGCAGCATCTGCGGTAATAATGGCTGAGAAGGCTTCGCACATCCCATCCACAGCACCGGAGGTAATATCATAGGTTGTTATGGTCGCATCTGGATTTAAGAGGTAATCGTTGGGCGTTGGAAAACTGAAGCCGCCGCGCAAACGAGAGGCGCGGCGATGGAGGCTATCATCTGTTTCGTTAGGTTCGTCGGGCAAGTCATCCACATCAATAACCTGCGAGGGCAGGAGATGGCCCCGAAGTATACGTTCCGCATCCTCAAAGTAGTTAGCCCAGCCAGCGCGTCCTAACAGAAGCGCAGCGCGCAGCAGGTCGCCGGTGTTATTAGATTCGCCGCGGGGGTGAAATTTATGCAGCGATTCCATTGACCAACCGAAGCTGCTATTGTAGCGTGGACAACCGACGTCGTAAATGGCTTTGACTCTGTTCAACAGATCCGCATCATTGGTGAGGCGCGCGAGGTCAAGCATTCCAGCAACTATGGCGTTAAGGGAATGACCGTGTGTTCCTGCTTCCTCCTTGAGTGCGCCTTCGGGCGTGAAACAGTGTTCCAGCGCATAGGCGGTCATAAGCCCTGCCAACTCTAAGGCGGCTTCATCGCCTGTGATGCGATAGTTCCGAACCAACGCATCGACGGCACGACCTTCCTGCGATGGCTGATGGTTATATTCTGAGACGTAAGCGGGGAGACGGTCAAGTTGGATAGCCCCGCCATCGTCCAGTGCTGCCCGGACGGCACGAATCATCCGCTGACTCCACTTCCACGCTCGCTCATCACCACGAAGGATAAGACCGTTTAAGGCGTGTGTAGATTCCCGTATGTTGTGGAGATGGACGAAACGTTCACCTGTATCGTTATCGACTGTGCCGGGCAGGTTATCCGCTTCATCGAACAGGGCAATCTGGAGATCAGCGAGATCCCTCCAAACGACTTCAGCCACACATTCTCCGGTGGCCCGCTCCGCCATGCCGATAGCGTGAATAGCTCTGGCGACATCGTGACACCAGTCCCATGCGCCGGAGTGACGAAATGCCTTTAACTGCCCCTCGGCAAAGCCGATACACCAGTACGGCATGTGCTTATTCGTTGGGTCAAGTCCACCTACAAGCGAATTTAGCCCCAGTCGAAGATGGCTCTGCATATCCACCGGTTCAAGATGCTGCATCTATTATGCTCTCCCTTCAGGCTATAACCTAAGTTGCTGGGGCGTGTTGACTTATGTAAGTCATATCCAATCGTAGGGGCGAGGTTTCCTCGCCCGCCTCCTGCTACTTGAGAATAATCATCTTCCGTGTGGCGGAAAAATCGCTCCGGTGAGGCACCGAGAGTCCAGAGCGACCTGCGGACAGGGTATAAAAGTACACGCCGCTTGCCACCGGTTCACCAAGATCGTTTTTCCCATCCCAATAGATTGCTTTTGACTGACTCTCGTAGGCGGATGCAATCCGATGTCCAACGTCGAGGGTACGGACAACCTGACCGCTTGGATTGTAGATGGTCAAGGTGACAAAAGCATCCTCCGCTAACCGATAGGGAATCCATGTCTCCGGGTTAAACGGATTCGGGTAGTTTGCCAACAGCTCCGTCTCTTTTGGGGTTAGGGAGACCAAGAGCTGTTCAAGCACCACAACCCCACGTTTCATGATTGGATCTCTACCTTCAAGCGCCCTGGCGTCGGTCAGCCACCCCTGAACTTCTACCGCCGTGAGGGTCTCAGGTACTTCTGGCTGCGCTGCGGGCGCGGCAGCTGCACCATTAAACATACCCGCAGCCAATACCAGATCCAGAATATTGACAACCCCATCCCCGTTGACATCTGCATCATTCTGTCCAGCTTGTCCGAGATTGGACGCAATCAAGACGAGGTCTAGGACATTCACGTTTCCGTCTTTGTTGATATCTGCTGCAATCAATGGTGTCTCCGTATCGGAGACAGCATGGAAGGTCGCTAGCACCGCAATACCAACGGCAGAGACCTGTACGGTGTTTGTACCCAGATTTGGGCCCAGCGTGAGTGTGGTCTCCGCCCTGCCGTTAGGATCGGTGGTTGTGCTTGTGACACTGAGCGTGCCATCGCCTGCGGTGACAGTGAACGTTACCGAAATCCCCTCAAGTGCAGAACCATTTTCATCCCGCACTTCAACAACAAACGGATCCGACAGGACTGTATCAGCCGCACCTGTCTGGTTATCACCTGAGATTTTCAGCAGTGCCTTATGTGCCTGGTTGTCAAGCGATACTATGATTCCCCGGCTCTGGAGGATTGGGATATGCGTGTGGATAGATTGATAGCTCAGGGGATTTCCGGTTATCCTAATGATATCCCCACTCCCCAATCCTGTATTTTCTACCAAAGAGGAGATGTCCGATATCGAATTGTTAGAAAGGTCCAAGGTTCTCAGGTTAGTCAAACCCGCTAAAGGGGAGATGTCCGATATCGAATTGTTAGGAAGGCCCAAGGTTCCTAGGTTAGTCAAACCCGCTAAAGGGGAGATGTCCGATATCGAATTGTTAG
>JAJEAL010000144.1 GCA_022822785.1 Candidatus Poribacteria bacterium
CCTTCACTCTCGCTTCGATACATCCAGAAATCCGGTTCACGGAGACCGGGCTTCACCTGAATCGTGACAAGTCGCGCTTCCATGTCTAGCAACCGTCCGAGTGCGCCGGCGTCAATCAGGCGCTTCATCTCAATTGGTACGGGGTGATGAGGCCATGGATAGCCCACCTGTGTTACTAATTCTTTGTTGGCAACGAGATTGCAAAGTTCTCGCATATCCGAGGCTGTACGCGCAGCCTGTTTCTCAATAAAGAGATGCTTGCCTGACTCCGCCAGACGCAACGCTGCGGGTGTCGCCTCATTGGGTGGCAGCATAATGACAGCAAAGTCGAAATCATCATTCGCCATCAGGTCATCAAAATCGGCGTAGATGCGGGCATCTGGATCGGCGAGACGGATTTCATCTAGTGCTTCCGCCTGATCGAGTGAAGATTCGCAGTACGCTACAATTTCAACGCCTCCCTGCGCTTTGAAGGACTTGAGCAAACCGTGGCTTTTATCAGGGTCCAGACTTCCGGCATGGATGTGAAGACCTACCACTGCGGCTTTAAGGGGCAGTTCTTGTATGACCATTTATTTTACTCTGTCTGAAGGGACATATCATCAGCGATCAGCTGCGTTTGGTCAACGTCCGTTCCGCCTCTTTATAGATCGGAGCGTAAATTTTATCACGGGGAACGCAACCGGCGGCGAATTGTCCAAGCGGATTTGCTTTCGCACGCATCAACGCAGTGCAGTAACTGACAGCGACGCAAACCTTTCTCCTGACCATCGCCCCCGTCTCAATCGTATCCCGCGCATAGTCAGGATATGCCAATGCCCCACGTCCCACTGCGACAAAACTCACCCGCCCATCCCGAACGTTCGCCTCACCGGCGTTAACAAGATATTGCTGCAACCAACTGTAACCGGTGCCGACAACTGGCATGTCTGGATGGGCCTGCTGGATTTCTCCCGTCAATCGAATATGCCGATCGACACCAATTAGGGGGTGTTCTGGAGTTTCGTAACCGTCAATTGGTGGACGCTCAAACGGCCGGCCGATATGTGGGTTGAAATATGGACTTCCCGCGGTGACGTTAACGAGTTTAATTCCAAGGTCCTTGAGGAGACCAACCAACTTGATTGGTTCAGTCATATCCGGTTGTGGTGGATTATCTTCATCGACACCGAAACCGTAGGGATAGGGAGTTGGGATGTCCCGCGGAATCCCTACCGTCGTCTCTGGATCTTCCATGTAAGCTACTCCGTCGTAGACATTGAGGCGGGTGGCAAGGATGAGTTCATCTCCAACCGCTGCCCGAATCTTGCCGATGATATTACGGATGAACCGGGTGCGATTCTCAAAGCTGCCGCCGTACTTTCCCTCCCGTGTTTTGGCTGCCAAGAGCTCTGAAAGCAGGTAGGTATGGCACTGTTTTAGATCAACGAAGTCAAACCCAATTTTCCACGCCAATTTCGCTGCATCCACAAAGGTATCTTCTAGACCTTCCAGATCATCATCGGTCAGAACGGGGTAGTCATCAGGGATAGGAATCTTGTTTTTCTTATCAATAAGCGTAGCCTTGTCAACAACAGGATGACGAAAAGCGATTAACGGTTTCTGATAGCTATACCGCCCCGAATGGGTCAACTGCATACCAACGATGACCTCTTCATTTGAACCAAATTCCTCTCTGTGAGCGTTGCGTGTTAAATTGAGGATCGACTCCATCGAACCCGCTGTCTCATCATTAATCACCAATTGACGACTATTTGACTTCACTTCGTCAAAGAGTGCAGTCGCTTCACCCCATATCAACTTCGCCCCACCCCGTCCGAATCGCTCCCAGCGGCGGATGGTCAGCTCGCTGGGTTTGCCGTCAAGTGTACCGTCACATCCCTCCATCGGGTGGATACCGAATGCGTTACCCGCAAACTTGTGTCCAATCTGGACGGGTTCTAACAGTTTTTCAATCTTTTCCTCAAGACGGAGGCTGAGTCCGAGCTCAGCAATCTCAGTCCGCAACGCCTCAATGTCCCTGTAACGAAAATGTTTCTTTTTTAGCATTGGTCACGCCTCTCTACATTTGCCTGCTTTTACTGCACGGCCAGGTTCCATAGTTTCACCGTTTTGTCAGCGCTGCCGCTCGCCAGCATTTTACCATCAGGCGAGAAAACTACGGAAAAGACTGCGTTACTATGTCCACTCAAGGTATCTTTAAAGCTACCTGTCTGTGTGTCCCATAACTTCACCGCCCGGTCCCAACCGCCACTCGCCAGCGTTTTGCCATCGGGTGAAAAAACTATGGAAGTCACCTCCTGCCTATGCCCCGTGAGTGCCCGAACCAACTCCCATGTCTGGGCGTTCCAAAGACGTATTGTATTTTCTTCGGGACGACTGCTCCCGTTTGCTAAGGTCAACCCATCAGGAGAAAAAGTTATCGCTTTCACAGCATCAACCCGACGCCATTTCAGCGTTCTCTCCAATTCCCCAGTCTGTACATCCCACAACCTGACGACGGTGTTCTCAAGTTCGCCTCCACTCGCTAGCATTCTATCGTCGGGCGAAAAGGCTAGCGCAAACACTGGACCATCGCTCCCTGTTAGCGTCTGTCTCAACTTACCTGTTCGTCCGTTCCATAAGCGTATCGTTTCGTCAGCAGCTCCACTCGCAAGTATTGCCCCATCCCCTGAGAGCGCTAGTATATACACACGGCCCGTATGTCCGGTTAGCACGGCCTTCTGTCTTCCCGTCCCCGCATCCCACAACCTCACGGTTTGGTCCCAGCTCCCGCTTGCCAGCGTCTTCCCGTCCGATGAGAAAACGACTGTGGTCACCATCTCGTTGTGTCCCGTCAGGGTGCGTTTCAGCTGTCGGGTCCGCACGTCCCATAACCTGATCGTCTTATCGCTGCTGCCGCTCGCCAACATTTCACCATCAGGCGCAAAGGTTACACAAAATACCGAACCATCGTGTCCTTTCAGTGTGACAACCTCCATGGCGATACCTTCATCAGCGCCGTAGGCGCTCGTCAAACCTACAAGAGACAAAAGGACAACGAAATATGATTTCCGTTTGGACATAGCACTGTCCTCAATACGTTTTGGGTTATGATAGCTTTTTATAAGAAACTCGGTTTTTGACGCTCGATTTATCAGCTAGCACTCTAGGGTATTATATCAGATTAACCGAATCTTGTCATCAGAAAGTATTGTGTTGACAAATGGACGAATTTTTGCAACACTATAAAGTGAAGGCAAAATCGGATTGGAGTTTCCAGCTATTTTTCCGATATAATCAAGTGCAGCATGATGCTTCAAACATAAGAAACCCGCGCTTTCACCGGGTATCAGGCGCACATCGCTAAAGCAGCCTCTTATAGATAGAGTTAAGCCGGAATAGGAGAAGTTATCATATGGCATCTCACACAGACCTTGGATATCGAGTTGTAGAGGGGTGGGGACAACTTCCTGAAGGGTGGGAGTTCACACAGGTGGCTGGCGTTGCTGTTGATTCCCAAGATCGAATTTACGTCTATAATCGTGGAGAGCACCCCATGATTATTTTCGACAGTGACGGCAACTTGCTGAACACCTGGGGAGAAGGCTTCCTAAAACATGCACACGGCATTTTCATTGACTCCGCAGATATAATCTATCTGGTTGACCGGTGGTTACATGCGGTCTTGAAGTATACGCCGGAGGGCGAACTTCTGATGACGATAGGCACGCTTGACCAACCATCTACAAACGGCGAACCGTTTAATCATCCAACGGATGTCGCGCTGTCATCATCAGGCGAAATCTATGTTTCTGATGGTTACGGAAATACACGGATGCACAAATTCTCTGCCGAAGGAGAACACCTGCTCTCGTGGGGCACCCCCGGCGATGGTGCCGGTGAATTCAATCTACCTCATAGCGTCTGGGTAGATAGCAACGACCGTGTCTATGTCGCAGACAGGGAAAATCATCGTATTCAGATTTTCGACCCGCAAGGCACGTTTATTGATCAGTGGACCGGCTTCCGCCAACCCACCGATTTCTTCCTCGATTCGGCTGGACGCTTGTATGTTGCTGAGTTACAACACCGGGTCAGCATCCTCAACCTCGACGGAGAACTTCTAGAGCGGATGGGTGGAGAATCAAGTCACGCGCCGGGAGAATTTGTCGCCCCCCACGCGGTCTGGACAGATTCGCAAGATGCCCTTTATGTAGGTGAGGTATTAGAAGGGCAACGGATACAGAAGTTTGTGCGGGCTGCATAAAACGTGATACGTCATATTGGGAGACTGATCGTTTGGTCAAAGCGATCCAATTTGACGCAATGTACATCTGTCTTGCAGATTAAGTATTGATGTGTTTTATGGTAATATGATAGAATTGATAGCAAACACCGGTCAAGCTGTTAGCAAAAACCGCTAAAATTTCGGCGATATCGACAATCCCCGGTATTTGACTCGAACCTCTTTGATTTGAAGCGTTAGGGTTAAAAAGCTAAAACTATAAAAACTCTCTGCAAATGATTAAAAGGAAAATCGAAGATCAAACTGCATATGCGGGTGTCATTGGACTTGGCTATGTCGGCCTTCCACTGGCGGTCACCATGGCGAAAGCCGGCTTTTCTGTTATCGGGATTGATGTAGACCCTCGCAAGGTCGAAGGCATTCAGGGTGGGATTTCGGTTGTCTCCGATGTGCCCTCAGCGGATCTGGCATCTTTCATCCATCGCGGGCAGATTCAAGCGACGACGGACTATCGGATTCTGAAGGAATTAGATACAATTAATATTTGCGTCCCGACACCGTTGCGTAAGAGCAAAGATCCGGATATGAGCTTTATTATCTCAGCGGTGGACGAAATTGCACACTATTTACGCAAAGGTCAGCTGATTATTTTGGAGAGTACAACTTACCCCGGCACAACAGAGGAGATTGTGCTGCCGAAACTTGAAAAGAGTGGCCTGCGGGTAGGTGAAGATTTTTTTCTCGCTTTTTCCCCTGAACGAATCGATCCGGGGAATGCGATATATTCCACTGCAAATACGACGAAAATCGTTGGCGGGATAACAGCTGCATGTACACAGGTCGCTCAACTGTTTTATAGGCAGTTTATTCAGGAAGTTCATGCGGTCTCCTCGACAAGGGTAGCAGAAATGGTCAAGCTGCTGGAAAATACCTTTCGGAGTGTCAACATCGGGCTTGTCAACGAACTGGCACTGATGTGCGATCAGATGGGACTAGACGTATGGGAAATTGTTGACGCTGCCGCGACAAAACCGTTTGGATTTATGCCGTTCTATCCGGGGCCAGGGTTAGGGGGACACTGTATCCCTGTCGATCCGCACTATCTGTCGTGGAAAGCAAAAACGTATGAGTTTCACGCCCGCTTTATCGAGCTTGCAAGTGAGATTAATGGCTCAATGCCAGCGTATGTACTCGGCAAAATTATTGATGCACTCAACCAACACCACAAAGCTATCAACGGGTCGAAAATCTTGATCATGGGCGTTGCCTACAAGAGAAATGTCGGCGATGTCCGCGAATCGCCGGCTATTGATGTGATTCGGATGCTTGTGCGACGCGGCGGTGAAATCCTATACCACGACCCGTATGTACCGGAATTGGAAGTTGAAGAGGTGGATGCCAGAAACAGGCAGCCCGTGCGCTATTCCTGTGCGGAATTGACCACGGAATTGGCACAGCATGTTGATTGTGTGGTGATTATGACAGATCACGCCGATATCGATTACTGCTGGGTGGTCGATCATGCTGCTATAGTCGTAGACACACGAAATGCGACAAAATCGATTACAAAAAACCAGAACAAAGTTGTAAAAATTTAACAACCCATAGGAGTTACGCACTTCAGATTGTAGTTGCCTGATTTATCAGGCGTTAGCAACGGTGTCCAGTGGTGATGAATCGCCGAACTACCCCCTTGATAAGGGGGGCAGGGGGGTTGGTTTTGACCATTCAACTGCGTAAGTCCTAAACCCATAAAAATATAGAGGAAAGTTCGGGAGATTTACCATGCTTTCAGTAAAGACACATATTGCTACCCACCAACTCGCTTGGATTATTACGGACTGCTTCGGCGAGGCAGAGATTAATAGAATCGCGACGCAGTGCGGTCTCCTCCACAATGATCAACGGATGACCAAGCGATCCAAAGATTGGATTGCCTACGATTTGGCAATATGTTTTTTTGATGGACCCTCGGCTGAAAACATCGTGAGTCGCCATCTAGCAAAGAAAGCAGAACAGGCTGCTCGAAGAGTTCAGTTCATGAATCTAAAGGAAATTCAAGTTTTCCTAACCAGCACTGAACAACTTCAGGAGGAAGGCGAATTTGGCGAGATTTTATGGGCGCTTTTGGTTGATTCGCGTGAAGATGTACAAAAACATGGTCACAGGCTGCTTGCCGATCACGAGCAATCCCACCCGCCCGCCACCTTCTGTCCACCTGAAGAGCGGAGCTACGCTCGCTCATCGGACACTACAAAAGCGATGGACAAGTCAGAATCGGATAGGGTGGATTTGAGCACCTCACCACCCCCCCATGATGAAGCACCGATTTCCGACTCTACGGCGGCCGGGGCCGCTTCATCTACCAGCGAGTATCTTCAGATTATACCCATTCCTGAGACAGACTTAGCTCCAAGACAGGAAACTAATCTAAGCGATGAATTAAAACAGAACCAACGGCAAATTGATAAACTCTACAGCGCGCTCTCCGAACTGAAAAATGGATATACAATTTTACAAAGCGAAAATGACAGATTGAAAGAAAAAATAACGGGATTGATCGAAGAAAACCGGGGGTTACAGGAGAGAGAGGGGCTGTATAAGAACAATGAGCTCCGTATTGATCAACTCAACCGTGAGAATAGAAACCTCAAACGGACTATGGCAAAATTCGCAGATCAACTCTGTGAGTTTCACGAGCTTCAGGCAGAAAAAGAAAAGATAATAGTGGAATTGAAAGCGGTTGAGGAGATGGCACATCATTCGCAACAAGTGCTTCAGCAGATGCAATCCAATTTCTATTCCCAATTCTCCTATTTGCAGGGAATCAATGAGGAATACAAGACCTCCACCATACGGGCACGGCAGAAAATTACAGACCTTACGGGACCGCGAAGCATCTCAGGCACTAACCATATGTTATCAGAGCAGCCACGCGTTGGTGTCTTTGTCGATGTGCAGAACATGTTCTATGCTGCGAAAGATCGCTACGCCGGCCGTCTCGATTATATCAAGTTACTCGATCTTATTGTAGGGCCCCGGAATCTAGTTGCGGCTTACGCTTATGTTGTTCAAATCCCCGAAATTAATCAAGCTGGATTCCTATCGCTCCTTGAACATAACGGGTATACGATTAAGAGCAAAGATTTGCGAATGCGCGGCGACGGTTCTGCTAAAGGGGACTGGGATGTCGGAATTGCTATCGATATTGTGTCTATGCTTGATGCCTTAGATGTCGTGATTTTAGCAAGTGGAGATGGTGATTTCTGTGCACTTGCAGAACTGATACAACAACACGGTAAGCGCATCGAGATAGCGGCTTTTGAACACAATACGTCAATGGATTTGCAGCGTATTGCCGATCAGTTTTTCCCGATCGGGGATGAAATGCTGATTTGACTGCTCAAGGTGATGCACCATGTCCAACGCAAAGCCCGTCGTAAAATCACCGTTCCAGGGACATGAACTTCACGAACCTTCACCCGATCCAGATGAAGATGTGGAGGCGCCCGTCTCCACGACCGAGTCTACCCTACCAACCTCAAAGGAAGCACGAGATCAGTATGCACTCGGCAATTGGTATTTAGAACCTGCCCAACGCCAATATTCTCTTGCAATTAATGCCTATAAACGGGCGCTTGAGTTGGATCCAGATTGTGCGGCGGTCCACCATAGCCTCGGTTTTGCGTACTACAAGGAAGGCGAGTTCGATCTCGCGCGGGACGCGCTCCAAAAAGCAATTGAACTGAACCCACTGAACGCGAATTATCATTACGTTTTTGGACAGTTGCTAGAAGATTGGACGGAACTTGAAGGGGCGTGGGAGCAAGCAATTCGAGAGTTTACTCGTACAATTGAGTTGAATCCATCGTATATTGAGGCATGGTATAATCGGGGTTTACTTTACGAGAAGCTGGGGAGTTTTGAAAAGGCGTGTGATGATTTCAGACAGGTTATTAGCCGTGAACCGACGTTTTATGCCGCCCGTCATAACCTTGGTATTCTCTACATCAAACAGCAACAGTGGGAAGATGCAGAGCGGGTTTTTGAAGACCTCCTTACCGTCGAGCCGCGGGAGCCAGATACCCATTATCATCTTGCGGAGATTTACTTAAATCGATACGGCGATATGAATCGAGCGATCAACTGCTTGCAGTACGCAATTGAACGCGATCCGGATCACTTGGATGCCCGTTTTGAGCTTGGCTTGCTTTATGCAAAGCATCGGTATACACGACCAGAATTTCGTCAACAGGCGATAGATCAATTCATCGCCTTAATCAAGCGCAACGACGAATTACAGACCTTTGAACCGATCGATCGGGTGTTCTTTGTACTCGGTAGCCTGTACGATGATCATCCCGAAGATGCAGACCTTGCAATTTATGCCTACAAAGCTGGCTTGGAACATGCCCCGTCTCCACAAGCACAAAATAATCTCGGACTCCTCTATCTTCAGAAGAATATGGTTGATAAAGCTGCCGAAGTCTTCAAGCAGACTATTCAACTTTACCCGGATTATGAATTGCCCTATCAGCACCTCGCCAAGCTCTACTTCTACGAGCGGGATGAAGAAATCCTGAAAGACCTCCAAGCGTGGCTATCGACAGAACCGCAGACAGCTGCGCGCATCATCTTTCACCTCACCCTATCATTGATGGATGTTGCACGGGCGGAAGCCTACCAAAGTCTCTACTCTCATCTACACCGTGTAAAAAACTTAATTAGCGCAACCGGTGGGCAACTTCGATTGGCATCTCGCCGAACGGAACCAGATTCTGAGCTACACACCGCACTCAATCAGATCTTTACGCAACATCAGGAATGCTATAATGAGATGGTTACACTTTTGCAGCAGTTGCGTACAGACGAGCCGGTCTTTGGGTTGATTGATATTAACAGGCTGCTTGACACGCTGTTGCGAAACCTAATGCCCGTTCTAGAAGCCAAAGAGATAGATTGCCAGCAAATTTTCGACACGCGTCTGCCCCCTGTCAAAGGCGACTCTAGCCAGTTGAAAGAAGCGTTTAACAATCTGATCATCAACGCTGTTGATGCGATGGAAGGGGGCGGTTTCCTTCAGATTAAAACCGCCTATCTACCGGAGTCCTCCCAGATCCACATCTCCTTTATTGATACGGGGGTGGGCATCCCGTATGACCTTCGCGGTCAGCTCTACCAACCCGGATACACCCTTAAACAACACGGGAGCGGATTCGGTCTGAATATCGTCCAGCGCACGGTTCGCGATCACCGGGGCAGAATAGAACTCCACAGCGAAGAGGGACGGGGGACAACGTTCTCAATCTATCTGCCTGTTGATCTGGAAGTAACGCCTATTCAGACGAATTTGCAGATGCGCCCCATCTTCTACGAATCTCCCCACGAGTTGGGTTTTGAGGAGCTGGTGTAGGCAGGGAAGTGCCGGGTGAGCGCGTCGGCGTGTAGACAAGAAAAAGCCCTTTCCACAATGGAAAGGGCAAAAAATGTCCCCGACGGGATTTGAACCCGTGTCGCCGGCGTGAAAGGCCGGTGTCCTTGGCCAGGCTAGACGACGGGGACAACAAGTGAGCCGTACAGGAATCGAACCTGTGACCACCTGATTAAAAGTCAGATGCTCTACCTACTGAGCTAACGGCTCTAAATAAAGGTATCTCAGGCAAACAGCGGAAAATGATACCCAATACGCTAGCAATTGTCAACCTTAAAATCTAACTGTTATCCCTCCACTGAAAATCAAGTTGCAGACAAAATAGTCTCATCACAGATTATGGTTTGGGTTCTCTCCGGTCCAACAGAAATAATGGTAACCGGCGTATCAAGAAATTCGGAGATGTAGGCATTATATCGCTTTGCATTTTCTGGCAGGTCTTCGTATCGCCGCACATCCATCGTTGGCGTCTTCCAGCCGGGTAGCGTTTCGTAGACCGGCTCACACTCCTCAAGGGCGTGCAAGCTGGTTGGAAATGTGGTTATAATCTCGCCACGACGCCGATACGCACTGCAGACCTGAATCTCATCAAGGTGATCGAAGACATCGAATTTCGTTAAAACCAAGTCGGTGAAGCCGTTAATTTGGGCGGCATAGCGCAAAGCAACGAGGTCGAGCCAACCGCAGCGGCGTGCACGTTGTGTCGTCGCGCCGTATTCCTGACCAATCTCGCGAATCTCCTCGTCGAGGTCCGGCGGCATCTCTGTTGGGAAAGGGCCTGTACCGACACGAGTTACATAAGCCTTTGAAACCCCGAGCACCCGATCTATTGCCTGCGGGCCAACACCTAGCCCTGTGCAAACCGCACCGATGGTGGTGTTGGACGACGTGACATAAGGGTATGTCCCGAAATCGATGTCTAGCATCGTTCCCTGCGCGCCCTCGTAAAGTATCCGCTTCCCAGCTTTGAGCGCACCGTTCATAAACTCAGAAGTATCCGCCACATAAGGAGCAAGCCGCTGTGCATAGGCGTGATATTCTTCCAACAGAGCGGCTCTATCGATTTCGCCGCCAATCTGATCGAGGATATGGCCTTTTGCCCCTAGATTGAAGTCGAGCTTCTTTTGAAATAGGTCAAACTCAAGTAGATCCGCAACCCGTATGCCTGCATGACGATTCATCTTATCGGAGTATGTTGGCCCAATGCCTCGTGAAGTTGTTCCGAGCTTCAACGAACTTCCAAGGTCGTCCCACGACTCCATAATCTTGTGATAAGGCAGAATTAGGTGTGCCCGGGTGCTAATCTTGAGACGGTCGGCAATTTCGATTCCACCCGCCTGTAAGTTATCAATTTCGTTGAAAAGCGTCTCTAGATTGATAACTACACCGTTGCCAATTACATTCACTGTATGAGGATAGAGCACCCCAGAAGGGAGCAGATGGAAGATAAACTTCTCTTCGCCAACAACGATGGTATGCCCCGCGTTGTCACCGCCTTGATACCTGGCGACAATGTCGGCATTTTCAGCAAGGAAATCGGTTGTTCCTCCCTTGCTTTCATCTCCCCACTGTGCCCCTAATATGACAATGTTTGCCACAATTTGTATCCTCGAAATCGTTTAGAAACCCAATCTGTAGTCGGGTTGACCGTTAACGCTTGGAAAATTGGAACCGTGCTCGCGCCCCTTTTTGTCCATATTTTTTCCGCTCAACCATACGGGAATCACGGGTAAGAAATCCGGCTTTTTTCAAAGTAGGTTTCAAAGATTCGTCCGCTTTAACAAGCGCGCGAGAGAGACCGTGTAAAATAGCGCCGGCTTGTCCTGAAATACCACCCCCACGGGCGTTGACAAATACATCATACGCGCTACTTTTATTGGTTAATTCTGTCGGTTGTTTAGCCAATTGGATTAAGTCGGGCCGATCAAAGTAATCGTCGATCGGTTTTTTATTGACAACGAATTGGCCAGATCCCCCTGGAATCACACGCACACGTGCAACGGAGGTTTTGCGTCTCCCCGTTCCCCAATACTGTTGTACAGCCATACTTCCTCCTCTAAAGAATTACACCTCTACCACTTCCGGACGCTGCGCTTGGTGCGGATGGTTTGGACCGACATAGATTTTGAGTTTTCTAATCAGTTTACGCCCTAGGCGATTTTTCGGGAGCATCCCTTTGACAGCGTGTCGTAGGATTTCTTCCGGCTTTCTCTGCATCTGCTCTTCAAAGGTTCTGACTTTCCCACCGCCGGGGTAACCGCTATAGCGAAAATACGTTTTGTCTGTTGCTTTGTTTCCGGTGACAACGATTTTTTCAGCGTTAATCACAGCCACACGATAACCCATATCGGCGTGTGGGGTGAAAGTCGGGTGATGTTTCCCTCGAAGCATCATCGCAATTTGCGTAGCTAAACGTCCAAGGACCTTCCCCTCCGCATCCACAACACACCATTTAATATCTGTATCAGATCCAACAAAAGATGTTTTCATTGCAAGCATGATTTTACCTTCAACAACTTCCCACCGTATCGTGGTAGGAGATTTCCGACAACTACCTTAATTCAATTTGCTGCCTACTCCCATAACGACAGGAGAGGCAGGTTTTGTTGACATTTGACAGATTAGCCCCATTTACGTTCCGAGACCCCTCGACCTAATGCCCGACAAGTCGATTGCCGACAATCATTTCGGTTTTTAGACCGTAGCACGATGGCTATAGCGTCTCCCAAATTGATGACAACGAAATGTCAACCTGTTCTAGCAACTTGCGTTAGTACATCTCAGATGCTAGGCACAACAGCCTGAAATAGTATCATCAAAGAACTGGTTTTGTCAAGGTTTGATGCCGACAAATTTAGATAAATCAACGGATTCCAGCATTTTTTGCTTTGTTCTCCATGATGCGTAAGAATCTCGTTACACTCAAGCCTAATCTTTTTGAGTCCGGTAGCAGATTCAGGAAAGTGTGCTTGACAAAAAGTGGTATATCGTTTAGAATGAATGGCAGATTAAAAACAGTGAATCTGCACTTTTCAAAACAATCGGCTTTTTGCCGAACAATATTTCAGGAGAAGAACCGATGGATGTCAGTGTTGAAACGAGAGATGGTGTTATCATCTTGAAACTGGGAGGAAGAATCGTGGGGCTTGCGGGCGGTGAGCTCAGAGAGGTGATTGAAGAGCAGCTGAAAGACGCCCCGGAATCTCCTAAATTTCTATTTGATTTTGCCGATGTCTCCCGGATGGACAGTTCCGGGCTTGGGACCCTGATAGGATTGCACGTATCCGTTGCGCGTAAGAACGGGCGGATCGGGGTGATTAACGTTAGCAATAATATCAACAACCTGCTTGTGATAGGAAGGCTAATTACGATTTTTGAACACTTTGATAGCGAAGACGAAGCCATCGCTGATCTACAAGCATAAGGGATATTTAAGCCTACCATTATACAACGGAATTGTGGATTGTATATGGTGCCGGCAAGTTGCTTACTACCTATCAAAGGCTGTCCACACGAAACGTCTCTGGAAGTAGTTCGTGGACAGCACGGATAATCATATCTTCTACCGCCGGTGCGAAGCGCGTTGGGCGATCATAGTAAATCATCGCCCCTTCGCCTTCGTAACCACCCTCTTTCAAAATGCGCTTCGACGGGATGTAACACGGCACATCGTTACAGTACGCGTTGACCCACAGGCGCGATGCGTCACACTCACGTTTAAGACGAATTGAGTAATCAACAACCACCTCGCCGGGAAGAAACACAACCGCAAGTTCATCTGCAAAATTCCAGATCTGAACGGGATAGGAGAGCGTTGTTTGAAGGGACTCGCCGCGGTTTAGCCGGTCAAGTTGTGCCTGAGCGTGGTAGCCGATTGCTCCGCCTTGCGCGACCCGTTCTTCCCACTCCTGACGGGCGGGTATTTTGTCAAACGGCAAGTCAATGCGCTTGACCTGTCCTCGAAGTCTTCCTCGTATCGTGGCAAGGTCGCTACCCAGGAGTCGATTCACTTCCGCAGCGATCGCATGGCCATGTTGCCTCGCAAAGTTCAACCCCGCACGCGGTGCTGGGTTTGCGTCCCCTGCACACCCGATTGCCACCAGTGCGGTTGCGTCTGGATAGTCCGCTTCGATGTAACTGCTCGCATAACCCGCCCAGTCCCCGCAAACAGCGTTGAAATCACCGCCTAGTGTGGTACAATGACAGGCGTAACTGGTGAGAACTGCACGCAGTTCGCCGTCGGCTCCCACGGCGCGGAGCATCGGTAGGGCGTGGTCAACGGGACCGCCCTCCGTCCGCCGATTATTCGCGAATCCAACCCTTCCTTCCCCCCAAGCAAGAGAGGCGGGACAGAGGTCAGCAAGTGCCGATTTTGCCACCTGTTTCAGCTTGTCAGTCAATTCGTGGGTGTAGCGATCAATGTTCCCCTGATGTGCTTCGGGAACGGGCACCCCAAACAACGTCCTCAGCACACCGGCAAGATACGGTGCACTGTGGGTATGCGTTGAGCAGATTACAAACTGTTCGCGGGGGATGTCGGCGTTTTGCTCTAACTCCGCTGCGACATCTTCGGTGATATAGTCCGGCACACCACAGTTATCCACGGTTATCAATACCGCAGGACTTTCGGCGCCGTTGCGAATCGCCAACGCTTTCGCCCAGATCCGCTGTTCAACGGTATCCGCCTCATCTCGTCGTACGCCATAGCCGCTGAGGCGGACCGGAAAATTAGGTGTGATATCAATTTTGGCGGCACCAACGTGGTAATCTGTTGCACTCACGATTTCACCCCTTCTGTAACGCACTGAATATCACAGCGCCAGTGTCGGCATATCCACTGCCCCCGCTCGTCGCTCGTGGATATTCAACTCCATCGAATCCGGGTAACGCATTGGTGGGGCAGATGCTTCGTTCAATTTGGCTAACGCATCGGCAGGCAGGCTCCAACCTGAACAACCGATATTATCGCGCAGTTGGTCCACCTTCCTCGATCCAACGATAACTGAAGTGATTCCCTCCTGTTCTAGAATCCACCGCAAAGCCACCTGTGCCATACTCTTGCCCAGCGCTTGTGCTACGTCCTGGAGCGTCTCTAGGATTTTCTGTACTCGCGGGTTAAGGTATCGATCCATTGAAGAATCCGACCTTTGAGCAAATCGGGAATCTTCGGGGGGCGGTTCACCCGGCCTATATTTCCCAGTTAAATATCCCGACGCCAATGGGCCCCAAACATAGACACCGACCCCTTTATCACGACAGAGCGGCAAGATTTCTTCTTCGATGTCGCGTGTTAGGAGATTGTACTGGGGCTGGAGCGCTTCATAACGGGTTAAATTTTTTACCTCGCTAATCCATAGCGCATCACACAACCGCCAAGCGTACTCGTTGCTACACCCGATGTAGCGGACTTTGCCTTGATGCACGAGATCGTCAAGTGCACGCAAACGTTCCTCGGTTGGCGTCTCCCTATCGACATGATGGATAAGGTAGAGGTCAATATAATCGATTTGCAGGCGTCGCAAGCTGTCCTCGACCGCTCTCATGATATGCCCGCGTGAGGTGCCGGAATCGTTGATGTCCGTGCCCATCGGGTTGAACACCTTGGTAGCGATAATAAGTTTGTCCCGCTTCCCTTTCATGATCCGTCCCAAAATCGTCTCTGACTGACCTTCAGCGTAGGAGTTGGCGACATCATAAAAATTAATGCCGGCATCCAACGCGCAGTTGAAGACTGCATCGGATTCGGCTTCGTCGCTGCCCCAACCGGCTGCCCCAAAAGTCATCGTTCCGAGACAGACCTCTGAAACTTTGAGCCCGGTTCTTCCTAAACGTCTATATTGCATATTCCTCTCCTTCGTATAATTTGGTCTGATTCTATTGTGTCATTTTATCATATTCTCCTGCTACGATACAACGCCAAACATCAATTAAGCCTTGTATTTCTTTCGTTATCCTGTATAATGAATCGCTGACCGTGGAGTCATTCTCGAATGCTTATCACGATTTAGTTTGCTGTAACAGATAGTAAGGATATGCCTATGTGTACCTCACCTGAAAATCGACAGAGACAGGTGCCCATCTGATGTGGAATCGCCAATTTATCTCATTGTGCCTCATTCTACTGGCAGCGGGACTTGTCACGGCGCCCATCGAGCTCCTCTTCCCCGTCTATGTGGAAGAAGCCTTAAAGAAAACGGTGTGGTTTGCTGCGTTATTACGAGCACTCCCAATCGCTCTCGGCGGTTTGTTCGCTTTGGTGGGCGGTGCATTAAGCGACAGATTGGGCAGAAAATCCACGTTAATCTTGGGTATGACAGGGGCCCTAGTTGTAGGGGTTGTGTTCATAAGCGAACAGCCGTTGTTAATCTGGGGAGTGCTGTGCTATCAAGGGATCGCTTCCGGCTTCCGAACAGCGGGTGGACAATCATATCTCATCAGCGCGGTTGATGCGAACCGGCTCGGCTTAGCTGCCGCTGTCTACTTCCTGACGTATACATTTGGCGGTGCAATGGGCAGTGCGGTTGGCGGCGAGTTAATAGATCGCTTCAACTATGGGGTCGTTGGCGGCGGAACGATTGTTGTCATGGCGCTGCTCATTTTAGTAGCACTTATCTTGCTACCTCGACTGCCGCGTGGGACCGGTGAGCGGAAATCTTTTACACAGATGCTTGCTGGATATGGCACAATGCTTCGGCGCCGGGAGGTACGCTTACTGCTCGGCATGCGTTTTCTGCCGACCTACTATTGGGGAACGGTTAGCCTCCTGCTGCCGGTCCTGATTGCACGTTCTACAGGTGTTCGGTTAGCGGGATATTACGGTGCATCGAGAGATCTGTTTGCCGCCTGTTGCCAGCTGATATCGGGTCGCATTTGTGACGCTGCCGGTCCTAAAGCCACCGCTCTGGTAGCCACCTGCCTTGTCGCACTGACCGCGATTTTAATTACGTTGAACACAGACTCAACAATTCTTCTATTTGCGCTGGGAGTTTTGAGTGCTGGAGCGGCGTGGTCGGTTTCTATTACAATGCCTCGTCTTATCGATGAATTTTTTGAAGCGGAGGAGAAGGGACGCGGTGTTGGAATCACCCATCTCGCGTGGAGTTCGGGGTTCCTTTCCGGACACATGGTCGGCGGCAGACTCGAATCGGTGGCTATTCACTTGCCGTTTGCTGTGGCTGGTGGCATGGTCGTTATTTCAGCGATACTCGCGTTTCGACTTTGGCAAATTGGGGAAACCAAAAAAGCGGTTACCCATTGATATGGTCAGGGCTTACGCATCTCGATTGTAGTTGCCCGATTCATCGGGCGATGGGAACGATGTCCTTCGGCGATTCATCGCCGAAGATGCCAGGACTTTTGCGCTATAGTCCTGGCTCAACCAGTCCGGACTCTGAACTTTTGTTAGCATTGATAGACCAACATGCCAAACAACATGGTGAAACCCGATCAAGATTTATTGCACAGGCAGCGATGGAGTTTATCGCAAGTCATAGCACCGCTGAATAAGCAGACCGTGCAGGGATTGAAAGGAAAATTTTATGCGTCAGCGGGCGTCGATTTCACTCTTTCACGGCGCAGGTCAACCGTTTGAACTCTGCGAACGGAACATCCCAACACCGAATACAGATGAGGTACTGGTTCAAGTCTCGTTGGCAACTATCTGTGGTTCGGATCTACACACCTGCACAGGTCGACGGACTGCACCAACACCGTGTGTATTAGGTCACGAAGCGGTTGGGCGTATTGCTGCCCCAACGGAGGTCCGTGATGCGTATGGCGAACCTTTGCACGAAGGTGACCGTGTGACGTGGAGCATCATGGCTGCGTGCGGTCAGTGCGAATACTGTAACAAACGGAATCTACCACAGAAGTGTGAGCGACTGTTTAAGTATGGTCACGCTCAGAGTGCTGCCCCCCATTTCTTCAACGGCGGTTTCGCGGAGCAGATTTGTCTTCGACCGGGAACAGCAATCTATCGTATCCCCGATACCGTTAGCGACGTTGAAGCAGCGCCACTCAACTGTGCCCTCTCCACCGTTTTAGGTGGATTAACCACCCTTGAACCCGTAGAAGGATATAGCGCGGTTGTTCAAGGTGCGGGTATGCTAGGCATTTATGCTGCGTGCTGCTTACGTGAACGTGGGTTTGAAATTGTCGCTTGTGTGGACCGTGTCGCTGAACGTCTCCGCGTCGCAGAGGCCTTCGGAGCAACGCACACGTTTAATCTTTCCAAAGATTCCGCAACTGAAATCGGGGACGCCTTACACGATTTAACAGGGGGACGCGGGGTGGATTACGCTGTCGAGGTGAGCGGGGCAGCGGCTGCGCTAGTCAACTCTCTCGATTGGGTGGGAGTCGGTGGAAGCTGTTTGACGCTCGGTTATGTTTTCCCGCACGCCGATGTCACGATAGACGCCCACCAGATTGTAACAAAATGCCTGACGGTGCGCGGAAACCACAATTATCATCCGTCTGTGCTAGGAGACGCACTTCGGTTTGTCGAAGAAACGCGAGACCGGTATCCATTCGAGGATTTGGTCGGTGCGGTCTATCCGCTAGTGGAAATCGACGCTGCATTTGACCGAGCACTACAGGGAGATCTAATCCGAGTTGGCATTAATCCAACCGTGGAAGGGGACGCATTTTGAGCCAACGCAAAGTTTTAATTATCTGCATCGACGCCGGCGGGCACGACTACCTCGCCGCTAGCGATATACCAAATATCGAAAGGCTAGCGGAAGCTGGCTTTTATCAATACGCCAAGTCAGTTATTCCTTCAGTCACCAATGTCAACAACGTAAGCCTTGCAACCGGGACTTTCCCGGAGATACACGGCATCACAACTAACTACCACGTTGACCGGGAGACGGGGAAAGGGGAGTTTATTGAGGATAGTCGCTTTCTGCTCGCACCGACATTATTTGAACGCGCGAAACTGTCAGGCTTTGCCGAGAAAACTGCCCTGCTCGTCACGAAGCGAAAGCTGTTACGGATGCTTGAGGGTGGAACCGATATCGCTATCGCTGCGGAAGACCCACCCCCTGAATACATTGAGACGGTTGGACCGGTTGAGGATATCTATTCGTCAGAGATTAATTGGTGGTTGCTGCGGGCGCTGCGTGAGGTATTGCGCGAGCATGACCCACAACTCGCCTACTGTTCAACAACAGATTGGAACCAGCACAAATACGCCCCAACGGAGGAACATTCGCTGCGACATATCGCTGAACTGGATCGGCTCATTGGAGCGATTGTGGACGACAATCCGGGACGGGAGATTTATATCACCGCAGATCACGCGATGTTGCCGAAGACGCGTGCACTCGATCCCGGTCGTTGGTTGACCGAGCATGGTGTCCCGTCAAGTGCTATCCCGATCATCAAAGATCGGTATGTCGCACATCACGGTAATTTGGGAGGGGCAGCGTATGTTTTTCTACAGAAACCGGAGGATCTTCCGAAGGCGATAGAAACGTTAAGCATTGCGCCGGGCGTCGAAGAGGTTTATGCCTCCAATGAAGCAGCGGGTCAATTTCGGCTCCACCCGGACCGGATTGGGGATATTTTCGTCCTTGCGGATCGGGATACTGTCTTCGGCGAAATGACCGAAACAGAAACACCCGTCGATATTAGATCCCACGGTTCACGGCATGAGAGCGAGGTCCCGGTCATCGGTTACAATAGTCCGTGGCGCGCGGGTGATTTCGCATATAATCTTGATATCGGTCGTCTGCTCCTGAAAAGCCTTGGGGAAAGCTGCAATTAACCGCAGCATAGATTAGATGAGTAGATTTTTAGGGTTAGGAATCTATCCACAGTAAACAACAATAGGAGACTATCATGGCACAAAAAGGGTCACCGCCGAAAAAACGGCGAAAACCGCTTAATAATCTGAGGACGCCTGATTTTTCAAATCAGTATTGGTCGGAAGTGGCTGACAGTTTGCTTTGGCTCTTCGAGCTGACGCGAGTCAACCAGAATTTCATAGAAGAGTGCACGGATCCGATCCTTTTAGAAATTACCGATTTCCTGAAGGCGACATTGGATCCGCTGAGTGAGTCTGGAAAATGGTTTGCGAATCTTCACGAAGTAGTGATCAGTCAGCGCCCAGAGATTGAGGAGGAAGCGGAAAAAGAGATTTCTCGGCTGCTTGGATCAAATAAACAGGTATCAGAAAGCACTCAGCAGGAGATTTTCTTTTTCTTAGCGGATCACTTGTATAGGTATTTTCTAACGGGCCTCCTTGAAGGATTGAACGGGTCCAATTTGAAGGAGAAGCTCTCTACACAAAAGATGGAAAGTGTGTAAAACAACAGGAAACGACTCGACTTGAACCAAAAGCGAGCACAGAGCGATAAGAACATAAAACACGAAAACGAGTTGTTCATTTACGGTTTGCGTACCACGATTTCTTAAGATCGGTCATCGACTTTAACAGCAATTAGGAAATGGAGAGATAACAGTATGGCAAGAACTTCAGACCGCCCCAACGTTATTGTATTTTTTACAGACCAGCAGCGGTGGGATACAACGGGTGTCCACGGCAATCCGCTGGAGCTCACGCCGAATTTTGATCGGATGGCGCAACACGGGACACATGCTTATCACTCGTTCACATGTCAGCCCGTCTGTGGTCCTGCGCGGTCCTGCTTGCAGACCGGGCTTTACGCCACCGAGACCGGCTGCCACCGCAACGGTATCCCCCTGTCATCAGATCTGCGGACGCTTGCCCATCATTTCCGTGAAAACGACTACACAACCGGTTATATCGGCAAATGGCATCTCTACGGCAGAGGGGTCCTTGGGCCGGTGCCTGAATCGGAGCGCGGTGGTTATGAATATTGGCTTGCCTCCAACGTGCTTGAATTCACCTCTGACGCCTACCACACTGTCCTCTATAACAATGATAACCAACCTGTCACACTTCCCGGCTATCGAGTGGACGCGGTTACCGATGCGATGATTCGTTACATTGACGCGAATCAGGACGATCCATTTTACCTCTTCACCTCGTACATCGAACCGCACCACCAGAACCACCTCGACGATTACCCACCGCCCGATGGCTATCGTGAACGTTACACAGGGAGGTGGATCCCGCCAGATTTGGCTGCGTTGGGCGGCTCAACGCAGCAGCATATCGGCGGCTACTACGGCATGGTTAAACGCCTTGACGAAGCACTTGGTAGGGTGTTAGACGCCCTTAAGAGTCTCAACCTACTCGATAACACCATCCTGCTATTCACATCGGATCACGGTTGTCACTTCAAGACGCGAAACGCAGAATACAAACGGTCCTGTCATGAGAGCTCTATCCGTACTCCAACCGCACTGCACGGTGCCGATTTCAACGGCGGAGGGCAGCTGCAACAACTGGTCAGCCTCGTTGATCTGCCGCCGACGCTTCTCGATGCTGCGGGGATTCCCGTCCCCGGAGAGATGCAAGGCCGCTCAATCCTTCCATTGACGAGAGGCGAAACGGAGGGGTGGCCCGAAGAGGTGTTTGTTCAGGTAAGTGAATCACAGGTGGGACGTGCCGTCCGGACCCACCGATGGAAGTACGGTGTCACTGCGCCGGGGGGACGTGGCGCACCGGGTGCCGGGTCGGATGTGTATGTTGAGGAATACCTCTACGATTTGCAAGCAGATCCCTACGAGTTGGCGAATTTAGTTGGACGGGAGTCACATCAGGAGGTCGCTGCGGTGATGCAGGAACGCCTCCTCCGTCGTATGGTTGAGGCAGGTGAGACGGCACCGACGATCGAAGCTGCCCCAACGGAGGCGAGCGGGCAGCGTCGAGTTTCCCCTGAAGAAGCACGCGCCTAGACCTGCCACCTCTCTACAGTTCGTCACGGAAGGCATCGGCGGGGCCCCACGGCGCAAAGGCCACCGTCGCATACGGGTTGAAGACGATGTCGTCCTCGCGTCCGGCGAACCGCCACATCCGACGCACGAGGTCACGTTTCACTTCCTGATAATCGGGGTGGTCGCTGAGGTTCACCATCTCGTGCGGGTCGTTCCGTAGATCATACACCTCGTCGAAATCGAAACCGTTGTAGACATATTTGAATTCCTTGGTGCTGACAACACGCTGACTGTAATATAGCTCAACCCCGTTGAACTGCGTGTAGAAAGCGTCGGTCCAGTCGGTGGGGGTGTCGTCTTTCAGGAACGGTACAAGGCTCTTACCCGTCAGATCTTCCGGCGGGGATTCCCCTGCCAACTCGATGAAGGTGGGAGCGAAATCGGCGAGACTGACAAATTCATCAACTTCGCGGTTGGGGTTGGCAATCCCTTGGGGCCAACGGGCAATCGTGGGGATATGATAAGCCTCACGGAACGCGGGCACCCCTTTGAGATACAAGCCGTGTGCGCCACAGTAATCGCCGTGATCACTCATTCGCAACACAAGGGTGTTCTCCGCCTGCCCTGTCTCGTCTAACGCGTCAAGCACCTCACCGAACATCGCGTCCTCCATTGTGCAGAACCCCCAATAGTGCTGGATGGACTCGCGCACTTCGTCTTCCGAGAGTTGTCCCCAATACTGCTGACGTGCCCGTTGATATACGCGGGGTTTGTCTTCGAGGGTGTCGCCAAAGTTTGGCGGCAGCGGAATCTCTTTCGGGTCGTACATCTGGGCAAATCGCTCCGGCACAACAAACGGGTCGTGGGGGCCGCTCGGTCCGATATATAGGCACCACGGGGCGTCGCCTTGCGATAGTCGCTGCAACGCCTCCACCCCCGACTGCACAACCTGATAGTCTCGGTGATCCTCATAGCCTTTCGGTGTGTCGGTTGGATAGGATCGGTATAGCTGATAGTGTCCCCATCCGGGACGGAGGATTTGCCCACGTTGGCGTTCCGTCGATTCGGGCTGTTTGGCACTCTCCTGCCACTGTGCAACGGAACGGTGCATGTAACTGCCTTTGCCCGCGGTGATGTGCAGATCCTCCCACCCCCGGTCGGACGGGTTTTCAGCGTCGGTAACGTGCCATTTCCCGGCGTATGCGAGATCATAGCCCGATGATCGGAGGGTCTCACTGAACATCCCAACACCGTCATAGAGTTCATGATGGATAGCGGTAGGATTGCTGACATTGTTATAGACGCCGTGCCGACTTGGATACAAGCCTGTCATGAAGGTCGCCCGTGAGGGACAACAGTGCGCCGTTGGACAGAATGAACGGCGGAAGAGAACGCCTTCCTGCGCCAATCTCGTCGCGTTTGGTGTGATACAGGGGTGGTCTGGATGTAGCACATCGGCTTGTTCTTGGTCGGTCATAAAGATAAGAATGTTAGGTCTCATGTATCCTCCATGCGAAGATTGTTTTAACGGTCTACCGGTAAAAATGCGTCGCGTGTTCCAATCTGTGCTGTTTCTTCGAGTTGAATGTCGATAACCTCAAGGAGATTTTTCTTGCTTCCTCAACATCCCTTCCGCAACTCGCAACATCTAACTCCGGGCAATAGGCGGTGTACATATTGCCCTCTTTCCAGGTTTCTTCTGTGACAACGAGGTTTTTCATTGTAGCCTTCTTATTAACAAAGTATTCCTTTTCCAAACCGCCAGAAACCGAGTTTTTGTCAAAAACTCGGTTTCTCTATGATAGATACGAACTGAGGTATTTCCAGTTCCATTTCCTCAATAGCTGTTAAAACTCGGTGGTAATCCCTAAGTAGGGGATGATTGGGAATTGGTAGATTTCGCTCTGTTCTGTATAGTCGTCGTTGTAACTATAATCGAGCAGGTTTCCACGATTGTAGGCGTTCAACAGTTCAAGAAAGAGGCTCATCTCCCAACTGTTAAATAGAAACGCTTTGCTGAGTCTCATATCCAAGCGATGATAGGGTGGAAGCCGCCCTGAATTTGTTTCCGCGTAAATCGGGCGGTAAGACACTTCGCCGTTACGCGGGTCGGTTCGTTCAGTTGCGCCTTCTATAGGGGTATAGGGGTTGCCGGTGCGGTACTGCCATTTTAGGCCAATCTCCCAAGTCGGCGTAAGTCTGTAGGTCGCTGCCAAGGTTGCAACATGCGTCTGATCAAAAGAGTAATATCGATACGGTTCGCTTGGCCGGTCGCGGCGTTTAGAGAGCCCATACGCGTATGCGCCCCACCCCAAGAATCGATCCCCCACGCGATGGCGTAGGAACACCTCAGTGCCTTGTGCGAATCCAACCCCTTGATTCAGATAGACCACATCATCGTCGGTTGTTACCAAGTTCTGAAGGTCTTTGTAATAGCCTGCAAATTTGAATTCTGTTGATGGCGAAACTTGGCGGGTGAACTCTAATACGTAGTGGTCGGCTTGGCTTGTGCCCAGATTCGGGTTCCCAAGTGTTTCAGAGAGTTGGGCGGGTTGAGGTTCCTGATAATAGCTGCCGTAAGAGAGCTGGAGCTGCGAACCTTCCATAATGTCTAACAGGATACTCCCGCGCGGTTGGATGGAAAGTTCGTTAACGCGACTAAAGTAGTCCGCTCGTAAACCGAGCACGACCGACAAGAATGGTAACACCCTATACCGGTCCTGCAGATAGATTTCTGTCCGTTGTCCGAACACAGATTCATCGAACGACTGCTCCTCTAGGTTGTCTGGATCATAATCGACTTCGCCTTCAACGGGTGTGCGGAAAAATCTACCGGTAGCTCTACCGGGCTCAAACCCAAGTATCACACCGGATTCGAGTTGATGTTCCGGTGTTAGGGTGTAGATGAGGTCCTCACGGAGGACATACTGTGGGGCATCAATCGTGAGAGAGAGTTCAGGACCGGCATTGACATCGAATTCAAAGTAGGAACGGGTCAGGGATAAGATGGAGGTCAATCGGTCGGAGAAAAAGGAGCGCAGATGAATACCGCCCCCTTCAAAGCCGCTTCCGAAGCTAACGTTCCCTCTAATATCTTCGTCTATATCTTCGCCATCGAGTTTGAGTGCAAAACCGTCACCGGAGGCGAATAGGTTCATTGAGAGCTGATGTTTTTCGCCGAAGTCATACCCACCCTTCACCTGATAATCCCAGAATCGGGGGAAAGCGGTAATTTCTCCGCTATCAAACACCAATGAGCCGAGGAATAGGTCAATGTAACTCCGCCGTCCGGCGGCATACCAGTACCCGTGATCACCGATTCGTCCTTCAAGCAACCCTTCGGAGTACAGCACGTTCAGGTTTAATTTTGTACGGAACCCGTCGGTGTTCTTATTCCGGGAGTAGATGTCAATCACTGCCTGCGAACCGACGCCGAACTCGGCACCGTAACCGCCGGCGTAGACATCGATCCGCTCAATCACCTCGGAACTGAGCGATGAAACGATTCCACCGAAATGGTAGGGATAGCCGATGGGCACCCGATCAAAGTAGTATAGATTGTCGTCGTCCGATCCGCCGCGGATATAGAGGGCGCCGCTAAAGTCGTTTGCGACACCGACACTGGGCAAGGACTGTAGGGCACGCAGGGCATCCCCGACAGCGCCGGGGACACGTTTAATCTCTGAGGCACCGAGCGTCTGTTTGCCAACGGGTGCCGCCGCCCGTTCTTCCGTCACCTCTACTTCGTCAAGCAGCACGGTAACCCGTTCCAGCGCAATGTTCAGTTCGGTCGTCTCTCCCGGCTTCACAGTGACGGCGATACCGGTTAGCAGACGGTAATCGGTAGCGGATGCGGTGAGGGTATAGTCCCCGGCGGGCAGGTCCCGGAATCGAAATTCGCCGTTTGGATCGGTGGTGGCGAATTGGTTTGTCCCTACGATACGTATCTGTGCCGATTCGACTCGCTGCTCAATATCTTTTTGAGAGACTATGCCGTAAATTTCTCCGGTGGGGGCTGGAAGTTGTTGTCCAAACGCAGGAATAGGATAGATGGATAAGATAAACAAAAAACAGATTGAAAACTTCTTCATGTGCTGCAGCTCTCCTTTGGTATTTTAGGTCTATCTCTTTGACGGAAATATTTAGATTTGAGTTGACATTTTGGAGAGAAATAAAGCGAGAAAAGGTGGAAGGATGGCAGGGATTAATCGCTGATTATTCAGTTTAGCTTATCTTCGCGTTATACACTTTACCTTTTACATACGCCACGTTTGTAAATTGTGCTGGCGTTCCTCCCAATCGGGGAGGTAGGCGGACATGAAACTTTTGAATACTCTGCCGTGATTTGGGGCGAGGAGATGGACTAATTCGTGGACGATGACAAATTCTCCTAACGCTGCCGGTAGGTCGAGTAGATCGGTGTTGAGGGTCAAGCGTCCGTTTGTCGATATGGACGCCCACTTTTTTCGCATGTCGCGTAGATGCACTTCTCGCACGGTGACACCGATGCGGTCTGCCCAACCCTGCACGGCACCTTTCAAATCCTCCGAGTCGTTCCAACCATTTTCGGCCTTCATCAGCGTTGTATCTCCAATAAGATATAGAAGTTACGCACTTTAGTTCGTAGTAGCGCAATTCAGTGCGCGTCCAGACGGGCGATAAATCGCCCTACTACAAACCGAGGGACTTATTGCGGAACGGAGCCTTCAAGTGTTTAACTGCGTAAGTCCTAATTCTATAGACATGCTCTGCTGGAGCGGAAAACTTAACAAACAAAACGACCGAGCTAGCAAGCCTCTCCTACAAGCAGGCAGGAACGGCGCGGGATTCAGAGCAATATGACTACTACTTTTCAGATCCGTTGTATCTCCAGTAAGGCATTTGTTGGCGTCATAAGCCCATGCGTAACGATTGGTCTCAAGATACGGTAGAACTGAATCCTTAAATCACGTTCCTGCTGTTCGTTCCATTGATAATCGGGAAATTGGTCAAATAGGCTATTGATCTCTCGCGCTCCCTCTGGGGTAATGTCTTCCGCAAATTCCTTAAGAACCGTATAAACTGCGTAGGCATTCTCGTCTAGGTCCATTTGGTTACGTTCGCTCGACGCCTGTTCGTATTCCTCGACTAATTCTCCATACGCAGTTAATGCCTCTTGCGTGGTCAGTTGACGGTTCTCGTAAGCTTCTGCGAGTGCCTCCGCTCGCTCTCCGATCGAAATCAGAAACGGTCTTAACCCGCTTTCGTCTATCACCGCTTGCCTCAATACCTTTCGCAAATTTAACACTTTCACCAGATCGGATACATCGCTATTTCCAACCTCCCTCAATGTGTTTGCGTTCAATTCCTGAATGGAACCGGGCAGCGCAAACGGATCGGTGCCTGTATGCTCCTGTAGCAGCGCTCGTGTCTTGGCGGTCAACTCCTTATCGACGTAAACATGGTCAGCGTAGGCGTTACGGATTAACCCATAGAGTGCTGCGAGTGCCTGATAATCCCCAATAAACGGATGTAGAAAGGCATCGGGTGAAAGGATGGTATAGATATTCTGCAGCTGTTTGAAGAATCTGAAAAACGTCTCTCTGTCCGTGACCTCCTCGAAATGCTCAATCGCCTCCTCTTTCGCCCTATCGTCCCACCCACTCGCAAAAGGCAGATACTGTGCCGCGTCCTCCTGAATTAGCTTGGCAAACAGTTCCTTGAGCACGCAAATATTCCGAATCACACTCCCCACCTCTTCTGAATCAAAGGCGAGGGCTTTCTCCAGATCTCCAAAGATACCGACAAAATCCAAGACAAACCCGTACGGTTTGACGAGTCCGTCGTCGTCCTCGTAGGGACGGTTGACGCGGGCGATTGCCTGTAGCAGGACATGGTCACGCATCGGCTTATCAAGGTAGATGCAGTAGAGGATTGGCGCATCAAAACCGGTCAGGAGCTTTTGCGTCACAATTAGAATCTTCGGATGCTCGTTTTTATCGGTGAATTTCTTACGAATCTCCTTCTCTTCGTCATCGGTATGCCAATGCGCTTTCATGGCATCGGAGTCTTGATGGTACGGGGAATAGACCACCTCCGAATACGTCGATGGCAGATGTCTGTCGAGTGCCCCCTTATACAAAGCACACGCCTCACGGTCAACAGCGACTAGAAACGCTTTGAATCCCATCGGCTCTACGTTTTCCTGAAAATGTTCGGCAACCGCTGCGGCGACATTATCCACCCGATCGGGGGCTTTCATTATCGCCTTCAGCTGGACTGCCCGGTCTAGAATGGCGTGCAGCTCCTCAAAGTCACTCACGCCCGACCTCACTGCATACTTGAAAAATTCCTCCTCCAACGTTTCACGATCGACCTGTAAATCGGAGGGGGCAAGGGCATAATTCAACGGGACGGTGGTACCGTCTTCAATGGATTCCACTATGGCGTATTTGTCCAGATACCCCTGCTCGTCGTCGGCACCGAACACTTTGAAGGTTCCTCTCCCTTGAGAGAGTTTGTCGATGGGGGTGCCGGTGAAACCGATATAGGTCGCATTGGGGAGGGCTGCCATCAGGTAGTTGCCCAGATCGCCGCCGGTGGTTCGGTGCGCTTCGTCAACTAGGACAGTTACTCCTTCGCGGGTATTGATATTCTCTGGTATACCGTCAAACTTATGGATCATTGAGACAATCAAGCCACGATAATCGGAGGATAGAATCTTTTGTAGGCTCCGCTTGCTCCCTGCAACTTCGAGCGAGTTAATGCCGTAGCCGGTGATATTCTTGAAAAGCTGGCTCTCTAGCTCATTGCGGTCAATCAGCATCAGCACCGTCGGTTTTTCTGTCTCTCCACCGCCGCGCAATAGACGGGCGGCAACTGTTATCATGGTGAGGGTTTTGCCGCTGCCCTGCGTGTGCCAGATGAGTCCGCGCTGCCTGTTTGGGTCGTGAACTCGCTCAACCACCTTCTCCACCGCACGGGTCTGGTGCTGGCGCAACACCACTTTGGTCAGGGCGTCGTCTTTGCTCTGGAAAATGATTGACTCTCGTACCACTTTAAGGAATCTGTCCCGGTCAAAGAAGGTTTTGACTTTCGCTTCGTAGCTTGTGGGTTCGTCGGTCCTCCAGTTAAACAGGTTTTTGCGACTGACGTTCCAGGTCACGCCATACAGAAAGTGGTGCATGTGCGTGACGCCGAACAGCTGGGCGGTGGTAAACATCTCCGGCGTTTCGCCCTGGTAGCGACGGATTTGTTCCACCCCTTCTTCTAATCCGTCCCGCTTGTTAGCGGACTTGGTTTCTACGATTGCCACCGGAATCCCGTTAATCAGAAACAGGACATCGGCGCGGTTGCGGTGGACTGTCCCTCGCTGCGTCCATTCATCGGTCACATGAAATAGGTTATTGTCAGGGTTCTCAAAATCGATCAGGGTGACATTCCGCTCACGGTTCTCCGCTAGGACAAAAATCGATCGCTCTCCGCGCAACCAGGAGAGGGCATCCTGATTTCCTTCAAGTGTCGGTCTGAGTAGATTTAGTTGTCGAATAATCTCATCGCAGCGAGATTGATCCAGTATGCCGCCGTTGAGCCTCAACAGTTGTGCTTTTAGTACGTCAACGAAGTAAAGTCCCGTATCACCGCGGCGCATCCGCATAGCTTCCGATCGAGAAACAGATTTCCAGCCAATTTCATCGGCGTATTCGAGCATTGGGTCTTGTACTGCAGCACGTTCAGCCATAGTTTTCTCCGAACCGTTGGCAAACCGTATTAAAACAGTGCAACAGAAACCGAGTTTTTTCTTGAAAACTCGGTTTCTCTTCGCATTCTACACTCTCTTTTTGCATGCATGATTTCTGAAAATTTCAGGGTTTTCAGAGTAAATACGAAAATTCGATAGAGACAAAAAGGGTGGAAACTTAGGCTATGACTGTGTTCTGGGGGATTTGCACAGAAAGCACCTCGGAAGTTACTCGGAACCTTGCGTTACCCTCTTAGGCGTTACATATAAAATGGCGCCCGGCGTTAGATGTCACAAAATGTCACATATTCTCACATATTTTGCATATTTTCGTTAGTCTAGTGGCAGAACGTTGATGGGCATTAGCTTTGCTTGTGATGAGGAGGTCACAGATTCTCACGGATTCTCACATTTCCTCACATATTTTTGATCTGAGTGTGCGTTTTTGTGCGTTTTAGTGAGGTGGTCTGTCTATGTAGAGGCGCGCATATTGTCTGAGTCAGGAGGCTCAGGATTATAGCTAGGTTCTGTTGACATTTCATCGTAATCAGATAATAGAGAAGCACAAATCGGTTCACTAAGGTAGACCCCCTAGAAAAGAAACCGAGTTTTGAAGAAAAAACTCGGTTTCTGGCAGCTTTTTCAGTGACTTGAGCGTTTTTGGCAACAGCAACAGCAACAGCAAAATGTTAACACGCCCTAATAACTCTTCGGTCAATATGTGATTATCATTTTAACATATCGGAATAACATATTGCAAACAAAAAGTTAATCATTCTGCCTAGGCTTTGGACAGTTGGAGGCTCAAGCCCTTCAATGCAGAGATTGGGGATCAAAGCAACCCAACCCCCTAAATCCCCCTTATCAGGGGGACTTTGGCTCAATGTAGCGGTCCCATCGGGACTTAGACATGCCGAGAATCCTTGACAGGTCGGGAGATGCAAAGCCATCTGAATCACGGATTAAACGGAGGACGCGGATCGCACGGATTCTACATCAACAGGACTTACTCAAATTTAGCGCAGGGGGTAGATTTTTTGACTTTTAACCCCCTAAATCCCCCTTATCAGGGGGACTTATGAGCGTGCTGCGTAGGTCCTAATCAATTAGTGATATGGCAGATCTCTTTCCTGTCATTAGTTCGTCGAGCATCGCATGAAACAGTTCGTCCAAATGCTTCGCTTCCCCTTCAAGGGCGACGATTTTGGCATCACAAGCCTCTAGAATTGCAGAGATTTCTTGTTGTTCATTGAGAGAAGGAATGGGGATCTCTAATCGCTTAACATCTCGAACATTCAAATGCTTTGCAGTTACCCCTCGCCCAAGTGATAACATCTTAGTACGTAGTGGGGTCACATAAAAACTCTGAACTAAAAAATAGGCATTCAACATCAAACGATTTACTCTCAATAACATCATTCTTTGTCCCAAACTCAACCTTGTACTTGGTGGAATAAGACAGGCTTCACCAATTGGAGCTTCACGACTAAATAAAACATCGCCTTCTTGTGGAATTAATCTTTTAACCCGTTCTAAGTATTCTGCCTCAGAAATATAAGAGGCTGGTTCTCTGACATAAATGCCTGAACGAATATTGAAATTTCGGGCGCAAAGCACCCCAGACTCAAGAAACTTTGGAGTCGAGTGTGGACAATCAACAATCTTGGAACAAACTTCATTTAACTCAACCACTTCCCAACTCTCAGGGATCTCACCGATTTCGGTTTGTTTGCGGGGTTCGTCCTTTGTGCCGTGTGAAAAGAGGTGATCCATTAACGCCGCTTTGCGTTCTCGCTCTAATTCAATCTCGCGTTGCCGTGCGGCTTTCGCCTCTTGGATTGTCTGTAAAATGTGGGCGATGGCGCGTTGTTCGGGAAGTGGGGGCAGGAGGATTTCAACATTCAGTAGCGTTCCCTTTGTAATTTCCTTGAATGTGCTACCATGTGCAAGATTTATCAACCTCTTTTTGATATATCTCAGATAGTAAGCAAGATAGACATTCAATAGCATTTCCCTGCAAATAAAATTAGCAAACCCTTGATTCGTTGCCATTGGAATGGTTGTAATCGCAGTTTCACCGATTGTCGCTCGGCTTGTTAATAAAACCGTTCCCGTTGGCAGAAGCCGTGCAGCACTTTTACCGAGTGCTTCCTCTGAAATATGGGTATCCGTATCATCAATATACAAAGCAGAATCCAAAGCCGTAATGTCGGTGGGTATTGCCCAAGGAATATCGCCTTGAAAATATTTCTCCACACTACGCTTCGGAGTGCCACCCTTGAAAATATCGGTGACATCTCCTAATCTAGCCATTTGCCAATGCGCTGGCCAATTCATCTCAGGCATTATGACCCTTTCCTATTAAACTCAAGTTCAAACTTCCTTTGTTCATGAGGTATCACTTCCTTTCTAAAAAGGATTCTGATACTTTGAACACTCCTCCGCAATATATATTGTAGCAAAAGCATTCAATAAACTTGCCGCAAAAAAACCTTCTAAGGTGCATCAACACCTGAGTGGGATAAGAGCAATACAATTTCGGCAATTTCTTGGGGGTAGGTTCACTTCCCTGCAGCATCAGCGATTTTAGCGAGTTCTTCGGCAACGATTCAGACGACATCTTCTTCGGTGAGTTCGGGTTCGGTGGGATTATCGGCACAGCCGAAAAAGGATAGTAATAGGAGGTGAGTAGGGCAATGAGGGTTGGGGTTTTGGGTTGCATGGTCTTTCGGATTGGCCGTGGTCAGATGACCAATGTGGACCCTGCTTTGAGGCGAAAGGCAGGTCGTAGTAATTACCGCGACCGATAGTTGGCTTAAGATTGCTATATTAACGGTTTTATGTGGCTAATTACTGATTTTAGATCTATCTCAAGTAACCTTTTGACTTCATTGGGCCTATTCTTGTAAGTTTTCGGATCATATCGAGCTGACCGACTTGCATCGTAGAGTCTCTTATAATTTTTCTTTATTACCTTGAGATCTGCATCGTTCCTGACTTCCCAATTGCGGTTCCCATGGTTGGAGGGATGGCGTTGCGTTTTAGCAAGAAAGGCGTCAACCCAATGCAATGCCTGATAGAATGCGGTAATAACTATCCAATCTGGATGATCGTTTGGGGCATTTTTTAACGCAAGTTGGGCGTCTTCAGCAATGCTGCGTTTAGAGCGGTGTACTTGGTCATTTGGCATTGTTAGTCGCGAGCGAAAAGTTCAATGTATGTCTGCTGGAATTGTTGAGAAGAGATATGATGCCCTACATATTCAAAATCAAATATCCAATTGGGGTAATCATCTTCCAACTGATCTTCTATTTCACCTAACTTATCGGAGAGATCTCGACTCATATCATCAAGGGCGAGAATGAATTGTATTTCTCTTTGATTTTGTTTGCACAGAACTTGCTGAACTTCTGGTATTTTGGTAATTTTTTCTTTATACTGACTCTTAACCTGTTCGAGTTCGCTGCTCAACTGCTGGCTCGTATCTTCTGACTTAGATAGTTTGTCAGATAACACCTTTATTTCTGAGTCCCTGGCAGCCAATTGTTCTGTATAGTATTCTACCATTATGCGAAAGATCGTATCCGGTATGTGATAGGATGGGGTAATAGGTCCCGCAGTATCTCCAAAATGGTTAGGAAAATTCGTTGGCTCATTCGGTTGAGGATTTGACAGTTCATTTAAGTTTAAAGGTGTCGATTGTTGTCGCATTTTAACCTCCTAACAAATTCCTTGCAGTATTACGGGCATGTCCTATCGTTTGAACAAAAGAGGAGATTATTTCACTTAGTTGATCAAAATTGCTAATGTTAAGGTGATAATTAAAATTTGCGTGGATTTGCTCGTTTTGCGGAGTTATTGTTAGTTGAACCCGAAAGCCATTGTATTTGTAATATACGATTCCGCCAATATTGTAGTTTGCTTCACCACGGAAGTTTTCGTCGAATCGTGCTTTATCCACCACAAACTTATTCTTTAAGAAATTAGGATCTGTCTGTGGAATATACCACGTGGAATTAAGACCTATTGCGTTGTATGATACATTTGGAAGTGCTTTAACATATCGCCTAGTTATACCTTGCAAACGTTTTAGCATTTCTCCATCCAAATTTCGCGCAGCAATTGTTACCTGTTGTTGCACTACATTTATTGAGAAGTTTGTGGTATCAACTAGCGAGAAGTTTTGATGGTGAACAAAGTTAATAGCAGCTTCATTAAGAATGCCTTTCTGGTTAAGCCATTCTTTAGAAACAACTTCAGGTCTATGATCCGGCGCAACTAAGACGATGTTGCCTTGGATAAGTTCTGGTTCCATTGAGTTCTCCTTGTATAGAGCCAGTTATGCTCTTTTTCAGAGTGAATTACATTATATGAAATATGATAGCATTATATCATGATATTATGCCAGTTTTTTTCCAATAATAAAAAGCGTAAAAATTAAGGCACTACTCAGTCCCTTAATATAACCTGCGATTAATGGAACTTCACTCAAGTTGTAAACGCGACTCATGGTCTCATCTCCTAGCCATTGAGTTGTATTACAGTCTTTCCCCGTTCAATCCAAGCCGTGTCAACACATCTTCCAACGCCTTATCCGCCCTTTCACGGGTGATACGTGCTTCGGTCAGGTCCGCCAGAATCTCAGAGACGGGCCGGTGCTCAACCTTATCTCCAACGTCCACGAATTGGGAAGGGCTCAGGTTATAATCGGTTTTTTGGGTATCTTCGAGTGTGATAACTGCGCTCAGCTGCTCGCGGGATTCCCACGCCTGATATACCTCCGCTGCGACATCAATCCCCTCATCAGTCAGGACATTTTTCGGTTTCTGGTTGATGAAATATTTGGAGAGGTTGATGAGCAGGATTTGTCCTTCGCGCTCCGCTGGTTTGCTGCAGTTTAGCAGCAGAATGATTCCCGGTGCGCTTGTGTTATAGAATAGGTTTTCGGGCAGAAGGATCACGGCTTCAACCAGGTCATTCTCCACAAACCCTCTGCGGATATCGCGCTCCCGATTGCTCTGCTTGCTGCCGGAGCCACGAGAGACCGCACCGGTGTCGAGAACGATTGCAGCGCGTCCATTCTCTTTCAGGGAGGCGCATATATGCTGGGTCCATGCCCAATCTGCGGAGGAGTTTGGCGGGACGCCGTAGGTGAAGCGTCCATAGCTATCGTTGGCGTAGAAGGTCTCGTTATACTCCTTCTGATTCCACATCGGATTGGCGAGTACGTAATCGAAGCGTTGTAGACTCGAATCGTCCGTAACAAAGCCCGGATTGCGGAAGGTGTCGCCGATACGCAGATCGGCACGGATGAAATCGTGGAGAAAGGCGTTCATCTTCGCCATGGCGAAGGTGGTCGCGGTCCACTCCTGTCCATAGATTCTTGGCACTGCACCCTGTTGGTCCGGGTGCGTTTTCTTAAATAGGAGGCGGGGTTTGATAAGTAGACCGCCTGAACCGCAGGCGGGGTCGTAGATGGTGGTGTGTGGTTCGGGATCGATGAGGCGTGCCATTAACCAACCCACCTCTTTCGGCGTGTAGAATTCGCCCGCGCTCTGTCCCTGTCCTTCGGCAAATTTCCGCAGCAGGTATTCGTAGGCGCGCCCTAGGATGTCTGGCTCTGTGTCTTGCAGTCCAAGCCGATGTCCACTGATGACCTCAATCAGCCTCTCCAGTCTGCCGTCGTCGATGGTGCGCTGTCCGCTCTGGCGTTCGTTGAAGTCTTCGACATCCAGAACACCCTGCAACAGTGGGTTGAGACGAGCAACCTCGCGCATCGCTTCGGTGACAAACTCTCCTAAGTGACCATCTGCAGGACGGTTGCGAAGTGCTTCCCAACGATACTTTTGAGGGATGTAGAAACGGACAATCAGCGCGGAGCGTCCGCTTTTGAGGGCGTCCTGATGGTCCTCATCTACTATTTCCCGTGTCCCTTCCTCGTCACCGCCGTATTTCTCGACCAGATTTGCAACTTCATCGTCGAATACATCGGATAGCCGTTTGTAGAAAATTAGGGGTAGGATGAAATCTTTGAATTTCGGGGCATCGGTCGCGCCACGGATGACACAGGCGGCGTCCCATAGCCATGTTTCCAGGGTGGAGATGTCTAATTGTGCCTCGTCTGGGGAGGAGAAGGGGATTGAGGTTTGTGGGGTGTCGGTTGCGGCGTTATTTTTTGGCAATGGTTATGCTCCTGTTTTTGTTTTTAACTAGTTTGCAAAAGCAATCAATTTCTTTTTAGGCCACCAGATAGGCGAACTATCGTGTTCAGGATATTTGGTGAATTGACGAAGTTGTTTCCGATTAAGGGTCATCCGGTAAATTTGACCATTTCCACCGCGGTTGGACATAAACACAACCTTTGTTTCAGCGGGTGGTGTTAGAGTGCTTGATGTTAGGAATAGATTTACAACTATAGACAATAGACCTCCGTAAAGATAGCCTGTTTGTGTTCTACGTCCCCAAGACATCTTTTTCATCATAGCTCTCCTTTCTTTATTAGATTTGCCCAAACCGGAACAACATTCGTCGAACCCGCCACGCCTAAGTGGCGCTTGGGCTACTACCCCAGGGGTAGAGCTGTCCTAAAAGTCGTGTTGCCTTCAACAAGAAAAGTGCTCAGTCTTTAGGTGTAAAATAGTAGCACTTTTCGGGGTGGTTTGTTATAATTTCGGTATCGAAACACAAAGGGGTTAGAAGATGCGATAAGCAGGGGAATATATCGTGGCTTGATCCTTATGTGACTTGCTATCCTCTTATCCTCCGATATTCGCTTGATTAGTTTATGGAGGTAAAAATTGGCGCGTAGACCGCGAAGACTAAAGAACAAACATCCGCAGCTACAAGAACGGATGGAAAAACTGCTCAATTCGCCGCTCCATGAATTAGCCTCGGAATTAAAGCAGCTCACTAAGTTTAAACATGAGCAGATTATTGAGTATGTTTCTAAATTGTTGGAACGTCTGCCCGAAGAATTCGATCGTCGTTTCTACTTTGATGCTTGGATGATACAGTCGATCGTGCAAAGTTGGAGCAACGATTTAACTCCGAACTCTCGTATGATTATCCCCACCCACTATAATGAATGGGGATATGAACCGCCTTCTATTCTCACCAACCCTACAGTGAACACAAGTTTTGCAGTGAGTTTCATCCACATTCCATCTGAAGTGACTGAAATTCCATCACTTCTAGATTATCCTTGGCTATGTCATGAGTTAGGACATCATTTGTTTTCGATGCCCAAGCATAAACAGATGCTGTTTGATAAATTTCATTCGCATGTTGAAGAGTTGATTTCAAAACTGAAAATAATGTCAATTTCAGATCACGGACTTGCCAAAATCAGATCTCAAGCCACGATAGACGAAATTAATACAAAATGGAGAGATTCAAAATGGGTTGAGGAACTGGCAATTGACGTCATCGCCCTCTGGACATGTGGTCCTGCATATCTGGCAGCTTTTCAAGACGAACATGAGCAAGTTGAAGACCCCTTTATAATCGAACTAACTCATCCACCTGTTGAACTCAGAACCTATGCACTATTACATGCTGCCCGAAAATTAGGTTGGCACAAGTATCTTAAAGAGTTAGAGCAGATACAAAAGGACTGGTATAGGAGAGTACCATCATCAATTGGAAACCAATATCGGTTATTGCATAATCATGAACTTGTAACTCAATGCGTTGATGCAGCACTAGCTTACTGTAAAAGTTCAAGAATACCTCGTCTTAAACTTGAAGATCTCAATAAAATGCGTCTGAATTTGCAGCGAGAAAATGATTTCTCGGAGGGCATCGAACTTATCGTCGCTGCATGGTTAGTCTATCATGAAAACGAAGAATGTTACGATGATTGGGAAGAACAAACTTTTAACAAACTAGCTGATGAGATCATGAGGAACTCCGTTAAATAGTGATGCCCGTGATTTTATAGGCTTTCGACAATTGTAAAGCTCCTCCATTAGCAACATGCAGAACCCACGGAAGTTTCGTTCCCGTGTCAATTTTGGAAAAGCACATATCGGTTTCCCAGAACAGGTCGCGTAAGGCATCTTCGGGATTAGCTGTGCCGTAAATATTGTGAACGTGGATGAGCAGCGGTGAGGCAGTGCCTTGACGAGGGAGATATGGCTCGCCTGTCGTACATATAATCGCTGTATTTTTATCAAGAAATGGGAAGGTACATCTTCCAACGGTGGGATTCTCAACGGTGTTATTGTGACTTCTACGGAGGACCCTCCAAAAAGCAGCTCTTTTAGAAATTTCTAATGCTGTCCAAAGGGCATTATCATCAATCCACCCCCATCGATGTAGTTCTTTATGTAATCTATCAAGTGTTTCCTTCTCATTCCAATGGTCACCTTGTCCACCTAACTTGCCATCACGGAAAAACAGGAGACTATTAAAATTCGGTTTCTCAATACCGGCGTCAACCAGATTGTGGTATAGCTCCTCAAGCAAGGAGAGAAGACCGCTGTAAAAGTCACGGTCAGGAATTGGCTCGGCTTTCTGCGTTTGGATATTCACCTCTTTAGGCAGAAATGTAAGCCCATCAGCAGGTTGTGCGAAACCATATCCAGCGCATACCATGACGCGATTGTTATGTACACCACCAACATCAATCCCCAAGTGAACGTTGTAATGAAAAGGTTCGGCCGGTGCAAACGGAACCCAGTGATGTTTAACCAGTAGGTTTAAGAGACACTGTTGGTAGTGATCTCGAATCTCGCGGGCTTTATGTGGCTGCGCTGCCTTGAATTCTCTCGGACGTCGATCTACCCACTCTTGAGGCAGGGTATTATCGTGGTGAATACACTGTGAGGGAATTGAGATTTCCTGTTTAATTTTCTCATGCATGTCTGTATCAAAGTATTTTTTATGGCGTCCTTCGGGAAGCACAGCAAATAAGGTATCGTATTTTCCTTTTTCAACTTCACGCTTTATATCATAGACTGTCTGGTAACCGCATTGCCTCTCAAACTGGAAATTTAACCCATTCTGAGTCACCAACCAATTAAGGTCACTTTTCAGGCGTCTTGCACATTCTTCTCCAAAATTTTGAGGATATACCAAGAGCGGATTTATGGGTCTTTGTTGCAAGTATCCGTTGTTACGGATATGATTGGCCAGCCTCTTTCGTCGGAGATTCAACTCCCGAGGTGAGCCATTCTTTGGTCCGGAAATACGATTAATACCGTTTGGAGAAGGATAAACACAAAGTGCTGGAGGTTTGAATTGGAGGCAGTCAAAATTCCGGATAGCAAAGGGGCGTTCAGCCAAATTGATTGTTTTTTTATAAGCGTCTAATCCATTGAGGAAATCGCGCAGTATATCATACCAATTGGTTCTTTCATCTGGGGGAATAATTGTTTCTTGATGGCGTTCCTGGGCAATGCCGGTCTCAGGTATAAGTCGAATCTCATTTAAAGGAACAGAGATGGGCGGTTTCTTGTATTGTTTGCAGAGAAGTGTTTGATCAGCCAAGTCAATTTGGTCAATTTTATCAAGCATTGCATGGGTAATAATTTCGTCGGGATTGTCTAATTCGAGTACGGTAGCTGCGACATCCCCTAGAGAACGCCAAATTCGAATTTCTGGGTGCTTGTTTTGCCGCGTTAAGCGGTTTTCTCGTTTGAGTCGAATCAACTCCGCCAACTGTTTAACCTCGCCGCTACGATAATAGTCTGCAAAGGTCCGCCCATCAATGCTTGGAGTGGTGACTGCAATTTGTAGTACCCAACAATTATCTTCAAGAAGCTCGGGAGAAACATGAAACTTACGATAGTAAATGATATCTTGGTCTGACTGCGTTAAGTCAGGCATTTGGCAAAAGTCATTGTAGTCTTGCCAGAACGGTCCAATTTTACTGAAAGAGCCATTATCCTTAAAATGTCGCTTAATGCTTTCTCGCAAAATTCCTGTGACAATTACCCTATGGTTCGGATTGCTCATTTGGGCTTTGAGCTCGTGGTCACGTGTAACTCGGTATCCCTTGAAGTCGTCCTCCTGAGGAATATTCCAATTTTTGGGTATAGCCACCGTTGTTTTATCTACATCAAGAATAAAGCCGTAGCTGGGACACTGCCCCGCGTACTGCCGACGCAAGTCCCACATAATGTCTTTTATTTTTCCTCGATCCTCGTTTTTTGATTGATTACCGTTCAGTTGAACGATTTTGTAGATTGCAACCTCCCAACTTAGATCTTCTAGGTCAAGGATACTATAAGCATTAAGAAACTCCGTGTTCTTGGAATCGGTAATTTTTTTATTTTCTCCCATTGCGTTCCCTCGTAAAAAAATATGTTACGGCGGCCGCTGCGAGTCCAGAGATGACGGGCAGCCATGCACTGAAAGTCTGTTCGACGATCTTCAGCGCATCGGTTTTATCCTGGGCAGCTAACCAAGCCATAACTCCATAGTGGATTACAAAAGATCCGCCAAGTATACTGATTAGCAGATATGCGAGCCACCTTGTGGTAGTCGCTTTATGTTTTTCAATTAGATTGTAGGACGGGTCAGGTTCAAGGGAAATGGTGCCGCCATCTATGTCAACTCCAGTGGTTTCGCTATCTTCGGAACTTGGCTCATCATTAAGTTCCAAAGTTGTTTCTTCAGCATTATCACTGTTTTTTTCTCTTTCCACAATTACTTACCTTTTCGAGAAAGTGACTGTAATGAAGGAATAACAAGGACCCGTTCATTTCCAGTCTCAGGGTCTCGCACAATAATTTCGTTGTATCCTTTTTTGGCTTGTGTTTGTAGTGCCCGGTTGATTTGCAGGGAATCACGCACAGTTTCAGCCAGAGAGGAGTAATGTCCTTCTTCTTTCATCTCTTCTAAAGCTTCTAGACTATTCACATCAAATGTGAATGCTACCCGCTTACTATCCTTTCTTGCCATTGTTTTTGCCTCCTGATTTTTATAATAGATCTAACAATGTGACAAACATACCATAAGCATACCATAAAATACATATTATTGTCAACAAATTTTACATCATATATGCTGCATATTTGATGCCGTTTATACATCAATATATATGTCGCATTTATAACTATCTGAATTTTTAGACCCGTCCGGGAAATTCTTTTTCGCAGATACGCATGAAACGGAACTTCCCCGCTGGCGTCCCATAGCCATGTTTCAAGGGTGGAGATGTCTAATTGTTCCTCGTCTGGGGAGGAAAATGGAATTGTGGTTTGGGTTGCATCTGCTGAATCTGCGATTCGGGCTTAACCGCCCAACCGAACCTACATTTATCCGCGTAATCTGCTAAATCCGTTTTAATCTGCGATTCAGACAAAGGACACATGTCGCCCCGCTGAGGCTTTGGTATGTGTGATACCCATATTCTATAAACATGCCGCCCCGCTGGGGCTTCAAAAACAAGAAAACAGATGGAGCGAAAGACAGTGTTTTGTCGAGATATGAATCTCGACCTACAGGTTGAACGTAGCAAAATCCCGATCTATAGAGGCTCAGATAAACGCTTTTCTTGCATTCGCGAGCGATTCTTCGAGTTCGTCAGGTGTTTCTCCAAAAGGTGAAAGACCGTGCTCACCGACAAGATATATAAATGTGGAGCGTGACACTCCCGCAAGTTGAGCGGCGAGTCCGGTACTGAGTTTGCCTGTTTCGTAATATTTCAACGCTAGTAGTAAACGAGCTTCCTCCTCAAATTCTTCCGGCTCTTTTCCGAGTGCCGATAGAATTTCGGTTGGGTATTGAATAGCTTGCCTCGCCATTTTATGGTCCCTCCGTTAATTTACCAATTCTGCATCAAACGGTTCAGACCCGTCCGGGGAACTCTTTGCCTCGGATGGGCATGAACCGGAATTTTCCGCGTGGCATTTCGCATTCGGTGCGGAGGCGGGACTCTTCGTCTGCGATGCCGAGGTACTTGGTCTCAGCATGGAGGTAGTGTAACGCGAGGCCGCGGCGCCGGTTCGGCGTTGGGTTGGCACCGGTGCGGTGGAAGTTTAGCCCGTGGTGGAACATGCAGTGTCCTGCCTTCAATTCGACGGGGGTCGGCTTGGCGATTTCGGGATCGTCGATAAACCGCTGTTTATATTCGCGGGTGACGGGGCCCCATTTGTGGCTGCCGGGGATGACGGTCATGCAGCCGTTTTCGACGGTGGCATCGTCCAAAGCGACCCAACAGGTCACATGGTCTTGTGGGACGAAGAAGGGCCAGGCGGGTGAGTCTTGGTGCCAGTCGGTCACTGTCCCGTTATAGCGGGGTTTCATCATGAGCTGGTCGGTATAGAGCTTGATGTTGGGGCCTAGGAGATCTTCGATGACATCTACAATCTCCGGTTTCTTAGCAGCTGCTTGGAACAGGTCGTCGAAGTAGCAGAGCTGTGTCATCTTGCGGACGGTGTCGATACGGGGTGCGGCGTCAGCGCGGAACGCTGCCTCAAGCTGGATGTAGCGGGACGGCACATGCGTTGTGCGTCCTTCGGCGATGTCTTCGCTTCGCTGACGGAGCGCCGCGACTTCCTCGTCAGACAGCACCCGCGTGTAAGGCAGATAACCGTATTCCTGAAAGAACGCTTTCTGATCGGTTGTTAAAGCCATATAGTCTCTCCTTTGCTGTGCTGTAATCATCTGTTGAGATATATGTCGTTTTGGCGTATAATATATGTTGTTTCAACATGCGATGTAATAAATAGACACTTTCATTACTCATGTTTGGTAAGCACTGTTTTCAACTGCGCCGATGCTGTGCGGTTGGAAACCGCACCTACCGTTCCCCTGTTTGGTAAGCACTGTTTTCAACTGCGCCGATGTTGTGCGGTTGGAAACCGCACCTACCGTTCCCCTGTTTGGTAGGCGCTGTTTTCAACTGCGCCGATGTTGTGCGGTTGGAAACCGCACCTACCGGGGAGCGCAAGCGTCGAGATATGAATCTCGACCTACTCAATTTAGTGAGGGGTCGGGATTGGGAAATCCCTCCTACGGGAAAAGTAAATGCCGTTAATCAGGTGGTTCATTTTCTTGGTCGTTTTTGTTCATCCAACCGTAAGCTTCCAGTTTGCGATAAAGTGTCCGCAACCCGATTCCGAGTATTTCCGCCGTTCGCTTCTTGTTATTGCCGGTTTCGGTTAGAGTCTTACCGATAGCCTCTTTCTCAATCTCATCCATTGTCATACCAACGGTTCCCACCTTCTCATCCTCCGAATCGGTAGACACCGCAGGTTTGTCTTCTGCATCTACGCCGCCATCCGGGCCGTCAGGATAGACAGGAATCCCCATCTGAAAATCGGTGACGGGGGCAGCATCTGTGAAGCCTGTTTGAAATTCGGAGGAGAAATCGTCAATTTGGAGGGTTTCTGTCCTCGCTAAGATGATAGCGGTTTCGATGACATTGCGTAATTCACGGACATTTCCATCCCACGCGGCATTTTTCAGGTATTCCATCGCTTGGGAGGTGATACCGGCAATCGGCCGCTCATGTTCCTTGCTGAACTCCTTGATGAACGCGTTGACTAGCAGAGGGATATCCTCTCGTCGCTCTCTTAACGGAGGCACTCGAATCGGAAAGCGGTTGATACGGTGATAGAGATCGCTGCGGAACTTTCCATTTTTCACCGCTTCCTCAAGATTTGCGTTAGTAGCAGCGATGATACGGACATCGGCTTTGGTGGGCGTACTTCCGCCGAGGGGTGTGAACTCATGCCCTTCCAGTACGCGGAGGAATTTCACCTGCGTTTCAATCCCCATCTCGCCGACCTCGTCTAGCAGCAAGGTGCCGCCGTTGGTCTGCTCAAACACGCCTAGTTTCCGGGCGGTCGCCCCGGTGAAAGCACCCCGTTCATGACCAAATAGCTCGCTTTCGAGGAGTTCACGATAGAGCGCGCCACAGTTAATTGTTCGATACGGTTTATCCTTTCGGCGGCTATGGTTATGGATTGCGTGTGCAATTAACTCTTTCCCAACGCCGCTTTCGCCGCGGATAAGGACCGTCGCATTGGTGGGGGCAACGAGTCGTATCATGCGGAATAGCTCAAGCATCGGTTTTGACGTGCCGATAATGTTTGCAAATCCGAACTTGTCATCAAGCTGTTCACGCAGATTGACGTTTTGGAGGAGGAGCGCTCGTTTTTCGAGTGCGTTTTTCGTTGTTTGGCGCAGGATATTAATTTTTATGGGTTTTTCGAGGTAACCGTCTGCGCCCGCTTTCGTGGCTTCAACCGCGCTATCAATTGAGCCGTAACCGGTTAAGATAATGGCTTGTGTGTACGGGTAGTTGTCTTTTACATGCTTGAGTAGGTCGATTCCACTGAGATCGGGCATCTTTTCATCGGTAATGACGACCCCAACATCTTCAGCGGCTAAAATCTCCAATGCCTCGTGTCCGCCTGACGCTGCTAGCAGCTCATAGCCTTCGCGCCCAAGCACATCGACGACGGCTTCGACGCTCCCCCGATCATCATCTACAACAAGGATTTTTGAGTTCATTTTATCACCTGCTGCGGCTCACGCAGATAAGGACGCAGATTTTTACGGATACAGATAGAGTTAATTATAGCTAACGCAAGTTGCTAAGTTCTGTTGACATTTCATCGTATTTCACTGGACGGGCAGCACAATAGAGAATTTTGTGCCTTGTCCGGGCGTACTGTCCACGTTTATCTGACCGCCATGCCCTTCGATAACCTGTTTTACGATTGCGAGACCGACCCCGGTGCCCTCCTCTTTTGTGGAGAAGAACAGATCGAATATTTTATCGACCTGCTCTGGCGGAATGCCTTGACCGGTATCTTCGACCTCGATCTGTATACCCCCGTTCGACGGTTTTGCGCGAACGGAAAGTGTGCCGCCCTCCTCGATCGCCTGCACCGCATTGATAATCAGATTCAGTAACGCCTGCTTGAATTGCGACGGATCGAGTTGAACAGCTGGCAGCTTTTGGATTTCACGGTTGACCTGAACGTTCTGCCGCTGCGCTTCCGGTTCGTTGAAGTCCAAGACCTCCTCGATCAGCAGCGCGAGGTTGCAGGTTTCAAATGTCAACGGCGGCAAGTTGGCGTAGCGCCGGAAATCGGTCAATATCCGATCCAGGCGCTCCACTTCCGCACGAACACGCCGGACTCTACTCTGTAAATCCGCTGGGGCACTGCGATTATCAACCGATAGATCTTCCTCCAGAATTTGGAGGTTAAGGCTAATGCTGTTCAGCGGGTTGCGAATTTCATGGATTAACTGGCGGGTGAGTAGATGGGGCGGTTTATCGGAGTCACTATTAAGTTTTTGAGCACGCAGCCATCTCCGCCGCTGAGCTGCGACAGTTAGAATACCAACGGCGAGAATCAGAACAGTACCACTTGGAATCAGCCACCAGGTGACATCCATACCATTTGACAAGGAAGGTTTTAAGAGACAGAAACAGGGAAGGGTAGGAGGGAAAGAAGGGCGAAAGACAGTAATCCCGCCCCCTTCACGGTTTGCCCTCAGCTTTCAGGGTTCTATGAGGGCAATGGACCGAGCCTCCAACCCCTCCGAAAATAGACGGCTAGGCAGTGCTTTCCTGTACCTCTTGGACTTCTACATTCCGATTTTTTAAGTGCCAGAGATATATGATTGGACTCGCGATGAAAATAGACGAATAGGTTCCAACGATGACCCCCACAATCAACGCTAACGCGAAGGTGTTGATCTCTTGGCCCGGCGCTGTTTGGAGGAAAATAATGAGGACAACAAAGAGTGTGGTCAAAGAAGTCACCACGGTACGGCTCAAAGATTGATTGATGCTTCTGTTAATAACTTGAGCAAAATCGGTGCCCCTGAGCAGTGTGCTATTCTCACGAATACGATCAAACACAACAATCGTATCGTTCAAAGAGTAACCGATAATTGTGAGAAATGCCGCAACGGTTGGCAGGTTAATTTCCTTGACGAACACCGAAAAAACGCCCAATGTAATCAGCACATCGTGAACGAGAGCGGCGATGGCACCGATAGCGAAACGAAATTCGAAGCGCCAAGAGATATAGAGCAGCAAAATAACGATTGACCAGAGCACAGACCACAGCGCCGCCCATTTAAGGTCTTTGCCGACACTGGGTCCCACCTCATTCACGCTTACCGCACGTGGGAGCGCGTGCCAGTCTCCGCCCCCTTGTAGCAGGGCATCGGTGAGAATCTGCCCGACGCTTGCCTGTGTCTGTACTTCAGCGGCTTGTGTCAGGTCGGATCCGATTTCGTTTGCGAGTACGAAAGTAACTGTATCCTCCTCCTCTACAATTTCGGCAATCTCATTTCTCAACCGCTGCTCGCCCTCGATTAGTTGAACGACATCTCCGGGACGGAAGACATGCACCCTCTCCTGCGTGGCGCTCACCTGAACGCTTTGCGCTGTTGCATCGCCGGGATCTGCGATCAACGGCGCAACGACCCTCTGGCTATCAAATTCCGCTTCGTAGCCGATATCAATCGATGCTTCCTGTTTCGATGCATCCACCTGAATTTTTGGACGATCATAGCCTAGGTCCGCCAATTTAGCGGAGAGTTCGGGTTGAGTGACGACACGATTGAATTTAGCGTAGGTCTTGACCCCACCGCGAAAGTCAATCCCGAAATTGGGTCCGTTATGAAGCACTAATGAAACAATCCCGATAATAATGAGGATTGAAGACAGAACAAATCCGCCTCGTCTTCTGCTGAGGAAACCGACGGTTGTGTCTCTGATGACCTCACGTCCGATACTTAATTTTTGGACATCTCGACTGCCGAGCACCCAGCTGTAAATCTCTCGGGTGACGACAATAGCGGTAAACATACTGGCAAAGATACCGATTCCCAATGTGACAGCAAATCCTTTGATGGGGCCGGTTCCGAAATGGTAAAGCACTGCTGCAACCGCTAAGGTCGTTACATTGGCATCGAGGATGGTCCAGAAGGCTTTCTGATAGCCGGTCTCGATTGCCGACCATACGGTTTTGCCGGTGCGTAGCTCTTCACGGATACGCTCAAAAATAAGTACATTCGCATCAACCGCCATTCCGATGGTCAGGACAAGTCCTGCGAGTCCGGGCAGTGTCAGCGCGGCGCCAAATCCGGCAAGGGCGCCCAGAATAATCAGCATATTAAATACTAGTGCAATAATTGCAACGATACCTGAGAACCGGTAGTAGATTAGCATGAAGATTAGAACAACCCCCATACCGATAACAGCGGCACGGACACCGTCGTCAATCGCTTCTTGCCCTAGAGTTGGTCCCACGGTCCGTTCTTCGGCAATTTTCACACCGACGGGGAACGCCCCGGCTTTGAGAATATTCGCTAGATATTGGGCTTCCTCAAAGGTAAAATCTCCAGAGATTTGGGCATTTCCGCCGAGAATGGGTTCATTAATTCGTGGTGCAGATTGCACCTTTCCATCGAGCAGAATGGCTAACAGTTCACCGACATGGTTGGTGGTTACTTCACCGAACTTCCGGGTGCCTTGCGAGTCAAACCCCATAGACACAACAATCTCGAAGCTGGTACTGCCTTGGGTTTCCCGTGCACTCCGAATCCGATCGCCGCTCAGCAAGACAGGGCTCTGTACAACATACCAGCTATTCGCCAGCGCTGTTCCATCGTCGTTATGGTATCGGATTTCGGTGCCTTCGGGAATATCGTCAGGCGGTGGGGTATCCGCCGATCCGGTCCACGCAGTTGTACCGGCAGGACTTTTTTCTACTAGCTTAAATTCGAGGCGTCCCATCGTTTTAACGATTTGGAGAGGTCTTGACGAATCCTTTGCACCGGGCAGCTCCACAATAATTCGGGGACGGTTGGCTTCGCGTCGGATTGATGGTTCAGCAACACCGAACGCATCAATGCGGTTTCGCAGCACCACCATCACTTGATCGATGGCTTGCTCGCTGTACTGCGCTAAGCCGGACTCATCCAAGCGAATCTGATAGGTGACCTCGGTGTCGGTCCTATTAATCTCGTAAGGCGCATCAAAGAACTCCAGATCTTGGAGGCTGTCCTGCGCTTTCTTAAGATATTCCGCCCGTTCGTTTGGATCCGAAAGGCGTTTGGGGATACCTACAACGACGTTTAGCGCATTCGCTTCAAGGACAGGTTGCGCCTCTCTGCAATGAATCTTATCTGATCGCAGCCGTTCAGGAATCGAGGAAGCGCGTCCGTTCAGCAATTCGACTTTGGACTCCTCAAGGTCGACCTCAAGCACAAGGTGCACCCCGCCTCTGAGGTCGAGTCCGAGCTTCAGGCGGTTATCCGGTATCAGACGACGGACGAGAGTCGGGATGCTCCCGTACAGATGCAAGTTCTCCAGAACATTTTCCAAATCGGTTTTACGCTGTGGCGAAAGGAAATTGACGAGGAACTCGCCGCCTTCTGTCGTATCAAATTGGTAATCTACCCCCTCCGTAAACCCATTAGCCTGCAACCTGTTCTGCAAAATTTCCCTGAGCTCCGTTGTCGCATCTTGAAAATTGACGCCCTCTGGATATACAACGTCTTGCAAGCTTACCTTTAATGCGTTCTCCTCGGTTGCTTCAAATTTGGGGAGTTTCTCTTGCATCCAGAGCGACAAATTTCCGTATAGGGGATTGTAGAGGTCTTCTGGAGTGGGAATGAGGTACAATGCTGAAAACAGGAGTACCACAATAATTAAAATGAGTTTCCACACACTAACGCTACGCATTCATTTCTCCTAAAAATAACTTAAGTTGCTGGTTGACTTATCATACAACACACCTGTCACTTCAGTGGGGCCATGTTGGTTCACCGGTTCATTAGTTCATTAAGACAATCGTCCCAAATCGCTTCTAGTTGCTTGAAATCCCGATCTTCTCAGTGCACTTCAGATTAGGCCAATATGGCAGTTATTCACAACTACCGAAGAGAATCTAACACCTGTGACGAAACTGATAAAATCTCAGGGCTAATATAAAAAAGTACAAGTCCAGATCTATCGAGGATTCCGCCGTGCGGAGCACGAATAGAAACCGAGTTTTTCCGAAAAAGCTCGGTTTTTGCTAGACTGTTTCTTAAATGGTGCGCCTGGGAGGATTCGAACCCCCGACACGAGGCTTAGGAAGCCCCTGCTCTATCCCCTGAGCTACAGGCGCGGCTCGGCAAACAACAAAAGAATAGTATAGCATATCGAAGGTTAAAATTCAATTAGAGAAAAAATATCGCGATCCGGAAATTTCTCGCGCCCATTGAGAAAAGTCAGTTCAATCAGGACCGCGATGCCGGCGACCTCACTGCCAAGTTTCTCAACGAGCTCAATGGACGCAGCAATTGTTCCCCCCGTTGCGATCACATCATCGCAGATGAGGACACGGCTTCCGCGGGGAAAAGCGTCCTGATGAATAGCAAGGGTATCAACTCCATATTCTAGTTCATAACTCGCTTCATGGGTATGGTAGGGGAGTTTTCCGCTTTTGCGGACAGGAACAAAGCTGACACCGAGGCGATAGGCAAGGGCACTGCCGAAGATGAAGCCGCGCGCATCAATTCCAACGATTGCGTCAATATCTTTCGGCTTGTAGTGGGCTGCCATCTTATCCACCGTATCGCGGAAGGCGTGTGGGGTCTGGAGCAGCGGGGTAATATCCTTGAACAGGATTCCCGGCTCCGGAAAATCGGGAACCTCCCGAATAAATTTGGAAAAATCGGTCATATATTCACTCCAATCTCTCAAATATTTTTTCGGACAAGATTATTCAAAAGTTGCTATACAAAAGCAATAACATACGTTTAAAATCACTTGACTTATTTCAACTGTCTGGGTAAAATTATTTTGTGTTTTGCTGATTGCCCTGAAAAGCTGGGCAGAAACCAGGTATCCAAATGATTGTATGGCTATTCTACAATACGGTAATTCCTTTACTGCCAGTTCCTCTTGTGCTTCTTGGTTCCTGGCTAGTCGGAGCCAATCGAAATATTCTCTCACTGCTTAGAGATGGGCAGTTATGCTTTTACTGCACGGCACTGTCTGCGGTCGCTATTCGTGATGTTATGCTGAATAGCACAGAAGAAGGAATATCAATCGAAATTCCGTTAGTTGGCCTTCTTTTCTGCATAATTTTCTCTACCTTCACCTATGGGATAGCAGTTACCCATGATCAAGCTAAAGATTGGAAACTTGCTTTAACTTCAATTTTCACAACTATTGTAACGATAATTATCGTTGCCGGCACCCGCCAAACAATGGGACTCTTGAAATGATAAATAAAAATCCAAACCAAGCAAAAGAAAAGGATACCTCTTGGGTAGTAGATGGTGCCCTGGGTGCCTCCGCAGGGGCAGCAGTGGGAGCAGCGACCAGCGCGGGAGCAACCTCTGTAATTGGTCTCGCAACTGCCGGTGCCACTATAGGTAGTGCCCTTCTAGTAGCGGGATCAATTGTCGGAGCCGGGATTGGCCTGTTAGCTGCGTGGTGGTATACAAAAAAAATAAATAGACAGAAGAACTAGATCATCAACGCGCTGATAACAATTAAAACGCTTTTTATCAAGTATACTTCTGATTTTGCAGAGGCTCCGTAGTATGTGCCCAAGCTGCTTACTTTTTTCTCCACCTGTTTACGAAACCGGTCGGGTTTCAAAATCCGCGAGCTGGATCAGGTAATCGTAGCTCTGCTGTGCCGCGTCCTCCGGTTCCATGATTTCGGTGAACGCCTGATGCACCGTCACATAGCCGTCATACCCTATCGCTGCCAAGCCTTCAAATACACTTGAGAAGTCAATTCCACCTGGGTCCTGCAAGCGGATGGGGTCGTGCGGGACATCGCCGCGAATCCACGTCTCAAGATGTGTCTTCCCGTCGGGACGTCGGATATGGTTTTGGAGGTAAACGTTAAGCAGGTAAGGTGAAAACCGTTTGAGCGTTTCGGGACCGTAATCCTGTCCACAGAGGTCTAGGTTTGCCGGCTCGTAGATGATTCCAAAGTTGCGCCTCCCGACCCGTTTGAGGATATCAACTGAACCCTCTACTGTTTCAAAGAGGCTGCGCGTATGCGACTGGTGCGCCAATCGGATACCGCGCTCAAAGGCTTCATCGGACGCACGTTTTGCCCAGATGATGTCCTCCTCCTTTTTCATCGCAATCCGAATCAGATTGGCGCCGAGCAGGTCGGTCAGGTCTAGATAAGGCGTAATGTTCCGTAGCGCATCGGGACCTTGGTCGTTGTTGATTGGAATCGGGAAATCGCCTGTGACCATCGACACGGCGAGATTGAGTTCACGGGTTTTCTGGCGGATAGCGGTGACTTGTTGGAGCGGCGTCTGTGTCCCCGCCTGTGACGCTCGCATACAGACTGCGTGGTAACCGAGCTGATCGGCGAGCGTAGCGATGTCGTCAAAGGATCGGATGGTTTCTTCTTTAGATCCGGGCGCTTCTGCGACCCGGACCGAAAGTGAAAGTTTCATAGTTTGGAAATATCTCCTTTTTCAGTGAGTGCTGCTTCAGAACTCGAATGGCACCCCTCTCATTCGCATTCCAAACTCGTCATGGGAACGCCTTCTGAGCACCTCCGGCAGCCGAAGTTGAGGCAATTCTATATCTTCAAACGCGACCTGTTGATCAGGCGTCAAACCTGCCTTAATATCGTAGATGAGTTGAGAGATTTCTTTGGCGTATTGCCGTCGTTGTGCGACAAAGCTTCTGAGTTTGGTTCTCAGTTCATGCCACTCAAGTCGAATTCCTCTGTTCAGACGTCCTCCCTCGTATCGGCTCATCGGAGGCAAGTTTGCCCGGCTGTAGTAACGGCGATATTCTGCCTCCACTTCATCTCGCTCAAATTCGTAATCTTCAACGATGTCCCGGATGAGCGAAATCTTGGGCTCAATGCTCTTTTGCTGCGCCTTAGATAAGTTAAGCGCAGCGCTGCTTTGGGGCAGATTGGTTAGTTTAACGCCTCCACCACAACCGAGGAGCAGTAGACTGAAGATAAACGGTGAGAGCCGTATAAGGCGTGAAATCCATTTGTTCATTGGTTTATTAATGGACGAGTGAATTAATGAGCGAAGCCGGTTTTTTGTTGCGCGATTTCTTGGCATGGGACGTTACTATGGTAGATTTTAGAGCTGCTTAGACACTCCAAAGGCGCGCAACCCCCTAAATCCCCCTTGTCAGGGGGACTTATACCCGGCAGTTATCTAGGGCATCCTCATCGAGTTCAATCCCCAATCCCGGCGCATCGGGTACAGTGGCGTAACCATTCTCCATCTGGACAGCCGGCGTAACAATGTCAAACGCGCGCAGGCAATTCAGCGTAATTGATGGCATGGTCGCGTTAGGCATTGTGGCGGCGAGATGGATGAGATACGTGGTCGTTATTCCCATCCCGACAATCTGAATCCAGAGCGGCAGATGTGCGGAGTCGGAAATTGCTGCCTCACGTTTGGCGTTGGCAGCGCGTGAGTCCGGGTATGCGATAATGAAGGAATCATTCATGCCTGCCTTAATCGCTTCGACGGGATCGGGATTGCCGAAATGGATTGTAATCGGCATATTGCAGCCACGTCGAATCTCTAAGTATCCGTCGATATCGCTTTGGGGGATGGGTGTTTCAAACGCCTCAATGTTATAATCCCGAAGCTGCTTCGCGACCTCAATAGACTTCGCGGGAGTCTCAAAGGAGTCGTTGGGATCGACTCGCATCTTGTAATCGGACGGAACGGCTTCAGCGATTGCCCCCACCTGTTCGACGATATCGTGCCAGGGACGTGCTTTAATCTTGTGGAGTCGGTATCCGAGCGAATAGGCACGTTTGGCTTCCGCCGCCCATTCTGCGGCCGGCATATCGATAGACCAGTATCCAATCGCCACCCTATCTTGAACCTTTTCGCCCACGAGTTGATGAACCGGCACACCGAGCGCCTTTCCCATGATGTCGTAGGCAGCTTGCTGGAACGGCGTTGGCATCAGCCCATTTGCGAATTCAAACGGATTTCTGCCGACGTACTCTTGAAGGCTCTCGTTGGGCTGCTGTCCTTCGGATTCACCGATACCAACGATGCCTGCGTCGGTGTGGACCTTATAGACGGTGTTCCCTTGGTATAGGTTCCGTTCGACCATCATTTCGTTGATGCCTTCATGATATGGAACTTTGACCGGGATTGCCTCGATTTGGGTAATCTTCATGGTGTTGTGTCTCCTGTTTGTGGTTTGTCAATTTATGGCTTGCTGATTCACACGGTTGTCAACTACGAAACCAATCTTTGAGTGTCGGATACAATTTACAATATCGCTGATAGCACGCCTCATATTCGCGCACTCGGTCAGCATTACATCTGACTGTCTCGCCCAACACAATCGCCTTTTCACACGCGGACTCGAAGTCCCGGAACAGGCCGACACCAACTCCTGCAATTATTGCTGCACCAAGAGCGGAGACCTCCCGTGTTTCCATGATCCGCACATCTTGACCGAAAACATCGGCTTGAATCGTGCGCCAGAGCTCAGATTTCGCGCCGCCTTCACCGATACGGAGTTCGTCGATTGGGGAACCCAATCGCTTGAAACATTCGAGTGAGTGGCGCAGGTCAAAGGCGACCCCCTCCATCAGTGCTCGAATCATGTGTGCCTTTGTGTGGTGCAACGTCAAGCCGATCCAGCCGGCGCAGGCGTGGGGGTCGGGGTTCGGCGTCGCTGCGCCTTGGAACCACGGCATAAAAAACAGCCCGTCGCTGCCCGCAGGCGCGTTTTCAGCCTGTGCAGTCAAGTCTTCAAAACTCTCACCAAACTGGTCGGCGGTCCACGCCAAACTCCCGCCACCGGTATATGTGCATCCGAGCCAGATGTATTTCCCCGGCACCGCATGACAGATGGGCCAGAGCTGGTTGTATCCCGCATCACTGACGGTCTCGGCAAAAGCCAGCGCGTGACCCGCCGTGCCGATTCCGACGTTGGCGACCCCCGGTTTGATAACGCCGCCGCCCACCGCCATACACGCCATATCGCCCGCACCGGCACATACGGGTGTCCCTGCCGCTAGCCCCGTTTCTGCTGACGCCTCCGCTGTAACTTCACCAACCACGGTAGACGATTCGACGATGGGCGGGAAAAGATCGCGACGAATGTCGAGCGCGTCTAAAACCTCATCACTCCAATCCCGCGTGTAGATGTCTCCAGCCGCCGATATCGAGGCGTCCGACACGTCTGACACAAAGTTGCCGGTTAGTCGGAAGCGGATCCAATCTTTCTGAATGAGGGCGTACCGGGCATCGGCGTAGAGGTCCGGTTCGTTGTCGCGTAGCCAGAGAATTTTCCCCAACGTGTTGACGGGGTTAAGGACCTGCATCACCCGTTTGCGAAATAGGTCGCCTGCCCGTTGATTCGCTTCATCGCACTCTTGCTTCGATCGCCCGTCCAACCAAGCGATCGCACGGCGGATTGGCACCCCACGGGCATCTACGAGCATTGCACTGTTCATCTGTCCCGAAAGCGATACGCCTTTTATGTCGTGGATCGAATAGGACGGATGGATAGTTTTGAGCGATTGGATGACTTGACGGCTTGTGCCGCACAGGGCGTTCCACCAATCATCGGGATTTTGTTCCGCCCAGCCGGGGTGTGGTGTCAACAACGGATAGTCCGCACTCGCTATTGACACGATATCCCCCGTCTCGTCCATCAAGACGGTTTTGGCGTTCGAGGTACCGAGGTCGATTCCCATAACCAGTGACACGGTTTCTCACCCCTTTGACGTGATGCGTGAAACGTAAGTGATTTATAGTCGAGGACCTAGCAGTTTGGATATGCCTCAAGGTTGTTGTGCATCCATTGGGTAATGTTAGAGGAAATGTCGTGGATCTAGTATAACTAAAGAAGCGGTCATCATGTAACCGAAGCAGGTTGAATTTCACCATGGGTTGGCTGATATCGATCACTAATCATGATGTGTTAGGTGATCGATGTAGTTCTGGTTGAGTTTGCTCATCTCCAACCGGACATCACGGATTTCTCCTCGCACGTCGGAGATTTCGGCTTTCACCTCACCAATTCGCTTGTCAATCCGATCTTCTAATCGCTCGCTCTGCCTTTGTATCTGCTCGGTTAGTTGCTCGCCCTGCTTTTGTATTTGATCCGCTAATTGCTGAATTTCCGTGCTATGCTGTTTTGCTGTTATTTTCAAGTAAGTTAATATTGCTATCAGTTGCCCACCAAATGCAAGCAGCGTGATGCCAACAAGCAGTGCGTGTGATGGGGACCATGCAGAAAAATCCATAATTGTCTCCTCTAGTTTTCTTCGGCGGGATGGTGGGTGTAAGTATAAAACTCAAATACGGGTCTAATCTAATTTGTCTGTATCATTTCCCTTGACTTTCAATCGTTAGTGTGTTCTATGCGGGGCTCGTCATATCCGAAATGTTCGGCAAGCCTCCTCACAACCTTTTTTATTTGAGAGGCACTAAAGCACGTATGAATATAAATACCTGTATCCCTTATCTGGCGAGGCTCTATAAGATGCTCCGGTTCTCTTGAAAAGTAAGGGCGGCGTTGCCCTAAGTCAAGGGTTAATACCTCTTCAAATCGGTCTGTGTAAATTCTGGACAAGATTTCACAGAATATGACCAAATATTGTTTCCAAGTCCTGGGCTCGACCCGATGTTGCTCGTTGTTAAACGTAAAGCCTATGGGTCTTGGGTTAGAATCCGGAGTGTCTTCTTCATCAATTACCGGCGGGAGGTTAATCCCTTCTTTCATAAGCTCGTTTAACGCTCGCTTGATACTGTCTGGAAGCCGATCTCTCTCCGTTGGTGTCAGTTCACGATTCAAGACAACAGACTGTACAAAATTAACGAATTCGTCAGCAGGTGATTCCACTTGTTGCATTATGAAATCCTTGATCTCTTTTGAATGCTTCAAATCAATAGCGGCGGCGAGGGTTTTATCTAAATCAAAATTAGGCTTGGTGAACCCCTTGAGTTCATTGGCCAGAGACTGCTGAATATCAAGCATATCAAACTCAAGAAAAGGCTCTCTATCCATTTTGTTCGATGCTTCTATATCTGCGTAAAATTGATAGAGAACACCGTCGGTCAAGACAGCAAAAGGGAATTGGGGTTCAACCGCCGAAAAGTAACGAACAAGCTGGGCAACGTGAGTGGCAGACAAATCTTCGCCGTACGGTTTGCATTCGACAATCATGGCTGGCTTACTATCTTTAAAAAGGGCATAATCAACCTTTTCACCTTGTCTCGGGGGAACATCAGCGGTAAATTCGAGCTTCACTTCTCTTGGGTTAGATGTATCATACCCCAACAGATTAATAAAGGGCTCAACAAAGGTATTTTTCGTGGATGCTTCATTCTGAACCAAATCTCTATAACTCTCGATTCTAGTGGATAGGTTTCTAAGTTCTTCGATAAAACTCATTTCAACTCCTTCCACCGCAACTGTCCAATGATAAGAAAACGACTTCAGAACTGAGTAAAACAAGGTCAGCGGTTGGCTTTTTAATCTCTGACCCTGTTTCTAGGTAGTCCCTAGGCAAGTTTACACACTCAACGCCCCACTAGATAGGGATTGTGCATCCCAGTAGTGAACAACGATCGTTGTTCACTACAAAACAGAACCGATGCCTAACGCAGAGCAACCACAAGGGTTGCCCCTACAGTTGTCCGATTCATGGGGTGGAAGTTGTCCTGTGCGGCGATGAATCGCCAAACTACAGGGCTTTGAGTGTTCAGCTGCGTAGGTCCTACTAGAAATAACCAAATTTACTAAGATAACGTAAGTTGCTAGGGCGTGTTGACATTTATGTAAAGGTATTCCTAATCGTAGGGGCGAGGAAACCTCACCCACTCCCAACGCGGGTTGAGGAGCCCAACCCCTACGAAGAGTCATGCGTCTGTGCGTCTCCCTTGATTGTTTGACTGCAGTGAAATGTCAACACGCCCTAGTTAATGAGATTTCAATACCTAGCAATTTGAGTTATCTTAACCCAGCCGTAACCTATCCCATAAGTGGTAATTTGGATTAGGCTTAATATCCCAACTGCTGGAGATATTTCCGATTGACATCCATCCGCTCTCGATCAGATCGGTCTTCGATTTGACCGGGGCAAGCTGTCACCCACCGGTCATATCCAATCTCTTCCAGGGTGGTCATAATTTTTGGAAAGTCCATCACGGTCCCACTGCCGACATCGACCCAATTGACATCGTAAGACTCGCCTTCACCGCCGGAGTAGCTCGCATAGTCTTGCAGGTGGACGTAGATTAGCTGATCCTTGTAGCGCTTGATCGATTCGACAGGGTCATATCCCCACAGTGCAGAGTGCGACACGTCAATGCACAGCTTGCACTTTCTGAGGAGACTCATATATTTTGCCCAGTCCTCAATCGAGTCGATTGTTGTGTTGGTATGGATGTGGTAACATACCTCTAGGTCATACTGTCCGGCGTATTCCGCCCATTCTTCTGACACATCTGCGAGTGCAGCGATGTCGTCATCATTGACAGGACGGTCCTGCGGTTTGCCGGCGCCCATGAACATGAAACAGTCCGCACCGACCTCAGCAGCGAAGTCCATCCGCCGTTTGTTCATCTCCATCTGTTCCCAATCCTTGTCTATCGGGAGCCCCCGTGCGGTGACCACGACGACCGGCATACCGACATTATCACAGATCTGTCGGACCCGCTTTGGTGTCCCTACCCAATCGAAGGATTGGCGCATCTCCCATCCGTCCCATCCGGCTTCTTTGAGCTCTAACAGAAGCGGTTCGAGGTCAGGTGTCTGCCAACGTAACGTACTATAACCAAGTTTGAAACCCATAATTTAGCCTCCATAATACAATCTGCAAATCGGTTCTAAACGGATGCTTTTAAGCTTCCAGCGAAAAGATTGACAAATCCACAAACAGGGGTATAATAACCAATTGCGAATTTACGGTAACGCTTTATAGGCTTGTCATCGCCAAGTTTTCGTTGTAAGCGTTTCGTGAGTTTATTATGAAACAGATATAAGCAGTTGTCAAGCAATTTCTAAGAACAAAGGGAGGGTGACATGCGAATATTTATACTCGGTGATTTGGAGGGAACCGCCGGCGTCGTCGATTTTAATCTTCAGACCTATAGCGATGCGAGGTACTATGATCAGGCAAAGCGACTCGCCACCTTGGAGGTGAATGCACTGGTCGATGGTGTATTGGAAGGTGGGGCAGAGGAGGTGTGGTTCTTAGATGGGCACGGGCCCGGAGGGATCGACTATGAACTGATGCACGAGGAGGCGCAGATGATCATCGGTCGTCCAATCGCTGCGCCTTGGGGGTTGGACGAGTCGTTCGATGCGTTTCTGCTTTATGGACATCACTCAATGGACAACACAGAACGCGGTGTGCTCTGTCACAGCTGGAGCTCGCGCACAATTGCCAACTGTTGGCTAAACGGCGAACTGATTGGGGAGATTGGGTTTAACGCGGCAATCGCAGGGTCATTCGGTATCCCAACGGTATTCGTCAGTGGAGACGATACCGCCGTCGCTGAAACGGAGGGGTATGTGCCGAATATCGTGTCGGTTGTCACCAAGAAGGGGATTTCGCGGACCAGTGCGTTGTCGCTTGCGCCGTTGAAAGCGAGAGAGCTCTTGCGAATCGGTGGGAAACAGGCGATGGAAAAAATTGGGGAAATTGAACCGTTCAGTATTGACCCGCCTTACGAGTTTATCACAGAGATGCGTGAGGAAAAAGCGGTCGATACGAAGGCGGAACGGGCGGATGTTGAGCGGCTAGATTCCCATAGATACAAGATTGTGGGTGAGACGCTGATCGAGATTGCACAGCGCCGGTAGCTCCTTATTTGCCAAATCGTCGTTCCCGATTGCTATAATCCCGGATTGCGCGGAGGAAATCGATCTTTCTGAAGCCGGGCCAATAGGTATCGCAGAAGTAGTACTCCGAATAGGCACTCTGCCAGAGCATGAACCCGCTGAGCCGAATTTCGCCGCTGGTTCGGATAATCAAATCGGGGTCGGGCAGGTTCGAGGTGTAGAGATACTCGGTAATTTTATCTGCGCTCAGTTCTTCGGCTATTTCGTCCGGCACTTTACCCTCTGCCAATTCCGATTGTAGGTGGCGCCGGAACGCTTCAACAATCTCCTCGCGTCCGCCGTAAGCGACAGCGACATTGAGGATAAACTTATCGTAGTTTTTTGTCGCCTCCTCCACATCGCGGATGGCCTCTTGGAGGCTTGGGGGTAGGAGCTCAAGTTTTCCCATGGGACGCACTTTAATCTGATTGGTATGGAGCCCTTCGATAGTCAGGAGAGATCGCATCTTTGTCTCAATGACGTTGAAAATCTCCTCCACCTCCTCCCCCTCTCGATTGGCGAAGTTATCGAGCGAGAAGATCCAGATTGAGACAATTTTGACACCCAATTCGTCGCACCAATGGAGTACCTCCTCTAGCTTATCCCCACCTTCGGAGTGACCGTACTGGCGTCTGATAGCGTCAAAGAACCCTTCCGTCTGCGCGTACCGACGGTTCCCGTCTAGGATGATTCCGATGTGATAAGGGATTTGCCACTGACTTGCCTCCCGTTCAAGGCGTTTCTGATAGAGGGCGTAAAACAGTTGCTTGGTCTGTCTTTTAATGAATCGCAATGGCTGCATAATGGATAGATGTAGACTAGCGTGAATTGTCATCGGGGAGTTCAAACTCGCTCAACTCAAAATCCCCAGAGAAAAGTAGATTTATAGAGGTTCCATCCGTTAAGGTTTCATCGGTCAGTAGATAGGTATACTGATATTTGACAACACCGATATCTGGGACCACCCAATACGTCGCAGGTTCGTAGGTTGCTGGCTCCAACCGCTGGAAATCGTCAGATAATTTTAACGCTGGCAGCTGCGACAGGCCGATGATTTCCTCTTCAATTAGGTAAGCGTTATTGTAACTCCCAGCGGGCACTGTTATCGAGACATCTGCATCGATAACACGACGGACAACCTGATGCACCGGCGGCGCTTTGGTCTCGAAGACCGTCCATTCTTTCCCAGCCTGCAAGGGAAAATCCCAGAGCAGGCGCGGCGGGAAATGTTTCTGATGCAGCACCGGGTTATCAAGAAAAGAGACGTAAACATCAAACGCTGATTCGGTATACGCTTGCGGTGTTTTCAAGAAGTAGGTTGCAAATAGCGGCAACTCAAAGTCCAGAAAATCGGAGTCTAAGCGATAGTAGCGGGCATTTGCAGAGAGGTGATCAACCGGGGCGCGGAAGAGTCGCTCCTCCTCGCCGCTCGGTGTGAGTACGATCGCTCTGATTTCGCTGACAGTCGCCTGCCGGTGGGTGAACCCGCCAATATCCCGCGTGCCTTCAATCCTAATAGTAAAGGTCTCCTCCTCCACGCCTAAAACCGCTCCTCCTTGTCCAGTGTTATACAAGCCGAATCCCACATTACGATAAGTCCAGGCGGACCCGTTATTTGTGGGTAGGTCGTAGACTTGAAACCCTTCGACGGACGCAGGCGAAAGTTCGACTTCGCCGTGAGGATCGATTAATCCCTCCTCGCCACATCCGAGAATAGCAAATAGCAGAAAAGAGACAATCGCTACGATGATCGGATTTTTTGATGGGGTAACGGTGGGCACTTACGTTTTACCTCTCTATTTCAGGATTGCCATCTTGCGCATGGAGACATAATCACCAGCTTTCAGCACATAGAAATAAACACCGCTGGCAGCCCGTTCTCCCGATTGGGTACGTCCATCCCAGTGGATCGCTTTATCCTTAGTGACATACCGCCCACGGTTCTGTATACCGATATGCAATGTCCGTACCAACTGACCGGAGACATTGTAGATTTCCATCGATACAGGGGCATTTTCTGCGAGTTCATAAGGGATCCAAACGTCCGGATTGAACGGATTGGGGTAACTTTGGAGCAGCTGAGTCCGCATTGGAGCAGCAGCGGTATCTGGTGGACTGAATACAGGGGTAATACCGTTGGGGTCAATGCTAGGGGTGCCCATAATGCCAATCGTATCGACAGGCACAACGGCATAAAAGTAGCGGGTGTCCTGCGGATCGAAAAGACCGCTGTCCGCATCGATATCTTGAAAAATTGTTGTATCCTCGAAGTGTGTATCGGTCGCGTTGACCCATCCGACAATGTTGATGTCACCATTGGGGATGCCATCCCCATTCCGGTCTGCGGCGTTCAGCACTTCGGCAGCAGTCTGGAATGGCTGCGGGTCATCAGTTTCGACGGACGAGGTATATCGCTTTCGGACGATAGCGACCTCACGGATATCGCTTAAATCTTCGAGCTCCCATTGCACACGGACACTCGTCTCCCTCTCTTGTGAGGCGATAGGCGTCGAAAGGGCGCCAGCGGGCGGACGACCTGCCATATAACTCACAGCACCGCCAAAATAGTCACCGCCGGGGATAACCACCTGCTCGACATCGGGACGCAGATTGATTAGGATGAGCGTAATCTTCTGAATATCGCCCCCGAAATCGTTGAATGTGATTTGGCCCTCTTGAGAACGCTGGTAGGTGAACGCCTCTCGGATTTCGTGGGTGCCGTCCCGTTTTTCAACGATAAACCTTGCCCCCCAACCACGCAAGCCAAAGACGTCGAGTCGATCTAATTCGTTCTGAATTTCAGCCCGGTCTGTGATGCCGAGTGGACTCATGTCGATTGGGGCGATGTCGGCGCCATCGACCTTGACCGCAAATTCGGGCATTACGACGCCGGGGGTCGGTTCAAAAACAATATAGCGTGACGAGAACGGTTCCGGCATCGCCTCTGAATCCCAATCAACGCGGACAGGATAGGTGTTATGCACATCGCTCGGATGAATGAGAACGGGCGGGAAACGGTGTCCATTGAGGTAGTGCTGTCCGTCATCACGGTCATGCGTAAAGTAGTTCCACTCGGTAAAGGTCTTAAAGGCTTCGACTAGGGTTGTGCCGTGGTTGGTAAAGACATCCAGAAAGTTGCCGAATTCGCGGTAAGAGCCCTCCGTTGCATCCCCATAAAACTGGCGGACAATATCGACATCGAATCGTTCCGTCATGTAAAACACCCAGATCACCGCCGCATATTCGTGCAAACCGACAAGACTGTCGAGCGCGATGTCAGGCTGATCCAAAAAGATACCAAGCTGTCTGGGGTAATAGTCGTAGGCATCGGTCTCGCCGATCTCGTCGGGATCGGGAATATCATCGCGATCATCAATCAGTCCACCGTCGTATACTTTTGACTCAATCCATGTCGCTGACGCTTCCATGAACCAACGGGGCATTCGTGCGTTGTAGGCGAAGTGAATCCCGTGCATAAATTCGTGTGCAGTAGTTGTTTCCATGAAACGGTTGCCCTCTAACTTGCCGAAATAGTCGTACAGACGGGAATTTATCGCAAAATAGGGACCGAAGGTCACGACGGTCGGTCGTATCCGTCCATGATACCAGTTGGTCGTTGTAAAGCCGAGCGCCGGAAACTGAAACAGGTACACATCATATTTATGATTGCCACCGTTGTACGCGTCCCAAAAATCGTCATAAGGCTTTTTGAACCCCATCAGATTGACCTCGACATGGTACGATTTCTCGTGTGCTTCAGCACACAGATCAACGTAGTCCGGTACACCGTTCAGCGGATTGATATCTTCGAGCGGCGGTGCATGTGGACCGACGGTGGTGTAATGGAATCGGAAGTGGGCGGTGTCAAACTTCTTTGGCAGCTTGACATCACCGTAGGGGCTGCCGGGCTGTCCCGGACGGAGGAAAATCCCTTGAAACTCACGCTGATAGACCGCTGGCAGATAATCCCAGTTTTGTGCAAGGGTGTTGAAGGTGTCCGTAAAACACTTCTCAATTTCGCTGGCGGCATAGCTCGACTTGGGGTTGACATATTTTCGGGCGGTGCGGATGGCGCTATGCAGCCCTGGATCGGGTAGACGTGCATCGACAATGACAGGTGTGGTAGCGAAAATTCCAAGGATTAATGATAAGGCTAGGAAAAATTTCAAATGGTTCACGCACATTCCTCTAAATCGCGTTATTTTGGAGTGCATCGATCGTATTGAGACAGGTTATCTATGGGCAATGATAACATCTAGCCTCTCTTTTTGTCAACAACTTTGGGGGATAGGTTTTCGCTTTTAGCCATCCACCTTCTGTGCTATAATGAGCGTCATCAATTTATTATTTTCGGGAGGGAAAGTGCGCTAATACAAGGCACTAGACTCTATAGACGCCTTGCACATTTAGGGTCAAAAAAGATAGATGGTTTGTACAACGTAGGGCAACCATCCTAGTTCATTGAAAACACCTAGAAATGGTTCTTACCGGAGGTTACTCCTGAACAATTACGGGATGAATGTCTCAAGGATGGGAGGCGGTTGGTTATCCCCCAAAAGGGCGAGCGCAGCTGAGATAATCTGATGATGCAGAGTGGGGTTGTTCGGCTCACCAAGTGGGTAGCCGAAACCGTACGGCACCGCAAGCGCTCGGGGTGGCTTAACCTGCTCAGTGATATACGGAACCAGCGTAATTGAAACCGTTGAGATGTCCGCTGCCTCGATTGCGCGTTGGATCAGTCCAACGGACTGATTGCATAGCGGTCAGACAGGGGTCAGAAAGGCGACATGGACGCCATCTGCCTTAAGATGCGCCGCAACTTCTGGGGCGGTGCGTTTGATTAACCGTCCCGGAGCGGGTTGCGATCCCATAAAGCTGAAATGCCGGTCGTTGAGCTCCCCGATTTTGCCCGTCCGCTCTAGCTCACGAAAACGATCGAGTGGAAACACCAGATTCCGATCCGCAAAGCTGGCGGTCTGATCGTATACAGTGCTGCTGTGTGCAGTCGTCAACGCTTGGACATCAACGGTGTTAGGGATTTCACGATAGGAGTAATCGCCGCTCATGAAATGATCATCAAACGGCTCTTGAGACGCTGTATGTAAACCGGCGGTGGTGACCAAGGCAACTCGGCATTCCGTTAGTGGTCGCTGCAGCGGGGTATGCGGCGTTGTGTCGTAACGTCGATAGCGATAGAGTTTCATGAAGATGCGAAGTTTTAAGTCGAGTTCATCAACGGCTGGCATGCTGGGTTCCCTCTCTGCATTGTTTAAGTCGTACGCAGATTAATATTTCAGCTATATTCTTCATGTCAATTATAGCATAAATTGAGTTGGTGTCAAATGAGCGCCTTCTCACCTGAACACGAACTATTTCCGAAACCGAGGTTTTCGATAATGGCAGATTCAAAACGAATTGAGCACCGTGAGCTCGTTCAATTTTTCAAAGAGACGTTGATGGCTGTTGGTGCGCCTTCGCAGGTCGCAGAGGTGGAAGCGGAGATTGGTGCCGAGGTTGACCTCTGCGGCGTCCATTCACACGGCGTTAGGCTCCTGCCGGTGATGGTTGGAAACATACAAACTGGATTGACGAACCCGGATCCGCAAGTAACCATCCTTGCTGAACAACCGGCGTCAGTACTCGCCGAGACAGACCGGGGCATCGGGCGTTATATCTCTGCCGTCGCGATGGATATGGCAGTGGAACGTGCCGAAACCTACGGCATCGGTGCGGTTACCATCCGGGGCGTGGCGCACTGGGGCCGAGGTTATAGCTATGCAGCGCGGGCAGCGCGAGCGGGTATGGTCGGTTTGGCATTCACAAACGCTATAATCAACTTTCCGGCGTGGGGCACTTCCGCGGCATCTCTGGGAAATAATCCGATGGCTATCGGTATACCCGTAGAGGATGGGGGTGAGCCTGCGGTGCTAGACCTCGCCATGACGCAGACCGCTATCGGCCGTGTTCGGGAAGCGGCAGAGGCGGGGCAGCGCGTTCCGCTGGGTTGGGGATTAGATGCAGCGGGACAACCGACAACGGATCCGGAGGCGATCGTCGAATCCCAACGGTTTTTACCAATGGGGGAACACAAGGGATCTGGTCTAGCGTTCATGATTGAACTGCTGACAGCGGGATTGGCGGGTGGTTTGCTCTGCTATGAACTCGGGATAGAGGGCAGACCGACGGACACTTCGGGAGGTTCCTCAAAGCTGTTCGTCGCTATACGACCACACGGGGACTGGTTAAACGAAAGGACTGCATCGCTCAAAGCGTACCTAAAATCCGCGCCGCCGGCCGAAGAACAGGGTGAAGCGCAGTGGCCCGGCGAGGGCAGCTACCGCCGCCGAACCGAGTATCTCGTGCATGGGATTCCGATCCCGCTTAAGCTGGCGGAGGACCTAGCGGTGCTCGCACAAGATTTGTCTGTGCCGTTGAACTGGAAGGATTGACGGTACAGTGAAACGTGAGAACCGTTAGTTCACTAGCAAGCACAGGCGGGGAAATCTGCCTCTACAGGTTTTACTGCACTATTGCTTAGCGTAATAAAAAACTAATCTCACGATGAGGGCGATGGGTTACTGAATTGACGCAGCGCTGCGATGCGTTGAAGCACCGGCGGATGGCTATAGTTGAGAAAGACGGTCAAAGGGTGGGGTGTTAGGTTGCCGAGATTGGAGACGGAGAGGGTTTTCAGACCGGAAATGAGCGGGGCCGGGGAGGCGATGGTCTCAGCGGCAAAGGCATCGGCTTCGTACTCATGTTTCCGAGACATGTAGTTTAGACCGACCGAGAGGATGAGTTCAATTGGGGTGTAGAGGATAGAAAAGAAAATAATCCCGGCATAGATTGAGGTACCCTCCATCTGAAAAGCGTCAAATAGTCCCCTATTATCAACAAAGCGTGAAAGCAGGAACAGTAGGAACCCCACATGAAGAATCGATAGCACCGTGCCTTTAAGGACATGCTTTCTCTTATGGTGCCCCACCTCATGAGCGATGACAGCAACGAGTTCCGCAACGGGATGCTTCTCAACCAAGGTATCAAACAGTGCGATCCGTTTTTTTGCCCCGAAACCGCTTAGATACGCGTTGGAGTGGGTTGAACGTTTGGAGCCGTCCATGACGGAAATCTCTGTGAGCGGGAACTTCACCTTTGCCGTATATCGTTGAATCGCCTCTTTAAGTTCGCCCTCCGCTAACGGCGTAAACTTGTTAAACATCGGCGCGATGAGCGTGGTAAAAAGCGGCGGCGCGATTATGATGAAAAAGGCTATCAATCCCCACGCATAGATCCAAGCGTAGCTTCCCGCCTTTTCAAAGAAGAACAACACTCCACCAATCAAGGGCACCCCTAAAACGATTGTCAAGACGTAGCTCTTAAGCTGATCCAACACAAACGTCTTGACTGTCATCTTATTGAAGCCGAACCTCTCTTCGATGACAAAATCGCTGTAGAGCGCAAAGGGGAGGGAGATAATATCCCTCACAAAATAAAGAATTGCAAAAAAGATTAAGCCCGTCGGAATCGGTGACAGATTCAACCCGCGGACAAACCCATCTACGAGGTTGAACCCGCCCATTAAGATGAAAGCCAACATCAGGCACAAATCGAATGTGGAGGAGACATACGCAAACTTTGCGCCGGCTCTGGTGTATTCTTGAGATTGACGGTATTTGTCCTCATCGTAAACCCCCTCAAACTCGTCTGGGAGTTTTGGATTCAACGCCTTTAGGTTCAGATAGCGCGCAATGCTGCGAAGCGCAAATTCGCCAATCAACGCGATTAGTATAACAGCGAGGTATACATTCATAGTATCTAGCGGGTGCTCATGAGTATTGTGCAAAGACACCGAGTTTTCAAGAAAAACTCGGTGTCTATAGGGGTCAATCGACAAAGATATCGTCTAAGTCAACTTCTATCACCTGACCAACCGCTGCCAACCTTTCCATGTCCATCTTGTTCCGATCCCCAACGATGGAGATGAGCTTCGGATGCCCCTGAACGTGTGCTTTATGGAATTGGAGCATTAGGTCCATATTCGCCGCTCGGATCGACTCATACCGCGTTTTTCGCGGATCTATTGGGACTTCCAAACGCTCCCAAGAGCGGACGGCACCGATGACGTTTCGGAAACCGATTTTTGCCGTGCGATACCGATTGATTCGGGATTGGCGCGCCTCATCAAACCGTTCAGGAGATTCCGGCAGGTTATCAATGAGGTCAATGAGCGCTTCGACTGCGCCCGGCGTTTTGTCCGCTTGACAGGCGATATATCCCCACATTAGGTTCTGTTCATCCTTGCGGCTGCCCGTCGTATATCTGGCAAATGTGGAATAGGCGAGCGCCCGCGCTTCGCGGAGTTCTTGGAAGACGATGCCAGACATACCACCGGCAAAGTAATCGTTATAGAGTTGGATGGCGGGATTGTTCGCTTCGTTATAATTTTCGCCCCCGAACTCGATGTCCACCTGTGACTGTGCAAGTTCTTTGTTGAAGAAAAGTATCTCGGTCTTTTCGGGAACCCGTGTTCTCAGGAAATAGTAGGGCGGCGGCACAACCAAATCCGCTGAGATGGGATGATGTGCTTTGAGGGTCTTTTGTATTTTCGCAAGCGGTATAGAACCTGTATAGCTGATAGTATGTTTGTAATTCAAGAGGTCCCGAACCGCTTCGTGGAGTTCGTCCACCGTCAGTTTCTGGACCGCTGCGCTAGGCAACAGGCGCAGATAGCGCGAATCTTCGCCGTGACGGTTGTAGTTGACTAAGGCGCCCCGGATACTCCGGTAATTTTTCTTGGCATCCGCCCGATTGGCGAGGAGGATTTTGACGAGTTCTTCAAGCGTTCCGGCATCAGCGGTAGGCTGTTTCAGGTAATCCATAGCTAGCGCCAACGAGGCACCGAAGTTTTCGTCAAGCCCAGAAATGGAGATAGTCGTCTCATTGTTTCCAACATTAAGGCTGAAATCGGTTCCCAGCTTATACCACTCCTTCTTCAGCTCTTCGCTACTGTATTTTGACGTACCGGATTTGTCGAGCAGTTGGGCGGCGATAGCGAGTTTGTTATTGTGACGACTACCGACATCAACAGAAATGGTGAAGACAAAGAGGTCGTTAATCGGGTTCTGGGCATAATAGAGCGTGACACCTTCGTGATACTCGGCGATCTGGTAATCTTTCGTCGGATCGACAAAAACAGGCTCAATCTCCTCTACAGGTATGTCCAAGACCGCCTTGGCGAAATCGGATTGCCGTGTGGGGTCAATCTCAATTGTATCAAGGGCAGGCTTTTCAATAGCGGGCACTTCGTGCTGCTCATCTATACGATAGCCAGCCACATAGTTGTCGCCAAAATACCGGTTCGCCACAGCGACGATGTCCGCTTTGGTCAACTTCTCCATACGCGAGATTGTGCCCACGGTCGCGTCCCAATCCTGATAAGCTAAGAACGACTCACGCATGATACTCACGCGTGCACGGTTCGACTCCAAATTGGATTTCTCATATTTTTTGAAGTCGGTCACAACCGCTGGAATAATCCACTCTTCAAACTCACCTTTTTTGATTAACTCAACCTGCTTGAGGAGGAGCCCCTCAACCTCTTCAAGGGACTGTCCCTCCTTGGGAATCCCCCACAGATATTGTGCGCCATAATCGTTGTCCAGATAGGGATAGGAGCCAGCCTCGCGGACTTTCTGCCCCTGATTGAGATTCAGGTTGATTAGTCCCGCAGTAGCGTTATCCAAGATCATGTCTAGAAGTCTAAAAGCTTCTGCGTCCGGATGCGTACGACCCGCTGTCCGGAACGCAAGCAGGACATATTCTTCAGCCTGATATTTGACCGTTACACGCTCGGCACCTTGAAGCGGTTCTTCTTTCCACGTCTTGGCTTCAGGGAGTGCTTTCGGTTGCCATCGGGAGAAATATTCGTCGATAATCTTGATAGTTTCTTCGCTATTGATGTCGCCGGAGATGTGGATTGCCATGTTGTTAGGCACATAATAGGTATGATAAAACCGATACATCTGCTTCAGGGAGGGGTTTTTCAGATGTTCGACCGAACCGAGGGTCGTCTGTTGCCCATACGGATGCGTCTTATAAAGTATCTCCCTGACAGCCTCACTGATGATACGACTTTTGCTATCCATGGACCGGTTCTTTTCTTCATACACAGTTTCAAGTTCGGTCTGAAAGAGGCGGAACACCGGATCGATGAACCGATCTGATTCAATAATCGCCCACTGTTTCAGGCGGTTAGTAGGCAGATCGACTTTATAAACGGTTTCCTCGACCCAGGTATGTGCATTGACCCCACGCCCACCCATCGCTTTGTATAGCTTGTCAAGCTCATTGGGAATGCCGTACTGGGCAGCAAGTTGTACAGCTTCGTTAATCTCGGCATAGATTGCCTTCCGTTTTTCTGGATCGGTTTCGTGGAAGTGCTGTTCATAAAGGTCGGTGATTCTATCTAGATGCGATTTCTCTTTCTGATAGTCGAGGGTGCCGAAATTTTGCGTACCCTTAAAGAGCATATGTTCGAGATAGTGAGCGATACCAGTTGCGTCCGGCGGGTCATGTTTGCTGCCAGCCCGGATTGAGATTTCTGCGTAGAACCGTGGCTCTTCGTGGTTTTCGGTGAGATAGACCGTCAAGCCGTTGTCCAACTGATAAATTTCGACCGCCATTGGGTCAGCTGGGTTCGGTTCATTGATACGTTTATAGCCAGCCCAACTGGTAGAAGCGATTAAGCTAAAAATTAAGAGGTAAACAGAGAGCTGAAATAGAATGGGTTTGCTTTGTGGGTACACCTTTGAATTCTCCTCATAAAAAAATGGCTTCACAGAAATGTTATCTTGTGTTAGACTTATCACACAAGCGCTATATACATATCGTTCCGTTGGAGTGAAAAACCGTGGGGGGACTATGGATTATTATACCATAACCGACCTTTGCAATACATACTCTAACCTCTTTTTCTTTAAGAAATTTTCCATCCAACTTTTTTGACGTTTAATCGTCTTGAAAGACCAACATCAGCGTCAGTAAAACCTTAAAATCCGTGTGTTGGCATTGACACACCACATGTTATGCAAGGAGTTACATCATGACCGGTGAAGAAAAATTTTCCTTCGACTTGGAAGGTTATCTGATTATCAAGAATGTGTTATCCGCCGATGAAGTTGCGGAAATGAATGAGATTGCCGATCGTGCCTTCCCACCCGAAGGTGATATCCGCTACCGTCGCGCCAGTCGAGTCTCGTGCTGGGGAGCGCCGTTTCAGAAGCTGATAGACCATCCCAAAGTGCTACCGTACCTTGTCGAGTTAATGGGGCCCAAGGTTCGACTAGATCACGACTACTGCATCTTCATGACCGAAGGGGGTCAAGGCGGTAACCTGCACGGTGGTCCTGAGGTTGTCGGCGATCACTGGTACAAATATTGGGACGGTGTGATGCGCAATGGGTTGAGTGTGGTCACGTATTTCTTAAGCGACGCAGCGGAAGGCGATGGCGGATTTGCGTGTGTTCCGGGCAGCCATAAAACCAATTTTGTCTCCAGCTTGCCCCGCGATATCCGCAGCTTTGAACGTCCCTCACACTATGTCGTCCAACCAGCAGTCGAGGCAGGGGATGCACTGTTCTTCACAGAAGCGCTTATCCACGGAACAATGCCGTGGACCGCTAAACATGAGCGGCGGTCACTGCTCTATAAATATAGCCCCGGCCATTCGGCGTGGTCACAAAACTACTACGATCTGGACGAGTTTGATGGATTGACGGAGCAGCAGCAGCGGATGCTGATGCCACCTTCCGTCGGTCAACGTCCTGATGTGGTTGAGGAAGAACAAGCGGCCGCAGATTAGGCATCGTGCTTAAGCGCCGGCAGTAACGGTCTCCGCATGGCAAAGGAGACCGCTATCGCGCTAGCGACAATTCCAACCAGAAACACCGAAGTTAGTGTCGCAAGAAGTGAGAGCCACGGGACTTGTGCTCCGGGGCCCGCTAGGTGTGGTCCCATTGCGATGAGAGCGGACAGTGTCCCAATCAGGAGCCCAGCTAATAGGAGAAACCCATTTTCCGACAGGAGCATCAGCGATAGGGTAGACCTGCGAAAGCCGAAGGCACGGAGCGTCGCTAGCTCTCCGCTCCGTTCAATAATATTCCTCAACAGCACAAGTCCCAGACCGAGTGTGCCGAGAAGCAGACCGAGTCCGCCGAGCGTCTGGAAGGTCGAGAGGTAGGTATTTTCAACGGCTCGATAGCTGGCTAGTTTTTCAGCTGTTGACCTGACATCAAAGCCGTAATCGTCCAACGTACTCTCCAGTATCTGTCCAAGATGTTCTGCACTCTCGGCATGACCGGTTGGGTCGGGAGAGGAAGGGGTCTGAATCAAGAAATACGCATACCCACTCCGGCTTGGGAAGTGTTTCTTGAAATTGGCTTCGGAAATGAGCAGCTCGCTCTGAAAGATACTCCGCTGTAAAAACCCGACCAACCGAAGCGTTAATGGTTCGCCCGATTCGTTCTGGACGGTCAACTCATCACCAAGCCCAAGATGCAAGATCCACTGGGCAGAATTGTAATCCCCAATCGCTGGAATGACGCCCGGTTCTAGCTCCGCTTCTAGTAACTCCCACGGATTCTCTCTCGCCACAGTTGACCCCTGAAATTGGAAACCGCCCCATTCGATAAAATCGTGTGAAACCCCCAAAATCCGAGGCTTTTGAGGGCGATAAAGATTGAGGCAGCTGGCATCCTCACCCGGAAGGACACGGAACGAGAAGATTTGCGCCCCCGCTGTGACGTCCGCATCAGATTCGGAGAACCCCAACTCGAAGCGCCCTTCTCTAGCGTTGAGGTCATGGTGTACGGGGATGTCAGATTCAGCGACTAACGCAAACCCGCCGGTGCCAGATTCCTTTTGTGGCGCACCCCCCTGTTTCCGCTCCACCTGACGGTTCGCCCCCACTGCAACGATAACAAAGCAGGCGCAACCGACCAACGCTGCACACAGCATACTCCGAGCTGGCTGGCGCCGGCTATTTTTGATCCCCATCTGCGTTGTTACGGCGATTCTCGCCTGACTCGCCCCCCTTCCAGCTGATCGCAACCAGGTGGCAAAGAACGCCAACCCCGCAATCAGCAGTAATACCCCGACCCCGAAAAAGATTCCAGCTGAAGCGGTGGCCCCGGAGCTAAGGGCAAATATCGTCAGCGCAAAGGCGACCCCCAAGCTGGTGAAGGCGAGGATTCGGTTTCGAGCGATACCCCCTGAACTTCGATTGGAACGCGCATCGGGGACCGATACCCCCCCAATCAGCGCAGGAATAGGGACTTTGCCAAACTGCCGAACAGTCCAACCGATCGAAAACAGGACCACCACCAGCGCGATGAGATACCCCAGAACAAGGCTCAATGGGTTGATATGCAGAAACAGGAATGGCGTCCCGACCGCTGCTAGCCACCACGTCCGTAACCCAGCCATCAGCAACCAGGCGTAAACAACCCCTCCGCCGAGGCCTATCACGCCACCGATCCCAGCGATTAACCCACCTTCCGCCATAAAACGTCGTCGGACAGTGGAGATGGGATAGCCCGAAGCGAGTAGGATACCGATTTCGCTCGCTCGCTGTTCGACACCTAGCCTGAAAAGCAACCCGACCAGCAGGGCAGCAGATACGATAAGGAAGAGGCTAAATCCGATAAAGAGGGAACTAAAATCTGTTGACCCGGTCGCAGCTGCTAAGCCGTCCGCTTTGACGGGTCGAAACAGGAGACCGGCCTGTTCGGGACGGATTTTGTCTAACAATCGCCGCTGAAAATTGGTTTCGGTTGTTTGAAGATCGCCGCCCAAAATCGCCCGCATCTGAATAGCGGTTAAATCTCCGAACCGGCTCCGCCACAACTGTTGCGCTGTTCTGTCTGATATGAACGCCTTGGGGGTCGCTCGGAACAGGTCCCAGTACACTTCATCTTTGGGGCGAATCTGGCTGAGATCGATGGGAAAGGGCGCGTTCCATTCGGACATATCACCCGCTTCATGGATACCCGGAAATTCCGGTGTCAGTCCTCGGTCGGCGGCTAACCCTTTGATGGCGACCACTCCCTTTAATTGGAATTGGGCGCCCCGCGTCAACAGCTGCTCTCTGGGTCCCACAATGTAGTAACTCACATCAATCTGGTCTCCAATCTCCACGCCCAAATCTGTGGCAGCCCATTCGTTGAGGAGGATTTCGTCGTCGGCAAGCGGAGGCGCCGGTGAACCGTCGGTCAACTCAAGGGAGAAGGCGCGCTTCGTGTCTAGTCCAGTAATTGTCGAGTAGGGGATGGTTCGCTCAGCGGCTGTGATAGCGTTCGCCAAGTAGGTCAGGATCGGCAGAGAGAGGGTCCGCCGCTCAATCGCAACCGCTTTGGCGGTCTCAATGATATCCGGCTTAAGCAGAAATTGCGTGCTTTCAAGGGAGAGATAGCCGACTCCTCCGATGGACTCGGAAGGCACATGGCGCAAGGTTAATCCGAGGTCATCTAGTTTCAGAGCCTGTTTCAGTCTATTTTGCAAAGTAGAAAGTGCATCAGTCGGCGTAACATTGGAGAGGTCGGGAGACGCGGCGGAGGCGAAAATCGCGTTGACCGCTCCCTCATTTTCGAGGGATTCTTGCAGGATAGCAAGCGGGACGTAAGCGTTCAACGGATAGCTTTGGTTAGGACGCAAGCCGAAGCTGCCGATGCCGCGATTTGGAAGAATCTTTGTAACCGTGAGTCGGAGGGTTTGAAGGACGTCTGACGAATCCCGGCGGCCAAGCAGAAATTCGCGATGCACCTCGCTGTGTCTTCCAAAGGAAAGGAGGATCTGATCGCCAATCGCTACCCCCAATTCGTCTTGAAGGGAACGGTTGATATGGACTGATGGAAAGATCTGCCCCGGCGCTTTATCCAGAGCAGGAGCAGGCTGACCGGGAGGGGCATCCCACAGGTTTGCGAATCGTTGATCAATCCCTTGAATCTGGACACGGGAGGCACGCGCTTTGGTGCTGGTATTGACTGCCGTGCCGTTCAAAAGAATCGCCGGCACCGTTTCCGGCTGAAAGTAGGGGTCACGCTCCAACTTGCCCGACAAATCCCGCGCTAGATCCTCACGAAAGAACCGCTCTGATATGAGCGCGTAGTCGATTCGTCCTAACCGATCCAAGGTGAGATCGCGCAGGCTGCCCCGGACGGAGTCGCCGACGAGCAGCGCCCCGGTGAGCACCGCCGTCGCCACCGCAGCGCCGAGTAACACGGCCAGCTGAATTCGCCAAAAATAGCTTAAACTTCGGCGCATCTGCCCGCCTCCAATTCAAAACGCCGTTCAAAGCGTGATGCGAGTTCAAGGCTGTGAGTCACTACAATCAGGACGTTCTGCTCGGTTTGATGAAGTTCAAATAGTAGGGCGGACACCTCTCCCGCGGTGACGTGATCGAGGTTTCCTGTGGGTTCATCACAGAGGATGAGGCTGGGGTGGTTGATAAGGGCCCGGGCGACCGCCACGCGCTGCCGTTCACCGCCGGAGAGCTCAGCGGGTCGATGGGTCAAACGGTGGGCAAGTCCGACCCGTTCAAGGAGCTGTTGTGCACGTTTTTCTGCCTCCTCATCGCGGGTTTTGAAAGCCATCGTGGGGATGAGTACATTTTCCCAAACCGAATATTGCGGCAGGAGATGGTGATCTTGGAAGACAAAGCCGACCCCCTGATTCCGAAATCTAGCGAGTTGTGGTTCTGACAGCCCAAACGGGTCTTCGCCATTGATTTCAATCGTTCCCGATGACGGTCGGTCTAATGTGCCGATTAGGTGCAGCAGTGTACTTTTCCCGGAGCCAGACGGACCGGTAATCGCAAGGGATTCGCCCTGTGCCATTTCAAACGAGACACCGCGGAGCACTTCAATCGGTTGCGCTTCCGTGCCAAAGTTTTTGTAGATGTCGGATACCTTGAGAGAGTTCATAAGTTCATTGGTACACTAGTTTATTAATAAATCAATGCACCAGATACATTTTACATTTCACGTTTTGATATTTCGATCTGATCTGCGATAAAATCCGGTATCGGGATGGCTCTCAACGTTTCGCCGGGGTTACAGATGCAGCACGCCGCTGTCAGCTGACCGTGAGCAACTTCTGCGTCCTCTTTCATAAAGACAAATTGATAGGTGAGGGATTTGGTCCCTTTGCGAGCGATTGTCAGACGGATTTCCAGTTCATCTTCAAATTTGACGGGCTTGAGATACTCGCACGAGGCTGCCAACCGGGGCCAACCGATTTTGTTCCCTTCCCATTCCGTGGCGACGCTGGTTCCCAGTGAACGGAGGAATTCGTGCTCAGCGGATTCCATAAACACAAAGAACCGCGCAAAGTGAACGATGCCCGCCATATCGGTATCGGAGAATTCTATTCGGCGTTTTGTGCGGTATTCGTATGGCATGATGGGGTAAAGCAACCCTCGGTTTATTATTCGATTCTGATAGATCAATCTAACTTGTAATCATCGCCGGTAGATCTAACATAATGCAGCATGAAACAATCCATCTTCCGCATTGTAACGTGAGATTTCAACTGTAGGAGTTTCCGTTAGATCTGATCGAAAACGAACCCCGCTAACACCAGAGGGCAGATTTGGGTTGACGGAGGGAATCGCAGCGGTCTCAAAAAAGGCCAGTGATTCTTCTGCTAACCATTGATCAAAACATGCTTCATCTGCCTGCTGCCAACCATCTCCGAGGGTAAGTGCTATGACTTTATCCAGATTTAAGAGTAAATCGGAGTCACCATTAAGGTGAGTCTGTATTTTTTCTCTTAGGTCAGCTATAGATTCTCCTGTCTGTGAATGCTCAACAAGCACGGATGCAACGAGTGTTTTTACACCCTCTGGCGGATGTAATTGCTCAAGCGAAAAGTGGTGTTGTCTAATGCTCCCGGAGAAACTTTTGACTTCAATTCGTTGGTCGTCTATAGCGAAGTCGTAGCGGTCTTCAGGTAGCGTATGCCACGCATTTACTAAAATAGCGGGTTGACGCGATTGAGCGATTAGAAACAACTCTGCCCAAAGTCCTTGCACAGATTTTCGGGATGGTTTCGTCATTGCCCGAAAGAGTTCAATAAACAAATCCATGGCGTGAGCCACATCAAATTGAGTCGGACGATTTTTGAGAGATATAAGGATGGTGGAAGCAACTCTGAGAAAGTAAATCTGTAATGTCGGATCTTCTCCAGTACAATGAATAATGGCAAATCGTCCTTCTTCAAATGTCCCATCTGAACGAGAAACACGACAAGTCTGGTTATAAAGAACCGTGAGATGTTCCAGGTCAATTGGTGTGGGTTGCCTTTGGCTTGTAGCATCAAGGACTGAGATCAAAAGTAAGGGACGTCCCAGAGCATCTTTACCAAGGCGATGGGGTTCATAGCCCGATATCAAAATCGCTGAAAAACGATCTTCATCAGCGGGTGCCGAAATTGCCTTAATAGACTGGAAAGATTCAATAAGATTCAGCATTGTCAACTTTCTATCTCAGTTCCACCTTGGTCCTGTACAAGCCAACCTGTTGAGACATTTTTTGGTAGCCAAGCCGTTACGACTGGAACGTCTGAAAAAATGTCTCCATTTTCGGTAGTCAATTCAAGCTTGTGAATTTGTATGGTCACTCCTCGTCCCCTTATCTTTGAGTCTCCCGGGTAAATTTTGCCTGTTTTCGGATTTGGCCCTTGGAATAATATTGGTTGTGAAATTTCGTTCTTTTTATCTAGAGTTCTTTTACGAAGATTGCCTTTACTCATACGGTAGACCGTACATAACGTTTGGGGATGATCTTCAACATAGGAGGCAATCTGTAGACATATTCCCGTAAACCTCTGCGAGTCAACAGAAAGTGTGGTCCGCAACGGCACGAGCAATTCTTTGTAAACATGTTTAAGTGAAACCTCCGCTACACCATGTATCTGTGCTTTCGTTCGCTGACAATTTCCCTTGTCGTCTCGGAATTGTAGATTCTTGCAGAATTTCTGAACAGTGGCGCGATTAGCTTCGACTGCTTCCATTGAATTGTGTGGTGCTTTGGGGAGGTACCATTGACTGCTCAAATTCCCCTGTCTGTAATCTATATCTAGGATGTTATGACGAGTCGGTTTGAGACTTACATCAAGAAAGAATGCACGTCTCCATTCGTCAAGCGACTTACCGGTCTTATCGTGTGCAATTAGACGTTGTCGAACATCCTCCTCATGAATGATGTAGTACTTGTAGGCATCACGTACGCGATCTTCTAAAAAAACACGACAGTATCCGAAAACGTCTTCCTTATAACCAAAAAATCTTGCTCGCTGTTGGATAGTATCGGCGTTGCCTAAACCTACACCCCTTGGCATGTACGTCACTGTTAATCCTTTCACCGTAAAACCTCTATCCAGAGCCTGTCCACCGATCAAAATAGGGGCATAGACACGGTGCCACGGAATGCTTCGCGCTTTCCTATGAGTAGAATTGACTTCATAGGGTCGCGTTTTGCGAATTGCATGTAGGAGTTGATTTGAGAGATCTTCAAAAGATGGTACATTTGGCACGGTATTCTGCAGGTCTTCATAACTGTCTCTGAATTCCTCAAGAAGATCTTGGCGATCTGTTTCACCCTCTTCTAATTTGAGAATATCTTCCCAATTCTTTCTAATTTTTTTAACCCAATGGAGATATAGCTTATGTCCAATTGTCTTGTGTGAGGGATGTACCATCATTGATCGATTTACATCGCTGTTATCTGTGATCATTCCAGCAGAAACACCTAAAAAGAAAATTCGCATCGCTTCAAGCAGACTCTCAGGTGGTGCGTCAAGCGGATTACTTCTTGTTGGTATTTCATTGTCCGGAATTGTGCGAATTTGATTCGGTGCGTCTTGGAAAAATGCTTTTCCCCCGGTGTATTTTAATCCAGGGGTGAGCACCTTGGCGAACTTGGGAGACAACACATCAATGAGATTAATGAGCAATGGTGCTTGCGGTGTAGCAGTATATTGAAGAAATGTGTGATGAGGTAAGTATTTTCTGAGGGATAGGATGCGTTGGTAGGTTGTACTCGTTTCCCCTTTTTGAACCTTAGTGTTTAGACTCGCTTGGTCTCCCTCATCATCAATGACTAACGTAGGAACATCTGAGAGGTTAAGTCTTGAAAGGATCAAATCCAAGTCTTTCAAATGTTGATGATGCTTCATAGCAGTGATAAGCACCGTTTGACGTTTCTGTTGAGGAACCGTTGGGTCTCGCCAGTCTGCTAGCCCATCTGCAATCTCGTTGTAATCATCCTCATTGAATTCGGAGCTCTTGAAGTGTTGCCACTTTCTGTCTGCCCCTGCAAGTAACTCTAGGTGGTCTTCAAGGCGTTGAGTCGATTGGTCTCGCAAATTTAAAGAGGTCCCTGCGATCACAATTACCATCTGGTACCCATTATCTCTGGCAAGAGCAGCAACAGTTGTAAATGAAAGCGTTTTACCGCTCTGTACATATCCAATGACGAGTCCTGTTTCTTGCTTCGGCGGTGCTGTGGGCGGAACACACTTCGATAAAACAGAGATAGCTTCAGTTTTTATGGTTTCCCATTCAACTTCTTGAATCCTAGATTCAGCTCTAGAGTGCATAATCTGATCTTTTAGGGCCCGTATGGTTTCTCCTTCGATAGGCTGCCAAGAACCGTCGACCTTGGTATTTATCTTTCGTATGATTTCAACAGTTTCCATCTGTGGTGTAATTTTGCTATTTTTCAAAATGATACTCCTTAAGAAAATTAGGGTTTGGATAAAGCATCTCGAAGGAACTTATTGATATTCCGTATGAACGTTTTCGTTTTTCGTACTCCACTATCCCGAGCTGTAATTTCTGCTAGGGCAATTGCGATTGCAATCCGTTGTAAAGGTTCAATTTGGGATACATCGGCCCCGCCATATTGTAGCATAAACGGATGCGCAAGTGACATCCGAATTTGAACCCGCCTGACACTCCCATCCCACGGGGCGTCACTAATACTAAGCCAATCTCCTACCGCCGGATCATTAGATAACTCTATGGCAATTTCCCATGGTTCGTTGTCAATTTCCACGGAAACAGTTCGATTGGCAACAACCTCTTTTGTAGAAGGTAAATCCGATGGAGGTGATGCCTCTTCGGCGATTTTAATGAGTGGTGCCTCAACAACGGGAGGAACCTCTTCCTCTACAGTTTTTGAGGTCCGCTGCGTTGAAGTTTTAGCACCTTTCTTTAGATCTTTAGTCCTTGACTGTACACGATACCCTTCCGCCTGACTGAGTAATGGTATCGGATCTGCGTTAAGTTCCTCTTTCAACAGGACTAAAAACGGTTCTTCGTTCTCGTCCCATTGAAAACCATCTTTCGTGTGACTGACATTAAATCCTTCAAGATGAAGTTCACCAAACAGTCGTTGGTAAGTAAAGCTATTCGGACCGCCAAAAACAAGTGCTGGCCGATATCCTTCATCAGCACTGCCCTGAATTAGGCGATTTCTGCGAAATAGTGCAAATCCAGCTCGTGCCGTACTTGCTGTTTCGCGTAGTGCTGCAAAACCTCGTGCACGCAACCCAACCCCAAAATCGAAGTCGATCTCTTTCTTCCACAATCGTGATGATTCCGATCCTATTTTGTAGAATGGTGCAGATAATATTTCTGGTTGTGCATAAGATAATACCTCATCTTGAAAACGCAGCTCTAAAATCTCCTTCCTAATAAAAACGCGGTAAATGCTTGACAAGTGTTCTCGAATTTTACCAATAGTTTTTCCTTGCGGCACTTTGTGTAGGTTAGATAGTCTGATTTCGGTGAAGTGTGTAGTAGGTTCAATCGGGTTTAATTCAATGGTTAGTTCCTCTAAGTTATCCTCTACAATTTTAGCAATGTCAAAGCAAACTGTTTTTTCTACGGATTCACCAAGTGCTGTCGTTCGAACTTGCCAAGTCGGTGAGAACCAACAGGCCGCACTTTTCATGCCCATCCCAAACTCGGACAACCCCTCCCTGTTAAGTGGTATGTCTGCCGGACGAAAGGCCCGGCGATAGTCTGCCTCGTGAATGCCAGCTGCGTTATCACGGATGATTAGGTTTCCCCCCTCGGTGGTATCTAGTTCAATTTCAACTTTGAGTTTCGCTTGGTGTCCATCATACTGCTTAATTTCATTTTTATAATCAAGAAAACTTTGGAGGGAATTATCAACAAATTCTGCAATTGCGAACCACGGGTTGTAATTGACACTACTGAGAACAGATAGAATTCCAACACCAGGGCGGATATTGATGCTTTGTGGTTTACTCATGGTTTTCAACTTTCGTACCGAATAAATTAAGTTGTCCTTCTCGGAGAGTGTAATTGCCAGAACCTGACGTAAGTACTTGGGCAATACGTTTAACAATTTCCACATTTACAGCATTGCCCAAAGCGTTGAGTGCACGACTGTCCGGTTGAGGTAGCTTTATTCCTTCTATGCTTTGTAAGCGAGCACACTCTTTGGGTGTCATGTATCGTTTTTCCCAACCAATAATTGGCACCTGTGTACTTCTTACTACAAGAGTAGGAGCCGTTTGAGGTTTTTTAACCCGCACCCCGGAACCCCTGAATTGGATAATGAGTTTCCATATATTTCGTTCCTCTCCTTTGCAATTCCACTCAAATCTCTGGTACGTTCGAGGAAAATCTAAAATCTGAGGAATCCATTTATTAATTTGACTTTTGTGCTCTTCGTAGAATTTGCGGTTACGGTCAATGTATTGGATTTTCCACGGTGGGAATTTGTTTTGCTCCCTTTTCGCATAGGTGGGTAAATTTTGCCAGACTTCGTCATCATCTAAGTCCTTTAGCGGAGTACCATAGTTTCCTTGATACTCTCGCAACTTGTCTACCCCAAGTGCATAAGGTGTTTCATCTTCAAAAGGATAGGTTGCCCCAAACTCCCGTGACCAGATTGGAACTGGCGGAAGTTGCACATCGCTGGGAAATAGCTCTAGAAAGTTTTGCCAAGCTTCCAAGCACTTCACTTGGTATTCAGGCAGTTTCCGTGCTTCGGGAGGTTCTTTATCAAGAATTTTTTGAATATCCAGTTCAACACAGGGGGGTAGTTCAGGGAAACAAGGGGACCCTGACCGATTTCCAACAATAAACATCCGCTTGCGAATTTGTGGGATTCCAAATTGATGTGGAGAAAAGGACTCTTCATCAACATGGTAACCAGCAGATTCTAAGTCGGTTCGGATTTTCTGCCACGTCTTTCCACTATCATGTTTCTTGAGATATGCAACATTTTCCAAGATGAAGTAACTTGGCTTCTTCGCTTGCAAAACTTGTATCACATAATCAAACAAATCTCCCCACTTTGGACAATCAAATCCTTTCCCATGGTTTGCTTGAGAAAAGGGTTGGCAGGGAAATCCAGCACATAGAATATCATGCTCGGGAATCTCATTCTGTATATCGACCTCCCGGATATCTCCTTTAGGTTCCTGTTCAAAATTCTCCTTGTATAGTGCTCTGAGTTGGTCATCAATTTCGCAGGCAAAAACACATTGATGCCCGAGCTCTCTTAACGCGAGGTGGAACCCGCCTAACCCCGCAAACAAGTCGATAAATTCCATACAACCTCCTAATGGAGCTTGGATAAACGAACGATACACTGGATACAGTTAGAAACAAGATTGATTCATTCCTCCGTTACAATATTCAACCTTCCCGCCGCTTTCTTTGCGATTTCCGCCCCCGGCTGAAGCGCGATGACCTGCTCGTAATCGGCGTGCGCTTCGTCGTAACGTCCGAGCTGTTGATATGCGGACGCCCGGCGGAAGTAGACCGGCCCCAACGTCGGATGCGCTTCTCCCCACTCCCGGATTTCATCGGTCGAAAGTTGAACAACTTTTTGATAGTCGGATTCCGCTGCGTCCGGTTGATTTAATCGGAGATGAATCTCACCCCGTCGGAGATACGCCTCCCCAAACGCAGGTTCACTCTCGATTGCCTTGTCGAAGTCCGCAAGGGCGAGCTGGTTTTTTGCCAACTGTGCGTGGGCAGCACCTCGGTAATAGTAGGCTGCGGCACCGGGTTTGCGTCTGATAACGGCGTCGTAGTCCGCAAGGGCGCGTTGGGTGTCCCCCATCTCCAGATAGGTTTTCGCCCGCTTCCACATCACAAACCCCGCCCACCTCTTCTCCAAAGATGTTGTGTAATCGGCGAGCGCGCGTTGATAATCGCCCAAAGCGCGATAAGCATCGCCACGGCTATAGTAGGCGTCGGCTGCGTACCGATCTAAGCTCAGCGTTTGGGTATAATCGTCGATCGCTTTTCGATAGTCGCCCAGACGATAGTGGGCGAGACCGCGTTTGACGTAGGCTTCTGCGTATTTTGGACTGATTTCGACCGCACGGGTGAAGGCGGAGACCGCGTTGAGGTTATCCCGATCCGTCCCTCGCCCTAGGAACCCTGTCCCTTTGACAACGAACTGCCGTGCTTCCGGGTTTTCCCCTTTCAAGCGATCCCAACTGACGAATCGGGAGGCGATGAGGGCACAGGCAATAAGCACCGGCAACATGACGTAAACCAATAAGCGCGACATAGAAGGGCCTTTGTGAAGCGAAATTATAGTGAATCTTAGAAATGAGACACGCCAAACCGGTGCGGTTACATGAAGATTAATTTATTAATTGGGTAATTTGCTATTGACACCAGCGCGGTTGCAAACCGCGCCTACCGGGTCTTGGGGAAATATAGAGTTACCCGATTATTTTCTGAAACTTCATCAAACCGCACATACCGGGGGGACGAAAATGTCTATTTATTTTAGGACTTACGCACTTGAACACTCAAAACTTTGTAGCTCGGTGATTCATCACCGTAGGACACCATTTCCAACGCCATATGAATTGGGCAACTACAGTAAGGTCTTAGGTTTGTCGTCGGGCGATCAATCGCCCGTCCGGACGCGGGTTGAATTGTGCGACTACAAACTGAACTGCGTAATTCCTACTGTTTTTAGAATTCACATAAGTCTTCAGGGGCGCAGTGGATGAATCTCGACGCCGTATTGCAGTTCAGTGACAGCGTTGTAGCGTTTGGAGAGATCGATGGCGAGATAGGAGCGTACCCCCGGTGCTGCGCCGTAGCCGGTTGAGAAAATTAGCTGATGCTCCCCGAGCCGTGCCACACCATCACTAACATCATCTTTAGGAAAAGCACCCACCGTCGTGTGTCCAACAGCCAACACCCGCCCTCCGATTCTTTTGAGGAATTCAGAGGTTTGGGATGGGGTATATCCGCTCCGTAACACAATAGAAGGACGGCCCCACAGCAGCTCGTCGAACACCTCCTTGCTTGGACGAATCAGGTCAGCAAGGTTATTGGCAGATCGCGACGTGCCTGCGTGAACCCCAACGAAACCGTTTTTACCAATAGCAACCGTTGGCAGGTTGATTAGGTAATTGTAGTGCTCATCCGTCATCCGCTCAATGAAATTGAATTGCTTGAAGTAGGTGCCCTGGAAGGTCTGATACAGCTGGGCAATCATATCCTGACGGTTATCGGGGTTCATACCCGATTTTTTGAGCATAGCATACGTGTCCGCCGAAGCAAGTTCGTGATTCCCTCTGAGATAGATGAGGCGCTCTTCCCCCAACTGCCCCTGAAGTTGCATGATGCGGTCAACAATTTTTACATCTCCGTACGGCTCAAAAATCGGATCGCCCGGCTTGTGATCAACTGCATCGCCGAGAATTAGACCGTAGACATCTTCCCCGGCTTCAATTCGCTCGACCAATCTTGTCTGCGTCAACCATCGGTTAAAATTGCTCCATTGCGCCTGAAAGTCCGTCGCCACATACAGGGTGCCTTTGTCAGGCAGGACAACCAACTCGCCATCCCGCGTCACCTGATTCGGATAATCGGCAAGCACTTTGGCTTCTGCCGCCTCCACGGTTCTGAGACAGAGACTGAAGCAACTGAGCAGAATAAGAAAAAAAGATTTGAAAATTCTCATCGACTAGGTTACCGCGTCGTCAAGTCATCGCCGAAATTGGTGGCGTCAGTCTTGCCACGGTCGAGGCATACAGCGACCACAAGCATCTCTAGGTCTTCTTGTGTATGATTATAAATCCCGTGCGATCCGCCAAGCCGATTGGGAATCGCTGCGCCTTCGTAGACCTCCTCGGTCTCATCATCGACAGTCATCCGACCGCTGCCGTTTAGAACGATATAAGCCTCTTCGATTCGGTCGTGTCGATGGTAGCCGACGGAGGTGCCGGGCGGTAACAGGGCATGACTGACGAAGCCCCAGTTGTTGCGGAAATCCTGATGTTCCCATAGCGTCCGAGCGCCGATCTCGCCTTTACCTTCATGCGACACGCCGTAGGTCAGCATATCGAGATCCAACCGAGCAACAGGCAGGCGATCTATCGACTCCAAAGGTGCGTTGGCCCGATCATCTCCGAAATCGATTGAACCCGGACCCGGGGAGGCGCTAATCGCTGCAACATTGAAATTGAACCATCGCGTCTCTTTATCGGTGTGGTTGTAGATAGCATGGGACTCTCCTTGGCGTAACGGCACAGCTGCACCGCCGACAATTTCCGCTGTGCGACCATTGTGCGTGAATTGGGCTGCGTTATCAACGGTGACGAATACCTCTTCAGCAGTGTCGTGCCGATGATGACCGATACCGCCACCGGGTAGCAGAATCGCGCCATGGATAAACCGCCATGGTGTCCCGAAATCATCGCTTCCAAAAAGGCTCTTGAATAAGATTGAATTCGCGCCTCCGTGAACGCTGCTGATTTCTTCCATCTCCTCACGTCGAGCATAAGCAATTTTCATTTTCACATCTCTCCTCAAAAATTAACAAATCAAGACTTCCGGTTTTCACATTTCACGCATCACGTTTCACTCTCAATCTTTGGATGGAGAACGTATCAGCAGCTGCAAACTAGCACCGCTGGTTATTACATTTCAATCCAGAGTTTCGCCCGGTTGGAGTTCGACAACTTCAACCGCTTGATCTTTGGTTAATTCGCGGAATGCGTCCGGTGTCCCGGTCAAGAGCGGAAATGTCCCGTAGTGCATCGGCAAAACAGCAGGCACATTAAGCAACTGTGTCGCATAGGCTGCTTCACGGGGCCCCATCGTGAAGTGGTCGCCGATTGGCAAGAGGGCAAGATCCGGTTGATAGATTTCACCGATGATTTTCATATCGCCAAACACGCTCGTGTCACCCGCGTTGTAGATTTTATACCCGTTTGAAAACTCAAGGATAAACCCCGCGGCCTCCCCGAGATAGACGATTGTGCCATCTTCCTCTGTGAAGCTGCTGCTATGGACAGCTGTTACCATCGTTGCCTGTAAGCCATCGAGTGAAACAGTGCCCCCTTTGTTCATCCCGATTGTGTTCTCAACGCCTTTACTCGCGAGCCAAGTGCTGACTTCAATCATTGCCACGACAGTTGGGGAATGCTGCTTCGCAAGGTCAACAGCATCGGCGGTGTGGTCCGCGTGCCCATGCGTGATGAGCATCGCGTCGAGTTTGTCGAATGTTTTAAGGTCATCAGGACAGGCAGGATTACTAGCTACCCATGGATCTACTAAGACGGTCTGTCCCTCAAATTCAATCGTAAAGGTTCCGTGTCCAAGCCACGTGAGCTTAATTCCGTTATTCAGTTTCACTGCTTCCTCCATGTATGATTTAGGGTGAATTGAGCGTATTATACAGAATATCTCCGTTTCTTTGCAACTATATTGTCGTTGACTTGAATTAGCGAATTTGCTATAATCCCCTTCGTCATAATAGCAGAGATTACTCCCTATCCCGCGCTAAAGAATAGAGGGGAGTGAATCGAACTTTAACCATCTATATGTTGCGCCCGCAGCGGAAGCCTATCTCGGCTTTATATAGTAAATCCTAAAAACAGATAGACGCTTTCGCTCCCCGCGTATGGTAGGCACTGTTCCCGATTTATCCCGATTCATCGGGATCCGGTGCGGTTAAAAACCGCATCTACCGGATCTGGGGGCAAGGTGAGTCGGTTTGGAGTGTCTCATTAATTCTAAGATCCACTACAGTTTACATTTGTAAGTAATTTCAATCCAAAAAAGCAATTAAAGGAGATCATATGAAATTAGTCAGTTTCCAGAGTTCCGATGGTCCCAAATTGGGTGCCTCAATCGATGGTAAGGTTTTGGACCTGCAAGCCACCTATCAAGCGGCGGTCACAGATGACGCATTGCCGGCACTCTTAACCGGTATGATTGCGTTCCTCGAAGGTGGAGAACGAGCGTTTGACGCGGCGGCACACGCAATCAACGTGGCGGCGGAAAATCCAGAGAAAGCGGTCTGGAGCACGGATCCGCTGCTGTCACCCATTCCCAACCCGAAGAAGTTGTTGCTGCTCGCCGGGAACTACGCCTCGCATATTGAGGAGGGCGGCGGCGTCGCCTTGAGCCGGTTGGAGACAACGCCGCGTGTGTTCATGAAACCGCCGACCACGACGATAGTTGCACATGAAGAACCGATTATCATCCCGCCCAACGGTGTCTTTACCGACTGGGAAGCGGAGATTGGCATCGTCATGGGCAAAAGTGGGAAGTTTATCTCCGCTGATGAAGCCTACGATTATGTCGCAGGATACACTGCGGTCAACGACGTTTCTGAGCGAGAGCTAAAAGTGAAGGACAGTCGCGTAGATCGGGATGGCGATGAATGGTTTGATTGGCTCAACGGGAAGTGGTTCGATACCTTCGCGCCGGTCGGGCCCTGTTTGACAACAAAGGATGAGATTCCGGATCCGAACAATCTGCGTATCTCTTGCCGTGTCAACGGCGAAACGAAACAGGATGCCAGCACGGGACACATGATTTTTAACTGTGCACAAATTGTGGAATTTACCTCAACGTTAGTCACACTTGAACCGGGCGACATTATCTCAACAGGCACACCCGCAGGCGTTGGACACCCCGATCAGAAATTAGTTGATGGAGATGTCGTTGAGGTCGAAATTGAGAATATCGGTGTTTTGCGGAACCCTGTCGTTCAAGGCTGATAAAAGTCTTTCTGCTTATCTTAAGAAATGATGCAGCAGAAACCGAGTTTTTGGCAAAAACTCGGTTTCTCTCAGCGCAAATCAATCTATTGAGATGGCTGAGATAATGCTGGTTAGGGTGTGACAAGTGGGACTTAGGTCTATTACCGCTCGGTGGGAGGATATGTGACGACGAAAGGGAGGAGGATTCGGAAGGAGATTAATCGTCTTTCTCTGATTCTCCTAGTTTTCCCTGTATGAGTATGTGATAGATGTTTCTCACATCTGCACTCAAATCAATGAGCCTTTGATTCATATCGTCGAACCGTCTATTTATATCATCGAACCGTTTATTCATATCATCGAACCGTTGGGTCATATCAGTAATCCTTTCATCGAACCGTTGGGTCAGATCGGTAATCCTTTCATCGAACCGTTGGTTCAGGTCGGCAATCCTTTCATTGAACTGTTGGTTCATATCAGTGATCCTCTGATTCACATCATCGAACCGCCGATTCATATCATCAAACCGCTTATTCGTATCATCAAACCGCTTATTCATCTCATCTCGACTCGGAAATTTCAAGAGAAAGGTGATAATCGTGATGGCAAAACCAGCGACCATAATTATGATCTGCAGCGTATCCGTGTCCATATTCGTCTCCTCTAATAGTATCCGTTTACACGGTATTATAGCACATTATTCCACACGATCCACCTAAATCTAACATTCCATTTTAACGAAAGGTGCACCAAAATGTCCGATCGCAAAAAGATAGCAGCCGTTATCACCACATACTATCCACTCTCTCATGCAGATGTAATCGCTACGAAATATATGAAGGGATTCCCGACCGATGATGGACTTCAAGAGCCGCGCGTCAATTTGGTTTCAATCTATCTAGATCAGATTGACCCACGGGACATTGGACGTGAGCTTGCCGAATCACATAGCGTCCCAATCTATCAGAGCATTCGTCAGGCGCTAACGCTTGGCGGGAGAGAACTTGCTGTCGATGGTGTCCTTCTGATTGGGGAGCACGGCGATTACCCTTACAACGAGCTTGAGCAGCACATGTACCCGCGCCGCTATCTGTTTGAGCAGATCTGCGGCGTCTTCGCATCAAGTGGGCGGTCGGTCCCGGTTTTCTGCGACAAGCATCTTTCGTATAATTGGCCCGACGCCAAATGGATGTATGACCGCGCTAAGGAGCTCAATGTCCCCTTTATGGCGGGCTCATCCCTGCCGACCTGCTGGCGGAATCCGTTCCTTGAGTACGATCTTGATACTCCGTTAGCGGCTGCGATCGGGATAGGCCACGGCGGCATCGAGTCCTACGGTTTCCACGCCCTAGAGACGCTACAGTGTATGATCGAGCGGCGTACCGGCGGCGAGTCCGGTGTGGTCGCTGTTCAGTGTTTGGAAGGTGAAGCGGTTTGGCAAGCGGCAGCGGAGGGCCGCTGGTCGCCCGAATTGGCAGCAGCAGCGTGTGCGCCAATCCCCGATAAGCCGGCGGGTAACCCCCAAGACCATTGCGACAACCCCGCTGTCTTCCTCATCGAGCACAGCGATGGATTCCAGTCAGCGATGTTGATGCTGAACGGTTACGTCAGCAGTTTCGCCTATGCAGGACAAACCAACGGCGAGGTTCAGGGTGCCCAATTCCGTCTACAAGGTGGGGGGCCCCACGGGCATTTCAGCTATCTCAGCCTTAACATCGAAGAGATGTTCCTCACAGGGGTGCCCCGATATCCGGTTGAGCGGACACTGTTGACAACCGGTGTTTTGGACGCGGCGATGCGCTCACGGTATGAGGGACATGTCCGCCTCGAAACGCCACACTTGGCAGACCTCTCCTATCGTTCCTATACGGAGCTGCCGATTCGACCGATGGGGCCGGAACCCAGCGGATCGACATTGGATCCGTGGCCCCCCGACGCCGCCGATAGCTAAAACAGTAGTAAGGGGCTACGCCTCGATTCGTCTCTTCGTCACCACTTTGAAGACTAGTACGGCGAGCCCTGCGCCGATAAGCTGCATCAGGATAAACACCGCACCATCGATGGGGGTCACACCCGCCGCCGCGTAGGTGAACATCCGCGCCAAGGTGACTTGCGGATTAGCAAACATGGTGCTTGATGTGGCGATTAACTGTCCGCCAACCAACAGGCCGACCACCAAGGAGAGTTTATCTGATTGGTGGTGCACCAGAAGGAAAATTGCGAGAACGAGGATAAAAGTGCCGAGAATCTCGGCAAAATAGTTCCCTCCTGCACGCGATACTTCAGCAACAGCGATTAGTTTGGGAATTTTATGATAAAACATCAGATGTGAAAAGACCGTTCCTGTCAGTCCACCGGCGACCTGTGCCAGAACATAGATTGATGCGCGTTTCCAACCGATTTTGCCGTCAAGGGCCATTGCGAGGCTTACCGCGGGATTGAAATGGGCCCCGCTGATGGGACCAAATATTTCAATGAGGGCAAAAAGAATAAATCCAACGGCAAGCGCATCAGCAAGAACCGCCATACCGATTCCGGCTTCCAACGCTTGATGGAAAAGGATGATTGGCGAGATTGCCGCCATCACGAGGAAAAGTGAACCCACATACTCGCTCAGAATTTGAGAACCTGTGGCGTATTCTCTCTGTGTCGATGTCACTTGAGACCTCCGTCTCTCTTTTTTAGGACTTACGCAGTTAAATGGTCAAAGCCCTCCCTCCTGCTTGTGAGGGGTGTGGAAGGGGCATCCTTGCCCCGATATGTTCGATGAATCGGGTAAGATGAGTCCTGTTTATGTTAATCGAATGCTTATTTCAATCGTCCCATTGCAGCAGGGACACCTTATCATACTGAAGTTTCAGCAAAGTTGTCAAAGCAAAATTCTGAGCGGCTTGCTAGGGCATGTTAACATTTTGCTTTTGCTGTCACGAGAAACGCTCAAGTCACTGGAAAGGAGACCAGAAACTGAGTTTTTTCTTCAAAACTCGATTTCTTTTCTGGGGGTTCTACGTTAGTGAACCGATTTGTGCCTCTCTATTATCTGGTTACGATGAAACGTCAACAGAACCTAAATTTAAATTTATGGATAAAGGATTGAAACGATATGAAAATTACGCAACTCGAAATTCTCCCCGCGCAATATCAGGGGCGGGCATATATCTACGTTAAGCTGCACACCGATGAAGGTATCGTGGGCATCGGTGAAGCGTCCTGCTCAGGGAAAGAGGGCGCATTGATGGGCGCGTTGCGAGATGTCGAACATGTACTGATTGGAGAAGACCCCTTTCAGGTAGAGAAGCTGTGGCAGATGATTTATCGCAACGCCTTCTGGCGAGGCGGTCCGGTGCTCATCGGAGCGCTGTCCGGCATTGAGCACGCGCTATGGGACATCAAAGGCAAAGCCCTGAACGTTCCGGTGTATGAGTTGATAGGGGGAATGTACCGGCATCAGGTGAAGGTGTACTGCTGGATTGGTGGGAGTACGCCAGAATCTTGGGCGGAGGCAGCTGCACAGCGTATTGCAAACGGGTGGGGTGGGCTGAAATTCACGCCGTTCGATCCGACGGGACCCGCCTTCAGCCTTGCTCACGGCAAAAAAGTCGAAGCGATAGTTAAAGCGGTCCGCGAAGCGGTCGGTGATGAAGTGCCGATTGCCATTGACGGACATGGCAGACTGAACCCGGTCAACGCCATGGAGATGGCGAAACGGATCGAACCTTACGGCATCCTCTTTTTCGAGGAGGCGGTGCTCCCGGAATCGATCGATGCGATGGCAACGCTGCGTCGGAATGCTGGTGTGCCAATTGCAACGGGTGAGCGGCTTTATACACGTTATCCCTTCCGTGAGTATCTTGTCAAGGGCGCTGTGGATGTCGTCCAGCCGGATATCTGTACCTGCGGCGGCATCATGGAAGCGTTCAAAATTGCGGCGATGGCGGACGCCTTTTTCGCCACAATCGCACCACATAACCCGTTGAGCCCGCTATCGACAGTAATCTGCCTGCACTTAGATACGGTTGTGCCAAACTTTCTTATCCAAGAAGTTCCGAACGGAAACAATCCCGAACGGAAGAACCTTCTAATCGGATTTGAAGAGAAGCCGGTCGATGGACATCTGAAAGTGCCGCAGGGACCGGGATGGGGCGTTTCGCTGAACGAAGATTATATCCGCTCGCTCTCAGGAGATTCATCACGAGGGAAATGGAGCGCTTTCGATGTTGACGGTTCTATCCTTGATCTGTGAGAATAGATAAAAAGAAAACGGGCTGTCTCCTCCGGAAACGCCTTCGATGTGGAGGTACAGCTCGAACCCGCTGAACGTGGATGGGCGTTATCAGGCGTGTGATACGCACCGGTGCACCCGACCATCCATTGTAACGATTCCGCTCTGGATTGACACTTATGAGAAAAGTCAAATTTAATATACGTCGGGGTAAGTGTACGTAAATCAGAGGATTTAGCAAGCGAACCCCTAACCCAATCGTAGGAGGCTTACCATGGATTTGGGATTAACAGGAAAGGTCGCCGTCATCACAGGCGGCAGCGAAGGTATTGGCAAAGGAATAGCCCAACGGCTCTGCGAAGAGGGCGCAAAGGTTGCAATCTGTGCCCGACGCGAGGATGTCTTGGAAGAAGCAGCAGATGAAATTCGTGAATCGACGGGCGGCGAGGTGCTCGCTGTCGCCGCTGACGTGACAATCCCCGGAACACTCGAAAATTTCATCAACCAAACGGTTGATACGTTTGGCAAGATCGATATTCTGGTCAATAATGCCGGGAAGTCTGCGGGCGGCAATTTTGAGCAGGTCACCGATGCGGAGTGGTACGAGGATCTCGATCTGAAGTTGATGGGCGCGGTGCGCTGTGCGCGGTTGGCTATCCCTCACATGAGGCCGACGGGCGGCGGACGCATTATCAATGTCACGCATCCCGGCGGCAAACAGCCGGACGCGGGATCGGTCCCGACCTCTGTCAGCCGGGCGGCGGGTATTGCGATGACCAAAGCGCTCTCCAAAGAGCTGCTCGCCGATAACATCCTTGTCAACACTGTCTGTTTGACCTCAATCAAGAGCGCACAGGGCGAGCGGTCTTGGCAGGCGGCCGGCTCACCCGGTACGATTGAGGAGTATTGGGAAGCGAGGGGAGCGGAGCATCCGCTGGGTCGCTTAGGTGAACCCACTGAGGTCGGTGATCTCGTCGCTTTTCTCGTCTCGGATCGCGCTGCGTATATAACGGGGACCGCGATTAATATCGATGGCGGATTGTCAGCAGTTGTCTAGTACGTTGTTACAGTGTGAGGCGTGAAACGTAAAATGTGAAGAGCCGCGCCTAGTACGTTTCATGCTTCACTTTTCACGGCTAGGCAGTAATAGTCGGGAATCGGAATCCCCTCTTACACAACCCCTACCGAATTGGGTATTGGGGTTCACGGTTCCCGTTCAACCCAACCTACGTACTACTTATCATGGAATCGTCGTTACCTAATCTGCGACGACATATTTCAACATCACGCCAAGATCTCCGACAATCCAACCCGTTTCAGCATCCGCCATATAAATCGAGTTCAGGTTGAAGTGGCTCTCGCACATCTGCGGACGCCAGTTCTCGCCGCCATCAAGGGTTCGGATAACCGTGCCTTCGCCGCCGACCGCCCAACCGAGATTTGGGTTGAGGAAGAAGACACTATTCAGAAAGCTATCCACGTAGCTCTTTTGACGTTTCCATGTGCGTCCACCATCGGTGGTGTGGAGCACCAACCCGTCAATGCCAACAACCCAACCGTTTAGATAGTCCGTAAAGTAAACGCCAGAGAGCCATATCTCTCCGAGTTGGGCTTGTAAATTCCATTTTTGACCGCCATCCCAAGTGCGAAGGATCACCCCGCCTTGCCCCACAACCCATCCGGTTTGCGTGTCAATGAAGTGGGCTCCAAAGAGGTGGCGGTTGACACCGCTCCGTTGCTTCTGCCACGTTTTACCGGCGTTTGCGGTGTGCAGAATCTCCCCGCTGTGACCGATCGCCCACCCGTGCTGTCGATCAACAAAAGAAACGCCGAGAAGGTTATTTTCCGTATTGGTCTCTTGCTGCGCCCACGTCTTGCCACCGTCGGTAGTATGGATAATCGTCCCCCATTCCGCAACGCTCCAGCCAACCTTGTCGTTGATAAAATGTGTTGACCCGAAACACTCCATCGTTCCACTATCTTGCGACTGCCAGTGCAACCCACCGTCGTCTGTGCGGAGCACCTCTCCACGGTCGCCCACTGCATATCCAATTTTATCGTTGATAAAATGGAGGTCTGTGAGCAGATAGCTGGGCGCGGATTGAAGTGCCCACGTTCTCCCGCTATTTTTCGTATGCCAGATCGCTCCAAACTCGCCGACAGTCCAACCGAGCTGAGCATTGACAAAATGGACGCCTAGTAAAACGACATCGGCTCCGGGCAGCTGGGTCGCCCCACCCCGTTGGTGCTTCCATGTACGTCCGCCATCGTTCGTGTGCAAGATGGCGCCCAAGTCACCGACAATCCAACCGTTCTCGGCATCGGCGAAGTGGAGGGCGTATAGGAGGAAGGTGTGTAGCGGTTCGTCCCCGGTCCTTAACTGTTGACCGTACTGCTCTTCATGCCGTTTATTCGAGCCGCGCGTTAAAAACTCCCAGTTCCTGCCGCCGTCTTGTGTCGCGAGCACCGTTCGCTTATCACCGACAATCCAACCGCGATTTTCATCAACGAAGTGGACATCGGACAGCTCGTAGCGGACATTGGTTCTCTGATAAGTCCAGTGCTTACCTCCGTCGCGCGTATAATAGGCGTTGCCTTGGTGGCTAACGGTCCAACCTTGCCGGGAATTGAGAAAATAGACGCCGCGCAGCGAGTTCTCGCCAATCCCCTCTGATCTACTCAGCCAAGTTTGGCCGCCATCCTGTGTGTACAACAGCGTGCCAAAATCACCGACAATCCAACCCTCTTGTGCTGAAACGAAGTGGAGATCGAACAGATTATTATATGTATCCCCTTCCAGCTGTTCCCATCTCTCGCCACCATCCGCTGTGTACAGGATAATACCATTTTCGCCGATGATCCACCCCGTTTTGCGATCCACGAATTGCACTGCTCGCAACGGGTGGTAAACATTACTCTCCTGTGGGCGCCATGTTAGACCGCCATCCGTTGTGTGGGCAATCACACTGTCGAGTTCCTCTGCGAATGTGCTTCCCGCGTTATTGCCGACAATCCACCCGGTATGCTCATCAACGAAGAATACATCGTAAAATCGCGCTTCCCAATCTGCACGGCGAACAATTTCCCAGCGGCCGGGCTTAGGAGTTTTATCCGTTGAACATCCCATGTTGCCACCGATAAGCATGATAATGAGCAATATGAGAGCGTGAACCGCGACGCGTAAAGTGTGAAGGACTGAGTTGGGGATTGGTTGATTCATTTTCACGTTGAAGATATCCTTTACAGCGTAGTTTTGATATATTGACGCAAAGCTACTGTTTTTTTGCGACGATATGCTTATCTTATAGGTTTATCCGGGCTGATTGGTTTTCGCTGAACCGTCTGTGGGGAGAAATTTCAGGTCTCGTTGTGAACGATTTTGCAGTTAATTCGTCTTAATAAAATAACCGAAGCAACGATGGAAAATCAATCATAAATCACGATTGTTTTTGAGTTGTGCTATACTCAAAAAGATGTTACTATCAAAATATCTTGAAAACGGAAGGAGAGCACCCCCCCATAAGAGAAAGGCTTTCGGTCCAAAAACCGATCGGATTCACGGAATCGCTCGCGGAAAAAATCCAAGCAGAAGCCGACCGGATTGGTGCGAGTTTTTCTGAGGTTGTTCGTGATTGTGTAGAAAACGACTTGCCACGGTTCAGAGAAAGATATCGCAAGCGAATCAAAAAGCGAGATAAGGCTTAGAAACCAAGCCACGCTTGAATTTTCATAACTGGAAGAAATCACGAAAAGAAAGAAGGAAATGCAATTTACAGACTGGAGCCCATCCCACCTGATTATCGCCGGTATTACGATTGCCGTTATAATCGGGCAAGGGCTTTTTCTTTTTGGACAAATCAAAGCGTTGATTGGACAACTCGACAAGCGCATTGATGAAATGAGAAGCGACCTACGGGATGTTCGAGCCGAAATCGGGGACGTGAGGTCGGAACTGAGCACACTCAATCAGAACCATATAGATCACTTAACACATCATGAGTAGAACGCATCAAGAGCCAACGATAATTGATATTGTCCTCAAATCGAGATAACGATCTTGATAGCAGCCCATGGAGGGGCAATCCCAGTGTAGAAGTTTGACACTATGGCTAAGCAGCGCAGGGAAAAGGTAGACCCTCTCCGACTGCAGTTTGCCGCACCTCTCTTTGTCTTCACCACTCGCAACGGCATGATTATCTCACATCTTACCCATGTATCACCGATGACACCTTACGAGAGGTCTCAAAACTCGCGATTGGAAAGACGCGCTTGGGCTGCGGAGGTATAACCGAGGTTCCCACCTGTCCTATAGGACGTAAAAAATGATGCGAAGGCCAACACAAAAGCAGCCTGAACAGATCATCCGGGATAAATTATCCGCCGTCCAGCGTCGAATGCGGATTGAGGGTATCTTCCAGAAGCTGGCTACCTTCAACTTCTGGGCGCTGCTCATCACCGGGATACTGCTCGCGGTCAACCGATTTTTCCCGTTGTCGATACCGATTGGGGTTGCCGCGCTCCTGCCGGTTGTCGTCGCAAGCGTCATCGCCGTTGGTTTGAACGTGATACAGAAAATAGATCCGTTTGCAGTGGCGCACCTTGTAGATCGACGTCTCAATCTGAAGGAACGTCTCAGCACCGCCCTTGAGGCAATTCAGCAGAATCGGACAGACGATTTTGCTACCTTGCAGGTTCGTGATGCTGCACAAGCGGTCCACGGGTTAATCCCCGCTGCCGCTTTCTCCTACACGGTTCCAGCAGCGCTCAAGTGGCTTCTCATCCCGATAGCCCTCGTTGGATTATCGTTTTTCGTCCCGCGTATGTACGAAGTACCGCCTCCCCCGACACCGGCAGAACAGGCAGCGCTCCATGATGCTGCAGCAAAGCTTGAACAAGCGGTGAACGGTTTCGACGACAGTGAGCTGTCCAAAGCGGTTGAGGACGCTGTCAAAACATTGCGAAATAGACGTACCGGGGTACAGGCTGCTCAGACAGAACTCAGCAAACTCCGTGAATCGGTTCAGGCACGAAAAGACCAGCTAGCGGAAAATGACGTGGATCAGGCGGTGAAAGCCATTTCTGCGCTCAGCGAAAGTTCGGAACTCCTTAGCGGTGCGGACGCAGAGCAGGTCGCTTCAGACCTACAGAAACTGGCGGATCAGATGGATGAGCTAACAGACGCGCAGCGGGCAGAATTGGACGCGCTACTCAAACAGCTTGCGGACCGGCTTAGGGGTAACTCGTCCGCTAAGGGCATTGTAGACCAACTGAACGAGATTGAGACAAAAGCGGTCAACCCTGAGCTGCTAGCGAAGATTGCGCGTTCGATGTTAGCGATTGATCAACAGACGAAGGACAGGGCACAGTTGGAAACAATTTTGGAGGAGATTAAGGCAAGCCGAAAAGATATCGGATTGGCGGGTATCGAAATGGAGCGCAAGACGGGAGGGGTAGCCAGCAGCGATGGAGGACCGGGCGAGGAATCAGGAACGGGAGAGGCACAAGGAACGCAGGTTGGCGCTATGCGGTCGGAGGCGCAACCCGCAGAGGCGCTTCTATTAAGCGGTGCCTCTGCGGATTTGGATGCATTTTCTACCGCTTCCGCTTCCGTCCAAGAGAAACCAACCGGTGAAAATGAGCCGACGTATACGCCATACCGGGAAGTCTACCTCAACGCGCAGCGGGCCTACGCCGAAGCGATAGACAGGGATAGGATTCCTGTTCGGTATCAGCAGCGGGTCAAGGATTACATTGATGCCATTGCGAATACAGGTGAGTGACTTGAAACGTGATGCGTAATGCGTCAATCCACGCAAATCTACGTGAGTGAGAAGCGGATTAAGAGGATTGTGCGAGATCGTACAACGTCGCGATAATCAAGGAGATTGAGTGTTTGCCACGTCCTTTGTTTCTGGGAGGCACTGCATTTACAGAAACTCGACCCCGGACATCTGGCAGTGGGATATGTATACCGGCGGCACTCTTGACAAAACATGGACGTTGCAGCGTGGACAGCCATTCGCCCGGCACATAGTAGTTCACAATAGACTTCAGTCTTTCGTCAACCGTCGCGTCGTCCAAGCCAAACCCTTCAAGGGTGGCGGGATGCACTCCTGCACTATTGAAAGTTACCGCCGGTCGATTCGCTACAATGCTCGCCGCAGCTGCCAGACCGCCGCCCATGGAATGTCCCGTGAAAAATACCTTATCCCCATACGCTTCCGCAACTGCTTTGCCAAGTTGGATAGCTTGTTGATATACTACTGCGCCAAACCCTAACCCCTGAGAAAGGCACGTCTGGCTATCCTGGAGGATATTGGTTCTCCTGACCCCCCGATAAACAACGACAATCTCCCCTGCGTCCCTTGACTGGTAAAGCATTGCACGAAAGCCTGTGTTAGCATCCTCAAACCTTGCGTCCTTTAGCCCGTCCGGGAGTTGACTCCGACGCGAAGGCGCGGAGAGCTGCATCCAGTCGGGCGGCTCCGTTATGCGGGAAAAATAGACATCGTTACTCCCCGCTGGGGTCATAAAAATCGTGGTACTACCCGTTTCTGCGGAGATGTAAAGTCTCTCCTTTGCTTCGTAAATCGCCATACACAGCACAGCGTAATCGAAAGGCGCCCCCCCGTTCAGCTGCCCTTCGCCATCCTTCAAATCTTTGTTCGGGCAGTTTCTCAGGCAGGCGAAACCGATAACCGCAACCGCGGCTCCAGCCACTCCAGTTGCAATCCTTGAAGCCGTTAGTAAGCCATACCGCCAACCGGTCGGTGGGTAGTTCTGATGCTCGGAGCAGTAGGGGCTGTTTTCAACGGCGTTTCTATGACATCGAAAAATAAAAGGGGTTCGTGCTTTACATCTCATCGTTCTTGTTTATACCTCACGCTACTTTAACACAAATTGCTAGTCGTTGAAAGTCCATTGGTTTTCTTGTAGGGATGGGGGCTCCCTGCCCAGCTGATAAGTCTTTTGTCTTTCGCTCCAGAGGAGCGCAATGTCTATAGAATATCAAGGCAGCGCGGAATGATTGACTTTTTATTTGCAATCTGTTATTCCGATATGTTAAAATAATAATTACAGACGGAAGAGGCAGCTATCAGCGACAATCCCAGGACTTACGCAGCTGGTTCATAAGTCCCCTCCCGGTCTCGTGTCTTCATCCCGATCTATCGGGGGAACGGCATAAATCAGAGTTCAGAATCACCTCACTAAAACGCACAAAAACGCACACTCAGGTAAAAAATATGTGACATTCTGTGACATTTTGTGACATCTGATTAAAATCAAAGCTAATGTTCATCAACGATCCGCCCCCGACTTACGAAAATATGCAAAATATGTGAGAATATGTGACATTTTGTGACATCACAGCGGCTTGCCCCCTTCAGATTGTAGCCGCCCGTTTCTTCATCCACCGTCCGGACTCCCGATAATCAGGGATTCATTGGTCACCGAGGGGCATATTCATAGGCGATGAATTACAAATCGTAGACTATCGGAACAGAGCCTTCAAGCGTTCAACTGCGTAACTCCGATAAAGGATTACACAGATTAAAAAAGCCGCTGAATCCGTCTAATCCGTGATTCAGACATTTTCCGCCGCCTCCACAATTGCGATTTCTTCAGGTGTCAAGTCGTATAACAAGTATACTATCTGATCAATCTCTTTTTCAAGTTCGGATACATCCGCGTCCGGGGTGGTGCGTTTGGCAGCAAGGATTTGATTGACCATTTCACTGATAGATGTTTTCTGCGCTGTTTTGATAGTGGGAATAGGGATTTGAGACACATATTGAGCAATAAACCTCACAAAACCACCCCGAATCTGTGTACTTGTCTTTGTGTAAAACCAGAAAACGGCTTTGCTGTTGAGCAGACCGAGAAGCCACATTTCCTTTGTTGGGATGATGTACATAGTGTTTCCACCATAAGCACCGCTCTCATCATAAGCAAATTGAGGAGACATAGCAATATCAGGATATACGATTTTGGGTTTTTCAAATTCAGGGTAGTAAGCTGTATTGTCCTGAATTTCATACCATTGATAGTTTCCTGCTTTACGACCACCGGTAATTCCGGGTGTTAATTGTTCTTTGAACTGGCTCAAGTAGGCTTTTAGGGCAGGGTAGTCTTCAATCTGGATTCCTCGACGTGAAAAAATCACATGTAATTTCGCCCAATTGACCTGCCAGCGTTTTATATCTTTCCCACGTAACCAAGGTTTTATAATCTCGGCACTCCTCGGGTCTTCAGAGATTAGTTGATCTCGCGTGTTTTGGTTAATAACAAAGGCATTGTTCAAACCTGTTGTAACCCCTCGGTAAAATTGATTGTTTACATATCCACTGAGAGGCTTACCAGCGTTGCGGAGTTTCTCCAACAGATTCAGCACGTCGGGAGAGGTGAGCCGCCAACCGTCAGCGGTCAAGGCATTTTGCGGCATGGTGAACCCCTTTGTCCGGAAAACCGTCCCAAATTCATCAATGGACGGGCCCGGCTCCCAGCTCAGGGCACGGAGGTGGTGCTCTTGAGCGTGGGCTTTGGACGCTGTGATAATGCTCGGATACGCAATGGAGGTAAAAACAGGGGCGTCGCCAAAGTCAATAAGTTGAGACAGCGTGGCCTGACGGGCGAGAAAATCACGAAGTTTCTTACCGTATGCGGACCGAAAATACTTGTTTGAGGAGATATAAGTCAAAATCCCATTGCCCCGGAGCATCTGAAAGCCGCGCTCGTAGAAATAGACATAGAGATCGGCGGTGCCGGTGTAACAGTCGTATCGATCCTTCAGCGTTGGCTTAAGTTCTTTAATTTTTTCTTGGCGGACATACGGCGGGTTCCCAATCACCACATCAAACCCGTCCGCAATACCAAACATCCACTCAGGATCAAACCAATCCGCGCTTGCGTTCTGGTCGTAGGGGTCCCATGCGGCAACTTTATCGGCATCATCGGCGGGCATCCCGATATGCTTTAATTCCGCTGCCAATGCTCGCCGCAATTTCCTGTCCGCTCGCTTACAGGCAAGTTTTTGCCGGCGGGTTGTGGCGTGGAAATGCCGCTCGCGGTTATCGCCCAATTCCGCCTCTAACACCTTCGCTTTGGGGCTGGTCAGGGTGCGTTCCCCCTCAAGACCGATGAGCGTGTTCGCTGCAATAAACCGCGTCTCCAGATTCGGCAGCGGCTTAATCCCAAAGTTGTCCGCATCTCTATCCGGCTCCTGCTCGATGGCAAGCGAGATAAAGAAACGGAGTTTGGCGATTTGGCAGGCGATGGATTGAATGTCCAAGCCGAAGATGCTGTTTTGGATAAGGTACAACTTCCGTCCAAAATCCCCCGAATAGTTCTCAAAGATTCTGCTAATTTCCGTGAGCTCTTCGTCGCGTGTCTGTCTATCCTTCGTATCAAACGCAGCCGCCGCCCGTTCGATGGCGCGTTCCTTCTGTAGCTGCTCCCACCGGGTGTTATCGGGGTCAAGCCGCCGCAGTGCAAGGGTCAGTTTGTGCAGTACCCCCATCGGAAACGCACCGGAACCGACCGCCGGATCCAGTATCTTCAATTCTGAGATTGCCCGCACAATATCAGCCGATTCGCGGCTATCGAACCATTCGATCGCATCGTCAAACGCCTGTGCGTAGTCGAACAGGTAGCGCAACCGTCTTTCCCAAGCTGTTGTATCTCCGTCCGTTGGCGATACCTGCGCTGCTAGTACCCCCACTAACGCCTCCTCCACCATATAGTCCACAATGGGACGCGGGGTGTAGTAGGAGCCGGTCTGTTTCCGTGCTGTTGCGCCGGTTTCAGGGTTATATGCGGCGAGTAGGTTTTCAAACACCTTGCCGAGCAGCTCCGGATCCAAAGCGACCTCCTGCTCTATCGGTGTGTTCTCCTCAACGGTAAACTTATAGCGTTCCAACAGGGGAATCAGACCACGATCGGCATCAAAGAAGAGACGGTTGGAGAGGCTTAACTTTCGGTAGTGTTCATCGGAGAAGCAGTCAACCCGGTAGCCGCCATCGCGTGTCGCCTCCTCACTGTCAAGGCAGTCGAATAAGCCGCCGTTGATAAATGGCGTTTGGGCGAACAGGACACGGAGTTTATCGGGATTGCTTATCTGCCCCTTGTAACGATACAGTGAGAAATCGCGGTGTTTGGCGTTTGTCTGTGGACTAAACCCACGCTTCTCTATCTCGGTGTTCAGTGTGGCAAAAAACAGGTTCTGTAGCACGGCGCGGTAGTAGGAATCGCCGGCCTCTCGATCGTAGTCCTTCAGCAATGGGGAAATTTGTGCCTCGTTGAACAGTGCATCGGCGATTAGTCCCTTCTCTTTGATAAACCAGACGAACAGCAGGCGCGTGATTAAGCGGATGACATGCTCCTCCCGCTTCAAGGTGCGATTTTTGTCTGTGGGGAAGTTCCCCGTAGCAACCGCCCATTCAAACCAAGCGAACAGTTCCCGGTAGAATTTCTTGTTGAGTTCTTCGGTGTCCAATCGGGCAAGCCACGCCGCGAGTAAGCCATCAAAGTTTTCTGATCGGTTATTGGCGTTCACCCACTTCGCGCACTCCCATAGTGTCAGTTCATACAGAACCTCTATATGCGCCCGGTGCGGCTTATCCAAACGGATGTCCTTAATCAGCGTAACCTGTTCTAACACATCGCGGTCCGGGTCATGTTTGTGTTGACGGCGACCGACAAAACCGATGGTCAGACGGTTCCCAACGCGAAAGAGGACCACAATCGGCATCATAAACCGTTTGTTGACCTCTCGTGTAAACTGTGCGTATGTGCCGCGTGGGTAGTCTTTATCGGTCAATTCGATTGCAAAGAACAGGAAACTT